>CALRZI010000008.1:0-165370 GCA_943372605.1 Chitinophaga pinensis | reverse complement strand
GTATTGCTATGACCAAATGCAGTGGCTGTAGTACCGGATGCTACACTACTATTACCAAACGCTGTTGATACACTGCCTGATGCCAGCGTACTGATACCAAAAGCAGTTGAATAGGTATTCGTTGCCCGAACATCATATCCCATCGCTATAGAATATGCACCAATATTGGCATCATCCCATTGATTGCTTGTTACATGTCCTGCACGGAAGGAGGCTTTACCCGGATACCACATCATACGGGTACCGGCACTTGTAGTTGGTATGCTTCCTGATGCATAAGTTCCTGTTGCCAGAAATCCATTGGCTGCATTCATACTGATCATACTACCATTATCCATCAGCACACTGTTACCCACTGCAGTCGTTCCCGTGAATTTCGTAAGATAGTTTGCTGTACCACTTCCTGTAAAACTTCCGCCAGCACCTGCAGGTATGGTTGATTTAATACTATCTACATACCCTTTATCTACCAATGATCTTGCATCCATTAAACTACCATAGTTGGCATTGTAACGCATGTAACCACCAGGTGCTATCTGTAGACCTGTACCTGCACTTGTAAATATTTTATAACCGCCTGCAAACCTTGTCAGCATCTGATTTTTAGTATCTGTTTGCATGGTGGTACCTGAACTGTCACCCAATATCATTGAACCAGTCTGTGCCGCAGAAACATTAAAGCCTATTGCTGTTGCAAAATCGCCCGCAACAGCCGTATTATTACCTATTGCTGTTGATTTGTTTCCTGTTAAATAATTACCAAAGCCCAGCGCAACAGAGTTATTACCATCAACTGTATTGGTTTGTCCCATTGCATTAGAAGTACTACCGCTAACTGTATTACCATTACCCAATGATGTTGAATATGCCCCACTGGCTGTATTGTTATAACCAAATGCTGTTGAATAGTTACCAATTGAAGCACTATCCCATTGCGATGTAGATACCGTTCCTGCTCTGAATGCTCCTTTAGACGGCATCCACATCATACGGGTACCTGCACCTGAAACAGCAGGCGAAGTTCCATTACCAATTGCACCTGTTCCAAAATTTCCTGTTGCAAGAATACCATTGGGTGAAGTGGTGCTGATCAGCGATCCGTTATCCTGTATGGTACTATTAGACACTACACTGCCTGTTGTAAATCTTGGCAGGTAATTGATGGCTCCACCACCTGTTATTCCGCCGCCGCCGTCACCATTTAATGCCCATGCAGTTCCATTCCAGATTACAGATTGAGATGCACCCGGATAAATTGTTCCCGTATTCATGGTAAAGAAAGCAGAACCAGTATTCATGATCGATACCACTCTACCTGCTGTAACATCAGTTGGAGCAGGTAATGATAATGTTTGTCCGGTTGTTATTTGATTTACCGCAAACACGGTAAAGCTATCTACTGTTGTACCCGCAGTACCAATAACACCTCCTGTTGCAAGGTTTGCAACAGGTAATGTAGTGAACAAAGTTGATCCTCCATTATGAAAAGTAGCAGAAGGCGATACTCCATAAGGCAGGTGAATACCAACATTACCGGTAGCATCAATAAATAAATCGTTCTGTCGGCCGCCAGTACCTAAACCAAAACCGGGAGGTGCGGCAGGTGGACCACTTGAGCCATTATGTGAAATATAAAAACCTGCATTATTATAAGAGAACTTTGTATTTCCATTCCAGCCTCCGGGACCACCTAATACATTACTGCTAAATGTTAAACTTGGAGCCGTAGCGGCTGTTGGACCTCCTACAATTGTTGTATCGCCAAACGTAACATTTACGGTTGATTTAATGCCCGACATTTGTTTTGTCCAGGCGGTTCCGTCGTATATATTAACAGTACCCGTTGTTATGTTATAAATCTGCAATCCGGTAGCTGGTGTAATGATGCCATCGCGCTCGGTTGTTGTTAAGCGGGGCATTAAAAATCCTTTACTGGTTGAAGTAAGGTCTAAAAGGGCCGAAACATTTGGCGCGGTAGTACCCACACCAATTCTTACGGCGTTTGCTCCTGTTCCACCCAGCACCATTGAACTATCTGTAGTTACCTGCGCATTGTTACCAATGGCGGTTGCATGCTTTACCGTTGCTACTGTTGAGACCGTACCATCTGTATATCCGGCATTATTTCCAATAAATACATTACCTGTACCTGTTGTATTATTTCTGCCTGCAAATTTTCCAAGGGCAGTATTACCTGAGGCTGTTGTATTTGCACCCAAAGCAGAATCACCAATAGCAATATTGTATGTACCGGATGTATTAGCGATTAACGATTGATGTCCAATCGCAATATTTCTGTCGGCATTATTCTGTAATAAAACCGAATCGCCTAATGCGATATTTTTACTGCCTATTCCATTATTGTACAATGTTTGATTACCGATAGCTATATTATTGTTGCCAGCGATATTCAATCCCAGTGCATTGTTACCCATGCCAACGTTATTATTGCCAGATGTGTTCGCCGTTAATACCTGATTACCAATGGCAACATTTCCCGAACCTGTGGTATTCCCAAAGAGTGCCTGAGCGCCATATGCATTATTGGCAGTTCCGGTCGTATTAGCTGATAAAGTATTGAAGCCGGTCGCATTGTTATTTGAGCCGGAAAGATTGGCCGCTAATGCCCGATTGCCTATTGCAGTGTTTCTGAAACCAGTTGTATTAAGGCTTAATGTTTGATTACCTAAACCTGTATTGGCAACACCTGTTGTATTGCTGTATAATGACTTATAACCAACAGCAGTATTATTATTAGCAGTACTTACTTTTAGCGCACCGAAACCTACAGCGGTATTGGCTGCACCGGTTGTATTCAGTGTCAAACTACTATCGCCATAAGAAGTAGTTCCCTGTGCAGTATTAGCCGAAAGGCTACTCATACCTAGACCCATATAATTATTAAACTCATTGTACACATAAGGTATAAAGTTCACACCCACACCGGCACCATCACCATTTAATACCCATGCTGTACCATTCCAGATAACTGACTGAGAATAACCCGGTACCAGTTTCAATCCATTGATATTAAACCATGTATTTCCTGTATTAATAACAGACACTATTCTACCGGGGGTTGTATTACTAGGGTTAGGAAGTGAAATAGTTTGTCCGGCAGTAATCTGAGGAATAGCAATTACAGTAAAACTGTCTACCGTATTTGCAGCAGTACCAATTACACCACCGGGAACATCGTTGTGCAGTTTTGTTCCAAAAATGGTAGAACCTGCATTATGCAGTTTTGCTACAGGTAAAGAACCAAGAGGTAATCCAATACCTACTCTGCCGGAATCGCTGATAAAAATATCATTACTGCGTCCTCCTGTTCCAAGACCAAATCCTTTTGGCGATGAACCTTGACCGGAAGCACCATTATGAGATATTAAAAAACCGTTATTATCATAAGCAAATCTGGTATCACCTGTCCAGCCTTCCTGCCCGGTTCTGATATTACTGCTGAAGGTTAATGTTGGAGCAGTTGCCAGTAATTGTCCTGAACCCACCTGAATAGCACCTGCTTTAATATTTACTGATGCAGGAGTAGCAAGTCCTATAGAATCATCTACCGTGTACACAATGGTATCTCTGATACTGGAGATAGACCAGTTGGTGCCATTATAAAAATTGATCAATCCGGTAGTTGTGTTATATATCTGTAAACCTGCAACCGGGTTTATGATGGCATCTCTTTCAGTTGCCGTCATACGCGGCATAAGGAAGCCCTTATTGGTAGAAGTAAGATCGAGTATTGCAGAAGTTGCAGGTGTTGACGTACCAATGGCTACTTTACCCATCGTGTACATACTATCCATATTATTGGTTGCAGGATAGATAGAATTTATCCTTAACCATGCCGAGTCTTTTCGCATGGCAGTATTTCTGATATAACCCGATAACATCGTAGCTGTATCAGTTATAAGAAGACGATTGGCCAGCATATCTGCTGTATCGCTGAAACTCATACGGTTTGCGAGCATATTTGCAGTGTCGCTTATACGAAGCAGGTTTGATAACATGCCACTGGTATCTGCATATTTCACTACATGATCTCCCTTTGCATAATTGCTGAGCATAGCCGTTGTATCTGAAGGTCTCACTATTTCATACTTACGGGCATAGTTGCCTAACAGAAGAGCTGTATCTGTATTGTTTACGACATCTACTTTCTTTGCATATGGTGCCAGCATTGTGGTAGTGTCGCTGTTTTGAAAAACATCCGTTGCTTTCATATATCCGCTCAGCATCGCTGCAGTATCAGCATATTTCACAACTGATTCGTTATTCCCCCCTCCAACGCGTTGATATCCTGATAACATAGAAGCAGTATCAGCTATATTCAAACGACTACTTAACATTGCCGCAGTATCACTGATCTTTAACCTGCTCAGCAACATATTTGCGGTATCTGTATACTTTACAACTAATGCGTTATTTGCGTATTTACTCAACATCGTTGCCGTGTCAGAAATACGCAGGCGGTTCGACAACATCGCGGCGGTGTCGCTAATTTTGAGTCTATTAAATACCAATGCTGAAGTATCTGTATATTTTACAACCGATCCACTTTTTGCATACCCGGTAAACATTGCAGTAGTGTCTGATATTTTTAACCGATTAAACAACATCGATGCTGTATCGCTATACTTCACATTATCTACACTTTTACCATAGCCAGCCAGCATAGCTGCAGTATCAGATATCTTTAAACGATTCGACAACATCGTTGCCGTATCACTGTATTTCACATTGTTCAGATTAGCTGACGCTTTCGTATAACCAGCCAACATGGTTGCAGTATCAGATATCTTTAAACGATTCGATAACATTGATGCCGTATCGCTGTACTTCACATCGTTCAAATTATCTAACGCTTTCGCATAACCTGCCAACATGGTTGTAGTATCAGATATCTTTAAACGATTCGATAACATTGATGCCGTATCGCTGTATTTTACATTGTTCAGATTATCTACCGATTTTGCATAACCTGCCAAGATCGTAGCCGTATCAGTATATTTTACTACTGTACCATTTTTTGCATAACCGGATAACATGGCAGCAGTGTCAATTACACGCAGGTATCCCAATAACATATTGGCCGTATCAGTATACTGAACAACCATCCCTCTTTTTGCATACCCCGACAACATTGCAGAGGTATCCAATATCCGCAGCCTGCTCAATAACATACTTGCCGTATCACTAAAACTCACGAACTGTCCTACTTTGGCATACCCCGACAACATGTTTGAAGTATCACTGATGTTCAACCTGTTTGCGAGCATCGAAGCGGTATCGATATACTTAACCAGTGTACTCAGATCAACATTACCACTACTGCTACCAGCGGTAAAGTTTGTCCAGTTACTGTTATCCAGGGTTGGCGACTTCAGCGCATAGATCGAGTCTGTATTACGTACATACACGAGCATCCCGAAGGTTCGTTGCCATACAGGAATAGAATCACGCTCACTAATCCGGGTCAGCAAAAAGAGACCAGACTGGAACTCACCCTGTTTACCTGCGAAATAATTACCCGATGGATGCATGGCACCATCTGCGCCGATATACACCTGCGAGTAACTGTTTACTGAAATAAACAACAGTAATAAGTAGAATAACTTTTTCATCTTAGCAGTATTTAGTTCGTAACAATATCAGAACTGGTTGACTGAGCTTGTTTGGTATAGTAGATATAGTAATTCGTTGTATAACCCTGAGCATTGGTGAACTGTCGCAACACCATATTCATGGCACCCAATGAAGGAATACCATTGAAGGAAGCCCCATTTAATGCACCGGCCGTTCCCACATACACAAATACATAATATTGCGATCCTGTTGGAGCGCCTGTATTCCATGTTTTGGCCCTGCTCGAACTCATTTCATTACCCAATGACGTAATAATGGCATCATCAAAACCCGTTGTAGTGATACCGGTAATATCCGACACCCATCCATAATATCTTTTGTATGCAGGTGTATAAGTAATGGTATTACTTGTAGCCGTACCTGCATTAATACGACCCGTTGGATCAGGGGTTCCCAGGTTATTGTTTTTCACCGGCCCCTGTCCATAACTGATCTGTGCTGAAAATGATGTGGGAGCAGTAATCGTAACTACATCAGGTGAGGTAATAGTAGTAGCACCTCTCTTATAAACTGTTCCCGTAGCTGCACCACCATCATTCTGATTATAAGTTGCATTTAAAGAAACAGAAACAGAAGAGCCAATCTCTACAGTGGTTGATGGCGACGATGACAACGATACTGTTGGTGCTGTATAAGTGGGAGGAATAGTGGTCACAATCGCTTCAAGCAGCGCCTCCCGGGCAGTAAGCCCCTTCCATTGTGCCACACTTCCGTTTACGTATTTACCAAGCGTATAACCTGTTGGCAGGTACAATGTTGGATTGGTGGTAAACGTATCGATACCCGATGGAGTTCCACCTGAACCAATACTTGCCCTGATTGATGCGGCAGTATCACTTAACTGCTTAGGTGTAACATATGCCGTTGTACTATCACTTATTTTAACAGCATCATTAATACGGCTGGAAAGTGCCGCTGTATCTACCTGAACAATTTGTCCGGTCCGGGCATAACCACTCAACATGGTTGCAGTGTCTGTTATTCTCAATCTATTCGAAAGCATTGCAGCAGTATCGCTCACTTTTAACCGGTTAAACACCAGCGCAGATGTATCGGTATATTTTACCGTCTCCGCCTGTTTTGCATAGTTTGCCAGCATAGCTGTCGTATCTGTTATTTTCAACCGATTCGACAACATCGAAGCCGTATCGCTATACTTTACATTCTCAACTGATTTGCTATATGCCGACAACATTGTTGCAGTATCTGATATTTTTAAACGATTGGATAACATGGAGGCCGTATCTATACTTCTGATTACATCTGCCAGTTTCGCGTAGTTTAACAACATCGTTGCCGTATCGGTTATTTTTAAACGATTCGATAACATAGCAGCAGTATCTACTGCTCTGATCGCGTCAGCAATCTTTGCGTAGTTTGATAGCATTGTTGCCGTATCGGTTATCCTTAACTGATTCGACAACATGGAAGTAGTGTCACTGTATCTAACCACCAATCCGTTTCTTGCATAATTCGATAACATGGAAGCAGTGTCTATACTTCTGATTACATCTGCCAGCTTCGCGTAGTTTAACAACATCGTTGCCGTATCGGTTATTTTTAAACGATTCGATAACATAGCAGCAGTATCTACTGCTCTGATCGCATCAGCAATCTTTGCGTAGCTTGATAGCATGGTTGCCGTATCGGTTATCCTTAACTGATTAGACAACATGGAAGCAGTGTCGCTGTATCTAACCACCAATCCGTTTCTTGCATAATTCGACAACATCGTTGCCGTATCGGTTAATTTCAAACGATTCGATAACATAGCAGCAGTATCTACAGTTTTGATCGCGTCAACAATCTTTGCATAGTTTGATAGCATTGTTGCAGTATCAGTTATCTTTAACTGATTAGATAACATGGAAGCAGTGTCGCTGTATCTAACCACCAATCCGTTTCTTGCATAATTCGACAACATCGTTGCCGTATCTGTTATTTTCAACCGATTAGACAACATAGCTGCAGTATCCACACTCCTGATCACATCCGCCAGCTTTGCGTAGTTTGACAACATCGCTGCCGTATCACTGTATTGCACCACGAGTCCGTTTCTTGCATAGTTTGACAACATCAATGCTGTGTCGTTATAAAGCAATGAGTGTCCCCATCGTGTATAACCAGAAAGCATCGCGGCACTGTCTGAATATTTAATCACTGTTCCGTTCCGGGCATAACCACTCAACATTGCCGCGGTGTCTGCATACTTCAATCCATAATAATTCAATAAATATGGACTCAACATCGTAGCAGTATCACTAATCCGAAGGTAACCGCTCAGATCGGGGGCTGCACCACCTACACCACCAAATGATACCCAGTTACTATTACCCAATGTGGCATCGCGGAGAATGTAAAGACTGTCGTTTGACTGTACATATACCGCCATTCCATATTTTCTTCGCAGGGTAGTAATGGCATTTCTTTCCGTAACGTCTTTTACAACGCGAAAACCACCATATCCCAGACTGTCAATATGTGTGGGGTATTGTGCAGGACCATTGGTAGTTATATAACTCACCAAGGGTATCTGCGAAACGGCAGGTCCTGCAATGAAAAGAAGTATGATTATTGACAGAATGCGGTTCTTCATAATCAATTAGTTGGTTATAATATTTGATACGGTAGTAGCGAATGTATTCTGGCTTACATAGATATTGTAAGACTGCGCATAGCCATTTACATTGGTAAATGAACGTGTGATTAATGTAAACGCAGGTAAACTTCCAAAGCCTCCAACACTTAAAGAACTAAGTGAACCACTGGTTGCCGGATAAGCGAAAAACACATAATGTGTTCCACTGCTAATAGCAATATCGAATGACCCTTTGGCTTTTGCACTGCTCAATTCAGAACCTCCGCCTAATGCTGCTCTTATTTCTGCATCGGTTGGTGTTGCAGTGGCACTATAGCCCCAGTATCTCCTCGCCTGCGGTGTAAATGTTATTGAACCACTGGTTCTGCTGCCAGCGTTAATTCGTCCGGTTGGGTCTGGCGCTCCGAGGTTATTATTTTTTACAGGCCCCTGTCCATAACTTACAGTTGCTGTGTATGATACCGAAGCTATAAGCGAAGCGATATTATCAGTGTTACCACCCAGGCCTGTTCCATTTTTTGAAAAACTTACACTTGCCTGTGCGCCTGCATCATTCTGATTAAATGAAGATGATAAGGTAATATTCAGTGCTGCTCCTATTTCTACTGTTCCCGGCGATGGTGAACTGCTCACACCCACAGTGGGCTGTACATAAGTGGGGGGAATTGTTTGTGTTAATGCATCTAATAAAACCTGCGATGCTGTTTTTCCAATTGCAGGTATAACTTGCCCCTGGGTGTACTTACCCAAACCGTTGGTTGAATACACGGTAATATTACTGGTGAAAGTATCAACAGAGGAAACTCCACCACTGCCACCAACTACATTTAATGTATCACCATTTAAAGCAAGTCCGTTACCCAATGTAATTTCTCTCGCTGTAGCAGTTGTTCCGGCTGGATTACCAATAATTTTCTGTGCTGCTATATTTTGAATTTTAGAAAAACTCACTGCTGAATCTGCAAGTTTCGCGGTAGTTATTTTTCCATCTGCAATCACTGGTGCATCTGCTGTACCCGCGAGATCGCCTGCCAGTTGAACTCTGCCTTTAACAGTAGTTGTTGCATCAGGTGATGCTGAAACCGCAGCAAGTACAGAATCAACATACGTTTTTACCGCTTTTTGTGTAGGAAATAAAATATCGCTGGTTCCCAATCCGGTATTCGATGATTTATTTGCTGCATCTTCTTTTGCAGCAAGATCGGCGATAGCAGAAGCTGTGGTATAAAAACGACTCAGCAAACTTGCAGTATCAGCTATATTTAATTTCGCATCGATCCTGTCGCTTAACAACAATGTATCTGCTTTTCGCAAATACGGGTTCAACATCATTACGGTATCAAATTTTTTCAGGTAAGAACTCAGCATAAGCGTTGTATCCAGTTTCCTGAGATAGCCGTTGAGCATAGCCAACGTATCTGAAATATTTAGTTTGTTGGGATCGGGTGCGTTATTTTCCGAAGAACCACCACCACCTCCTCCAATTGAACCAATATCACTCTTACGGAGATAGTTCGACAACATTGTGGCCGTATCTGCACTGCTCAGTTTTGCATCAATCCGGTTACTCAGCGAAATGGTGTCTGCTGTATTTAATTTATCATTGATCCTGTTACTTAAATTCGCTGTATCATTTCTTTGAAGGTAACCTGCCAACATAGCAGCGGTATCAGCTATATTGAGTTTAGCACCTATTGAACCATCAGAATTTACCACTTCACCCCTGCGCAAATAAGGAGCAAGCATTGCAGACGTATCAGTCATATTGAGTTTACCACCAATAAGGCTGGCCAATCCTGCTGAATCTCCTTTTCGCAAATAGGGCGACAACATTAAAGCTGTATCCAGTTTCCTGAGATATACATTCAGCATATTCGAAGTATCACTCAGTTTCAATAATTGCTCGATGCGGTTACTGAGCGATGCAGTATCTATTTTACGTAAATAAGGTGCCAGCATGGTAGCTGTATCTGCTGCTTTCAGGTAGAGTTCAAGTCCGGCAACTCTAGCGGCTGTAAAAGCAAAAGGCACCGTCCAGAATTGTGAAGTACCCATGTCAACATATTGTTCTTCTGCTTTCCATTCTGGTGTGACAATTGTTGGTTCAATAGCCGCTTTTATGTTCAGAAAAAAGGGACCGGCGTTCCAATCAATATCGCTCAGTTTGTTTGCCCCGCTCAACCGGGTACCTTTTCCGATGGTGATCGTAAAAACCCCATCTTCTGATGCTGTCAACACAAAACTTTCCGAATACACTACCGTTCCTGTTGCAGTAGTTTGAATGATTGCATCCTTAATATGCACTTTTCGTCCTCTGGCCGGAACACCACTTGGATCTTTGGCAAGTGCCTGGAAAATAATTCCATCTGGTACACCCTGCGAAAAAAGATCAGAGGTAAACAGGAATGAACAGACCACTAAGGCAGTCAGCCTGGCAATTAGTTTTCTCATTTGCGTTAGTCTACTTTAATTAATTTAAATTCAGCAGAAGCAGTTGGAGAACTTACTTTCAACACATATACACCAGCTCTTAATCCACTAAGATCCATTGTAAAACCTCTGCCTAATTCACTAAAGTTGGTTTTGGTATTCTTTACTAACTGGCCACTCATGTTATACACGGTTACCAACAATGCATCGGCCACCTGTAACACGTCAAGAGACTTAACAGTTACAGTAGTAATCACAGGATTTGGAAATACTCTAAGATTTAACTGAATTACATTCCGGGAAACCACACTGGGTACCACTTCACAATTATTGGTGAACAACCCACTTTTACCCTCTTCAAAAGTGTTCACACCATTTGACAAATTGAAACAGGCTTTGCCATCTACTGCAATTGCTCCACTATACACTGGCTGGGTAGCATTCGTATTACCAACACAGCCAATCGAGTACACCATGTTGATTTGAGCAAAGCCCTGTTTGCTACTTACAAAGCTGATTATGAATATAATGAAAAAAAACAAATTATTTCGCTTCATAAGTCAGATCAATTGTTTTGTCTGTAAAACTTTGTGTTAACGACAAGAGATTTGCTGTTTTAACCCTCACTTTATATTTCACCGAAATGGGTGTAGGGAGATTAATCTGATCAATTTTCAGACTATCGGCACTGGGATATGCCCAATTACCATTTACTCCATCGCTGTCAGCATAACGACCATCATTATGAAAGGTCATCTTGAATGATGCCTGTAACGGTGTAAGTGTTTGAGGTATGTTGTTGATAGCAATACCCGTTAACTGCCATACAGTTCCTGTTGAAGTTGTAGGCGGTACAATTGTAACCGGGGGTGTTGTTGGCGTTGGCGCCGGAGTATCGTTCTTACTGCAACCAGCCAGAAGAGCGATCAGTAACAGTGTGTATATTTTTTTCATGGTGCAAAGAAACTTTGCACCCCATTGGATCATGGTTGGACAGATTCCAAAAAACGATGTTGTATTGTGAACCAGCCCGTAGTGGTTCCACTACACGGGCGTCTGTAGTACCCTATTCCTTAAAACTGATGATCGACGGCATATCTGATAAGATCTGCTACATGCAGCACCTGCATTTTTTCAAAAATTCTTGTTTTATAGGTAGAAACTGTGTTCTTACTTATTGAAAACGAATTAGATATCTCTGTAACACTCTTCCCCAGTGCCAATTGCTTCATAATATCGAATTCCTTATCCGTTAGCTTTTCATGTGGCTTTTCGCTCCCCCTGTCATCAATCGTATGGGCCAGCAGATTAACGACTTCGTCTGTAAAGTACCTTCTACCCTGCCGAAGCGATTCTACTGCTTCAACCAGTTCTTCAGGAGCACTTTCTTTCGTTAAGTAACAGGAAACCCCAGCCTTAATAATCCGGATGGCATATTGCTCTGCCGGATGTGTACTTAATACAAGTATGGGTGTATCGGGTGAAATTTGTTTAATGTCTTTCACCACATCTACACCAGAACGTCCCGGCATCGATATATCAGAAATAATAATATCCCATTTTTTATGCGACACCTTCTTCACCAACTGTGCTCCATCATCTGCTTCATCCACAAAAATTCCGGGATAAGCCGCTTCCAGTATCAGTTTTATACCCTTCCTAACCATTTTATGATCATCTGCTATGATTATTTCCACATATTACATTTTACAATCTCGTCGCGTTACCGACTAAATACCTTTCACTTATTGCAGCAGATTTTCATCTCCAAAGAGAAGAATCTGTCTGAAATAATTCATTTCATTAACAATGCAAAGAAATTAAGGTAGGGCCAGTAACCCAATTGTACATACTGTAATTATGAGCCTGTATTTGTAATCTTTTCTGTAGGGCAAATACTACAACGACATTTTTAACCTCATTCCTGCCATAATTTTTTTTCGATGGCATATTTAATTAAATCGGTAGTTGTCTGTAATTGCATCTTCTCAAGTATCCGGCTTCTGCTGGCACTGATGGAGTTTTTACTCACAGAAAGCAAGCCTGCTATTTCAGTAACGGTTTTTCCTTCTACAATTTGTTTGAATATTTCAAACTCGCGGTCAGACAGATTTTTGTGCAGGCTATCAGTGTACTCACCGCCAAGCGATTCTGCCAGCAGGTCTGCAACTTCGGGAGTGAGATATCTTTTCCCGGCCAGGAGATATTCAATTGCTTTTACCAGTTCTTCTGGTGCACTTTCTTTCGTGAGATAACCCGACGCTCCCGACTTAATGGTTCGCAAAGCATATTGTTCTGGAGGATGTGTACTTAAAATTAAAATGGGGGTTTTAGGAGCTATCGCTTTTAATTCCTTGATAATTTCTGCACCCGACCTACCCGGCATGGATATATCGGAAATAATTACATCCCAGTCAAATTTTGCAGCAGCCATCAAAAGATCCGCACTATCAGAAACCTCTTCAATATGTGCCAAAGAATAGGCTTCCGCAAGAATCAATTTCAATCCTTTACGCACAACAAGATGATCATCTGCAATCAATATTCTCATAGCTGTACTTTAACAATAATAGATGTTCCCTTACCTGGCTCGCTTTGCAAATCGAAAGTTCCATGCATAATCAATACACGTTCTTTCATACCAACCAGGCCAAGTGTTTGTTTATTTTTTACTATTTCCGGATCAAAGCCTTTCCCATTATCCGAAATCTGTAAAGTAATATAACCATCTGCATATTTTAAAGAAGATTCCACACGGGTGGCTTCTGCATGTTTAATGATATTGGTAAGTGCCTCCTGGTACAGGCGAAACAAAGCATTTGCTACTGCTTTATCAATCTTACCTGTTATCGTTTCCATATCATGTTCATAAAAGGTACAGAGCACACCTGTGTTCTTTTTAAATTCTCTGGCCTGCCATTCGAGTGCGGCCACAAGACCCATATCATCCAATAAAGCAGGCCGTAACTTTGATGCAATTTTTCTGACAGTAGCTATTACTTCATTGGCCGTATTAATTGCATTGTTTACTTTCTCAAGAATCACCGTCTCTCCTTCCGGCAACTTTGATTTAATAAGCGATATTTCTAAACGCAATACCACGAGCATTTGTCCAAGATGATCATGTATTTCACGGGCCATATTTGTCCGCTCCTCTTCTCTCACCACCTGCAAACTCTCTGCCAAGCGTCTTGTTTCTGATAGTGTTTCTTTTAATTTTTCTTCGATCTTGAGTTTTTCCGTAACATCATTAATTAAAACAAGTCGTGCCTGCTTGTCGTCATATGTTACATCATGCGCATGAATTTCCACAGAAATAACTTCTCCATTTTTTTTGCGGTGCTTCCAGATACCTTGCGCATACTGGTTGCCTACCGGCTGGTTAGTGTATGCAATATGTCTTTCAACTTCTTCTTCCGGCCTTATCTGTGTTGATTTCATAGAAAGAAACTCTTCCCGCGAATAGCCATAATGCTCAATGGCTGCATTGTTTACTGCAAGAAACCCATAATCGGGTTTACTATACATCCACATGGGCATCGGGCTGTTTTCAAATAAGGCTTTGTATTTTTTTTCCGACAGTACCAGCTCTGCTTCCGCCTGCTCCTTTTGTTTCTGGCTTTTCTTTTTCTCGATCGCCATGAGAATAGCTGCAGGAAGACGATTCATATTCTTCTTCAGGATATAATCATCAGCACCCTGCTGTAACATATTAACAGCAAATTCTTCAGAAACCGTTCCGGTTACCAGAATAAAAGGAATTTCAAGCCCGTTTTCTTTAACGTATTGCAAGGCATCTTCCGATCCAAATTGAGGCAATGAATTATCTGCAAGTATAATATCGTATTCATTCCCTTCAATAGCACGAAGAAACTCACCACGATCTGAAGCCACCACTGCTGAAAATGCAATGCCAGCACGCTGAATGATCTTTTGGATCAAATCAGCATCCATGCTGTCATCTTCAAGAATAAGTAGTTTCAGTTGCTCGGTCATAAAAAATAAGCAGTTGTCTGGTAGCTGTGTAATTATGCAGGTGGCTCATTCAGGATTAACCAATACAAACCAATATCAGCCACTGCTTTTGTAAAAGAATTGAAGTCTACCGGCTTAACGATATAGCCGTTTACGCCCAACTTATAACTCTCTATAATATCTCTTTCCTCTTTGGATGAAGTAAGAACGACTACGGGAATGGTTTTGGTTCTGTCATCTGATTTAACACGCTTCAATATTTCGAGCCCATCCACTTTGGGCAGATTCAGATCAAGTAAGATCAGCTTCGGACGCATCAATGCTGTATTGTTCGAATATTCGCCCTGAGAAAAAATAAAATCAAGTGCTTTCTCCCCATCATCAATATGAATCAGGTGATTGGCTAAATTATTTTTTTTGAGGCTACGGATAGTCAGTTCCGCCTCATCGGGGTTGTCTTCAATCAATAACATTTCAACTCTTTCTGCGCTCATGATGTTGGATTTAATATTTGGCTGTTAGTCAATAAATTTATTTTTGATTGGCAGGTAATGAAAAATAAAAAACAGCTCCTTTATCCGGTTCCGATTCTGCCCAGACCCTTCCACCATTCTTGTGCACAATTCGCTGAACCAGGGCAAGTCCGATACCTGTACCCTCATATTCATTCACCTTATGCAATCGCTGGAATACCCCAAATAATTTTTCAGCATATTTCATGTCAAAACCTACTCCATTATCCTGCACCGAATATATTACCTCTTCTCCATTTATTTTACTATCAATTTTCACCTCTGCATTATTTGCTTTGGAAGAATATTTTAATGCATTTGAAATTAAATTACCCCATACATGTTCCAGTAGTTCCGGGTCGCCAACAGATGGCAGCAATTCATTTATTTTTATCTCCACCGGATTTTTACCGGGGAATGTTTGCTGATCAATTACTTTTTTTACCAGCACGTTCATATCAATCAACTTTACTGATAATTCTTTTCGGCCAAGGCGGGAAAGGTTGAGCAATGCATCGATAAGTTTTCCCATCCTGCGTGCATTATTCATTACAATATCCAGTATTCTCTTTCCTTCCTCATCGAGCTGGTGAGCATGATCTTCAAGTAAAATATCGGCATAGCCGTCAATAATTCTCAGCGGCGCTCTCAGGTCGTGCGAAACAGAATAACTAAACGACTCCATGGCTTTGTTGGCTTCTTTTAATTCTTCAGTTCGTTGCTCAACAATATTTTCAAGTTCACTATTCAGGTCGTGCAATTTTGCTGTAACCATTTTCAGATCAGTAATATTATTTCGTATGGATATATACTGATACACCTGCCCGTTAATATCATAAAAAGGCATGATGGTTGCATCTTCCCAATACAATCTTCCGTCTTTAGCTTTATTCAGCATTTCGCCCTTCCAGATTTTGTTGACAGTAATACTTTCATGGATCCGATCAGATTGTTCCGACGTTCCTCCATCCACATCAAACAAGCTGTAATGCTGACCTATCAATTCCTCTCTCGTGTACTTCGAAGTTTCACAGAAATTATCGTTTACATGTTTAATAACCCCATCCGGATCATTAATTAATACCGTAACCGCTTTATCTAAAGCATCTTTATAATCTTCCAGTTCCTTAAAAGTTTTCTGAAGATCTTCTTCAATTCTTTTTCGTTCAGTTACATCACGTAAATTGGTTACAATTGCTTTTACACTTTCATCATGCAGCATATTGGTAAAAAAACCTTCAGCATACACATAATCACCATCCTTATGTGCTGTTCGAAATGAAATCGGGTATGGTTCTCCGGGATGATCCATGACATACTCCAAAGCCTCTTTCACCAATCTCCTGTCATCTGGATGTACCTGATCTATCATGCTTGTTCGCTGTCCTTCCGGTGCCACCGTACCTTTTACACGCATAGAGACCGGACTTCTGTAAACTGCTTCAAATTTTTCGTTGAGTAATGATATTGCATCATGGCTGTTTTCAACCAATGCCCTGAATCGTCTTTCGCTAACAATTACTTCTCTGGTTTTTTCTTCGATACGTTTTTCCAGATTCTGGTTTAATTGATTAACCCTGTCCTGCAATTCTTTTCTTTCCGTTACATCGCGTGTTATTTTGGAATAACCATATAACTGCCCTGTATGATCATACAGGGGAGTAACTACAAAATTACACCAGTAAACAGTTCCATCTTTTCTTAATCGTTTTGTTTCGCCCCCATAACGACCTGTTTCCCTGGCTCTTTGCAGATTGTATTCCGGTATTTTTTTATCATTATCTTCTTTACAAAATAAGATAGATATGTGTTTTCCAATTATTTCATCGGCGGTATACCCTTCAATTGCTTCTGCGCCTTTGTTCCATGTAGCAACCCTGCCTTCTGCATCGATCATGAAAATGGCATAGTCTTTTATTTCATCTACTAATATTCGAAAACGTTCATCATTTCTGATCTGCTCTCTTTTTTTAGAAATGCGGAGTAAAAACGCCTTAGGCAAAAATTTAAAAAGATACACAAGCGTAATTACGCTTATGACACCTGTTACCAGGCTGGCAACTGCCTTAATAGTGTTAATAGGTATCCATACAGAAAGAGCATCCAGGAAAAAAGTAATTCCTGTTGCAAGTATAAAAGCCCCAAAAAGAAAATAAATACGCTGGTAAAAAGGATTTACCTGTTTTTTAAAAAGGTACCGGCCTATAATAACCGGAATAATAAAACAGGTTACACAAATCATAAAATAACTGATCCCATACAGCCATCCATTCAATGAGCCCCATTCATTTTCCCATAAAGTATCCAGTCCTGGTAGCCGCAGCATTTGCTGCAGCAAAATATCCAGATCACCCATAAGCAGTATTTGTACTCGTAAAATAAGGATTATCTATGGTTTTATCAACGACAAACTGGTGTATATCTGATGTTTATGTACTGTTATAGACGATATTTCAAAAAACAGCGTCCATATAAAAGTTATTTTAAAACAGGCAAGTTGTTAAGGAAAACTAAAAAAACTTCCTCCCTGCTTAAAAAACAATTAGTCTAACGCCAAGATTATCCTAAAAAAGAGAACAGCGATTAAATTTTCATTATCATTACGGAAATTTGTGAGGATAGTAAAATTATACTTTCAATGTTTCGTGGGATAATAAGATTAGTGGCGCTGCCACTCGTGATTGTTTCGGGCCATGCATATGCACAGCAAATACCAAGAACATGGTACCAGATGGATATTGCCAAAGACTCCTTCTATGGCATCAGTCTGAATAAAGCCTACGACTTCCTCCGCACAAACAATAAAAAAGCACAACCTGTAATTGTAGCTGTTCTGGATTCAGGTATCGATACCACACATGAAGATCTTAAACCTGTTTTATGGCGCAACCCGAAAGAAATTCCCGGCAACGGAATTGATGATGACAGTAATGGATATATTGATGATGTATATGGATGGAATTTTCTCGGCAATAAAGACGGCAGAAACATTAAAAAAGCAGCCGATGAACGCTCCCGCATTTTTCATCGCTGGAAAAACCAGTTCTCCGATAAGGTTTTGAACCCCGAGGAAATGACGGAAAAAGAGCGCGACCAGTTTGTGCTTTGGAAAAAAGCGTTAAACGAACTCAACTTCAGTGCAGAAGAACAGATGGAGCTGATGTTTGTGGAAGTAACTACGAAAGCCCTCAAAAAACATGATAAAATCCTGCGACAGGAAATGGGCTGCGATGAATACAATTTTGAAAAATTGGAAAAGTTTCAACCACTCAGTCGTATGGGTAAAGAAGCCAAAATGGGCTTTCTTACCTGTATGAAAATGATTGGTCTGGATGCTGAAGAAAAAAACACCGTATTGCTTTCACAGCTTGAAGAATATATCGACGGAAAAAAATCTGCTTTCGAATCAAAAGAGAAAGCACCCAAAGACTACCGCGCTGAAGTAATTGGCGATAATTATTACAGTCTTGCCGATCGATTTTATGGTAATGCTGATATTATGGGTCCCGATCCCGATCATGGCACCCATGTAAGTGGCTTAATTGCAGCACAGAGAAACAATGGCCTTGGTATCGACGGCGTAGCAGACAATGTTCGCATTATGATGTTGCGGGTAGTGCCTGATGGCGATGAATATGATAAGGATATTGCATTGGCCATTCGTTATGCTGTTGATAATGGCGCCAAAGTCATCAATATGAGTTTTGGGAAATCTTTTTCACCTGAAAAAGCATGGGTCGACAGTGCCATTCGCTATGCAGAAACAAAAGATGTACTGGTATTGCATTCATCCGGAAATGAAGGCGCCAATATTGATGAAAAAGAAGTATTTCCAAATCCATGGCTGAAACAATGGAACACAGTTGCCGGTAATTTTATTACCGTAGGCGCCAGCAGCGATCCCAAAATCAGCGGAAGCCTTACAGCAGAATTCAGTAATTATGGAAAAGAACGGGTAGATGTATTTGCACCGGGTGTAAAAATCTATTCTACCATGCCCGGTGGCAACCAATATGGCAACCAGCAGGGAACAAGCATGTCTACTCCTATTGTTAGCGGTATCGCAGCTTTAATACGTTCTTACTATCCTAACCTGTCTGCTACACAGGTAAAGAAGATTATTGAAAAATCGGTATTGATACCCGAGGCGGCTAATTTATGTTTCAGACCCGGTGCAAAAGCCGATATTGTACCTTTTACAACATTATCTAAAACAGGTGGTATTGTAAATGCCTATAATGCAGTTGTAACTGCCGACCAGTTTAACACTGCCACTATCAGCAATACTGAATCCAAACCAGCTATTGTTAAAAAGAATAAAGCACATTAAAATGAGCCGACCACAAACGAATGATTTCCCTTCTTATTTTCAAGGATATATCGGTAAAGTTGAAGCTGATTCCGCAGCAAAACTGGCGGAACAATATGGTAAAGCACTGGAAGCGTTTTACACTGGCCTGCCCGAAGCAAAAGCCGATTATGCCTATGCTCCCGGCAAATGGACTTTGAAAGATTTATTACAGCATATTGTTGATACAGAAAGAATCATGTCGTATCGCTTACTCCGTATTTCACGGAAAGACGAAACCCCGTTGGCTTCTTTTGATGAAAACAGTTATGCCGAAAATGCAAATGCAGCCAACAGGTCTTTTGCTTCAATTAAAGAAGAATTCATTGCTGTAAGAAAAGCAACCGACCTCCTTTTACAGTCGCTTCAGCCCGAACAATTGGCCCATGCAGGTGTGGCAAGCGGCAACAGGATGACGGCTAATGCACTTGCCTATATTATTTTCGGGCATATGCTCCACCATCAATCAGTTATTGAAGAGCGTTATCTGTAATTTTCAATAACTAAAATAATCACACACATCCTCATCGCACAGCAGATTTTTCAGAGAAGGATCATTCAAAACATCTTTGTAATTCATCGCTTTCCCATTTATCCAAATAGTCTGGTAAACCAAACGAATACCATGACTATAATCAACATACCAGTTTACATGACCCGTATATAGCGGTTGAATGGGTTGCCCGTTCATTTTATGCCACCCATAAATGGCTACCCGATCATTCTTTCCGTTTGAACGGAGTTTGGGGCTGATTACTACATCTTTTTTTATCCCAGCAATCAATCCGCTTCTCCCCTTTCTTTGTCCTTCAATCATCAGGTGATGTTGCCACATGGTAACGGTACTGTCTCTGAATGCAAACATGGGCACAGGTTCAAGTTTTACGCCCGCCTGTTGGTAGATATCATTCACCATTTTGCGGGTGGGCAAAAAACAATTGTAACGGTTTGCAATAAGCTGTGCTGTCTGGGGTGTTAAAGGAACCCTTGCCCAATCGTCATTAGTACCGATGGAAAGATAATCAGGCATTACATAGTACGTTACTTTTATGGTTTTACCTTCTTCATTTTTGATGCTGGTATGTATCGGTACAAACCGATTTAAAAATGAAGGCATATTTCCGTCCAGCAATAATTGCAGCGCCAGAGAGTCTCGTTCTTTCCATTGATAAGAGGCAACGTTACTGTAAAACGATGAGCCTTTTATTCCATGATTAACTTTCAATGGTGCTACTGTTCTGCATGCTGCAAACAAAAAAACAAGAAGGCATAATCGATACATACCCTAAAAATAAGTTTAGTATGGACATAAAAAAAGGAGACCAGATGATCTCCTTTTAAAAGTATGTTTATTGCTGCTATTTTGCAAACAGGTGAATTGCCAGTTGCACATCATTTGATGGTCCTTTGTAAAGCACACCAAAAGTAGTTCTGTCAACGCTGAAATAAGCCTGACCAAAGAATCCTTTCTCGCTTGCGCTACGGATATTGGCATTGAATTTTACGGGGATACTTGCACCTTTTAATGACAGTGTACCATTGATTTCGCAGTTGGTATCGTTGGTATAGTTTACGCTGCTGATGGTGTAAGTAGCTTCAGCAAATTTAGCCACATCAAAAAAGTCGGCACTTTTCAGGTGACCCGCCAGACGATCGCCCGAAGCATCTGTTACTTTCAGGTTAGCAAGGTCAATTACAAATGAACCACCAGTCAGTTTACCGTTGTCTACCTGAACCTGTCCGCCTTTCAATGAAAAGCTACCAGTGTGAAAATCACCAGCTTTAGAACCGATCCAGTCGATGCGGCTTTTTTCAGTAACATTTAAAGTTAAAGGAGCTTTTTTCTTCAGTAAAGTGAAAGAAGAAATGCCAATTATCATGGCGGCACTTACCATGGTAAGGACTAATTTTTTCATGTTTTATTGTTTTACAGTTTTAGAGCATCGTAAAAATAGGAAAATTAATGTTACAACAATAATAATTCTGCATAAATCTGAATGGCTGTTTCACTTATCTTCGCAAAAATTTTTTCGAGTATGAATCTTCACGAATATCAAGCCAAGGAACTCCTTAAAAAATACAATGTGCCTGTGCAGGAAGGTATTGCGGTTGATACAGTTATGGCCGCTGAGGAAGCCTATCGTCAAATAAAGACCCAAACGGGTAATAATTTCGCTGTAATCAAGGCCCAGATACATGCTGGTGGTCGTGGTAAGGGGAAAATTGAAGGTACGGAACAACGTGGTGTGGCCGTGGCTAAAAGCGTAGAAGATGTGGCAAGTATTGCCAAAAATATACTGGGTGGCACACTGGTAACCATTCAAACCGGTGCAGCAGGTAAAAAAGTGAATAAAATACTGGTTGCCCAGGATGTGTACTATCCCGGCCCCAACCCCGTTAAAGAATTTTACCTCTCCATTCTGCTCGACCGTGCAAAAGGTATGAATGTAATCATGTACAGTACCGAAGGTGGTATGGATATTGAAGAAGTGGCGCACAATACCCCTGAGAAAATTTTTAAAGAGTGGGTTCATCCCGGTGGTGGCCTGCAA
The DNA here is from genome assembly GCA_943372605.1 of Chitinophaga pinensis. Taxonomy (GTDB): domain Bacteria; phylum Bacteroidota; class Bacteroidia; order Chitinophagales; family Chitinophagaceae; genus Sediminibacterium; species Sediminibacterium pinensis_H. Next base: position 143,299 of record CALRZI010000008.1, on the reverse strand, counting down.
GGTTTCCAGGCAAGAAAAATTGCTTTTAACCTGGGATTGAGTGGTGAAGCATTTAAAAGCTGTGTAAAATTCGTCACCAATTTATACAATGCCTATGTTGGGCTGGATTGCGGTATGCTCGAAATCAACCCGCTTTTCAAAACCAGCGATGAGAAAATCATTGCAGTAGATTGTAAAATGAATATCGACGATAACGCCCTGATGCGTCATGCCGATACTGCTGCATTGAGAGATGTAACAGAAGAAGATCCTACAGAAGTGGAAGCAGGACAATACAACCTGAACTTTGTAAAACTGGATGGCAATGTGGGCTGTATGGTTAATGGTGCAGGATTGGCCATGGCCACTATGGATATGATTAAATTAAGTGGTGGTGAGCCAGCCAACTTCTTGGATGTAGGTGGTACAGCAAATGCACAAACGGTAGAAGCCGGTTTCCGCATTATCATGAAAGACCCGAATGTAAAAGCCATCCTGATCAATATTTTTGGTGGTATCGTTCGTTGCGACCGTGTTGCGGCGGGTGTTATTGAGGCTTACAATAAACTGGGAAATATCAATATCCCTATCATTGTTCGCTTACAGGGTACCAATGCCGTTGAAGCCAAAAAACTGATTGATGAAAGCGGATTGAAAGTACAGTCTGCCATCGAATTAAGTGAAGCCGCGGCACTTGTGAAACAAGCAGTAGCTTAAAAACTTTAATTATAAAGTCCGTTCATACAAGTTGTGTGAACGGACTTTTCTTTTTTTAACCCTCTGCGAAAGCCTCTGTTGTCTCAGCGGTGAATATGAATTTCTGTTCACCGCTGAGCCGCAGAGGACAGGGAGTTTTCGCAGGGTTATTTACGCAGGTGCTATTTCCAGTAACCGTACTTCTGTTACCGCACTGAAGGAATAACGAAGCCCACTTTTCACTTCCAAACACTCAAATCTTTTTCTTCGGAGTGCACCTTTTACAAAAACGCGGCCATTTTCTGTTTGAAATAATTTTCCCGGAGGAATTTCTGCAACGGGTATCAAGCCTGTTTGTTTGGTGTTGTATTTACGAAGTACCAGGAGTAAATCGGTTTCGCCATTGGCCGTAGCAGCTGGGTTTATGATAGAACGTTGCAGTGCCATTGTGATATCTTCAGGAAACACACCCATTTTCACAAAGTCGATGAGCAAATTGCTGTAACAGTTTTTCCATTCCGGTCCATGCGCTTCCACCCTGTGCCTGTATTGTTCGAATGTGAGCAGGTGTGCCAGTTCGTGTAATAAAGTAATAAGGAACTCATATTTATTGAGATCACCGTTTACCGTAATGCGATGATTTTTCCCAATACCGGCATGCCTGTAATCGCCCAGTACAGACTTTCTTTTTTTGGTGATGGTAAGATGAACCCTGTATCGCTGTATATACGCGACCACCTGTTCAAAACTGCCTTCAGGTAGAAATGCAGCCAAAGCCTGCATCGGATGTTCAGCTTTAGGCATTCTTTTTTGGATTCTGCTTCAGGAATAAACGTACTTCCAGCCACGTATAAATCAGGTATAAACCCAAACAAACATATACAGAAGGATTGCTTTTTTCCTTTCCTGCCATTGAAATATAAATTAAGAGTGCAGTTGCAAAACCAATCAGTTTCATCCCCATACCTACCATCACGGCCCGCACAATGGCATTCGGGTTTTTATTGGCTGACGCTTTCACCTGAAGCAATAAACTGATCAGCGTAAATAAAAAGAGAAGAATATTACCAACAGTAACCACTTCATATTGAATACCCACATTTTCCAGCCTGCTTTTCCATACAAGAACACTGGCATTAACTATCGCAAAAAGAATCAGCAAGGGTCGGTAAGGTTTCAGCATATGCAGTTGTATCATTTTTTTGAAGTATCTCTGATGAGCTTAATCATCAGTCCTAACAATGAAAGAAGCGGTAACAACCAGATGAGAAATGCCTGTTTAAATGCCCATTTTTCATCCAGCCATTTTCCCAAATATACAGTTACCACCAATACAATGATCCATTGAGAAGCCATGCCTGCATATTGAAAAATGGAACCGGTACGTCGATCCTTATTCATTGGATATATCTGCTTTGGGAATTTCGAGGGCAAGGGTATCAAGTGAAGAAGGTGTATTACCTGAAAGCACTTTTTTCACCCCGTCAATATATTGTTCTTTATACCTGATGGCCTGTTCTAGTGAGTCAGTACGCATTTTCAGTACCTGCAAAGCCGTCCGGCTTTCCTTGGTTCCGTAACCCGGTATATAATATTTCAACGGAGAAAATGCAATCAGTGCAATCGTAAGTCCTACCAGAATTACAAAAACAGTGCTCAGTCCAATATAAACACTCAGTCGAGAGAGCCGGAAAGTGACCACTTCCTCATAGGTATCGTCATTCATCACTACAAGGCGGTAGTTATTACGGATACGTTTGAGGTTATTATTATTCTCTGAGCTGGCCATACGATAAAATCTGGTTAAAGGTAATGATGAATCCTGTTTTACCCATCGCTGATACAGAAATAACTGTATTTTTAAACTGTTTTTATGCACAGTAATTCCAGATTCATATTTTCCCGGACGATTCCGGTTCCACATATGGTTGCCCTACTGCTTTTTATTGGTCTGAAAAGCATGGCGCAGCCTTATACAACCATTGAACTCAAAAAAGACAAACCCTACGAAAACCGGACATTGCCTGCTGAAAAATCGGGTAATAAAAAGTTTACGTTTCCAAAAAGGATTTACAACAATACAGTTACCCATTTCAACTATTATTTCAATGCCAACCAAAGGCTCAATGAAATTCTGGAAAGGGCCACTGAATCGCACAGAGATGATTATACCCAGTTACTGTCTTTTTATGATTACGACCTGGAAACTACTGCACAAGACCAGATAGACACTGTATTGTATAAATGTACTGCCGGCATTCTTTTACACGATCTCCGCAGCGATTGGGTTGACAACCTGTATATGTTGATGGGTAAAGCCTATTTACTCAGAAAAGATTTCGACTCTGCTCAAATGGTGTTTCAGTATATCAACTATGCGTTTGCACCAAAGGATGACGGATACGATATTCCTATTGGGAGTAACGCCAGTAATGCAGGAGGTGTATTCTCTATTTCTACCAATGAAAAAAGAACGCTCTGGAAAAAACTTACCACTACACTGCCCAGCAGAAATGAAAGTTTTATATGGATGGCCAGAACTTTTATTGAACAGGACAAAGCGGCAGAAGCAGCAGGTTTGCTTGCATTACTTAGAAGCGATGCACTTTTTCCTGCCCGTTTGCAGCCCGAACTGGATGAACTGAGTGCTTATCTTTTCTATAAACTCAATGCTTACGACAGCGCCGCCAATTACCTGGTTCGTGCCGTAAAAAAAGGAAACGACCATATTGCAAAAGCCAGATCCTATTATCTGGCCGGGCAACTATATGAGCTGGCAGGAAAAGATAAAGACGCTATTCAATCTTACCAGACTGCCGTTAAATTTTCCAATGATCCGTTTATGGAAGTGTATGCGAGATTAAATATTGCTGCACTCTCCACCGGTAACAAAGACAATGCCCTTCAGGAAAACCTGAACGAATTACTGAAGATGGCCAAAAAGGATAAATATGATGTTTACCGCGACATCATTTATTATGCTGCAGCCAAACTGGAACTCAGCAGAAAAAATTATACCGCTGCACAGCAATGGTTGCTTAAAAGCGTTTCATACAGTAACGATAACCCCTTACAGAAGCAGGAAAGTTTTCTTTTACTCGGAGATCTGAATTACGACAGGAAAGCCTACAGCCAGTCCTTCAGGTTTTACGATAGTGTGCAGGTAAATATGGTAAAAGAAAAAGAGCAGGAAAGAATCAATACCAGGAAACCGGCGCTACAATTGATTGCGTTGAATGAAGACAATATCAACCGGGAAGACAGTGTACAAAAAATAGCGGCCCTTCCAGAAGCAGAAAGAACAACACTACTAAAAAAATTGCTTCGCCAGTTAAGAAAGGAACAGGGACTGAAAGAGACCGATGAAACTTCATTTGGTTCAGACATTCCGGCGGGTGGTAATAACCAGCCAGCAGATTTATTCAACAGCAATGGCGCTGAATTTTATTTTCTCAATAGTAATTTACGCGGTCGTGGTTTTGGTGAATTCAACAGACGTTGGGGCAACAGACCCAATGTTGATAACTGGCGCAGACAGTCTGCTGTTGATAAACTAATTCCTGTTCAAAACCAGGCAACCCTTTCTGCCGATACTAAAACAGATCCAAAAAAACAGGAGCTTACCCTCGAAGCATTACAAAATACTATTCCGCTTACCGAAGAGCAGAAAGAATTGTCGAATACCATGATCATCCGTGGTTTACTGGAGAATGGAAAAATATTTCAGGAACAATTAGATGATTATCCTTCTGCCATTGAAGTGTATGAAGAACTACTCAAACGTTTTCCACGCGCTGCTGAAGCAGAGGAAGCCGGTTTTAACCTGATTCAGTGTTATCGAAAAACCAATAACCTGTCAGCAGCCGATTCGCTGCAAAATACCTTTACCAAAACTTTTGCCGACAGTAAGTTTCTGAATAATACATCTGCTTCTATCAAAAAAGATCCGGCAGAACTTACTTATGCCAATGTTTATAACCTGTTTATTGAAGGTAAATTTGAAGCGGCCATTCAGGCAAAAAAACAGGCAGAGCAGCAGCATAAAAATTCTATATGGACTCCACAATTGCTGTACATTGAATCGATTTACTATATCAAACAAAAAACAGACAGTGTTGCCATTAACAGACTTCAGCAACTGATGACCAATTTCCCTTCTTCTCCACTGGCCGAAAAAGCAATGACGATGATTGATGTTTTGAAAAGAAGAGACGAGATTGAAAAATACCTCACCGATTTATCTGTTGAAAGACCAGCCGAAGCGGTTACTAGAGGTATTGATCTTACGGGTCCGGCATCTATCATCAGTACAACACCCAGAAAAGACAGCAGCACAGCCGCCACCCCAACACCAAGAGAAATAAAACAACCTGCCGGCATTAATTTAAACAACGCCGTTAAATCTGCCCCGCTGACTTTGGCTGAACCGGAATATGAATTTATACCTAGCGATACCCAATACGCCGTAATTGTGCTGAATAAAGTAGATGGCATATTTGTGGGAGAAGCGCGTAATGCTTTCAATCGTTTTAACCAGGAACGGTTTTACAATCGCCGGTTACCCATTAATACCGTAACCATTGTACCGGAAATACAATTGTTACTGGTAGGCCCCTTCCCTTCTGCGAGTGATGCGGTAAGTTATACCGACCTGGTAAAACCACAGGCAGCCAGCAGAATTTTACCCTGGTTAAGTGCCGATAAATACGGGTTCCAGATTATTAGTCCGGCCAACCTGAGGATATTGCAAAACAAAAAAGATATAGCAGCATACCGGGCTTTTATGCAAAAAGCATTACCCGATAAATTTTAACGAGTGTGAAGCACTGCTTCAGCAACTCTTCTTTAGCTTTACGCATCATTTTTATGAACCAATAGTGGATTGTTATGTCAAAACCTGTTCGCATATTCTGGCGCATTTTTTTCTGGACACTTGGTGGGGGTATTTTATTCCTGCTGATGATTAACTGGGGCTGGCTAGGAAACATGCCTTCCATTGATGATATTGAAAACCCCTCTGCATCAATCGCCAGTCAGGTGTACGCACAGGATGGAACATTAATGGGAAAATATTACCTGAATGGTGAAGACAGGATTAATGTAAAATACCAGGACATCAGCAAGCATGTTATCAATGCACTGGTTGCCACAGAAGATGAGCGATTTTACAGCCACAGTGGTGTTGACCCCCGTTCTCTGGGACGTGCTTTGGTGTTTTTAGGTCGAGAAGGAGGTGCGAGTACTATTACCATGCAAACGGCCAAAAACCTGTTTACCGACAACTGGAGCACCAGGAATATTTTTCTGCGGATGATACAGAAGATCAAAGAATCGATCATTGCCATAAAACTGGAACGGAATTTTACCAAAGAAGAAATACTCACTTTATACCTCAATACCGTTGCCTTCAGCGATAATGTTTATGGCATCAGAAATGCTTCCAAAACATTTTTCCAGAAAGAACCAGACAGACTAAATATTGAAGAGTCGGCAGTTTTGATTGGCATGCTGAAGGGTGCCACCATTTATAACCCGCGTCGCAATCCGAAACTGGCGCTTGACAGAAGAAATACGGTGATCAGCCAGATGGTCCGTAACGAATACCTCACTGGTGCCGAGGCCGATATACTGAAAAGAAAACCCATTGAACTGAATTATAAAAAGCTGGATGAAACAGCAGGCCTTGGACCCTATTTCCGTATGATACTGGCTGAAGAAATGAAGAAATGGTGCAAGGAAAATAAAAAGAATAATGGCGACAATTATAATCTGTACAGGGATGGCTTAAAGATTTATACCACCATCAATCCACGTATGCAGCAGTACGCTGAAGAAGCTGTGGCCAAGCATATGAATTTTATGCAGAAGTTGTTTAATGGACAGGCAAACATTAAAAACAAAACGATCTGGAAAGGATATGAGAATGTGTTAGAAGCCGCAATGAAGCAAAGCGACCGATGGAAAAATCTAGATCGTGATGGTTTATCGGATGAAGAGATCAAAAAAACTTTCCACGAAAAAACCCAGATGCGCATATTCGCCTGGAATAACGGCAGAGAAGCAGATACTTTAATGACTCCTTATGATTCTATCCGTTACCATCGCCAGATGTTACAGGCTGGTTTTATGGTAATGGATCCTTTAACAGGCGAAATCAAAGCATGGGTAGGTGGTATTGGGTTTAAAACTTTTAAATACGATCACGTAAACTTCAATACCAAGCGTCAGGTAGGTTCAACCATGAAACCACTTTTGTATAGTCTTGCTATTGAAGAAGCAGGTTTCACACCCAACACTACGGTATACGATGAACAGCAAAGTTTTGGCGGATATGGCATGGTACCTGCTACCAGCAGATCGTGCCAGGGCGGTGCCATGCCCATGGCTTCTGCATTGGCATTCTCACGTAACTGTGCGTCGGCATATATCATGAAGCAATTAGACAGTGAAGGAAACAATGGAGCCAAAAGACTCGTGAATTTTCTGGAGCGCTGCGATTTCAAAACTAAAATAGAACCCTACCCATCTATTGCATTGGGTTCCTGTGAAATTTCTTTGTATGAAATGATGCAGGGTTTTAGCATGTTCCCGGGAAGAGGCTTTAATGTGAAGCCCATGTATATTGCCCGTGTTGAAGACAGAAACGGTAATGTACTCGCTACTTTCACACCCAAAAGAAAAGAAGTAATCAGTGAAGTAACTGCTTACTCTGTTGTAAAAATGATGCAGGGAACAGTTCAAGTAGGTACAGGTCGTGGTATCTGGGGCTACGGAATGCCTTCTGTTGAAATGGGCGCTAAAACCGGTACCACCAATGATAACAGCGATGGCTGGTTTATGGGTTATACACCACAACTGATGGCTGGTGCATGGGTAGGCGCCGACGATCGTTTCATTCACTTTAATAAAGAAAGTGCATGGGGACAAGGTGGTCGTGCTGCTATGCCGATCTGGGCTTATTTCTTCAGCAAAGCTGCTGCTGATCCTAATTGTGGAATTGATAAGAGTGCGCGTTTTGTAAAACCTGATGTAATGAGTAATGATCTCATCATTGATTATCTCAACGATTCTACTCCTATTCTGGGTGGTGAAGGTGAGGATGTAGGAACAGGTACATCAGAAGATTATGAAGTTCCACAAAACATTAAACTTGAAGATATAGCTCCAGAGTCTGATATAAAAATAAATGCACCAAAAACACCGGAGAAAAAAGACGGGAAAAGTACGCCACCACCTCCTGCCGATAAACCCAAAGCTGTTTTACCCAAGAAACCCGGTGGAGGAAAATAAAAGATATACAGGAATGTTATGCATGAAATAAAAGTAATTGCTTTTGATGCGGATGATACCCTCTGGGTAAACGAACCGTATTTCAGAGAAACAGAAGACAGGTTTTGTGAGCTACTGGAAGATTATCTGCCACACCATTCTGTAGCCAGAGAACTCTTGCAAATGGAGATTCGAAACATCAATCTGTATGGTTATGGAGTGAAAGGTTTTATGTTGAGCATGATTGAAGCCGCCATGGAACTTTCCAACAAAACCATTAAAGTAGATGTAATTGAAAAAATCATTGCATTAGGTAAGGAACTGCTCGAAAAACCCATTGTATTGCTGGATGAAGTGGAAGATGTATTGCAGGCATTACAGGGAAAATACAAACTGGTGGTTGCCACCAAAGGCGATCTGCTCGATCAGGAAAGAAAACTGAGAAAATCAGGCCTCGAACATTATTTCCATCATATCGAAATAATGTCTGAAAAGAAAGAAGCAGATTACCAGAAACTTTTAAAACACCTCGATATTCAACCGGCAGAATTTATGATGCTGGGAAATTCATTAAAATCAGATGTACTGCCTGTATTGGAACTGGGAGGTCATGCGGTGCATATTCCCTATCATACAACCTGGGCGCATGAAACCATTGATAAAGACATTGATCATGCGAATTTCAGACAGGTAGAATCGATCAAAGATGTATTAACTTTCTTATTGAAATGAAGACCTTATTAGATATTGATAACTGGAGCCGGAAAGATCAATTCCGGTTTTTTAGTCGCTTTGAAGAACCATTTTTTGGCGTAACCGTACCCGTTAACTGTGAACATGCCTACCGCATTTGTAAAGAAAAGGGTTATTCTTTTTTTCTGTATTACCTGCATGCCTCTTTAAAAGCTGCGAATGAAACAGAACCTTTCCGTTACATTATTGAGCAGGACCAGGTGTTTGTATATGACCAGATTAATGCTTCTGCCACTATTGACAGGCCCGATGGTAGTTTTGGTTTCTCTTATATAGATTACCATCCCGATTTTATCGCATTCAGCACACATGCGAAAGTGATTATAGATGAAGTACGCAATTCATCAGGATTGATTCCGGCAATTTCAGGTGAAAATGTAATTCATTATTCTTCAATACCCTGGTTGAATTTTACAGCCATTTCGCATGCACGCTGTTTTAGTTATAAAGATTCCTGCCCAAAAATTACTTTCGGGAAAATGACAGAACAAAACGGTGTTCAGCAAATGCCGGTATCTGTTCATGTACATCATGCTTTAATGGATGGCTTTCATGTGGCACAGTTTGTAGATAGGTTTCAGGAAATTTTGTTACAAGACTAATTGATCAATCATGAACATTCAGGAAGGATTAAAAAGAACTGCTGTATTATGTGTACTGAGGCACAATAATGATTTTATGTTATTGAAACGCTTCAAAGAACCTAATAAGAACATGTTTACCCCTGTTGGAGGAAAACTCGATCCTTATGAGACACCCAAAAAAGCAGCGTTAAGAGAAACTCAAGAAGAAACAGGTATCACTGTTTCTGATATGCGTTTTTGTGGATTATTAATTGAAAGTTCCCCAACAGCCTACAACTGGACGAGTTTTGTGTATGAAGCCGAAATTGAAAAACTACCTCCTCCGGCATGTAATGAAGGCATATTAGAATGGATTTCTTTTGACAATATTTTAAAAGTTCCCACCCCAAAAACCGACTGGTATATTTACGACTTCCTGTTAAAAAAGCAATCTTTTATTCTCATGGCTGAATTTAATGCTTCACTCGAAATAATAGAGATGACTGAAGAAATAACAGGAACTAAACTGATTTAAGTTTAAAAGCTACTACCCTTCAGGTTAAAATTGAATGAGAACTGATGGAAAAGTTGTCGCTGGTAAAAACCAGTTGCGTACCGAATATGTATTTTAGGAAGTACAACAGCAGCCCCCAATGTAAAACCATTTAATCCATTACTGATATTGAATCCATTCAAATCATTCCTTCTTTGAAAATTATACCCTGTTGTAAGTTCAATTTTCTCATGCGGAAAAAACTGCGCAGCAATTACCACATGGTTGAATATTTTTTGCAGGGTATTTTTTTTCGTAAAATCATCATCACCCTCTCCCGCCCTGAAACTGGTGTCGTTGTAAAAATTATTAAACCGGTGCAGGTCATGAAAACTAATTGACAACTGAACGGGGGCATTTTCCAATCTTTTGGTAACACCGGCCTGTAGGTCAAAAGGCAGTTCTTCTTTTCTGCCCGAGCCATCATAAGTGCTGAGTTGGGTACCTATGTTTTTTACCACAATACCTGCCTGCAAGCCTTTATCTTCATCGTGGTAATTCAATGCCACATCCATGGCTATTCCGGAAGAACGGTATTGTCCATAACCGGAATGCATAAATTTTAACGTAGCACCGTACCACCACTTCTCTTTATGACTGCGTGAAGCCATTACCTGCACCACATAGTCTCTAGGTCTGAAAGTACCGGATATATTTCCCGAAGCATCTGTCTGGTCAATATTCCCGTAATTGAAATAATTAACCCCGATTCCTATATTCGTTTTTGCTTCCTCCAGATATCTGGCTCCTGTAAGACTATAATTACTGATACCCGCTATAAATGAATTAAAAGAGGTATTGAGTTGCTGGTGCATTTCTTTTCTGAGCAGTGCCGGGTTATGAAAACTCATACCTACATCTTTGCCGGGTGCAGAAATATTAACTCCGCCTAATGCAGATAACTGGGCAGTATTGGGTTGTTTCAGAAAATTAAATATAGCATTGCCACCCAGAGTCTGGGCAACAATTGTATGCCGCATCAGGCAAAGGCTGATTACTATGATAATACGATAATTCAATACAATCAAAACTAATCTAACTGAGGGAAGAAAGGCAATCGATCTCCAATTTTATTGGCGTTCCTATCTCCCTGCGCAAGCTCTGTTTCCTCCGTTCTCTGCGGTGAAACATACGCGAAATTTTACCGCAGAGAACATGAGGACAGGGAGAAAACCGCAGGAAAAAAAGAATCCCCCATTGAGATGGGGGATTTTAACCCTTAAAACAACCAACATGAAGAAAATGTTGATGTTTATAATAACAAGTACAATGGCTAATGGTTTAACCGCCGTAATATTTTAATGTCATACAAGTGCAATATCAACCACCTGTTGCATGGTTTTTACATAATGAAACTGTACCCCTTTTATAAAATCACCCTCAATTTCTTTCACATCTTTTTCATTTTGTGAACAAAGGATCAGTTCTTTTAAACCGGCACGTTTGGCTGCCAGCACTTTTTCTTTGATACCACCAACGGGTAATACCTGTCCGCGAAGGGTAATTTCACCCGTCATGGCGAGATATGGTTTTACTTTTCTCCCTGTAAAAGCAGACGCCAATGAAGTAAGCATGGTAATACCTGCACTCGGGCCATCTTTAGGCACTGCACCTTCCGGCACATGTATGTGGATCGATTTCTTGCCAAATTCGTCCGGATCAATTCCATATTTCCTTGCATTGGCCTGCAAATAGCTGAGGGCTGTGCTGGCACTTTCCTTCATTACATTACCCAGATTACCGGTAAGTTTCAGGTCGCCTTTACCCTCTCCGAGAATGGTTTCAATAAAAAGAATATCTCCGCCTACATAGGTCCATGCCAGCCCCACGGCTACACCGGGCATGTTAGCCGTTTTATAAATTTCATTGCTGTACCTCGCGTGTCCGAGTATTTTTTCAATATCTACAGCCGTTAGCGTTGTTTTCAGCTTATTTTTAATAGCCAGTTCTTTTGCCTGGAATCGCATGATTGATGCCAGTTGCCTGTCAAGCTCACGAACACCGCTTTCTCTGGTATAGTTTTCAATGATCTTTTCGATCACTTTATCGTTCATTTTCACATTTACTTTACCCAGACCATGTGCTTCTTTTTGTTTGGGCAGAAGGTGACGTTTAGCGATTTCTACTTTTTCCTCCACTGCATAGCCACTCAAATCAATAATTTCCAAACGATCACGCAATGCGGGCTGTATGTTCTGAATATTGTTGGCCGTTGCTATAAACAATACTTTACTGAGATCGTATTCCAGTTCCAGGTAATTATCGTAGAAACTGTTATTCTGCTCAGGATCGAGCACTTCCAGTAAGGCAGATGAGGGGTCACCACGAAAATCGTTACCAATCTTATCAATTTCATCAAGGATCATGACCGGGTTCGATGATTTGCATTTGCGGATATTCTGCAGAATACGACCCGGCATGGCACCAATATACGTTTTACGATGACCGCGAATCTCACTTTCGTCATGCATACCACCCAAACTCAAACGAACATATTTACGTCCGATGGCGTGTGCTATAGAGCGGCCCAACGATGTTTTACCGATACCGGGAGGACCTAGGAAACAAAGAATCGGGCTTTTCATATCGCCCTTTAATTTTAATACCGCCAGGTATTCGAGGATACGACTCTTGATCTTCGACATACCATAATGATCAATGTCCAATACTTTTTTGGCATTTTTCAGGTCATAGTTATCATCCGTATGTTCATCCCAGGGAAGATCAAGCATCAGGTCGAGGTGATTATACACGACTGAGTAATCAGGTGTACTGGGATGCATTCTTTCCAGTTTCTCGATACCCGACTTAAACAGGTTTTTGGCCGTATCGGGCCATTTCTTTCCTTCAGCTTTTTTCTTCATTTCAGCTATCTCACGCTCGTTGGTATCGCCACCAAGTTCTTCCTTAATACTTTTTAACTGTTGCTGAAGAAAATAATCGCGCTGCTGTTTGTCTATTTCAGTGCGGGTTTTGTTGGTGACTTTATCCTTGAGTTCGGCAAACTGTAATTCTCGCTGGAGTATATTGATCAGTTTTTCGGCCCTTTGGTGGATATCATGTATTTCGAGCAAACCCTGTTTTTCAGCCAGATCGCTGTTAAGGTTGCTGCTGACAAAGTTAATGAGAAAGGAGGGGTTCTCTATATTTTTCAGGATAATGGATGCTTCTGTGGGCAGATTGGGCGACAACTGGATGATTTGTGTTGCCAGATCCTTAATACTGCTTACGATGGCATTAAAGTCTTCCTGCGTCGGCACTTCGTCATCTGCCAGCATACGGATCGATGCCCTGAAGTAAGGATCTTCTGAAACCATATTCAGCAGTTCAAACCTTTTTTTACCCTGAATGATGATGGTGGTACCACCATCAGGCATTTTTATCAGCTTAACAATCTTGGCGATGGTACCGATAGCACATAAATCCTTGGGCTCGGGGTCGTCGACATTTACATCTTTCTGGGCCAGTACGCCTATCAGTTTATCACTTCTGTAAGCCTCATTTACGGCTTTAATACTTTTATCTCTTCCCACTGTAATGGGTAAAACCACCCCCGGGAAAAGAACCGTATTGCGCAATGGCAATATGGGAAGGGTATCTGGAATAACTGTATCCTTATCAAAATCGCCATCGTTTTCATTGATGGGGATGATGGGCATAAAGTCTGTATCGTCTTCTGATCTGAAAAAAAGTTTCTCGTTCAACATAATGCGTTTTCAATCTTAAGCCAGATTGACATGAATAGTCAATCCATTACCGTTGGGGTAAGTCGACAAAAATAAGTCAATATTGGTGCCATGCGTTTAAAAAAGGTAAGATCGGTACAAACTGTCGCAAAAAAAATCTCCCACCTGAGGCGGGAGACTTTTTTTATCCCGATTTTATCGGGATAGCTTCTTGCAAGAAGTAATATTGTCTAAAAACAAATACTACTAGTGAGCAGCTGGAGCAGCAGTTGTGTCAGCAGCTTTTGCTGTAGTGTCAGCAGCAGCAGTTGTGTCAGCAGCAGCAGGAGCTACAGTTGCAGTTGTGTCAGCAGCTGGAGTTTCAGTAGTTTCACCTGAATTACATGCAGCGAAGAAACCTGCAACAGCTAAAATTGCGAATACTTTTTTCATTGTACTTGTTTTTAAAATTTTTTATTTGGCGGCAAAGATAATGGTCAAAATGTCTTTTGCAAATTTTTAACAGCTTTTTTTACTTTTTCCTGAAAAATATCCGAACAGGCACCCCTTTAAAATTGAAGCTGGTTCGCAGTTGATTTTCCAGATAATTGCGATAAGGCTGTTTAATATCATCGGGATAATTGGTAAAAAAGGCGAAAGATGGCACTACTGTTGGCAATTGTGTCACATATTTAATTTTTACCGTATTACCTCTTACAACGGGAGCATGGTATGCCTGAACCGCTTTGAGCATGATATCATTTAACTGCGATGTTGGGATTTTCCGCTTTTTGTTTTCATATACTTCCAGGGCCATTTCAATGGCTTTGAAAATTCTTGTTTTGTCTTTTACAGATATGAACAGAATTGGCACATCGGTAAATGGAGCAATTCTTTGTTTTAAAGTTTTTTCATAATCACGTGCTGTATTCGTTTCTTTTTCAACAAGATCCCATTTATTTACCAGTACCACAATCCCCTTTCCTTTTCGTGATGCGAGACTGAAAATGGTAACGTCCTGCGCCGTAATTCCCTTATCGGCATCAAGTACCAATAAACATACATCTGCTTCATCCATGGCTTTTATGGCCCTGATAATGGAATAAAACTCCAGGTCGTCCTTCTCTTTGCTTTTCTTCCTGATACCGGCGGTATCAATCAGCATAAATTCCTTCTGGAAGAGTTTGTAATGGGTATGAATGGTGTCGCGGGTAGTACCGGCAATATCACTCACAATAGTTCGCTCCTCGCCAATCAGCGCATTCAGCAATGACGACTTGCCAACGTTTGGCTGACCGATAATGGCAAACTTGGGTAAGCCATCATCCTTGGTAGTATCTTCTGAATCTTCGGGAGATATAGCATTGGCTATTGCATCCATCACTTCTCCAGTTCCACTACCTGAAATACTGCTAATGAAGAAGTTATGAGCGAAACCTAAACTATAAAATTCAGTCGCTTCCAGTTCGCGGGTACCATTATCAACTTTATTGACGACTACATAAACAGGTTTGGTGGTACGACGAAGCATATCGGCCATTGCTTCATCCAGGTCGGTTATACCGGTGGCTACGTCTACCATGAACACAATGGCATTGGCCTCGTCAATGGCAATTTTTACCTGCTTCCTGATCTCTTTCTCAAAAATATCCTCGGTATTAGGTACAAATCCACCCGTATCGATCAGGTTAAACACTTTACCGTTCCAATCGGCCATACCATATTGCCTGTCTCGGGTAACTCCGCTGATATCATCTACTATTGCTTTTCTGCTTTCCAGTAAACGGTTAAAGAAAGTACTCTTACCCACATTGGGCCTCCCTACAATGGCTACTGTGTAACCCATAATTTATAAATTTATTCTATTAAATAATTAATTATGTACAATTAAAATATTGATTATCAAATTATTGATACCCGTATTCTCTTAATTGCATTTCATTATCTCTCCATTTTGGTCTTACTTTCACAAACAGTTCAAGAAATACTTTCTGACCAATAAATGCTTCAATATCCGCTCTCGCCAGCATACCTACCTGTCTGATCATCTTACCCTTTTCGCCAATAATGATCGCTTTCTGGCTCTCTCTCTGCACGATGATATCTGCCTGTATTTTCACCAGTCTATCTTTCTCCTTAAACTCATTGACCATTACCGCGGTATGGTAGGGTATCTCATCACCAAAGAGTTCATAGATTTTTTCCCTTACCATTTCCCCTACAAAGAATTTTGTGGGCAGATCGCTCAGATCATCTTCACTATAGAATGGATTGCCCTCCGGTAAAAATGTCAGTACAGCCTCCAGTAACTTTTGTAAATGCACTTTCTGAAGGGCAGATATTTTGACCAGTTTTTTGCAGTAGGTCTTATCCACAAAAAAAGCCTCAGCTTCTGCAATCTTACCATTGGCTGCTGTGTCAATTTTATTCAGCACAAGAATGGCCGGCACTTTCAACCTTAGTTCACTGAAAATTTTATCGCATTCCTGGAAATCGTCATTAGCATCAACCATCAGCAGGGCGAGATCGGCATCTTCGAGTGCACTTTTTACAGACGACATCATTCGCTCATGTAGTTTGTACTTCGGCTCAATGATTCCCGGTGTATCCGAAAAAATAACCTGGTATTCCCCGGGCTTGTTCAAAAACGCTTTGATCCGGTGACGGGTCGTCTGTACCCTTGGGGAAACAATTGCCATTTTCTCCCCTACCAATGCATTCAGCAGGGTACTTTTCCCGGCATTGGGGCGACCAAATATGTTGACAAATCCTGATTTCATAATAAGTTGGGAAGTCGGAAAGTCCGGAAGACGGAAAGAGGAAACCCAGATGAGAACGAAACAATAAGATGTGAAATGATCCTTTACAAAACCCGCATCTTTCATTATTCAGTATCCAGAGAAGCCCCTAGCCGAATTACGAGTCATTCTGACTCAAAATTATACCTTTTAAATACAAAAGGCCTCTATTCTGAGGCCTTTCAATTTTTCTGTTGCGAGGGAAGGGATCGAACCTCCGACCTTCGGGTTATGAGCCCGACGAGCTACCGCTGCTCTACCTCGCGATGTAATGGGGTGCAAAGGTAGGGGCGTGGAACTTCTCCTCCAAATATTATTTAATTAATCTCCAGATTTACGCTTTACAGTAGCACCTCCGCTGGTATTGATATCTCGTATCAATCCTTCACCTTTATAATAAATGGAACTGGCACCGCTTGCTGTTGCATTCAACTCTTTGTTCACTGTTACCCTTACCACCGACGCTCCTGATGCATCTACTTTACATTGTTCGGCATTAATATCATAACCACGGATATCACTAGCACCATTGGCATTTACACCCAGCATTTTTACGGAACCATTTACGGTGATACGAGATGCACCACTGGCTTCGAGTTTAAGATCTCCTATTTCCACATCGCCTTTAAAATCGCTGGCACCCGACATTTCAATCCTCAGCAGATCCTGTTTTATTTTTCCGGATACTTTTACATTACAGGCTCCGCTTGCTTCAATACTGCTCAATTGTTTAAACGTAACATAGGCTTTCATTTTATGATTGCCCCATTTTTTCCAGTTCAGTCCTTTTCCATCGAAGTAAATACGCAGTGTACTACCTCTCATCTCGGTACGTATGCGTCCGATAATTTCTTCTGAACTGGCACTTACAGCCACTGCATCTTCTGTTCCCTGCGACAGGTACAGATCGATGGCTCCCGACACATCCACAATAGTATAGCCTTTAAGGTTTCTAACTTCGGCATTACCGTCGTGTACCAGGTTTTTTTCTATCTGCGACAGTGCGGGCAGCGCTGCCGTCAACACCATAAAAAGTATAAATATCCGCTTCATAAAGGGGGTTTTGTGTGTAACGGGCATCATCGGGCAAAGTTACAGTTGGGGGTAATTTACGCATTTACTACATTTGCTGCAGATCATTCCTCGGGGTGCTTCCCGCCTAAGGCGGGAGGCTGAGATAATACCCGTTGAACCTGAACAGGGTAATTCCTGCGAAGGGAAGGCGTACATTTTTGGTCGTACCTCTCCTATTAGCTATTCCCCTGTTCCCATTTGTAAACTTTTAAACCATTTAAAATGAAAAAGTTTTTGGGAACAATGTCGCTGACATTCCTCATCCTGCTCGCATTCGGGCAAAACAAAAACCTGGTTCGCGGTAAAGTAACCGACAGAACCAATCAACAAGCACTTGCCGGTGCATTGGTATCGGTAAACAATTTTCAGACCACTACCAATGAAGACGGTTCTTTTGCACTTCGGTGGACTGGATCAACCAAAACCCGTTTATCGGTAAAAAGTCTGGGCTACCGCGAAAAAGAAATTGATCTTTCATCTGTTTCGCTTACAAATGAATTGTCGATTGAACTTGAACCCGGCAATTTATTTCTTCAGCCACTGGAAGTGAGGTCCATCCGCGCGGCAGATAAAGCTCCTTTTGCAAAAACCAATCTTGGAAAAGAAGAAATCGTGAAAACCAATCTTGGTCAGGATATTCCTTTTCTACTGAACCAGACTCCTTCCGTTGTTATCAATTCCGATGCAGGCAATGGTGTAGGTTACACGGGTATCCGTATTCGTGGTACCGATGCCACCCGTATTAATGTTACACTGAATGGCATTCCTTATAATGATGCGGAAAGCATGGGAACATTTTTTGTAAATCTCCCTGATTTTGCATCATCTGTAAACAGCATTCAGGTACAGCGCGGTGTGGGTACTTCGTCCAATGGTGCTGCTGCTTTTGGGGCAACCATCAATCTTTCTACCAATGAGTATAATGAGAAAGCATATAGTGAACTCAACAATAGTTTTGGTTCATTCAACACGCGCAAACATACTTTAAAAGCCGGTACCGGTTTATTGGGTAAACATTTTACACTTGATGCAAGAGTAAGCAGTATTCAAAGCGATGGTTATATTGACCGTGCCAGCAGCGATCTTAAATCGTTTTATATCAGTGGCGCCTGGCTTAACCAGAAATCATCGCTTCGTTTCAATGTATTCAGCGGAAAAGAGAAAACCTATCAGGCCTGGTATGGTGTATCACAGTCGCTGCTTGCAACCGATCGAACCAATAACCCGGCCGGAACTGAGAAAGCAGGTACCCCATATGATAACCAGACCGACAATTATACACAAACACATTACCAGTTGTTCTTCAACCACGCGTTTAACAGTTCCTGGTCCTTACAAACCGCAACTTTCTTAACACGTGGTTATGGTTACTATGAAGAATACAAAGCCAGTCAGCGTTTTTCCAACTATGGATTACCTGATCCGATTGTAAGTGGTGCCCCGGTTACACGTACTGATCTTGTTCGCCAGCGTTGGTTGAATAATTATTTCTATGGACAGAATATTTCTTTGCAATACCGTAAACATGGAAATGAATTTACACTCGGGGGTGGATGGAGCACTTATGAAGGCGACCACTACGGTACTTTGCCCTGGCTACAGACTGGCTCTGCACCTGCAGGGTATCGTTACTACGACAACCCTGCATTAAAAAAAGACGCCAATCTTTTTGCTAAATGGCAGCAACGTTTTACCGACCACCTGTTTGGCTTTGTTGATCTTCAGTATCGCCATGTAGCACATAATATGAAAGGGTTTCAGAACAATCCTGCATTATTGGTGAACAGAACTTTTGACTTTTTCAATCCGAAATTTGGTATCACTTACAGACAAAACAACTGGCAGGCTTTTATCAGTTATGCAATCGGCCAGAAAGAACCTAACAGAGATGATTTTGAAGCCGGCATAACCAATCAACCCAAAGCTGAAAAATTACAGGACCTTGAGTTGGGCATTGAATACAAAAAAAGCAATTACCAGTTTTCAGCCAACCTGTATTATATGTATTACGTAAACCAGCTGGTTTTAACCGGACAGATTAATGATGTAGGCGCTTACACGCGTTTCAATGTTCCAAAAAGTTATCGCCTTGGCATTGAACTTCAGGGTGGATGGAAACCTGCTGAATGGTTATCTGTTGGCGGAAATATCACGCTCAGTAAAAACAAAATAAAATCCTTTACCGAATACACCGACAACTACGACTCTGGTAACCAGGATGCTGCACAAAGAAGCAATACCGATATTTCTTTTTCACCGTCAATGGTTGGTGGCACTCAGATTATGTTCTACCCTGCAAAACAATTTGAGCTTGGTTTAATTGGCAAATATGTTGGCAAACAATACATGGATAACAGCCAGTTGAACAGAAGCGAGTTGAATGCATTTGCCACACAAGACCTGCGTGTAGCATACAGTTTCAGTCATAAAGTATTTAAACAGGTGCAAGTCATCGGGCAAATCAATAACCTGTTTAACAAATTATACGAACCCAATGGTTACAGCTATAGCTATACAAGTGGTGGTGTATTTTATACCGATAATGGCTATTACCCAATGGCTGGGAGGAATTTTATGGTGGCGGTAAATCTTAGGTTTTAAAACAGAGGAATAAGAAATAAGGAACAGAGAAATAAGAAAGCAGTATTCTCCACACTTTCTTATTTTTCTGTTCTTTACTCCTCTGTTTCTTATTTATTCCTCTCTTGCCACGCCAGCATGCCACCTGTTACATTCACAACATGCTGGTAGCCCATGGTTCCGAGAATGAGACAGGCTTGTCCGCTTCTGTTTCCACTGCGACAATACACATATACGGTTTCACCTTTCAGGTCTTCAATATCATCTACCTGCATGGTTTGCACTTTTCCTAATGGAAGGAGAATACCGCCAATATTAAATTCGGCATGTTCATGTGGTTCGCGTACATCTACTAGGTGAAGGGTTTCACCACTATCCAGTTTTGCTTTGAGTTCTTCTACAGTAATTGTTTGCATAATCAAATAATGCTTGTTAATTAGTTTTGATTGGGTGGAGGAATGATTCTTCCTGTATCGCGAATGGGTGCAACATTACTGATATAAATATCCATCAGTTGCCCCTGGCGTATTTTATTGGGCGTACGGTTACCGGCATCATCAAGCATTTCAGATAAATAGTCCGGAGTTTGTCTGACCACAAATGCAGTTGCAGAATCGCGGATAGAACCCACAGCCACTACAGCACCTACATTGATACTCATACTCGATAAATAAGAGCGGGCTTCAGATAAAGTCATGCCAACAAGGTTGGGTACATCCATTTCATTGCCACCTAAACCACTGCCCAATACAAAACTAATGGTGGCACCCAGCGGAACTTTGTCACCTTCTTTTACTGGTACTCCATTATAAAGCTGTTCCAGCACAGAATTTCTTGCGATATCAGGTTTATAAGTAATGGTGCCCATTTTCAGTTGAAGACTCTGGAGATATAGCTCTGCACTTTTTACTGAATAACCAATCAGGCTGGGCATTTCTACCTGTGGTGGTACCATTCGGTTCACAGTAAGATAAATAGTCCTGCCCGATTTAACGGTTGCATCGGCTTCCGGAGTCTGCCGCACCACGGCCAGTTTAGGAATACTGTCTACATAAACGGAATCCTGTATGGCTACTTCAAAACCAGCCTGTTCTAAAATCTGGGTAGCGGCTGTTATTTCCTGGCCTGTTACGGATGGCACTTTGGTAGTATTGCCATATCCTGTGATCCATCCCAGTAGTGAGAAGAATAAAATGATCAGGATCAGTATAATACCCAATCCTGCCAGCATATTCACCCAAAGGGGTTTTTCTGTTATTTTCTGTATGAACTGTTTCATGCTTCGGTGCAAACCTAAAATTTATCTGCAGAATAATAAACAAGTTAAAGGATTCCCTTTTTGTACCTGCTCTTTGATGGCTATTTTTTCAAATTTTAACGAAGCGCTTCATTCACCACTGCCGTATAAAAATCTTTCAACAACCATCCATTTGCCCTCACCTGTTGTGGAATCACACTTGCATCGCTTTGACCGGGAACGGTGTTTACTTCCAGCATAAATGGCTGTTGTAAAGTAGTATCATAAATAAAATCTATTCGAACCACCCCTCTGCAATTCAACACTTCGTAAACACGTTTGGCTGCTGCTTCAAGCTGATCCTTCATGTGATTATCAATTTGTGCTGGCGTTGTTTCTACACTTTTGCCCTGGTATTTTGCTTCAAAATCGAAGAACTCATTTTTTGTTTCGATTTCAGTAATAGGTAATACCTGTATATTTCCTTCAGATTTAAAAACGCCGATGGTAAATTCGCGGCCACTGATAAATTCTTCTACCAGCAACTGGTTATCTTCTTTAAACCCTTTCGCCAAAGCTGTTGGCAATTCTTCGGCAGTGTTTACTTTACTCATGCCAATACTGCTTCCACCACTGTTGGGTTTTACAAAAACAGGTAAACGGAGTTGCTGCAATATCTGATCAGATGTAACTGGTGTATGTTTAAACAGGTGCATTGATTTTGCTACATTGATACCGCTAAACGATACAACAGCTACTGTATAACGCTTGTTCATGGTAAGTGCTGAAGTAGCTGCATCGCAACTGGTATAAGGTAAACCGAGCATATCGAAATAACCCTGCAGTTTACCATCTTCACCGGGTGTTCCGTGGATACACAACAATACCACATCGAAATGAATAGTGGTTCCATTGTTGTTGATAGAAAAATCGTCACGATTTACTTTTGATTTTTCACCATTAGCAGCCTCATACCACCAGCCGGTGGTATTGATATCAATTTTATATACATCAAATAAATCCCTATCGAGATTATTGCCAACAGTTATGGCACTTTTATAACTAATCTGGGCTTCGCCGCTTAATCCACCCGTAACCAATGCCAGTTTTTTCTTCATGATTTTTTGCAGGTTAAGTAACAAAGATAGGGAGAGGAATTGTCGGATGTCGGATGTCTGACATAAAAAAAGGTGAAGAAACTACCCGTCTCTTCACCTCACGTTGACGGGAAATATCACCCGCCGTTACTAGTTGTCGTATGTTCAGATACAACAATGATTGTAGTACTAAGCTAAAAAGTTTTTATGGCTGGTGCAAGATTTTTCGATAAAAGTTTAGCACAACCACCTGTGCATTAAATGTGCATTTTCTCCTTTTTCGCCAGCAGTTCTTCTACTGTTTCCTGGTACATTTCATCGGGTACACAG
Organism: Chitinophaga pinensis; assembly: GCA_943372605.1. Taxonomy (GTDB): domain Bacteria; phylum Bacteroidota; class Bacteroidia; order Chitinophagales; family Chitinophagaceae; genus Sediminibacterium; species Sediminibacterium pinensis_H. The sequence continues at coordinate 120,705 of CALRZI010000008.1, read as the reverse complement.
CAGTCTACCGGACATACCGCAGCACACTGTGGTTCTTCATGAAAACCCTGACATTCGGTACACTTGTTAGGTGTAATATAGTAAGTATCAACACTGATGGGTTCAAAACGCTGATCGGCATCTACTGCAGTTCCATCCATGAGGGTAAAACTGCCTTTAATGGTGGTTCCGTCTGAAATAGCCCATTCTACACCACCTTCATAAATGGCATTATTGGGACATTCGGGCTCACAGGCGCCGCAATTGATACACTCTTCGGTTATTTTGATGGCCATATAAATGGGTTTGTTGGGTTAGTGATTCTACATTTGCTTTCCAAAAATACGGTTGACAAATGATTTTACAAGAACGAATTCAGTTACTGGCCCATTTGGGTGAATATATGTTGAGCAAGGATGAGGAATGGCTGGCCGTTCAGGAAAGAGCCTATCGCGAAAATGCCTGGTTTATTCCCGAGTTTCTGGATCGTTCCATCCAACAGATAGCCACCCAGTTTCTTCAGCCCGAACTTTTAACCAACTGGGCTGGCAGTTATGGAGTGAAAGACACTCCACCTCTACCCAAAACCGTTGGTATTGTAATGGCAGGAAATATACCCCTTGTAGGTTTTCATGATTTTCTCTCGGTGTTTATCAGTGGTCACTCCATGGTTATTAAAACATCCTCAAAAGATAAGTGGCTCATCAAACACCTTGTAAAAAAAATGTACGAATGGGAGATCACCGTACAGAATCATATCTCATTTGCGGAACAACTAAAGGGCTGCGATGCTTATATCGCTACTGGGTCTAATAACTCCGGACGTTATTTTGAATATTATTTTGGGAAATATCCCAATATCATACGCAGAAACAGAACATCAGTGGCTGTTCTCGACGGATCAGAAACTGCTGATGAATTATCATTGCTTGCCGACGATATTCAGCTCTATTTTGGTTTAGGCTGCAGGAATATCACCCAATTGTATGTTCCGGAAGGATATGATTTTATACCGCTGTTAGAAGCATTGAAAAAATATGCTTACCTGATTGATTACCACAAATACAAACACAACTACGACTATCACCTGGCTTTACTGATTATGGGGAACAAGTATTACATGAATAATGATAGCATCATCCTCACAGAAAACAGTTCACCGTTTTCTCCTGTGAGCCAGGTACACTATCATTTTTACGCAGATAAAAACAGTTTATCCGCATTGCTTCAGGGCAATACGGATATACAGTGTGTGGTTGGACATGGGTTCATTCCATTGGGTCAGGCCCAGCAGCCAAATCTGGCAGATTATGCGGATGGTGTTGATACTATGGCTTTTTTACAGCAGTTTGACTGAAAATAATCGGTAGACAGTGATTTTGGCTGGTAGTAGAATCGATTCTAATCTGCGGATAATCAATTAACTTTAAGGTTGATTATGGCCTGATCTACGAGGATTGCCGTAAAACATTTGTTAAATACTGTCAGTGGTAAACTGTCAATTAAACAGCTTTGTTTATTTGCTATCTGAAAGGCATATTTTTTGATTTAAACAGTATCATTCAAATTTAAAAGACCATGCATATGAATCTCAAGAACATTTTAGCCGTGGTTGCCATTAGCGCCACTACTACTGTCCTTAGCGTCTGGGGCTTTAGTAAGTACAACGATTATCAGCGGGCAGGTGTACAGGAATCGGGGAAATTACCGGTTAATTATGCCGGCTTCTTTGATAAAAACAATACTCCCGGTGCAGCAGTTGATTTTACGCCTGCTGCTACCAGTGCCACTCCTGCAGTAGTGCATATTAAAACAAAAACCAAGGCACGCCAGGTGAGTAATACACAGCGCCAGCGCAGTAATCCTTTTGCGGATTTATTTGGTGACGATTTTGGCGATTTTTTTGGAGGTCCGCGTATGATTCCTGAGCAGCGTGCAAGCGGTAGTGGTGTATTAATTACTGAAGATGGTTATATCATTACCAATAACCACGTAGTAGATGGTGCAGATGAAATCAATGTAACATTAGCCAATAAAAAATCTTATAAGGGTACTGTTGTTGGCACAGATCCGAGCAGCGATATTGCTGTCATTAAAATTGAAGGTAAAACACTTCCCTATCTGGTGTATGGCAACAGCGATGAAGTAAAACTGGGTCAGTGGGTATTGGCTATTGGTTATCCATTAAACCTGGATGCAACAGTTACTGCAGGTATTGTTAGCGCCAAATCAAGATCTATTGGTATCAATAGCCGCCAAAGTCAGAGTCCTGTTGAATCATTTATTCAAACAGATGCTGCTGTAAACTCTGGTAACAGTGGTGGTGCGTTAATTAATACTTCAGGTGAATTAATTGGCATTAACTCAGCCATTGCCTCTCCTACCGGTTCTTATGCAGGTTATTCTTATGCTATTCCTGTAAACATTGTAAAAAAGATCGTTACAGATATTGTGAAGTTTGGTACAGTTCAGCGTGCGTATATCGGTATTAATTACCCAAGTGAAAACCTGTCTGATGATCAGAAACTTGCGCTTGAAAAAGAACTGGGTACTTCCATCAAAGAAGGTGAAGGTGTATATATTACTGGTGTTCCTGAAGGAGGTGCTGCTGCTGCTGCCGGTTTAAAGAAAGGCGATCTTGTTACCAAAGTAAACGGCAACCAGGTTACCAATGGTGCTGAATTACAGGAGCAGGTGGCATTGTATAAACCAGGTGATAAAATCAGCGTGAGTTATAAACGTAGCGGAAAGGAAAATACGGTAAACATTACCCTGAAAAATAAAGTGGGCACAACAGAAGTTGTAAAAACAGCTTCTGCTATCGACCAATTGGGAGGTGAGTTAGAAAACATTGACAAAAGCCTGGCTGCTGCCAACGATATCAAAGGCGGTGTTCGCGTAAGAAAAGTAGGCACTGGTTTATTAGGTAAGAGCAGGATGCAGGATGGTTTTGTAATTACAGGTGTGAATGGCCGTGAAGTAAAAAACATTGAAGAGTTACAGGAAGTATTGTCATCCCTTAAAGGTGGCGGTGTTGTAAGACTTGAAGGTATTTACCCCGGCTTTGAAGGAAGTTATACTTACCCATTGAATTTAACCAGAGAATAAAGGGAAAGAAACAAGGAATAAGGAACATGAAATAAGAAATAAGAAAGTAGAGGTGCATTCACTTTCTTATTTCTTATTTCATGTTCCTTATTTTTTATTCTCCTCAGCCCTGTTTTACATACACCAAAAAATCGCCGGGTAATAATTCATAGGTTTCTGTACCGGAGAAAGTATAAGAAATTTCAGAAAACAGTTGTTTGAATTTTCCATTCAGCCAATCATGTGTTACCTGCATGGTTATTTTTTCTTTTTCTGAAAGGTTTAATAATACCAATACTATATCTTCTCCTTTTCTGCGGAAATAAGCCATTACCCATGAAGAATCTGTTGGCAGAATAAAAGTTTCTCCTTCAGTTAGTGCACTATTGTTTCTGCGTAAATGCAACAGTCGCTGGTAAAAATCGTGAAGTGCAGGTATTGGTTTCCATTCTATCAGATCTTTATCAAAAAAAGCAAGGCGTTTTAGATTGGGGTTTTCCTGTCCACTGTAAATCAATGGCATTCCTTGCCAGGTACAGGTAAATACGGCCCAGGCTTTGGCAGATAGACCGTACTTTTCATATTCGGTACCGTTCCAACTGTTTTCGTCGTGGTTGCTGGTAAAAAATAATTTGCTTGCACCTTGGGGGTATTGTGAATAAGCATGTAATACTTCACGCAGCTCATGTAAACCTGTTTCACCTTTTACAAACTTCTCAGTTGTATGCATCCACCACCATGCATAACTGGTATCAAATGCCTGGTGATAATTTACCTCTTCACACTCAGCGAGCCAGTATAAGGGTTTGATGGCATCGCAGGAAGTTCTTGCTTCTATCCAGAAATCGAGTGGAACGAGATGAGCCATATCACAGCGAAATCCGTCAACATCAAATTCTTTCACCCAGTATTGCATGGCATTGATCATCGCGTCACGCATAGCAGGCTGGCTAAAATCAAGATCAATTACATCTTTCCAGCCATTTCTTTCTGTGAAATTACCCTGTGCATCTTTTATATACCATTCCGGATGTTCTTTAGTCCAATGATGATCGCAACCGGTGTGGTTGGCTACCCAGTCTATAATCAGTTTCATACCCAATGCATGAGTCTGTTCAACCAAAGCGCGGAAGTCTGCCTGCGTACCAAATTCAGGGTTAATGTCCGTATAGCTGCTACAGGCATAATAACTTCCCAATGAGCCTTGTCTTTCAGCTAAACTGATAGGCGTTACAGGCATTAGCCAGAGTATATCAATCCCCATTTCTTTTAACCGTGGGAGATGCGCTGCAAAAGCATTGAAACTGCCTTCCTGAGTGTATTGTCTAATATTCACTTCATATAAGGAAGCCCACTTCGCCCAAGGTACTATTGTAAAACGATTGCTCATATTACGATGATACTGATTTTTAGGGAAAATCAGGTATTTATACGTATTGACAATGCCTGTTGGGCTTTATAGATTTAGGGATTAAAATGTTTACACGAAAAAAGCAAAGCAAACTATCACCGTTAAGGGTAAACAGATTGAATTACTCAAGACGGAGCAGTTGGATTATATCTCGTTAACGGATATTGCCCGCTATAAAAATCCACATGAACCAAAAGACATCATCAAGAACTGGCTCAGGGCAAAGTCTACCATTGAGTTTCTGGGCATCTGGGAACAAATCCATAACCCCGATTTCAAAGGGGTCGAATTCGACCCCTTTGTACAAGAAGCAGGAAGTAATAGTTTTGTTTTATCGCCACTTAAGTGGATCACTACTGTAAATGCATAGGGAATCATCGTAAAAGCAGGGAATTCAGGCGGAACCTATGCCCACAAGGACATTGCTTTTGAATTTGCGGCGTGGATCAGTGCTGAGTTCAAGTTGTACCTGATTAAAGAATTTCAAAGACTGAAAGAAGGTGAATCATCCTCCCTGCAACTGGAATGGAATATTCACCGGACCATTTCGAGAATTAATAATAGAATTCATACCGATGCAATTATGGACACTTTGGTTCCGCCAACCATTAATGCAAAACAGGCAGCGATGGTGTATACTTCTGAAGCAGATGTAATTAATCTGGCTGTATTCGGACAAACATCCGGGGAATGGAAGCAATTGCACCCAACTGAGAAAGGAACCATTCGCTACCATGCCAATCTAGAACAACTGATTATTCTCGCCAATCTGGAGAGCATCAATTCCTTGTTAATCAGAAACGGCTTAACACAACGGGAAAGGCTCATACAACTTAACCAGACCGCCATTCAGCAAATGAAATCTTTGCTACGCAACCCTTCTTTGAAACAACTGAAAGATAACACTCAATAAAACTACAGCCAGAGCGCCAACCACATTCAACCATAAAAACCCAAGCCCAATGATATTGTATTTATCGAGTAGGAAGAAAGCAATTACAACCAGCTCTCCAATAATGGCTGCGGCAAAAACTGCATTCGCCTTTACCCTTTTTATATAAAAGGCTACCAGGAAAATACCCAGTATAACACCATAAAACAAAGATCCCAATACATTTACTGCTTCAATCAGACTTCCCATACCTGATGCAAATTCTGCCGTGATAATACAGAAGATACCCCATGCAAGTGTATAATACTTGGATTGTTTATATTCCAATGCACATTGTTCTGCATTTGTATTATCTGTTTGAATGCCACGCAAACGCTGGTGAAAATCGATCATGGTACAAGATGCCAATGAATTTAATGCCGCGGCAATAGAACCCCAGGCTGCCAGGAAAATAATAGCGATCAAAAGGCCGACCAACCCCTTGGGTAAAAAATCAACTACAAAACGGAGAAATATATAATTGGTATCGTTGGTATCTGCACCCGGACTGGCTTTTGAGAGAACTGTCTTGTACTCTTTCTGAATGGCTTCCAATCGTTTCGAACCACTGGCTATACTGTCTTTGTAATGTTCCTGTTTTTCTACTGTATACAATCGGCTCCACTCCTGTTGCTGAACCTGATATGTATTAAACTGTTGCTTTAATCCGGCAAGCTCATCTTTATAAGATGTCTGCATGGCTTTTTCTTCTACTGCCTTATTGAAAAATACAGGTGCCGGATTGAATTGATAAAAAGTAAACAGCAATGCTCCTAATAAAAGAATCAGGAACTGCATGGGTACTTTAACAAGTCCATTCATTAAAAGCCCTAACCTGCTTTCGGTGGTATCTTTTGCAGTAAGATACCTGCCCACCTGCGACTGATCTGTTCCAAAATAAGAGAGGGCAAGAAAGAAACCACCAATTACGCCACTAATCAGGTTATACCTGTCTTTCCAATCGAAACCGTTTTCTGTAATACCCGTTGTAATAACATTTAATTTACCTGATGCCCCACTTACTTTTAACGCTTCGCTAAAACCAACCCCTTCCGGCAAATAATCTACAATCAGATAACCGGCTACAAACATACCTGCAAAAATAATCAGCAACTGTAACTGCTGTGTATACGCTACTGCTTTGGCTCCACCAGTTACGGTGTATATAATCAGCATCCCTCCCATTACAATATTGGTCCAGAAAATATCCCAGCCCATTAGTGAAGAAAGTATAATAGAAGGTGCATAAATACTGATACCCGTTGAAAGACCTCGTGAGAGCAGGAAAAGAAATGAAGTAAATGTTCTTGTCTTCAGATCAAATCTTTTTTCCAGAAACTCGTATGCAGTAAATAATTTCAGCTTATTGAACAGTGGTACAAATGTGATACAGAGAATAATCATTGCCAGTGGCAATCCAAAATAGTATTGCACAAAACGCATTCCATCGGTAAATGCCTGACCCGGTGCCGATAAAAAAGTAATGGCACTGGCCTGTGTGCCCATGATACTTAACAATACAAGATACCAGGGCATACTTCTGTTACTCAGAAAATAGCCCTCGAGGTTTTTACTCGTTTTACTTTTGTATAAACCGTATGTAATGATTCCAACAAGGGTAATCACTAAAACAATCCAGTCTGTTTTACTCATGCATAGGTTTTAGTAAGCCATTGAAAAAAAACAATCAGCCCAAGTAAAAAAAACAAAACAAGCAAATACCAGTTTTTCCAACTCTTTAAAAAAGGTATTTTTTCTTTTGGTTCCATAATGACAAATTATAATTACCTGTTTCTGATCAGACTTCCGGCAAACAAACCAAGTCCCAACCCTATCAACAGCCCGATCTTTACATTTTTAATTAACAATCCTACACCAACACCAATCAATACAATTGTGAATATCCCTATCTGTCTTCTCTGTTTCATATACTTAGTGTTTAGGCATAGCAATCAGATTTGCCAGTATTTTAAATGCTCCCGGATTACCCGCAGGTAATTGCCTGAACATTACCAGGCTTACATACGCAAAATTACCTTTTCCGTACGCAGTAGTAATCAGGCTGCCACTGCTGGCTTTTTCGCCAGTGTCATTCATTGATAAGGGTGCTTTGTAACGAGTATCTGCCTGATCGGCCTGGTAAGTGCTGCGTTCTTGTACCCAATCGACAAAATCAACACTACTGATTTTATTAGGAAAATTTAATACGGAATGATCCAGTATAGCAAATCTTACTTCCGCATCTTCTTCTGTAACGCGATTGGATGATATCTGAAATGGATAAGGACCAATTTTTGGAGCAGCCACACCACCCTGATTCCTGTTGTATTGCACAATCAGATTGCCTCCTCTTTCTACATAACGCATCATCACATCATATTTACTTGTGAGCCACTCATTCAAATTATATGCTCTTACGCCTGTTACAATTGCATCAAACTCCCGCAGGTTTTCATCTGTAATATCTGCGTCACCCAATTCCTTTACTTCATACCCCATTTGTTTTAATGCTTCCGGCATCATATCGCCTGAACCCGGAATAAAGCCTACTTTCTTCCCTCTCACTTTTATTTCTTCCTTCAGCATTTTCACATGATCGCGAAAAGCGTAACTAATATTTGGAATATGATCGTACCGAATGGATTTGAAATAATCAGAAAAATTCATTGCCCTGCCACCAGCAGGAACAATACTAATGGTGGCTTCCAGGTACTGAGCAGCAGCATCGGGGTTGTATACTTTTGTTAATGGTACATTTACAATTTGTCGCTGCCCCTTTACAAAATTTCTTTGTTCCCTGCTGAATACGGGTTTTATAGCTTCCTGCCGGATATTCAGTGTAGTCAACACATTCTGTTGCGAAAAATTGGAGCGATACACAACATGCAACATTGAATCTGCCCTGTTCTTTCCTGTTTCATCTTTTACATTTAACAATACCACCGTTGAACCCATATACACTTCCACATGTGGAACAATTACAAAAGGCTGATAAAGTTCCCCTCTTTCAGCATCTACATATTTGTACAAAACCGGTCTTTGTATTTGAAAACGCACCCCTTCTATTTCAACATCAAACACCACACTGAAAACCGGGTCACTCCAGGCTTTACCAATATCCTGCTGATCATCTACCACAAACATCCCGTCTATCACTTTTGTTTTGCGAAGCCAATACGGTTGCGTGTATTCCGGTCCTTTACCAGACACCAGTATCCGCGCATATTGATAGTTTCTGTTTTTTTCTGTCACCTGCATCACTACTGTATCTTCTCCACCCACAAAACGCATGGATCTTATAGTTGTCGCTACATCACTTCTTTTATTTACAAAGAAATTCACACGCACACTATCTCCTTTCAAAGCTGTTTCCTGTTGTGTAAAGGCTTCTACAAAAAGCCCCGACGCATGTTCAATAATATCCTGTACTTCTTTTAATTTATGTGAACGCCATGCTCCGACAGGCATTTTATTAAACATCTGTTTATACAACTTAACCAGTTCCGGCACTGATTTTTGAGGTTCCCTGAAATCGTACTGGTCAATAATTCCCTGGATGCTGTTTTGAATCTGGTTAATATCTGCTTCTGTCGATAATTGCACTTTCATTTCTTTACCTTGCGAATTGGTTACTGTTACCTCTCTTCCCTGCTTTAATCTTGACCAGCCTATATTCACATCCTCCATAATATCTGCTTTGGCTGAATCTCCTGCTACATGAACAAAATATTCAAACACTTCCCCTCTTCTTCTTGGTCTGCCTTCAGCCTGGCTTTTGTGCATACTCCTTGCTTCACCCCCTAATTCGCCATAACTTTTCCCAAGTAAAGGATTATATGCTCCAACTTCAACTTTCAACTGGTTTTCGCTGGTGGTATTGGTTCTGCCAAAATTAAATGTGTTCCAGAGAAGACGTTTGGCTCGCCATGGTTTAACACCATATTTAAATTGCTCAGTGAATTTTGTAGAATCAGCCGCAGCAGCATAGGCTTCGTTAGCAATGATAGCGGATGCTGCATGATGACCATGACCAGCTCTTGCATCTGGCGGAAAACGGGCGATGATGATATCGGGTTGTAATGAACGAATCATCCAAACCACATCTGCCAATACCTGCATACGGTTCCATACACGCAATGCTTCATCAGCACTTTTACTGAACCCAAATTCATACGCGCTTGTAAAATATTGCTCCGATCCGTCAATGGCTCTTGCGGCCATTAATTCATGTGTTCTGATCATTCCCAATTCTATCCCCTGTTCGGGCCCTATCAGGTTCTGGCCTCCATCACCTCTTGTTAAACTCAAATAGGCGGTACGATATAATTTTTCTTTGGCGAGATAAGGCAATAATCCATTGTTTTCATCATCAGGATGGGCCGCGATGTACAAAACAGAACCCAGTACATTAAGTTTTTTTAACTGCTGGTAGATATCAGAGGAGCTTGCAGTTACCGGAACAATCTGTGCCTGTATAAAACCAATGGCAAAACAGTTTAACAGCAAAAGCAACGTAATATTTCTTTTCATACGACAGGAATGGTGCTAACGAAGATAAAGGCTGAAAGACGATATGCCACACCATTCAAACAAAAATCGGTGAAGGATTATAGCTTTAACAAGACCCCTCGTACCGCCTTGTAATGGCTCCAAGGAATAAAATGATTGGCTCCCGGCAGGGTCAATGTATCGAGACTGCGGGCATGGGTGAAGTTTTTTACAGCAAAATCCATATTGGCATAGGGTACTAATACATCTTTGTCGCCATGTACCACAAATATCCTTGTATTCACCTTCGACATTTGCGGTGCCAGTATTCTCAGGTCTTTTTTCAGGTACCACAATTCATCATTGGATGGACGCATAGCACCTGGCACAAGAAACTTAAGCGGGTTATTCATTAATAAAGGGCGCCATTTTTCAGGCTGCTCCATCTTCGGATCAATCGAACCGGCAAGAATAACAAGAGCATCAAAATAACCGGGTTTATCTATCGCCATCTGAACAATCAATGGTCCACCAAGCGAATGTCCTACAAGATATACAGGCTTACGATTATCCTCTCTGGCAAATAAAGCATTTATAATTAGTGACTGATCCTGCAAATTCAATGCATCTCTGAAATCGCTATAACCAAAGCCCGGACGATCAACAGATATCATCCTGTACTTTTTTAATAACGCGGAATCACGCATGTATGATTCAAATGCATCCCATGAGCCGGGTGAACCATGTACAAATACAATGGTAGGAAAACTATCGTTGCCTGTTTTGGTATAATGCAGTGTTCGATGATTTACACTCAGTCTGCGAATTACAAGTGGCACACCTGCTTTATTAAATTTTTCCGTAGCCACTTCATCGCTGATCCTGAATTTCATACAACTCTCACCCACAATTACCCAGGTAACGAGTACAAGCAACAATACAATCCCTGTTGTTTTCATGAACTTTCTGTTCCTGATTTTAGTCATAAGGTAGGTGTATAAAAAAGCCGTCCCGATTAAATCGGGACGGCCTCTCATTTTATTGTCCTACTAAGAAAACAGCATTGGCGATTAAAAGTTTACCGTTCTCCCAGAAATTCCTGAACAATGGATTTTCTGTGAAGAACACCACCGATCCTGATCCCATATTCTGTACGCCGAATAGCATACCATCTTTCAACTTGTTCTTTACTTTGGCTCCTGCCACTCCGGTTACATAGCCTTCTTTTTTCAACACTCCAACATTCCAGCCACTTTTCATAAACTCATATAAAGTTCCATCCTGTTTCAGTGTGTAATAGAAATCAGGATAACCAAAACCTAGTGGATGCGTATTATCCAGATCCATTTTAAAGATGGCGCCAGGAATAGCATTTGGCAAATAGCTACGCTCTCTTTCACCATATTTTTTTACATCCAGGTAATCGCCTTTTTCTTCATCCTTATCTGTTTTTGTTTTTAGTCCCCACTCAGATGCCATTGCAGAAACAGATCCTTCCAGTGCAATGATTTTACCTCCGCCTCGTACAAAATCTTTCAAACGATCAGCAGTAGCTTTTTCACCAAAAGCACGGAAAAAGCCATCAGGCGCAATAATTACATTAAAATCTTTCAGGTTAATACGTCCAAGATCAGCGCCATTGATAAGTGTCACCGGATAATCAAGCATTCGCTCAAAATAATGCCATACTTCGCCTGCACCCAATGAAGAAGCCTGATCGCCGGTAAGCAATGCTACTTTAGGCGCTTCACTGATATTTTTAATATCAGATGAACCAAAGTCTGCACCCTGGTCCATGAATCCTGTTTCTACTACATCGGCCTGTACACCAAATTTTGCACATGCTGCATTGGTAACTGCATTCCAGTTCACGGTTCCGTTTCCTGTTTTTAAAACAATCAACGTACCTCTGTCGTAGTTCTTTGTTCTGTATTTAAATGGCTTTTCAGCAAAACGAACTTTTACATTATTCTTTAACAGCTCGGCCAGCAGTTTGGCGCTATTGAAAGATGTATAAGGAATCAACAAACCATAAGATGAGTTTACAGACTGAACAACAGGTTGTTTCCAGTCGTTACTTAAATCAAGTTTTTCTTTTACAGCATATCCTTTCACTCCATAAGCATAGGGAAGTGACCATGTAGTGATATCATAAGTATTCGAATCATTTACAATGGTTTTAGGCTCCAATAATACTTTTGCCATTACAGCTTTGGGTTGATGGGCACTTACAGCTATATTAAATCCTTCATCAGCAAAAGCCTCTTCCTTACCGGTGAAATAGTTATACCCTTTAAAGTTTTTATTACTCACAGTTCCCCATTCAATACCATTTTTTTCCAGCAGGCTGATCACTGCATTTAATTTATGCTGATCTGCCGCAGTGAGCACATAGGTTTTATATTCACCGATTTTACCTGAACGACCATCATCAAAATATTTTTTGAACTCAGACATCAGTTTCTGGTGGTTCCTGCTCGATGTTTCAACAGTCGACAATCCTGTTGTAAAATGGTGTGTGGCACGGTCAACAAGTGTAAGTGTATCTCCATCAGAAGTAACAACACCCAAACCTCCCCTGCTATGACCGCCCTGTTCGTAAGTCATACCAATGGCTCCATTATAAATAGGATAACTGTCTCCGTATGCCGGATATAAAAGATCGAAACTTTCTTTGGTAAAAAATAACCAGCCATTTTTATCGAAATAAGAAGCATTATTTCTACCAATCAGTTCCTGGAAATCGCGCTGCCATGTTGTAATCACTTCATGAAAAGGCTGCGCAGCCGGGGCGAAATAATAAGGTGAATTGTATCCCTGCTCATGAAAATCAACATGTACTTGTGGTAACCATGCATTGTATTTTTTCAAACGTTGCTGTGTTTCCACCTGTGTTTGCCAGGCCCAGTCGCGGTTAAGATCGAAATTATAGTGGTTACTTCTTCCACCAGGCCATGGTTCTGAATGTTCACGGGCCATTGGATGAGCATTCAATTTATCGCCTACCATGGAATTAAACCAGTTTACATAACGATCGCGACCATCCGGGTTGATACAGGGATCAACCACAACAATGGTATTCTTTAACCACTCTTTTGTTTTAGTATTTGAAGGATCAGTTAAAGCATGAATCATAAGCAATGCTGCTTCTGAAGAAGAAGGTTCATTACCATGTACATTATAACTTAGCCATACGATAGCAGGAGCTCCTTCCAGCACTGGAGCTGCCCTGTCGCGGCTAACACCTGCCAGTCTCAGATTATTCAACCGGATGGCTTCCAGTTTTTGCATGTTTTCCGGTGTCCCTACAAAAGCCAGCATCAGTTCGCGGCCCTCATTGGTAAGTCCGTATTGCTCCAGCTTTACCATATCGGGTCGGGCTTTGGCAACAGCATTAAAATATTCCACAATCTTGTGGTGACGTGTATAACGTGTACCTACTTTATAACCCAGGTAGCTTTCAGGGCTGGGTACGTTTTGAGCAAAGGTTGCCGATACCAGCAACAGGCATGATAAAAAAGGAATAAAAGGTTTCATATTACAATAAATGAGTCGTGAAAGTAGGGAAGAAATGGAGGTAACCGACAAGATTATCCCACTTTTTTATATCAACAGTACCTATTCCGGGGTAAGTTCTCTGCTAAAAGTGTTAATTTTCTACCATGAAAAAATGGTGGAGTTTTTCGGGCTTCTTATTGATATCAGTTTCCATTGCAGCTCAGGCTGTTCCCTCTATTGTTGGCAAGGGAAAAGCCATTGATCCTTATCATTACAGCAGTGTAAAAAAAGCAAACTATCAGAAAGCGGCCGTTTCCAGTGCTCATCCATTAGCCAGCCAGGTGGGTGCTATGATTATGAAACAGGGAGGCAATGCATTTGATGCGGCAATTGCCACACAATTGGCATTGGCAGTCGTATATCCGGCTGCAGGAAACCTTGGTGGTGGCGGGTTTTTACTTGCGAGAAAAAAAGACGGAGAACTGATTGGTCTCGATTACCGTGAAGCAGCTCCTGCCGCCGCTAACAGAGATATGTATCTTGATGAACATGGAAATGCAAAAATTTCTCTCTCGCAAAACGGACATCTCGCATCGGGCATACCAGGAACTGTTGCAGGATTATTTGCTACCCTTCCCTATGCAAAACTGCCATTTTCTAAACTCATTCAACCTGCTATTGATCTGGCAGAAAAAGGATTTGCCATTTCTGAAAGAGAAGCAGTCTCATTAAATGGCACCAGAGAATCTCTCATTAAATACAATACAAGACCTACGGCATTTGTAAAAACAGAAAAATGGAAAGCTGGTGACACATTATTTCAGAAAGAACTGGCAGGTACATTAAAACGAATACAGAAAAACGGTGCACAGGGGTTTTATGGCGGTGAGACAGCCAGACTAATTGTGGAAGAAATGCAGAGGGGGAAAGGTATTATCAGTTATGAGGATTTAAAAGACTATACAGCCAAGCTACGTGAACCCATTCAGTTTGATTATCGCGGTCATCGAATCATCAGTTTTTCTCCTCCCAGCAGTGGCGGTATTCTGATCGCACAAATGCTCAAGATGATGGAAAAATTTCCGGTAGGTAGTTTTGGGTTTCAAACACAAAAAACGGTTCAGTTGATGATTGAAGTGGAAAGAAGAGCCTATGCCGACCGTGCTGAACACCTCGGCGATCCTGATTTCTGGAAAGTGCCTGTTGATTCTCTTATAAGTGATCATTACCTCGCCAAACGGATGCAGGATTATCATCCTGAAAAAGCAGGGAACAGTTCACAAACAAAAGCCGGCCTGATTCAGCAAAGTGAAGAAACCACCCACCTCAGTGTTATTGATGCCCTGGGCAATCTGGTAGCTGTTACCACAACACTAAACGGCGGTTATGGCAGCAGAACAGTGGTAGGTGGTGCCGGTTTTTTGCTCAATAATGAAATGGATGATTTCAGTGTAAAACCGGGTGTCCCCAATATGTATGGAGCATTGGGTGGTGAAGCCAATGCCATTGTTCCGGGCAAAAGAATGTTAAGCTCCATGACTCCTACCCTCGTATTGAAAAATAAAAAACCTTATCTCACCATTGGCACACCGGGAGGAACAACCATTCCTACCTCAGTGTTCCAGGCACTGGTTAACCTAATTGATTTTAAAATGGATCTGGACAATGCCATTAACAAGCCAAAATTTCATCACCAGTGGCTACCTGACGAGGTTACCATAGAAAAAGATTTTCTTCCCGAAACAAGGAAACAACTGGAAGCTATGGGTTACAAAATAAAAGAAAGAAGCCCCATCGGCAGAACGGAAGGTATCCGTATTCTTACCAATGGCAAACGGGAAGCCGTTGCCGACAAAAGAGGTGATGATTCCGTTGCAGGTTTTTAAACTATAAAAGAATAACGAATTATGAGTTTCGAAGCAGGTTTTCTAAAAGATTCCATCAAAAGATTTAAATACTATAAAGAACTTGGAGACAATACTTTCGCCCAGCTTGAAGAAAAAGATTTCTTTTATCAGCCTACCGGCGAAAGCAATAGCATTGCTGTAATCATACAACATATGTATGGTAATATGCTGAGTCGCTGGACCAATTTTCTTACAGAAGATGGTGAAAAAGAATGGCGTAAGAGAGATGCTGAATTTGAGCATACTATGATGAGCAAAGAAGACCTGCTCTCCTTCTGGAATGCAGGCTGGGATTGCCTTTTAAAGACACTGGAAAGTCTTCAACCCGATGATCTTACAAAAACAGTAACCATCCGCACCGAACCGCTTTTTGTCTATGATGCTATCCTTCGGCAACTGGCACATTATCCTTATCATGTAGGTCAGATTGTTTACATCGGCAGGATGATTCGCGATTCGGCCTGGAAGTCATTGAGCATCCCTAAAGGAGCCAGTCGGTCTTATCTTGAATCTGTAAAACAGGCGCAACATTCGCCCAAATAAATTGATTACATGCAACCTACTGTTCGGATTATTGATACAGAAATTCTTTCAGACAACTGGTACATACTCAAAAAGATTCACTACGAAGTGCTGGAGAAAAATGGCACCTGGAAAAAGCAGCAACGTGAAGCATATGATCGTGGTAACGGGGCTACTATCCTATTATTTAACAAAGAACAAGGCTCGGTAATCCTTACCCGCCAGTTTCGGTTACCCAGTTTTATCAATGGCAACGAAACAGGAATGCTTATTGAAACATGTGCCGGTTTACTAGACCAGGATAACCCGGAAGATTGTATCAAAAGAGAAACAGAAGAAGAAACAGGTTATAAAGTATCCAATGTAAAAAAAGTATTTGAGGCGTATATGTCTCCCGGATCGGTTACGGAGATCCTGTATTTTTTTGTTGCCTCTTATACGAAAGAAATGAAAGTGTCGGAAGGTGGAGGTGTGGCTGAAGAACAGGAAAATATTGAAGTACTTGAACTCCCTTTTGCAGAAACCCTCAAAATGATGGAGACAGGCGAAATAAAAGACGGCAAAACCATCATGTTACTTCAATATGCGGCACTTAAGCAACTAATTTGATAATTATGGAGATTTTATCGTGGTTTTAACGTCTTTGGTATCGAATTTGCACTCAGGTTGGTATTCTTGTAAATTTGCATAAACCCATTCTGTTCTGAAGCGAACCCTGAAAATATTAAGGCGTACCCTACTGGTCATTCTTGCCCTGATCTTATTGATCTTTATCGCTATTCAGACAGATTATGTACAGAATAAACTGGTTGGCGTTGCCACCAGCCGACTTTCCAAATCACTTGGTACTGAAGTAAGGATTAAACATGTGAGCATCGGCCTGTTCAATCGTTTGAATATGGAGGGGTTGTTAGTACGCGACCGCTCACGCGATACACTCTTATATGCAGGCAGTTTGAGAGTTCGTATTACCGATTGGTTCTTTCTGAAAGAAAAGGCTGTTTTACGATTTGTGGGTCTTGAAGATGCCGTAATTAAACTCAACAGGAAAGACAGCACCTGGAACTACCAATATATTGTTGATCATTTCTCCTCTCCTTCTACAGAAAAAGAAAAAAAGGGAGGCATGGAGCTTGACCTTAAAAAAATCGATTTAAAAAATATCAGGCTGGTAAAAAATGACCGATGGGCTGGTGAGAGAGTGAATGTAGAAGTAGCGAGCATGGTATTAAACGCTGAAAAAATTGACCTGAATAAAGGCATTTTCCTGATTGATGATATTAAGCTGGATCAGCCACTATTTGCCACACAGGGCTTCAAAGGACTCCGGCCAGATGTTGTAAAAAAGAATCAACAAGCTGCAATAACAGATACCGGTCTTCAATTTAATGCCGGCAATATGCTCATCAAAGCAAAACTTCTCCAGATTTCAAATGGCCGTGTATTTATTGACGGTAATGAAAAAAATGCTTTGGCTCATTTTGACGGATCACATATCCAGTTAAGTAAACTAAACGGCACGCTTAAACAAGTGTCGTTTGTGAAAGACACACTTCGTGCAGACATTGATCTTGCTGTAAAAGACAGAAGTGGTTTTCAGTTGCAGAAACTGAAAACCAGATTCCGGTTTACACCACAGATCATGGAGCTGGCGTCTCTCGATCTGAGAACAAATAAAAGCAGGATCGGAAATTATTATGCGATGAAGTTTACCGACTTTAATAAAGATTTCGGCGACTATGTTGAAAAGGTGGTAATGGAAGCATATTTCAAAGAAGCAAAAATCAGCAGCGATGATATTGCCTTCTTTGCACCCGAACTCAATAGTTTGAAAAGAAATATAGATATCTCCGGGCATTATAAAGGCACTGTTGCCAATTTTACCGTCGACCGGCTCTTTGCGAGGATTGGAAATAAAACAAATATTTCAGGAATGCTTTCCATGAAAGGTTTGCCCAATATCAATACAACACAAATCAGTTTTAATAACGGTGTTGTATCCTCCAACTATAATGACCTTGTTAGTTTTATTCCTGCCCTGAAAGAAATAAAAGAACCTAACCTTGCCGAACTGGGCAATGTAATTTACCGCGGAAATTTTAAAGGAACCGTTCAGAATTTTGTAACAACAGGTGTGTTCAGCACTGAGTTGGGTGGATTGAAAACCAATCTCAGTCTCAAGCTCCCATCAAAAGGCGAGCCTACTTATAAGGGTAATCTTGAAACAACCCGTTTTAACATCGGCCGCTTTTTAAATACCAGCTCTTTAGGTTTGGTTAATTTTAAAGGGGAAATTGAAGGCAGTAGTTTTGCTGTTGACAAAATAAGAACCACACTTAAAGGAAATATCGATTCTCTTGAATTCAATAACTATACTTACTCAAGCATTATTACCAATGGAACTTTTCAGAAAAAAGCATTCTCGGGTGAACTGGAGATCGACGATCCCAATCTGAATTTCACGACATCAGTAGAAATTGATTTTTCAAAAGAAGTACCCAGCTTTAACGTGGTGGGTGACCTTGTACAGTCTAATTTAAAGGCCCTCAATTTTATTAAGGATCACATTGAGGTTACGGGTTTATTGGATGCCAATTTTACAGGAACCAATATCGATAACTTCTTAGGTACAGCCAAGTTCCTCAACGCCGCGGTAAAAGATGAAACAACAAAGATCAGTTTTGATTCGTTGAATATCGCTTCTGTGCAGGACGATAGTACCAAAATTTTACGCGTTGGCAGTAATGAATTCAATGCTGAGATTAAAGGGCAGTTTAGCATCCTGGAATTACCAGCCAGTATTCAATCCTTCCTTCATCACTATTATCCTGTGTATGTTCCGGAGCCTAAAAGTATTCCGCAGAATCAGCGTTTTAATGTTCGCATCAATACCAACTATATCGAGCCTTATTTACAGATTGCGAGTAAAAGTTTTTCTGGCTTTAACGATGCGTCGCTTTATGGTAGTATCGATACAAGAAACAATGATCTGCAAATAACTGCAAATGTTCCGTTTGGAAAGATTGACAAATATTCATTCAACGCAGTACAACTAAAAGGTGGAGGAAACCTTGATACACTTTCACTCACTGGCGATATTACCACAATTACTATTGGAGACAGTTTAAGTTTTCCCGGCACCCGGTTCTCTGTAACTGCGAAAGACGACCATTCCGTTGTTTCCATTAAAACGAGTGCCGATAATACCCTTAATGATGCCAACCTGAATGCAGAAGTACATACGCTGGCAGATGGTGCAAGAATTCAGTTCCTACCCTCTTCC
Organism: Chitinophaga pinensis; assembly: GCA_943372605.1. Classification (GTDB taxonomy): domain Bacteria; phylum Bacteroidota; class Bacteroidia; order Chitinophagales; family Chitinophagaceae; genus Sediminibacterium; species Sediminibacterium pinensis_H. The sequence goes on along the minus strand of CALRZI010000008.1, from coordinate 101,599 downwards.
TTTGTACTCAACACCAAAAAATGGAACCTGGAAAAAGAAGGAGAACTTGTTATCAGGAAAAACTTTGTACTGGCAGACAATGTAAAGTTCACACAGGGTTTCCAGGAAATAGTGGTGGAAACAGAAGAAGAAGACGGAGGCAATACCAATAACTTGGTTGTAAAACTAAGGAACGTAGTGTTAGGCGACCTTACTTCACTCTTTATCAAGAGTCCCAGAATGGAAGGTATTACCAGTGGTGAAATAGTGATGCGCGATTTCTTTGGAAAGTTTACTGCGGATGCAGAACTGACTGCTGAACAGTTCAGGTTAGATGATGACTCTGTGGGTTTGGTAAAAATTAAAACAGGTTATAACAGCAAGACAGGTTTGATTCCTTTTGACATAAGTTCACCCAATCCTGGCTTTGATTTTTCTGCGAAAGGTTCATATAATCTCAAAGATTCTATCGGCAATCCATTGAGTACCGATATCAATCTTAATGATGCCAAAGTGGGTTTACTCAACCAGTTCCTCACAGGCATTTTCTCGGATTTATCTGGGCAGGCAAAGGGTAAATTATCTATTGGTGGCGATCCGGCAAATCTTACCTTATCTGGAAGGGTAAAATTATTCAATGCAGGCTTGAAAGTAGATTATACGCAGGTGTATTACACCATTGATTCTGCCGACATCCGTTTTGAAGAAGATGGAATTGATTTTGGACAGTTTACGATCAGGGATAAATTTAAAAATACAGGTACTGTTAAAGGAAAACTGTATGAGAAAGGCTTTAAAAACATGGCTTTCGATTTCGATCTTAATACGTCAAAACTTTTATTGATTGATACGAAGCTAAAAGATAACCAACAATTTTACGGCAATGCAATCGGGAAAGCAGAACTATCACTTAAAGGGCCAGAATCAAATGCTAAGATGACGCTTAAAGCAGAGTCCACAGATAGTTCACATATCTATATACCAAATTCTATCAGCCGGGAGAGCGGCAGTGCCGACTTTATCGTTTTCAAGGAATATGGTACAGAGATGGTGAATGAAAAAAAGAAATCTGGTTTTAATCTATCGGTTGATCTGAACCTTACAGCAACCAATAAAGCACAGATTGATGTGATACTCGATGATCTTACTGGTGATGTAATCAAAGCGACTGGTAATGGCACTTTAAGAATAAGGGCTGGTACAACGGAACCCTTAAGTATCAGGGGGAAATATAATATTGAAAGAGGAAACTATGATTTCAATTTCCAATCCGTTATTCGAAAACCTTTTATTTTAAAGCCTGATGCAGGCAACTATATAGAATGGACTGGCGATCCTTTTAAAGCCGATATTCGTATTGATGCGCAATACACTGCTGAAAGAATTGCGTTATACGATCTTGTGTCAAATATTAATGTAAGTGGTACCGCCAAAGGCTATCGTGGTGAAGTATATGTAATTGCAGCTTTACGAGGCAAGCTAAATGCTCCTGATATTAGTTTCAAACTCGACTTTCCTCAGGGAAGCCCGGTTAAAAGCGACAATGAGTTGTCGCAGTATATTACCAGGCTGGAGAGAGATGAAAATGAAATCCTTAAACAGGTTTCATTCCTGATTGTATTTAACACTTTCGCACCACCAAGTGTAGGAAATGGTGGTGGTAATGCTGCCAACAATTCACTCACCACTATTGGTGCCAATACGCTTTCACAAATACTAACCAAAGAGATCAATAAAATATTTTCTAACTTTCTTTATAAGTTAACAGGCGATAAAAGCCTTCAATTCGATTTGGGAACATCATGGTACAGCAATAATGAAATTACTAATGGAGCTATTGGCGGTGCAATTAATTCCAATTCAATTGACAGATCAAGAGTGAATTTCAAATTAGGCAAGAGTTTCTTTCAGGATAAAATGAAAATAACTTTTGGGGGTGATCTCGATTTCAATGTAGGGAATTCAGCCGCTGCAAAAAATGCAGCCTTGCAATGGTTACCCGATCTGAATATCGAATTCATTCTTTCAAAGGATCGTAAACTCAGGGCCATACTGTTTAGTAAAAACAGCCTTGATATATCTTCTGCAGGTGGTATAGGCAGACGCAACCGTTTTGGTGCCAGCATCTCTTATCGAAAAGATTTCGATAATCTCTTTGCTACAAAGCCTGATGATATTCAATTCAAGTCTCCCACAGACAGTACACAGGCAACAGGTGGAAAACAATAATCAAGGCAGTATTGCAGGAGCAGTTTGAACTGCATTTTTCAATCGGTACACATAAAAATAACGGACTACTTTTCCTGACCTCATCTGGTTGATGATTACCGGCTCATCAATAGAGCCAAAGTATTTTCCAAGATTCGATTTTACATCATAAGGCAGATTGGAAGCAAGGATATAATACGCATCCGACCCTTTCTGCAATTCGCCACGCGCTTTATTGAGCCAGGCAAATTTGTGCAGGTCCTGTAATTCTCCAATACCCACCAACTTTATACCAGTTTCTCTTGAAGTATAAAATTCAAGGTGGCCACCGGGGAACCATTTATTCGTAAGTAATACTGCACTTTTATTCATATGGCCGGAAGCAATATCTGCTTTATATAATTGATTGAACTGCGCACTCATATCGGCCCAGCCTGAAAGATCGAGTGTAGGACAATACTCACCATAATTTGCTTTCTGCTGGCTTCCAAAATTTACAGGAGAATAACGCACCAGAATAACACCTGTTGTAAGTACCACAACAATCAATACAAAAGAAGCCTGTATCCATACGGGAAAATTCTTAGTGCTTCTTTTTTGTAAATACATCGCAGCAACAAAATACAAAGGAATATATGCCGGACCTGCCCAATGCGGTAGTGTAGGATTAAACAATGAAACACCCCAGAACAAAAATATCATGGGCAAACTCATCCATAACAACCAGCTCTTGATACGTTTTCTGGCAAAACGTATCCTGTTTGTTGCCAGCGCAAACAAGGATAAGAATATCACAACAAATAAAAAAGGGTGTTGGTATAAAGCCTCACCAGCCATTTCCCTGCCCAGCATATCCCATTGCACGCTGGTATTGGTAACCCGCTCAGAATGGAAACGATAGGTAATAAAATCATTCTCTACATTCCAGTATACAATTGGTACAATACACAAGAGTGTAATCAATACACCTATATATAATCGCCAGTTGGCGAGCCACTGTATTCTGGTAAATAAAAGAAAGGCGCCAAATCCGGCCCATAAATACAAACCATGTACTTTACTTAACGCAGCTAATCCAATGGTAAATCCGAGAAGCAACCAGATACTCAGGTTTTCTTCTTCTCTTTTTAACAGGATATACGCCATGAGGTATAACGATGCTACCCAGAATAGCATTTGTGGAGAGTCGGGCAAAATGAACAGCCCTGCTATAAAACCAGTGTAAACAGATAAGGTATAAATCAATGCAGCAAGCCATCCTAGTCTTTCACTGTCGAGCAGTTTGCCCAATTTAAAAATGATCCAAATAGAAAGTCCGGCGCAGATAATGGCACCGGCTCTTATGGTTATTTCATTTACCCACCACAGGTTTAATGTAGTAAACCTGATGAGCCAGCCTACCATTGGCGGATGATCGAAATGATTCCAGTCGGGTTGTATAGCATAGGTCCAATAATACACTTCATCATTACCCAGTTCCAGTAATCCTGCAACCAGTAATTTAATGATGGTGCTGATGACTATCAGCCAAAAAACTTTTCTGCTATATGATTGATACATGGTGTTGCTGAAAGTGCAAAGACCGTACCAAGAGATCAGGATTTATCCAGCAGCCATTGAATGGCCAACTCATAGCCTTTTAATCCTAACCCAATGATACTACCTGCCGATTTTCCGGAAACATGTGATAACTTTCTGAATTCCTCACGAGCATGTACATTACTGATATGAACTTCTACTACGGGTGTTTTAACAGCCGCAATAGCATCTCCTAACGCCACCGATGTATGTGTATAACCACCGGGGTTGAGAACGATACCATCATAACTAAAACCTAGCTTTTGAATTTCATCAATCAGTTCACCTTCAATATTACTTTGAAAATAGGTAAGCTGAACCTGCGGAAACAACCCTTGTAAAGAGGCAAAATATTCTTCGAAACTCATATTCCCATAAATATCTGTTTCTCTTTTGCCGAGTAAATTCAAATTGGGCCCATTGATGATGGCGATCTTCATGTACCGAAGTTAATAAAAAAAATGGCCACAGATCATACACTGATCCATGGCCTTTATTGTCGATGCGTGAACACTTAGTTCATGCGCTCTTTAATCATATCCATAAAATTATCAAACAAGTACCTGCTGTCATGTGGTCCCGGTGTACTTTCAGGATGATATTGCACACTGAATGCCGGTTTATCTTTTAACCTGATACCCTCAATCGACTGGTCATTCAGGTTCACATGTGTAATCTCAACATTAGGATGGTTTTTAACCGCTTCAGGATCTACACCAAATCCATGGTTCTGCGTAGTAATCTCACACTGACCGGTAATAATATTTTTTACCGGATGGTTGAGCCCCCTGTGACCGTGGTGCATTTTAAAGGTAGGAATATCATTGGCTAGTGCCAGTAACTGGTGGCCCAAACAAATTCCGAATACGGGTTTATTTTCATTCAACAAATCCTTCACCGTTGTTACTGCATAATCCATTGCTGCAGGATCACCGGGTCCGTTGGAAATAAAGTAACCGTTTGGATTGAATTCTTTCAGTCTGCTCAAAGGTGTTTTTGCAGGATGTACACGTACATGCGCTCCCCTGTCTACCAGACATTGCAGGATATGTTTCTTCACACCAAAATCAAGCACTGCAACTTTTACTGGTGCATTGCTATCGCCCATTTCGTACTCTTCTGTGGTGCTTACGGTGCTGGCTAATTCCAGTCCATCCATATCAGGTACATCTGCCAGTTTTTTCTTTAACTCTTCCACATCCATGATATCGGATGAAATAATACAGTTCATCGCTCCCTTGGTACGGATATGTGCCACCAGTGCACGTGTATCGATATTATCAATTGCAACAATGTTATTGGCTATCAGATAATCGTTGAGGTTACTGGTTGCCTGAAAACGGCTGTATTGTTCTTCCAGGTTACGGGCAATTAATCCGTGGATCTTTACGCTGCTACTTTCTACATCAGAATCTTTCACCCCATAGTTGCCAATATGCACGTTGTTCATGATAAGTACCTGACCTGTATAACTCGGGTCAGTAAAAACTTCCTGATAGCCGGTCATACCGGTATTAAAACAAATTTCTCCCGTAGTGGTTCCTGTTTTACCAAAAGCATGTCCATAAAAGACATGACCATCGGCCAGTACCAGAATTGCGGGTTGTTTTGACTGGGGCATAATTATTTACGGTTTTACGGTGCAAAAAAAAGAATTGTTGGTTAATCTGCCGGCATAAAGTTTCACACACTCGGTTTTCTCCGGCGAACACATAAAAAAAGCAAGACGGTTAAGTCTTGCTTTCTTATATAGAAACTGTTTTTCCAATTATTCTGCTGCTTTATCAGTTGATGGAGTTTCTTCGGTAGCAGGTGTTTCAACTGCAGTAGCTTCAGCGGCAGGAGCTGCATCGGCTTTCTTAGTTGCACGGCTACGACGAGTTTTCTTGGCAGGTTCAGCAGCCTGAGCAGCAGTCTTACCATAAATTTCGTTGAAGTCTACCAGTTCAATCATAGCTTTCTCCGCATTGTCACCCGGACGAATACCGAGTTTCAGGATACGGGTATAACCACCTGGGCGGCTAGCTATTTTCGGACCTACTACAGTGAACAGTTCTTTCACAGCAGCTTTGTCTTGTAGATAGCTGAATACCACTCTATGCTGGTGCATGATGGTTTCTTTATCATCAGACCTTTTTGTTTTGGTGATCAGCGGCTCAACGTAAGTTCTCAGAGCTTTAGCTTTAGCCAAAGTGGTAACAATACGTTTGTGTGTGATCAATTGACTAGCCAGATTGGCCAGCAATGCTTCCCTGTGTGCTTTCTTACGACCCAGGTTGTTGATTTTGTCTCCGTGACGCATGACTTGTTGTTTTTATACCCTGCACCGTGTCAGGAATTGCAGGATGTTTATAAATAGCTTCTAGCTTTCAGCTACCAGCTACTAGTATTTTTCTAGAAGCTAGTAGCTAAAAGCTAGTAGCTTAATTGTCTAAGTTATCTAACCCTAATTTATTCAGATCCATTCCAAAACTCAAACCACGTTCAGTTAATACCTGCTCAATTTCTGAGAGTGATTTCTGACCGAAGTTTCTGAATTTCATCAGGTCTTCCTGCTCGTATTGTACCAGCTCGCTCAGACTGTTGATCTTAGCAGCTTTCAAACAGTTGAAAGCACGTACAGACAGATCGAGGTCTTCCAATGGTGTTTTCAATACTTTACGCAGTTGTAAAACATGCTCATCAACCACATCTTCTTTCTTGTCTTCTTTGTTATCGAAAGTAATGTTTTCGTCGGTGATGATCATCAGGTGCTGGATCAGGATACGTGATGCCTGTTTAACTGCATCTTCCGGATGGATAGTTCCATCGGTAGCTACATCCAGGATCAGTTTCTCGTAATCGGTACGCTGCTCCACACGATAGTTTTCAATACCGTATTTCACGTTCTTGATAGGTGTGTGGATAGAGTCGATTGCGATATATCCGAAAGGCGCATCTTTTACTTTATTTTCTTCAGCAGGGATATAACCACGACCACGTGAAATGGTAAGTTCGATATCCATTTTAGCAGAAGAATCCATGGTACAGATCACCAGCTCAGGATTCATTACCTGAAAATGCTGTGACACCTCTCCTAACATACCTGCAGTGAATTCAGTGCGGTTTTTGATAGAAAGGCTGATCTTTTCAGTGGCTACATCATGCTCTACATGCTTCTTGAAACGTACCTGCTTCAGGTTCAGGATGATTTCGGTAACATCTTCTGTTACACCTTTCATAGTAGCAAACTCGTGGTCTACACCTTCGATTTTGATACCTACGATTGCATATCCTTCCAAAGAACTCAATAATACCCTGCGGAGAGCATTACCAATGGTAAGACCATAACCTGGTTCTAATGGACGGAATTCAAATTGACCTTCAAAATCAGTTGCTTTTTGTAAAACGATTTTGTCGGGTTTCTGGAAGCTTAATATGGCCATATTAAAACTTGATTTTTTACTTGATTGTGGCGGAACCCATTATTGGTTTCCGGATGATATGAGTGAGGAGTGAGTAGTCAGTAGTAAAAAATACTCACTACCGACTACTCGCTATTCACTATTTAGAATACAATTCGACGATCAGTTGCTCCTTAATGTTCTCTGGAACATTCTCACGCTCTGGATAGGTGATAAAAGTACCTTTCTTCTCAGCTTCGTTCCAGTCGAGCCAGCTAAACTTGGGGTTTTTACCACGGGTTTTGCTAACGATAGAAGAATTATCTGCACTTTTTGGTTTATATGCAATGATATCACCTGGCTTACACTGGTAAGAAGGTACATTCATTACTTCACCGTTTACAGTGATATGTTTGTGGTTTACCAACTGGCGTGCTTCAGGACGGCTGGCTGTTAATCCCATACGGAATACAGTATTATCCAGACGAGCTTCCAGTAATTTGATGAGATTCTCACCGGTAACACCTTTAATACGAGACGCTTCTTCAAAAGTTTTACGGAACTGGCGCTCTAATACACCATATGTGTATTTAGCTTTTTGCTTCTCTCTCAACTGTAAAGCGTATTCGCCGAGGCTTTTACGTTTACGGGCAGCACCGTGCTGACCTGGAGGGTTGCTGTTTTTACCTAACCATTTGCCATTGCCCAGGATAGGTTCGCCGAAGATTCTGGAGATTTTGGTCTTTGGACCAGTGTAACGTGCCATTTTTTTTGTTTTGCGATTTTTTAATGACGATCCGGTATCTTAAAAATCTAAAATTGATACCGAACCCTATAAAAGGGTTGATGTTTGATGTCTGATGTCTGATTTAAAAACAAATCAGACATCAGACATCCTACATCATAAAATTCAATTATACTCTTCTCTGTTTAGGAGGTCTGCAACCATTGTGTGGCAATGGAGTTACGTCTTTGATAGAAATAACTTCGATACCTGATTGTGAAATAGAGCGGATGGCTCCTTCACGACCGGCACCAGGACCTTTTACAAATACTTCTACGCGTTTCAGGCCAGCTTCCAGTGCTACTTTGGCAGCATCTGCAGCAGCCATCTGGGCCGCATATGGAGTATTCTTTTTAGAACCTTTGAAACCCATTTTACCAGCACTGCTCCAACTGATTACCTGACCGGTTTTGTTGGTAAAGCTGATGATAATGTTGTTGAAAGTAGCAGAAATACGTACTTCACCAGCCGCATCTACTTTTACTACTCTTTTCTTGGCAGCAGCTTTTGCACTGTTCTGCGCTTTTTGTGGTTTTGCCATGTTTGCTTTTTGAGGTAGTCGCCCCGATTTTATCGGGATCCGTTTAACAATGAAAAATTCCGCCCGGGGCGGAAACCGCTACACTCTCCTTCCCACCAGAGGCGGACTATCCAAGCTGTAGAGGATTTATATAACAACATGATGCTGAAATGAAACCATTCCAGCATCATGCAATCATTTATTTCTTAGGAGCCTTCTTCTTACCGGCAACTGTTTTACGCTTACCTTTTCTGGTACGGCTGTTTGTTTTGGTACGCTGACCACGAACAGGCAGACCTTTACGGTGACGTAAGCCACGATAGCAGGCGATATCCAGCAAACGCTTGATATTCATTGATACTTCACTACGCAACGCACCTTCTACCTTAAACTCATTGTTAATGATGTTACGGATAGCAGTCTGCTCATCATCGTTCCACTCATGTACTTTCTTATCTAAGTCAATACCAGCTTGGGTTAAGATATACTGAGCAGTTGAACGACCAATACCAAAAATATAGGTCAGACCAATTTCGCCTCTTTTGTTTTTTGGTAAATCAATACCGGCAATACGAGCCATATTCTGATTTTAATTTAATACTTAAATACTGGTACCCTCAACTGAGATCAGTTAACGGTACATGAAATTATCCCTGGCGTTGTTTGTAACGGGGATTCTTTTTGTTAATCACGTACAACTTGCCCTTTCTCTTCACGATCTTGCAATCTGCACTACGCTTTTTGATTGAAGCTCTGACTTTCATTGCTTTATTATTTATCGCTTTACTGCTTCCGGCTTTCAGCACATGCCGCAAGCGTTCCGCAAATGTTTACTTGTATCTGAAAATGATCCTTCCCCGACTCAAATCGTATGGACTCATCTCAACGCCTACTTTATCACCCGGTAAAATTCTGATATAATGCATCCTCATTTTACCTGAGATGGTGGCCAGGATTTCATGGCCATTTTCTAACTTCACCCGGAACATAGCATTGCTCAGGGCTTCCAGAATTACTCCATCTTGTTTAATCAGTGGTTGTTTCGACATACTATTTTTGGGGCTGCAAAGATATTAGATTGCAACGGAAATATGAAAATTTCGGGGAAAAAATTCCGGAAATTGTGGAAAATGGGGTAAAATAATGGCTTTGAACCCCTTATAAAGGCAAATATAACTCATCTGAACAGGGCAACCGGCAGAATTATTTCCCAATAATTAACCTCCGTGGATCCGGTAAACTGCCTGTCGAGTAATCGACTATACCTTAATCCGAAACTTACCGGCTCCTGATTCCACCATTTTGTATCGAACATCATTTCCCCTCCTATCGTACCAAAATGAAACTTTCGACCGGTTCTGAGGCTTTTTCCTACCGCCTGGTCATAAAAAACATTCATTCGTACCCTTTGAAAGTAGACCAACTGCCCGAAACCCCAATCGGGATAAAGCAGTGGAAAATGATAATTCACCCCGATTTTATACGCCCTGGGAAAGTTCACTGACCGATACCCCCTTGAAAAAGGGAAATTATCAGAGAAAATATACTGATTAAGGGTATCCCTGCTTTGAATAGCGCCTGTAAGCACCAGATTATGGGTAGATGACAGCCCAGGCAGGTAAATGGCTCCGCTCACCAGCATTTGCCATGCATTGGTTTTTCCGATGGCTGTGCGGTAGCGGGTTGAGAATGCATGTGCCCATCTCGGAAATATTTGCCTCACCGCCTTTTGCGACTGGGCGGAATAAGAAAGATTAAAATCAAGAGAGTTTACAGTGGCATCTTTCAGCAGGTTTTTGGCAATACCTGTCCATTTTACGTTATTGACATTAAAAGTCGACTGAAAAACAAGGCTCCGGTAGTTTCTTCCCGATGTGAGGTTTAATGGTAACCGCAGTCCGGCATAGGCTGCCAACTCATCCCAATGCACCATGGTATCGCGATTGAGAAAAGCAGAACGTTGCCAGGTATTATTAGCACCATAAATCGACTGGATAACACTTCTTCCGCTGGCAAAATCAGTACTTAGTTTATGACTGCCTTCATTTTCATTATATGTGTACGCCAGTTCCGTTAAGAAAGTATTCAATACATTTTCCCCATAGAGCGTAAAAGAATACTCTGGCCGGTCGTAATATGGCCGCCAGCTATGGATATTGATCAGTTTTGTATTCTTTTTATACGGACTTACATTGAAATTTCTTTCTTTCAATTGTTCACTAAAACTAAACCCGCCTGATGATATACTGTTACCTGTGTACAATGGCTGCATTGTATGCTCCACAGGCACCGCTTCCCATTTAGGAGTAAAAGATGCCAGCCGGAATCCATCTGTCGTAAATACAGAACCTACCAGTTTACCACTCCTCAATACAGCCTGGTATATACCTGTTGGGTAAGAAGCCAGTCTGAATGGACCTTTTACAGTTGTCCCGTTATCGATCAAACTCCATAGTTCATCGCGTCCCTGGTATGTATTGGTGAATAACAACGTATCTCCTTGGACCTGTAGGTAACCGATAACACGATTGGCTGTTGGCAACATTACTCTTTCGTTCTTTCCCGAACTGTTGTACCAGCTAATTCCCATATGACCATTTGCCTGTCTGTGCACAGCGTAAAAGCCATCATCACTTTTTCCAAACCGTGGATAAGAAAACACTTTAGCATCAGCAGAAAAAATGGTATCCGCATTGCCTGTTGCTACATCAACTTTCACCATTGAACTTCCGCCATCAGTGTGCATATCAACCGCCAGAATTTTTTGAAGATCAGAAGAAATATCAGGAGAAAACAAACGAGTACCTGTTTTTATTACCTGTTCTGTTTGCGAACTGAGATCGAAAATTTTGAGTGTATTTGTTTCTACATTTCCCCAACGGGTATCGGGGCGGTAGCTGGTGTAAACAATCTTATTGTTCCTGTACGTAAAATAAGGATCAATGGCTATATCTCTCACCATTATCTTATCGGTTCTGCCATCGCTCAATACTTTGGTAAATGATGGAACCTGCGTATAGCTGTTTTGCAGTGTAAGAATGGAACCATCTTCCATCAGATAAGGAAAACGATAGTTCAAGAAATTATTTTTTTCAGTCTTGGTGATCCAGCCTGGTTCTTCAGTTGCCACAACTTTCCATTGAGAACGAAAATATCCCAATGCATCATTTACAAACCGGTTAAATGAAACCCCTGTATGCTTTTTCACCGCTCCCTGAAACGGATAAATCAGTGGTTTGAAACGGGCAGCATCATTGGTTATTTTCTGCCAGATATCGTTGCCATATTGTTTACGACCATACGCTACGAGTAAATATCCCAGATCGTAATGATTCGGTACAAAATGTCTCAAAGAGCCATTACGCAGTTTCATATAGCTATACTGCTTATCTGAAAGGTGTAACGACATATAAGCATTAAAAAACTCCGGTAATTTACCCCTGCCCTGTTCTGTCAATTGAGTTTCACTATACACGGCATCTCCTTCAAAAAACCAATCGGGAATACTGGCGGCATTTGCTACTGCCTGTCCTTCTTCGCCCAAAATAACAGATGCAAATTTCGACAGCCCCTTATTGAAATTACCATACTGCTGCACATGTCTGTATTCATGAATGGCCAGATTACTTACCCAATCGAATGCACCCAGTTCAAAAACACTTTGTGGAGGGGTAGTATAGAATTCACTCCTGAAAGGTGCCAGTCCTACATAAGCATTTGAAAAAAGACTTCTATGCTGCAATACCATACTTACTTTCCGGCTATCTGATCCCAAGCTGTTGAGATTGTTTTGTTGCAATCCATGTATGATCCTCGCTATTTTCTGCGCCTGTTTTTCATTGCCTTCAGGAAAGATTACCCTTACTGTATCGGTATCAATCTGCTTCCACCGCTGACGTGATGGGTTACCGCCAAAACGCTGGGCCGACAATTGCAGTGTACCAACAAAAATTAAAGACAGTAAGAAAGCGAATCGCATGTGTCTGAATTTACCAACAAGATACATAAACCATGAATTGTGAATAACTATTGTACAGTTTATCAAACAAAAAAAGCACCATCAACTGGTGCCTTTCTATTTTCTTAATTCCTACTTACATTGGGTCACGGGTAAGGTGAATCTTGGTCATATCCAGGTAATGATTTTGTAGCTGGTGAACATAATGAACATCAGGGTGATGTCTTCTGTCTTCCCTGTACCACATTTCAATCTTCGAAAAATCTCCTGCTTGTGGCGTTACCAGTCTGAACGAACCCTTCATAAATTTCACAGAACCATCTTCATTGGGTTGTTTTGCAAAACTGAGTTTCAACAATGCATCTTCATTAAGTGGTAATGGATGCAGGTGATCGGTACTGAACCAGAATTCCTGAACATCGGTCTGTACGCAAACCTGTTTTTCGTCTCCGTTCAGGCGAACTACTTCTCCTTCCCACATTTTTCCTTCGTATTCCGCCAATACGTAGTCCCCGATTTTAATGTCGCTGAATTTAATCATATGGCAATTCGTTTTAGGACCATAAGTTAAGGAATTTTTGAATTGAAAGAAAGTCCGGGAGACAGGAAGTCGGAAAGTCCGGAAGAATTTTCCTCTAAGCACCCTCCTTCTGCAAAATTTCTTTCTTGCGGACTTTCTGTCTCACGGTCTTTCGGACTAATTTACCAATGTCCAAAGGACTCCATGGAGAAGGCACAGAAGGATACAGAAAAGAGATTTATTTTTTAGGTTTCTTTTTAAAAGCCGCTTTTTCCAGGTTTTCGAGCAGCCTGAATTTTGTAATCATGGTAATTAGTTTTACCGGCAATGGCTTATTCAATGGAAATTGAATGGCTCCCTTCGAGGTCACATATCCTTCCAACTCTTTTTCAAAGTTCAACACCCCAGATGAAGTCGGATAAAATCCGATATGATTCTTCATCGCAGCAAAATATACCAGGTTGCCCTCCTGAAAGAAACAGGGCATACCATAACTGATCTTCTCCACTGCCTTCGGTACCGCTTTTTGAATAACAATTCTCATCTGCTTTAGCAACTTCTGTTTATCAGCAGGGAAATCAGCGATGTAGGCGTCGATGTTTTCGTAGGTTTTCATATAGTGAGTAGTGAATAGTCAGTAGTGAGCAAACAACTAACAGTATGATAAATCTACAAAAAACTTACTACTGACTATTCACTATTCACTATTCCGCCCAACTCATAGTATATCCCGGGTTCTCAATCTCCAGTGCTTCTACTGTTAACTGCAAAGGATGGAATGTATCTACCATTACAGCCAGTTCCTGTGTTTCTTTTTTGCCAATACTTTTTTCAACTGCGCCGGGGTGTGGCCCATGGGGAATGCCCGCAGGATGTAACGTAATCATTCCACGTGTTACATTTTTCCGGCTCATAAAATCACCATCAACATAATACAATACTTCATCACTATCAATATTGCTGTGGTTATAAGGAGCAGGTATGGCATCTGGATGATAATCGTATAACCTTGGACAAAAACTACATACCACAAAATTGTGCGCTTCAAAAGTCTGGTGTACCGGTGGCGGCTGGTGTACACGACCGGTAATGGGTTCAAAATCATGTATGCTGAACGCAAAAGGATAACAATAACCATCCCATCCTACCACATCGAAAGGATGATGTGCATAATGCAGCCCATATTGTATGCCTTTCTTTTTCGTCTGAATAAGAAAATCACCGGCTTCATCGAAAGTCAGCAGATTCTGCGGTGTTCGTATATCTCTTTCACAAAAAGGTGAATGTTCGAGTAGTTGTCCGTATTTACTTACATATCGTTTGGGATAACGAATAGGACTAAAACTTTCTACAATAAACAACCTGTTTTCAGGTGTATCGAATTTTATCTGGTAAATAGTACCTCTTGGTATCACTAAATAATCGCCGTAAGCAAAATTTAGTTGCCCGTATTGTGAAAGCAGTACACCACTTCCTTCATGTACAAAAATCATTTCATCTGCATCTGCATTTTTGTAGAAATAATCTGTCATGCTTTCACGTGGAGCTGCAAGTACAATATGACAATCATTGTTTACAAGTACTGGTTTACGACTTTTTAGATAATCGTTTTCAGGTGTAACATTAAAGCCTTCAAAACTTCTGTGTTTCAGCATCTTTTCTTCTGCAATATGAGGCTGAACATTTACCGGTTCATCGGTGTGAATAATCTGTGTTGGAGGATAATGATGATACAACAATGAATAATCATTGCTAAATCCTTCTGTTGAAAACAACTGCTCGGAATACAATGAGCCATCGGTTTTCCGAAACTGTGTGTGACGTTTATGGGGTATGTTACCTAATGTATGATAATGTGGCATAGAACTAACAGTTATAAGTTATAAGTTACAAGAAACAAGGTTCAAGGTTGATGTAGTAAACTTAGCGTTTTATTCACAGCGGAGCCGCAGGGAAAAGGAGTTTACGCAGGGAGAGGCTAGTATTCTACGAGTGCAAGAGAGAGCATCAGGAAATAATATTTCCATGTGCGTTTATCGATCCAATAGGTAAAATTTCGTTTTAATGGCATAGGTTGCAATCTCTGAGTGAAATTAGCAAAGTTTATGAATGATGTACCTAAAAAATTACACACAGCCGGATTGGTGGCGCTACAGAATCGCAAACTTTTGTTGGCGTACAGCAAGCGAAAACGGGCTTTCTACCTGCCTGGCGGTAAACTGGATGAAGGCGAAGATGCTGTTACTGCACTCATCCGGGAAATAAATGAGGAGCTTTCAATTGATATTTTACCGGATGAACTAGCGTTTTATTGTCATATTTCTGCGCCGGCTTATGGAGAACACCCTCCCGCAATGATGGAGCAGGATTGTTTTCTTTATATACTCCAATCCACACCTGTAGTAAATGCTGAAATAGAAGCCATCCGTTTTTTCAGTTACCGCGCGTTCAGGGATGAATTAATACAAGTGCCTGGAGTTGAATTGTTGTTCCAGCAACTGATTAAGGATAACAAAACAGATCCCCTATGAAACGAATTGGCATTATATCAGACACACATGGCTATTTGGATGAAGCGGTATTTCATCATTTTAAAGACTGCGATGAAATATGGCATGCAGGCGATTTTGGTAATGATGCATTAGCCGAACAACTGCGCCGGTTTAAACCACTTCGTGGTGTTTATGGGAATATTGATGGACAGGATATCCGTTCCATTTACCCGGAACTATTGCAATGGGTTTGTGAAGATATTAAAGTGATGATGCTGCATATAGGAGGCTATCCGCCCAAATACAATAGCCATGCAAAACCATTGATTATTTCCGGGAAACCTCAGTTATTTATCAGTGGGCATTCGCATATTTTGAAAATCATGTTCGACGATACTTTACAATGTCTGCATATAAACCCCGGAGCCGCCGGCAAACATGGCTGGCACAAAATTCGCACACTGGTTAAAATTGACATTGATGGCAAAGACATGAAAAACTGCCAGGTAATAGAATTAGGGCCAAGATAATCAGGGTCGAACATTTCCAACAACCTCTTAAGGAGTCCTGAGAACGTTCATCCTAATTTAACAGGCATGAATTAATTCCAGCATGCTATATTGAATAACTAAAACTTACAACTATGCATGCTAAATTTTTACGTCTTTTACTTACTGCTCTACTATTCTGTTTCCTGCAAAATCTCACCATTGCCCAGACTCATCCTGAAGAAGCTGCTGTTAAAGTCTGTCTTGAAAACTATATGAGTGGTGTGGGCGACCGTGTTGAGAAAGCCTTTCACCCCAGTGCTTTTATGAAATATGTAGACATTAATTCCGGCGAATTCAAGGACGTTCCCATTGCAGATTATATTGCCCGTGTAAAAGCTGGCTCTGGCCCCGGCAAAAGAACCATTGGTATTCAGTCGCTCAATATTGAAGTCAGTGCTGCTAATGCGAAAATTAAAATTGAAACAGACACAGTCATCCTCTACGATTATATGAATATGCTCAAGATTAATGGTGAATGGAAAATTGTGAGTAAGATATTTTCCAGGGTGAACAAATAGTGTTTGGCCACAGATTTATCCGCCTGAGGCGGATAAATCTGTGGCCAAACCTTACTCATTTTTCGTATCTTTTCGGTCAGCAAAATCATATACAATATGTCTGCATCATACAACCGCCGCGACTTATTAAAATTTGGTTCCATGGCCGCCATTGGCATGGGATTGAAATTACCCTCACTTGGTATGGGTAATGAAGAGGGTATTCTCAGAAATTACGGTGCAGCAGATGGATTGATTAACCTGAGTTCAAATGAAAACCCTTATGGTATTTCACCAAAAGCCAAAGAAGCATTACTGGCCGCTTTGGGTGAAGCTAACCGCTACCAGTATAACCACACCAATCTTAAAGATTTCAAAAAACAACTCGCAGCACACTATGGTGTAAATGAAGACCAGGTTCTGGTAACTGCAGGTTCCGGAGAAGCATTGGGTTTGTTGCCACGGCATTTTAATAAAGGTAAACTGGTTACCGCCAATCCTACTTTCGGCATTTTACCTGCTACTGCAAAAATGCTGGGACAGAAAGTGGCAGAAGTTCCTTTAACGGTTGATCAGAAACATGATCTCCCTGCCATGCTAAAAGAAGTAGATGATGATACCGCACTTGTATATGTATGCAACCCTGCCAATCCAAGCAGCACCATCGTTTCCCCTGCTTCATTAAAAAACTTTTGTATTGAAGCCTCCAAAAAAGCATATGTAGCGGTTGATGAGGCTTATGTTGATTTTCTGGATGCACCCGATAATGAATCGATGCTTCAACTGATTGAGAAGCATCCTAAAGTTTTTGTAATTGGCACTTTCTCGAAAATTCATGCCATGGCGGGTTTACGTATTGGCTGGGTAATCGGACATGCTTCACTGATTAAGCCGCTTGCAGACAACTATTTTATCCGTACTCAAATGGCCATGTCGGCATTATCGATGAGTGCTGCATTGGCAAGCCTTAAAGATCCGGGTTGGCACAAACTGAGTAAAGAAAAAAATGCTGCAGCAAGAGACTATGCCTTCAATGCTTTAAGAGCCATGAAGATTGATGTAGTAAAATCCTATACCAATTTCCTCTTCTTCCCTATTCCGAATTACAAAGGAGATTTTGCCGCCGATATGCTGCAAAAAAACATTTTCCTCCGGTCTTCCAATTATATCAATGGCAAATGGGCAAGGGCCAGCGTTGGCACTATGGATGAAATGAAACAGTTTATTGAAGTAATGAAACAGGTTCAGGTATAAAGGCATACTGCATCAACCTTTTTGTCTTTTTTTCAGCATAAAAGCAAGTGGCAAGCCAATCATTGTTATCAGTATCAACATTGCCTTTACAGCTTCCAGCCATTTTAAAGGTTGCTGTTTTATCGATGCCATTGGCAATACCAGTTGATTCATTACAAACCAGATAAAAATTCCGCACACAACACCAACCATGCACACATTATAACGATGTAAAGTCATCGGCTTGTACAAAAGAAAGAAGAAAAGGGTAAACAGAAAAGCAACGAGAAAATGTAAAGCAATACCTAATAGTATACTTGTTATTCCTCCAGTATATGCATCAGTTCCCTGCACTGCACTTGCAATAAATTCCAATACAATTTCCGGAGACTTCCCAGTAGATAAATAAAAGGAAATCATTGCTGCTATAATATCTAAAACACCTACCAGTAACCAGACTTTGATAAAAAAGTAGATTGCTTTCATGATTGTGTTTTATTGTAATTACATCATTCTCTGTTGAATGTGCTGCTGAAATGCCTCTTTGTAACCGGCACTTACCGGTAATTCTCTCCCCGCAATTGCTACCACTTGCTGACCTAATTTTTGCACATGTTGCAGGTTGATGATGTATGAATTATGAATCCGCACAAAACTATCAGGTAGAGAGGCCGCCATTTCTTTCATCCGTTTATACACCAGGTGTTTCTGCTGGCTTGTATGAATACACAGGTATTCTTTATGTGCTTCGATGTAAACAATATCCGTAAACTGAATCCTGATAACAGTTCGGCCTGTTTTAATAAATAGAAGTTCATCCTGCCTTGGCGCTGGCGTTTCTTTTACCGGTTGAGGAGCAATATGCAATTGCAGTTTCTGAATAGCTTGTAAAAAGCGTTTGAAAGAAACCGGTTTTAACAGGTAATCAACTACATGAAATGAGAAACTATCCAGCGCATGTTCAGCATAAGCCGTAGTAAAAATAATTTTCTGATCCTTTGATATCAGTGCAGCCATTTCCAGGCCGGATAATGCAGGAAGGTTAATATCGAGAAAAATTACATCCACCGTATTCCTTTTCAGGTACTCCAGAGCTTCGATGGCATCGTAAAATTTTCCTTTTAGCTCAAGCAGGGGCAGCTTTCGCATATAATCTTCCAGCAACTGCATGGCAGGTGGTTCATCTTCAATAATGAGACAAGTAATTTTTGCACTCATAGTGGTATTCTTAAAATGGCCGTGTACATACCCCTGTTATCAGGCGCAGCTTTCAAGTCACATTGACCAACATACAATAGCTGTAATCGGTTTCTGAGGTTCGTTAATCCTTTTCCACTCTCTTCTTTCGTTCCAGTATCCGCTATCCGGTTTTTTACTGTAACAACCAACTGATTACCCTTATTTTCAATATCGATATCAATAAAATTATCTTCTTTTCTTTTATCAATCCCATGCTTAAAAACATTTTCCACCAATGGTATGATAAGCATGGGAGGCAACTGTATATGCTCCAATTCACCTGTTTCTTGCACAGACACCGATAAAGGGTACCGCATTCTGGTTTTCTCCAGTTCAATATAATTATGAATAAACGATAGCTCTGTTTGTAATGGTATCAGGTCCTTCGGCGCTTCATCTACAAAATAGCGCATGATCTGCGAAAGTTTTTCGAGCATGGCTGCTGTAACGGGCGACTCGCGTTGTGCGTAGAAATAAATATTATTGAGTGAATTGAACAAAAAGTGTGGCTGTACCTGCGCTTTTAATAAATTCAATTCCGACTCCACCTGCTTTTTTTCCAAAACCTGCTGTTGTTCCTGTAATTGAAAGTAACGTAGAGCGATATAAAAAAGTACGCTGGTAAAATAAATCAGCACCCCAGATACCAATGTACTGAATACACTTGTCCAGGGGAAATCCTGCGGCTTGGATGCAAAATAAGTATTGTAGAACCACCATGAAGTACCGGCTCTGTAAAGAGCAACTATGACCAGTAAAATCAATACCAGCAACACATAAACTGCTTTTCGCTGACGCATGTAAAATTTAGGGATCAACCACACCGCATTTCCATACACAATCGCCATATACGAACTGATCATGATTACTGAGTAACCAACTGATTGTAATAAGGTATCAAAATGAAGGAGGGTCAGCACATTAATGCCGAATAATAGCCCCCAAATCACCCTCTGAATCCGGGTAAAACTCCATTTCCGTTTGACAAGTTGCATCTTTCAAAGCTACAGTGAAATCAATCAGCATCCACTTCTTTCAACCGATGGGTATTTTTCTTCAACACTTCACATTTTGATACTTTTTCCCAGATAAATTAAACAAAAAAGGCCAGTTGTTTAATCTATGTTGGAGCAACACCACAACGTCTGCACATTTACAACAAAAAAAATGAACCCGATTACGCTTGTTATCCTGCTAACGATTTTACCCATCAGCTCAGTACTGTCACAAAAAAAAGATACTGTTTATATACAACCCAATAAGGTGAATACCAAAGTGCTGATTGCTGGCACACATCGCTGGCTGGTATATTTTAAAATGGGTGCCGATAGCCCAAGAACCATGTTTAACATCTGGACAAGACAGATTGAAAGAAAGAAATATGAGGGAAAGGATGCGATTGAAATAAAACAGGTTTGGGAAGATAAAGACAGCATCATGCATACAACACTGTCTGTGTCTGATGCCAAAGATTTTCGTAGCCTTTTTCACCAGTCATGGTGGAGACAAAGGGGCAGTACCAGTTTTAATTTTTTAACAGGAGAAGCCACTGTTAACGATAAAAAAATAGCAGCGGGCGATACAGCTGCCAGAACGAAAAGAATCAGACAGGCTTTTGATACTGCACTCACTCAATACACAGTGAACTGGCATCTCGATCTGGAAGTATTCCCTCAGCTACCCTATCAAAACAATACAACGTTTATGATCAACTTTTATGATCCGGGATCACAACAACCTAAATGGGTAGCTTATACCGTAACAGGAAGCGGAAAATTACCTGGATTGGATGGACAAGAGGCAGATTGCTGGTTACTGGAACACAATGACACCAATAACAAAGAAATTTTCTGGATCAGTAAAAAAACAAAAGAGGTATTAAAACTGGAGCAGCAGTTCGGAACGAGGTACAGGTACAAAATCAAGTTGCCATTTTCAAACTAACTATTGAATTTGGAAATTTGGAAATGTGCTAATTTGAAAATGGGAGAAGGATACTCTTCCCTTTATTTCCAAATTAGCACATTTCCAAATTAGTTAATTACATTCCCGGCACCAAGCCTCTCCCAATCACATCCCCTCTAAAAGGCCAGGGTACTCCTGCGAGTATAAGTAAGAGTGCTATCAGGAAAAAGAAAAATGCTTTTTTATATTTCACTTCATCACTCACCGCTTTTTTAGACATACCGTGTGCCATGGTAAGAAATACAATAGCCAATATCATAGTAAGTGGATGTTCTACCCAGTAGAAACGGTAGAATTTGTCTTTCATTACACTTATTCCTTCGGGCAAAGTAGTAGTAAAAAATCCATAACGACCGGCGGCCCACTGGTAAAGACCAAGCAATAATGTAGTGTGTCCTGCAATCATGGTAAACAACCATGTTTTTTTATCGGCAGGAGAAAAAGTTTTTTTATTTTGCCAGCCACCCCATGCTTTAGCAATAGAAACAAGCAATAAAATTAATATCACCCAACGAAGCAGGTTGTGTAAATGAAGCAGTCCGTTTTCCATGAGTTGTGTTTTAGTAGATGCAAGATAGGGAAAGATGCTTATAGCTAATGGCTGATGGTTCATTGAAGAAAGATATGCTTTGCTATGAACCACCAGCCATTAGCTATTTTATTGCCTCAGTAACTGAAACAACAGCTCTGGTTCGTTGGTGGTGATAAAATCAAAGCGGTTATCGAGTGCCCATTTCAAATCTTCTTTGCTGTTCACTGTCCATGCATTAAGGATAATTCCGTTGGTCCTGGCTCTTTCGATCCAGTCCGGATTTTTTTTGAAAACACTGAAATGATAATCCGCACCAATTACACCCAATGCTTTTAATTCTTCCGGTGTTTTATCACCATTCAGATACTGAGTAGGTGCTTTGGGCTCCATCTCTAAAATACGTGTGAGTATACCGAGATCAAAACTGATATACGTTGTTGCATGTGCCGCTTTTAAGGCCTGCACCTGTTTCCATGCTTTTTCTGCTACTATCCTTCCCCTCTCCTTACTTACGGTAGAAGGTTTTATTTCCAGCACCAACCGGGTTTCTTTGTTATTTTTCAATCCTTCAGAAAGATATTCGTGCAGTGTTGGTATTTTTTCTCCATTCGATAAAGTAAACTGCAAAAGATCAGTATACTTTGTTTGTTCTATGGGAAGTTCATGAAACTTGGGGTCATGATTTACTACCAACGAATCATCCGCTGTCATCCACACATCAAACTCCGATCCGGTGCAGTGCATATCAATCGCATTTCTCAAACCTGCAATTGAATTTTCAGGCAGACTCTTCGCTTTAAAAGCTCCACGGTGTGCCACCACAGGATTTTTAGCAAATGACATTGTCTGTTGATTTTTTTGTGCGCTACAGGAGACAGTAACAGCAACAAACGTAAAAAGAAATACCAGTTTCATGGAACAATACAATTAATGAAGTTCAAATGTAGGAAAGCTGAAGCAGCTTATGGATGAAGATTTTGTGAACCCTGCGCATAAAAAAGCGGGTCGCATCGGACCCGCCTGAACTGGTTAATTCATAGTAAAATCATTCATTCCAGTCTGCTATAAATAGATTGGTATCTCTGGTGCCTCCGTTGTTTCTGTTAGAAGCGAAAATTATTTTCTTGCCATTCGGGCTGAACATAGGGAAAGCATCAAATCCTTTATCACGGCTGATTTTCTCGAGTCCTTTACCATTAATATCTGTGAGGTACATATTGAAGGGAAAGCCTCTTTTGTATTCATGGTTGCTGCAGAAAATAATGTTCTTGCTATCCGGTGTAAAATTGGGAGCCCAGTTGGCCTGTCCAAGGCTGGTAATCTGTTTAGCGTCAGATCCATCTGCATTGGCTACCCATACTTCCATATTGGTAGGGGCCACCATGCCTTCTGCCAGTAATTCTTTGTATTCTTTAACTTCTGCATCTGTTTTTGGTCTGCTTGCTCTCCATACAATCTTTTTTCCATCGGGACTAAACCATGCACCACCATCGTAACCAAGCATATTGGTGATTCTTTTTTCTTTTCCGGTTGCCAGGTCCATAACATACAATTCGAGGTCACCGTCTTTATCGCTGCAATAGATCATTTTTTTTCCATCGGGTGAAAGGGTGGCTTCTGCGTCATATCCCTTTGCAGTAGTGAGTTGTTTTACAATTTTTCCGCTTGTATCGGCCATAAAAATATCATAACTGCTATATAAAGGCCAGATATAACGGTTGCCATATTTTGCACGATCAGGAGTTGGCGGACATTCACTGCTTCCCAAATGTGTTGATGCATAAATGATGTGTTTACCATCGGGTAAAAAATAGGCACAGGTTGTTCTCCCCTTTCCGGTGCTTACCAGTTTGGGTGTAAACTTTTCGCCTGGTTTTGTAGGTACTTTACCAATATAAATCTGGTCGCAGGGAATACCTTCTTTGGCTGATGTTTTTTGAAAGATGATATACTTACCATCATAACTCCAGTAGGCTTCTGCGTTGTCGCCACCAAAAGTGAGCTGTTGTACATTGCTAAAATGTTTTTCGCCTGCAAAATGAACGGTATCGCTAACAGCAGGTTGAGCCAGAGTAACAGTTACTGTGGCAATAATTGCCAGTGTAGTTGATATTATTTTTTTCATACAAGAAAATCTGGCGCAAAAGTATCCAGAATCAGGCTCATTAATTGTCAAAGAATTGTCATGGTATTAGGTAAATTGACCAACGGTTACCCTTGTACATTTTTATTTTTCACATGCTTACAACAGACCGTTCTCCTTCAAAAGCATATGCTGTAGTATCTTTGCAGTATGAAATGGACCTCAATCACACTACTATTTTTAATTGCTTCTTGCCAGCAACAGGAAAAGAAAACGGTAGAGAAGGATGTTGAAATACCTGCGGAAGCCAAACCATTATTCGAAGCCGTAAGTCAATACCCCGACAGCATTTCATTAAGAGTGCAACTGGTAAACGCACTGGATAGTGCGGGGGCATTACCATTGGCGCTCGCTCAAATGGACTCATTGATTAAAAAAGACAGTGCCAATTTCGGCATCTGGTATCATAAAGCGCAACTGAGTGAAAAGGCGATGGATACAGCCATGGCGCTTCATGCTTATCGGGTAGCGGCGCAAATCTATCCTTCTCCCGATGCATTGCTTGGTATGGCCAATTTACTCGCAGAAAAAAGGAATGTTCAGGCAATCGGTATTTGTGATGAAGTAGAATCTTTAAGACTCGGACGTGAATACCTGGCCCATACCAGTTTTATTAAGGGTATTTATTTTGCCCGAACAGGTGAAATAGTAAAAGCTATGGCTTCTTTTGACCGTTGTATTGGCAACGATTACCAGTACATGGAAGCCTATATGGAAAAAGGATTCCTTTTTTATGATACCAAACAACCCGATAAAGCCATCAGCATTTTTGAGAAAGCACTCGAAATAAGACCCACTTATGCGGATGCCAGTTATTGGCTGGCTAAATGTCTCGAGGCAAAGGGTGAAAAAGAAAAAGCCAAACTGCAATACCAGAAAGCATTGGTACTGGACCCTACCATTAAAGAAGCGAAAGAGGCTTTACAAAGACTCGGAGCCTGACAGGAAAAATTGTGTAATAAAATATTCGTGTAAGCAATATAAATACAGCAGTTTTGCAACTTTAACAACGATTAAATTATGCCCATCATAGCCCCATCCTTACTGAGTGCCGATTTCTTAAACCTGCATAACGACTGTGCCATGCTGAATGAAAGTAAGGCAGACTGGTTTCACTTAGATGTTATGGATGGCTCTTTTGTACCTAATATCAGTTTTGGGCTACCGGTAATTGAACATATCAGGAAAGCAACAACCAAGATTTGTGATGTACACCTGATGATTGTGGAGCCTGAGAAATATGCTGAGGCTTTCAAAAAAGCAGGTGCCGATATTCTTACCGTTCACTACGAAGCCTGTACCCATTTACACCGTAACCTGCAGCAGATTAAATCGCTGGGTATGAGAACAGGTGTTGCGCTGAACCCACATACACCGGTTCATTTACTGATGGATGTATTGCACGATATTGATCTAGTTTGCCTCATGAGTGTTAACCCCGGTTTTGGCGGACAACAATTCATTCCACAAACACTGGAAAAAATTCGTACCCTGAGAAAAATGATCTCTGAAAAAAATCTGCATACGCATATTGAAATTGATGGCGGTGTTACACTCGACAATGCAAAATCAATTCTCGATGCAGGTGCCGATGTGTTGGTTGCAGGAAATACCGTTTTCCGCTCGAAAGACCCTATCGCTACGATTGCAGCGTTGAAAGCGTTGTGAAGAACGTGAGATGTGAAAGGTGAGACGTGAAAAGGGAAAGGAGATATTAATCGAAAGCGGTTCATGACTACTCACCATTGACGATTCACCATTCACCAATTCAACTCACCCCTGCCCTCTCTGCTGCGCAAAGAGGGAGAAGAAACCTTCTCCTTTCACGTTTCACCTTTCACATCTCACGTCCTCAAAACTTCACACAATCTTCACACCGCCACGTAAGGCAATTCAGGAAATTTGATGGAGCAACCTATCCACACCTGTGCATAATATGTGTTAGGAATTCTCATACATAACAAATTAAATTTGAGAAGGATGGTTTGGTTAAGTATTCCATGATTCCGTGAACCTAAAACAGAAACAGATTTGACAGAGACAATCATTAACCTCGAAACCGTTAACCCCATCGAATTCTTTGGCGTAAACAACGGAAAGTTAGATTTGCTGAAAAAGAAATTCCCATTACTAAAGATCCTCTCCCGCGGGACACAAATTAAACTGAGCGGGGCCCCGGAACAGATTGAATCAGCAAAAGAAAAAATTGATCTTATTATTCAGTACCTCGAAAGAAATGGTCACCTCAGCGAGAATTATTTTGAACAGATACTAGGAGGCGATGATGCGGAAACGGTTGATAATTTTGTTGACCGCAACCCTAATGATATCCTGGTTTTTGGTCCGAATGGCAAAACCGTTCGTGCCCGTACACAGAACCAGAAAAAAATGGTTACTGCTGCCGACAAAAACGATATCGTTTTTGCAATTGGTCCGGCCGGTACCGGTAAAACCTATACGGCCGTAGCATTGGCTGTACGTGCATTGAAGAATAAACTGGTAAAGAAAATCATACTTACACGTCCGGCTGTTGAAGCTGGAGAGAGTTTAGGTTTTCTGCCCGGCGATCTCAAAGAAAAAATTGATCCCTACCTGCGTCCATTATACGATGCGCTCGATGATATGATTCCTGCCGATAAACTCGGGTACTATATGAGTACACGTACCATTGAAATTGCACCACTGGCTTATATGCGTGGGCGTACATTGGACAATGCATTTATCATTCTGGATGAAGCACAAAACACCAACGACCTCCAGTTGAAAATGTTCCTCACCCGTATTGGCGCCAATGCAAAAGCCATCATAACAGGTGACCCTACTCAAATAGACCTTCCAAGAAACCAGAGGAGTGGTCTTGAAAAAGCCTCTCGTATCTTACAACAGATAGATGGCATTGCACATATTGAATTAAATGAAGAAGACGTAGTTCGTCACCGACTGGTGAAAGCCATTATCAGGGCCTATGATAAGGAACACGAGAAGGAAGAACAGGAGTATGGTCAGGGAAGAAGATAAGAAGGGATGTCTGATGTAGGATGTAGGATGTTAGATAGCAGGTTTGAAACCCAAATCCGACATCCGACATCAGACATCATATATCTTCCTCCAGTATTTCATGCCCTAATTTATCTCTCTTTGTTTTCAGGTATTTTTCGTTGTGCGGATTAGGGGCTATCTCTATCGGAACAATATCCACTATTTCAAGTCCATACCCTTTTAGCCCTGCACGTTTGCGTGGATTATTACTCATGAGTTTGAGTTTGGAAATACCCAGCTTACGCAATATTTGTGCGCCCACACCATAATCACGTTCATCCATACCAAAACCCAAATGCAGATTGGCTTCTACGGTATCCATACCTTCTTCCTGAAGTTTGTAGGCTTTTAATTTGTTGATGAGTCCGATGCCACGACCTTCCTGGTTCATATAAAGTATGACCCCTTTTCCTTCTGCCTCTACCATTTTCATGGCTTTCTGCAATTGTTCACCACAATCGCAACGGAAGCTGCCAAGTATATCACCGGTAAAACAACTGCTGTGTACACGGGTGAGTACGGCTTCATCTTCTTTCCATTCACCTTTTACCAGTGCCAGGTGTTCTGCACCACTTGTTTTTTCTTTGAACGCCACTAAATCAAACTGACCATATTTAGTGGGCATATCAACACGTACCAGTTCTTCAATGAGCGAATCGCGTTTCATGCGATAATCAATCAGGTCTTTGATTGAAATAATTTTCAGTGTAAACTTTTTAGCGATGTCCATTAACTGTGGTAAACGGGCCATGGTACCGTCTTCATTCATTACTTCCACCAAAACACCTGCTGGCTCCAGTCCTGCCAGTCTTGCGAGGTCAACCGTAGCTTCAGTATGTCCTGTTCTGCGTAATACACCACCATCTTTTGCTCTGAGGGGGAAAATATGTCCGGGACGACCCAAATCGCCTGGTTTGGTATCAGGGTGAATCAATGCCAGGATAGTTTTTGAACGATCCTGTGCAGAAATACCTGTTGTGGTACCTTGCCCGATCAGATCTACTGAAACCGTAAAAGCTGTTTCATGTAAAGAGGTATTGGAGCTTACCATTGGACTGAGTTCCAGCTCCTTACAACGTTCTTCGGTAAGGGCGGCACAGATCAGGCCTCGGCCTTCTTTGCTCATAAAATTAATTACTTCGGGTGTAGCGTGGCGGGCCGCGATGATAAAATCACCTTCATTTTCGCGATCCTCATCATCAACCACAATCACCATTTTACCTTCACGGATGTCCTGAATGGCATCCTCTATCCTGTTAAGTATGAACTGTTCCATCGGTGCAAAATTACGCCCGATGCACCAAACGGGTTTACCTATTTGGGAATGAGGGTTATTTTTTGAGTAACTACCTTAGTTTTTGCTTAAAAAGTGACATTTCTACCAGAAAACAGGTACAAGATTCGCCAATCGGCCTGAAATGCGCGGTCTGGCAATATTTTGTTAACATTCTGTTGAATATCTAAGCCAATAATTCATTTTCTTTGCAACTGAAAAATTAACATTATGCTAAGTAAAAGACTCTTGCAATTTGTAATTGCGGTTTTACTGATGCCGGTACTTACCCTGGCACAGAGCACCACCAGTAGCATGAGTGGTACTGTAAAAACCAATACAGGTGAAATCCTGGTTGGTGCAACCGTAACAGCAACCCATGAGCCTACCGGTACAGTTTATCGTGTTCAAAGCCGTACAGGTGGTCGTTTCGACATCAGCAATATGAACCCTGGTGGTCCATATTCAGTGGAAGTATCATTCGTAAACTATGCGAATGAGAAAAAAACAGAGATTTACCTGAGTCTGGGTGAGTCTTTTAAACTGGATGTTG
Source organism: Chitinophaga pinensis (assembly GCA_943372605.1). Taxonomy (GTDB): domain Bacteria; phylum Bacteroidota; class Bacteroidia; order Chitinophagales; family Chitinophagaceae; genus Sediminibacterium; species Sediminibacterium pinensis_H. Next base: position 73,152 of record CALRZI010000008.1, on the reverse strand, counting down.
CATTGGCTCCAAAAAGTGCCAACCTTGGTGAAGTAACTGTAACTGCTTTACGCAGAACAACAGAGGCTTCTGGTAAAGGTGGTTCTGAAACCATCATTGGCCGTGATAAAATGGCTAATCTGCCTACAGTAGGTCGTAATATTTACGATTATCTCCGTGCTGTTCCCCAGGCTAAATTGGGTGCTTCAGAAGGTGCCGTAACCATTGCTGGTCAGAACAACCGTTATAACTCATTCTATGTTGATGGAGCAGTAAATAACGATGTATTTGGTTTATCTGCATCAGGTACCAATGGTGGCCAGGCTGCTATTGCACCTATCTCTATTGATGCAGTTGACCAGTTCCAGGTGGTTATCTCTCCGTTTGATGCATCTCTGGGTAACTTCGTAGGTGGTGGTATCAATGCCATTACACGTTCAGGCACAAATAAAACAGAAGGCTCTGTTTATTATTTCCTGCAAAATCAGGGGCTTGCCGGTAAAACTCCTACTGGCCTGAAATCAGCTGCTACAAGACTGGCTAATTTCTCTAAGAAAACCTATGGTTTCCGTTTAGGCGGTGCTATCACTAAGAATAAATTATTCTATTTCATTAACGTAGACCTCCAAAGAGATATACGTCCACAGCCATTTGATTTCAGCCAGTATAATGGTAATACTAAAGACATTAACATTGTTAATTCTTTGGCGAACACTTTAAGAACCAATTTTGGATATGAGCCAGGTGGTTTCTTAGACAATACTGAAGAAGTATCTGCAGATCGTATCACTGCTCGTATCGACTGGAACATCAGCGACAGACATAAGTTATCAGTTAGTAACCGTTATACAAAAGCTGAGCGTCTGAATACCTCTACCAGCGGTTCGAGTATCATTAACTTTTATAATAATGGACACCGTTTCCCAACCAGAACCAATTCAACTTCTGCTGAATTGAAAAGTCTGGTAGGTAAAAGTTCTAGCAATAAATTCCTGATCACTTTCACAGATGTACTGGATGATCGTAGCCCGATTGGCCAGGACTTCCCTCGTGTTCGTATCAACGATGGCTCTGGTGCATTTGTATTCGGACCTGACAACAGTTCAACAGTTAACCTGTTGACTCAGAAAAACTGGTCTGTATATGACGAATTCAAATTCACTTTAGGTAAACATTCTCTTAAAGTAGGTGTTGACTGGGAATTCAATAATGTGTACAATGCATTTATCCAAAACACTTTTGGCAACTACACCTATTCTAACTTGAACGACTTTCTGACCAATGCAAGACCTCAGGCTTATACCTATGGTTTTTCAAATATTGATGCAGGAAAAGGTGACAATACATCTGCTGCTGCTAAATTCATGATGGCTAAAGGTTCTTTGTTTGTTAACGATGAAATGAGAGCTTCAGATAACCTGACACTGAGTTTTGGTTTGAGAGCTGATTATTTCAAAGTATTAAGCCAGCCATGGACAGATAACTACACCAATACCGTAGCTATTCCTAAATTCTCTCAGTATTACGATCTGAAAGGTGCCCGTTCAGGAGTATCTCCTAAAGTGCCAATTGCATTTTCTCCAAGATTTGGATTTACCTATAAAATACCTGAAGAAAACCTCGTAATCCGTGGTGGATTGGGAATGTTTGTAGGACGTATTCCGCTGGTATGGCCTGGTGGTATCTTCCAGAACAATGGTATTTTTGTAGGTGGCTATACTGCCAATGCTACTCAATTAACCAATACTATCCGTTTCAGAGCTAACCCTAATGGTCAGTGGACACCTGCTGAAGTTGGTGCCGGTGTTACCAAAGGACCTTTGAACCTGACTGCAGCTGAATTCAGCACGCCTAAAGTGTTCAGAACTTCATTAGCCGTTGATAAGAAATTTGGTAATGGCTGGTCTGGTAGTCTTGAAGGTATCTTCACACAGAACATGAACGAGATCTACTATACCAATATCAATATCTTACCTCCTACTGAAAAATCGGTTGGACCAGGTAGCAGAAACGTTTATGTTACTGCAAATAACGCCCGTATTCCTTTGAATTCGGACGGATCTAATCCTTACGATAATGCCATGCTGTTAAGCAATAACGATGGCCCTAAAGGTTTTGGTTTCAACTTCACAGCATCTGTGGCTAAACGTACTCGTGATGGTTTTGGCTTTGATTTAAGCTATTCATTTGGTAATGCAACTGCCATCAATGATGGTACCAGTTCTGTTAACCAGAGCCAGTGGAGATTTATGGAAACTGTAAACGGTCGTAACTTTATTACCCGTTCTACTTCTGATTTCAGTGCAGGTCACAGAATCTTTGCTTACGTAAGCAAGAAATTTGAATATGCCGATAAAAAACTGGCCACTACCGTTACTTTGGTTTACACTGGTCAGTCCGGAAACCCATTCAGTTATGTAAATGGTGTTGGATCAATGGTACGTGATGATGGTACTGGTGGCACTAATGACCTGATCTACATTCCAACTTCTGCTGAATTAGCTGCTATGACTTTTGTAACTGGTGGTGGTGTTACAGCTACTCCTCAGCAACAAAAAGATGCCCTGGAAGCATATATCGCAAACGATAAATACCTGAGTGGCAATCGCGGTAAATTTGCAGAAAGAAATGGCAGTCGCCTTCCTTTCACCAATATTCTGGATTTGAAAATTCAACAGGATTTCAACCTGAAAATTGGCAACAGACGTTACCAGTTCCAGTTGACATACGATGTATTCAACTTCGGTAATATGCTGAACAGAAACTGGGGTCGTACTTACTTTATGGCTAATGATAACTTCCAGTTATTACAGTTTGCCGGATATGCAAGCGCAACCAACTTAACACCACAGTTCCGTTTCAATCCAAGCATCAGAACTCCATTCAATGTAAGCACATCTACCAATGCTGCTTATGCTGCCAGATGGATCAGCCAGTTGGGTCTGAGATTCAATTTCTAATCTGAACCATAACAGATACAAAAAGAGCCATCCGAAAAAACGGATGGCTCTTTTACTTTATGAGGGAGGTGAATAGTTTATCGTGAGACGTGAAAGGTAAGACGTAAGAAGGAGTGTTTTCGTTTCACGTCTCACCTTTCACGTCTCACGTTGTTTCACTTCCCCCACCCCCATTTCAAAAATTCCGGAAATGCTTTCGCCCAGGTAGCTACATCATGTTTTCCATCTTCCAGTTCGAGGTAATGAATATGTTCGTCGGTGTAGCCTTTGGCTTTTAGTTCTACAATTAAATCAAGCGCATCATCAATACTATCAATAACACCATTCTTGTTTCTGTCTTCGGCTTCATCCAATAAACCACATTGAATAAAAGTTCTGAGCCAGGGATAGAAACCACCTTTCCGAACCTGCAAATGCATGAGCCGGTCTTTTTCATCTTCATACCCATCCTCATATCCTTTTCTTCTCCACCATAATGAACCGCTAAAAATACCTACACGATTAAATTCACTGGGATTGTTCCATACAATATCCATTGCACTCAATGCACCAAGCGAAAACCCTGCAAATGATTTGTCTTTGAAAGAAGGTATCTGACAGGTCTTTCTGATAAAAGGAAGCAGTTCGTCAAAAATAAACTTGGTGTACAAACCCGCTTTTGCACCACGACCTTTATAATCTGCAGCATAAGCCGTTCCATATTCCATTTTTCTGTCAGGACCGCAATGAATGGCCACACAAATCATTGGAGCAATGCTGCCATTTGCAGTCAATCCATCCAGTATTTCATCAAAAGGCATTTTGGGCAAATCCTGACCATCATTAATCAACAGCAAACTCAGTTGCTCATGTGGCTGGTATTGCAAAGGCAGGTAAACATCAATCGTAACTTCCCGTTCAAGATATTCAGAATGAAACAGGTGTTGGGTTAAACAAATAGCGGTAAGGCTCGATTCAGTTCTCACTTCGGTCATGTTTCAAAAATAGGGGAAAGTGAGGAAGACGGGAAGTCCGAAAGTCGGAAAGTCCGAAGCATTATACTTTACAATAATCTTTCTTTCGGACTTCCGGTCTCACGGACTTTCGGACTTCCCGACTTTCGGACTCAAATTCAAAAAATTCTGATTAAATTGAAAGCAAATAACTGACTTATGAAAAAGATCGGCATCTTGTTCGGGCAGGAAAGAAGTTTTCCGATGGCCTTTGTAGAGCGTATCAATAGTAAGAATATACCGGGCATTACTGCCGAACCTGTACGTATCGATAAAGTGATGCAGGGTGAAGCAAGTGGTTATGCTGTTATTGTTGACCGTATTAGCCAGGATGTACCTTTTTACAGGGCTTTCCTGAAAAATGCAGCACTTTGTGGCACTGCCGTTATCAACAACCCTTTCTGGTGGAGTGCTGATGAAAAATTTTTCAATAATTGTCTGTCCACTAAAATAGACGTACCTGTACCCAAAACAGTTATCCTCCCTTCACGTGATTTACCGACAGATACTTCTGATCAGTCTTTCAGTAACCTCGCTTATCCATTAGACTGGGATGGTATTTTTGGCTATGTTGGTTTCCCTGCTTATATGAAACCCTTTGCCGGTGGTGGATGGAAAAATGTGTACAAACTCACCAGCATGGAAGACTTTTTTGAGAAGCACAGTGAAACCGGTGAACTGGTAATGCTGTTACAGGAAGAAATTGTTTTTGAAGAATATTATCGTTGTTATTGTATTGGTGGTAAATATGTACGTATCATGTCTTATGAACCACGCAATCCACATCATCTGCGTTATGTAGCCGATTTCAAGCCATCGGCTGAGCGGCTGAAACAGATGGAAGATATTGTGTTGCGCATTAACCGTTATCTCGGTTATGATTTTAATACGGTTGAACTGGCCCTTCGCGATGGTGTTCCATATGCCATCGACTTCTGTAACCCTGCGCCCGATGCAGACCTGAAAAGTGTTGGCCAGGAAAATTTTGACTGGGTAGTAGAAACCGCTGCCAATTATGCCATTGAAAAAGCACAGGCGCAGGTAGATGGTGCCGATAACCTTACCTGGGGTGAATACATTAAACGCAGCAGCGCCAAACAAAAACTCATCTGATGGGACATATGAATTATTCGCATTTTACTTTAGGTGTGGAAGAAGAGTACATGGTAATTGATCCACATTCAAGAGAGTTAAAAAGCCATGAGCAAAAAATAGTGCTGGAGGGACAAAAAATCCTGAAAGACAAAGTAAAAGCCGAAATGCACCAGGCCGTGGTAGAGGTAGGTACCGATATCTGCCGCAATATTGAAGAAGCATTTAATGATGTGGCTGCATTGCGTGGCACCATTGCCAATGTAGCCGGCGATCTGGGTCTTTGGGTGGGCGCATCCGGAACGCATCCCTTCAGTCATTGGGAAAATCAACTGATTACCGATCATGTTCGCTATAACCAGATTGTAAATGAATTACAGGAAGCCGCCCGCAGTAACCTCATTTTTGGTTTACATGTGCATGTGGGTATGGAAGACAGACGGATGGCTATTCATATTGCTAATACGGCGCGCTATTTTTTACCGCATGTGTACGCGCTGAGTACAAATTCGCCATTTTGGGAAGGAAGAAAAACAGGTTATAAATCTTTCCGAACCAAAGTATTTGATAAGTTCCCACGCACAGGCATTCCTGATTTCTTTGAGAGTATTGAAGCCTATGAAAACTATGTGAACCTGCTCATCAAAACCAACTGTATTGATAATGCGAAAAAGATATGGTGGGATATTCGGGTACATCCATTCTTCAACACTGTTGAGTTTCGTATTTGCGATGTACCGATGACCATCAATGAAACCATTGCTATTGCCGCATTGTTTCAGGGTATTTGTGCCAAGATTTATAAACTCAGAAATCAGAACCTCAATTTCATGATGTACCAGCGTTCGCTCATCAATGAAAATAAATGGCGTGCCAGCAGGTATGGTATTGATGGTACACTGATTGATTTTGGAAAAGAAGCTGAAGCCGATACCAAAACACTCATTATGGAATTACTCGACTTTGTGGATGATGTGGCCGATGACCTGGGCAGCAGATCAGCACTCAACTATGTATCCAACATATTTGAACATGGCACCGGGGCCGACAGACAATTAGCAGTATTCAATAAGAACCAGAACCTGGTAGAAGTGGTTGATTATATACATGACCAGTTTCTGGCCCTGAATGTGTAACTACCATTACCTTACAACTGTCGGATTTTTAAATTTTAAGGCTTCTTTCTCAATTGAAACCCGTCTGTCTGGCCGGGTTTTTCTTATTTTTCGGGTAAAATTCATCCCGTTCCGGGCAACAATACAGCATAAAGTGGTATCTATGTAAGCGACGTCAACCCACTAAACTACCCCGCAGGTGACAGAACATGATCTGATTAGAGGCTGTATCAGGCAGGATAACAGTTGCCAGCGCATGCTTTTTGAAAAGTATGCCGGTAAGATGATGGGCGTATGCTTACGATACGCCAACGACGCCATGGAGGCCGAGGACATGATCCAGGATGCCTTTATCAAAGTTTTCCAGTATATCGGCCAGTTTAAGTTTGAAGGGTCTTTTGAGGGCTGGATCAGGCGTATTGTGGTGAATACGGCCATCCGCCACCTCGAGCGCAAAAAGATGAAGTTTAAGGATATTGATGACCATAGCAACAGCGCCCCACAGGTTGAAGCAAGTGCATACACCCACCTCGGAGAAGACGACCTGATGAAACTGATTAATCAGCTACCCGATGGTTACAGGCTGGTATTTAACCTGAATGTAATTGAAGGCTATAGCCATGAAGAAATTGCAGAAATGCTACATATACAACCCGGCACCAGCCGTAGCCAGTTAGTAAAGGCGCGGAAGATGCTGCAACAACAAATCTTACAATTGCAAAAAATTGCTGTATAAAATGACCGATAACCAATTTGACAATTTCGTCAGGGCCAAGCTCCACGACCACTCTGCGCCTGTGCCGGCAGGGTTGTGGGATAAAGTGAATCCTGCCAAAGATGATGATGACCGCAAAGGCATTATCATCCCCAGAAAATTCCGTTGGGGCCTGCCACTGCTTGCCCTGCTGATACTGGCCGGCTCAGTAACGGGTTATTTTATATTCAGTGATGATGCTTCGGGCAACATTACAACTGGTCAGAATACTGTGGCACAGACAGGTTCCGGAACCGGTAATTCTACTATTACTGAAACAAACACATCAACCAATCATCAACAAAATACCCCGCCTGAAAACAACAATCAAATTGATGCTGCTGCTAACATTGAGGCTCCTAGTACGTATTCAAAAGAAGAAGAAGCAAATCAGAAAAACAGTCTTAGCATAAATGAACCAGAAACAACTGCTACTGATAAAAACGCAACAGTTAGTTCCACTCCTACACGCACACTCACAAATACCATCGATGAAAATATTGCTTCATCAAAAGGAATCGACAATATCAATATCAGTAACAACAAAAGGAAGAATATCACACCCGGTAGTATTGAATCAATGCAGGTGCTGAATAAAAACACAAAGAACAGCACTCCTATTCCTTTTGTACGCAACACTGATCTGACAACAAGAAATGAAGCCTCTATCTCGTCTACAGAAAGTAGAGATGAAGAAATGGTATATCCTGTTACTTTCAGTGGCAATTTTGAACCGGGCAATACGATTTCTTTAAGTAAAGCAAATTTCGGGTTAAGTGGATTGATGCAAAGAGTACAGGTTAGTAGTGCTTATTCAAGGAAATTCAAGAACATTATTGTATGTCCGCCTTATAAAGTACGCAATACAGACTGGTTTGCAGAAGTATATGTATCGCCGGATATTGCTTTCAAAAGCATTGAAAACAGATCTGCCACAACACAATACCTCGCAAAAAAAGACAGCAGTGAAAGCATGCGTTTGGGATATTCTGCCGGTGTTCGTCTGGTGAAACCTATAACTGATAATTTCCTTGTAAGAACAGGTTTACAATACACACAGATCAATGAGAAATTTACCTATCGTACAGAAGATGAGGTAAAAACCATTACCGTAATTTCTGTACGAACCATTATACGAGGTCCCGGCGATACCTTAAGGGTTACAGACACGAGTACGGTTCAACAGGTGGGATTCAAAACCAATTCCATCAAAAACCGTTATCGCAGTTTTGATATCCCAGTTACTGTTGGCTACCAGTTTGGAAATGACAATCTTCAGTTTGGTATCAATGCAGGTGTAATATTTAATATTTCATCCTGGTATCAGGGGGTAATACTCGACAGCAGCTTGGCTACAGTGCCCATCAGCAAAGGAACCAATCAGGTGTATAAAAACAATATTGGCCTTGGCCTGTATGGCGGTATCAGTGTATTGAAAAGAATGGGTGAGAATACACAGTTGTTTTTTGAACCTTATTTCAGGTATAACCTTTCAGGCATTACCAACGGGCAGGCTTCTTATCAGCAGAAGTTCAGTCTGGGTGGATTATCGATCGGTTTGCGGTATAACTTAAACAGGAGATAACAGGCAACGATTAAACACACAACAGTATCTTATTGATGAAGCGATAAGAAATGATTATGAAAAAGAATGTATTCATCTCAACGGTTGCAATGCTCTTCTTCTTTACTGCCTGTAAAAAAGAATTGTCAGACAACTTTACCACCTATCCCGGCGACCCCCGAAACGATACGGTATGGGTAGCCACTGCGCCCGGTAATGCACCCATACACCAACTGGCCAACCAGTTTTTACCGGATCTCATCATCGATACTTTTGATTGTGCCCTTGGAGATACCATTACCTTCAAAGACTATATATCCATCAGAATACCCGCGGCTTCTTTCACTGAAAATTCAGCCACCACTCCTGCTTCAGGAAAAGTGAGACTGGAATTTTTCAGGTTAAAAAAGAAAGGTGATTTCATTAAATTTTTCAAACCCACTACATCATCCGGTTACCTGGTAGAGAGTGGTGGCGGCTTTTTTATCCGTGTAGTTAAAAACGGGCAGGAACTCAAACTGGCACCGAATGCATCTATCACCGTTCGTTTTGCTGATACCGAAGATCCTAAAACCAATATGCAGGTATTTCATGCAAGAGAAACACTTCCATTTATTTCAAGTGGCATCGACACCATGCATACCTGGACAAGACATACAGATACCAGTTGGATTAAAATATGGCAGGGACAAGATTCTTTAGGTAATGTACTCAAGGGGTATGAATTAACCACTACCCAATTAAGATGGACCGCCGCCAACCGTTATATCGACAGCAGTTTACCGCATACCAATATTTTTGCTTACTTACCGCAAAACTTCACGAATAAAAATACATTGGTGTATGCTGTATTTGAGAACCAGAAAATAGTGGTGAACCTTACGGCTGAATATAGATCAAGAAGTTTTACAACAATGCGTATTCCCAAAGGTGCAAAAATCAGGATATTGAGTTTTTCAAGACTTGGCACCGATCTATACCTCGGTACAAAACTGGTAAATGATGTTGGAACGAATAATGTGTATAAGATAGAACCACAAAAGAAAAGTCTGACAGATATACTTGCTTATATCAATAGCTTATAAACCATATGATACCTGAAAAGTGAACTCATAGGTCCAGGCTCTGACCAATCAATTATTTCTACTTTTCAAAGAACTGTTACTGTTGTTGAAGCTGCTATTAGAGCGGGTTTCCGGATTTGCTCATTCCGCTTGCCTGAAGCAAAACTCCTTTATCAGCTACTGACGAAACAAAAGTATAGTTCATAAACCGTGGAACATCCAGATATGTGACGTGTGCTACCAAAACCTGGGACGCTCTTCGGGAAAAGCTGGGATATCTGGTAAATTCTCCTCGGAAATGGCTTGTTCATGACCCGCAAACCCAACAAAATCGAGGACTCCGTTTTTCATTCTCCTCTTTGATACCTCGGAGCAACCCGTGAAACACCTGATTTTATTGACTTACTCCTTCATTTCTCCTCATTGCTACCTCGGAATTGAAAGAATAACCCTTACCGGTATTGTGTTCTGTGAGAGTCGCTCCTCTTTGATACCTCAATTGAACCTCGGGCATGTTTCTGAAACCCTTGCTACCAGTACATTCTATTTTAGCTCCTCCTCATTGCTACCTCAATGATACCTCTTTGCTACCTCTGTTCGTCCTCGGAAACACCTCCAGGAGCATTGAGGGGTTAGAGATTAAGAGTTAGGGGTTAGGAGCAATCAGGAATAAGATGTTAGCGGGAATGCAGGCACTAATCATCCCACCTAACACCTAACCGCTAACTCCTAACCTCCAGCTTCCACCAGTAAACAGTAAGATGCCAAAAACAAAAACGTCTGCAGTAAAAAAAGATATACTCCTGCGCGGAGGTTAAAAAGAGGTGCTATTGAGGAAACATTGAGGTATTACCAGAATAGTTGATGAACTACCACCTGAGCATTACATTTTTTTCTCCACAAAAATGGAGCAGCAATGAAAACTTATTTTTTGAAATCAAATAGCGTAGCTGTAAATACGGCTCTCTCTCTTTTCTTCAGCATCACATCCCAGTTGCCTTTATAGCGGAGAATTTTCGGAACAGTTAATCCTTCAAATTTACCCATCTCTACTTCCATCTGCACATCAAAATCGTACACAAGTGCTTTATAACTCAGGGAATAATTACGTCCCATTACTTCCAGTGTTTTCTGATCGAACCAGGTAGTCATCTGGTCTACTACTATCCTGTCGCTTTTCTCTCCCAATTTCTCTTTGGGTGTAATAGAAAACACATAACAAAGCTGTCCTTTGTACTCTTCCAGATCGAGCCGATAATCGTATAGTTTATGCGCATCGTCGTCGTACAGATCGAGTTTATTACCGATGAAAGGAATGCCTGGTATTTTTTTCCCGGGATTGAAGAACAACATTTTCAGTTGCTCCTTGTGTTTCTCCAGTCCTTTTTTGTTGCTGGTACTTCGCATCCTGCCCTTTACGATATTGTCTTCACCACAAATTTGTCCGGTGGTAAAAAAAAGGCTGGCATATAATTCAGGCGTTGAATAGTTGTATTCTTTTTTACTGTTGTAAAAATCGCCGGTAATTTTTTCTTCGAGCACATCCATGGTTCTGCAACCATTGGCCCTGTTTTGCCTTGTTTTGCTGTATAAAGAAGCCTTAACACCGCTTTTCTTATCCAGCATTTTAATGTCGTTATAAGAAGTAAAACCGAGTATGCGGAGGTTACGAAATGCTTTATAAAAAGAAGTGTCTTCTTTTATCTGAGAGAGCAATCGCTTATAATCAAAATTGTTACGTACTACTACTTCCGACAATGTAAAAGCCTGGTTGTCTACCAATACAGCAGTATCCTGTGCTTTCAGCGAAGTGGCTGCAATAAAACAAATGACAATAACAGATAGTGTACGCATCATTTAATGAAGATCATTTTATAGTCTACTCTTGCTTTTCCTTTGCTGATATCGTTCAGTTTTCCCTGTAACATTTTTTTACGCAAAGGTTTCAGGTAATCGATAAACAATTTACCTTCTATATGATCGTACTCATGTAAAATTACACGTGCGGTGATACCCTTAAAAGTTTCTACCTGTGGTTGAAACTTTTCATCTACATATTCCAGTTCAACTTCTTCCGCACGAAAAACATCTTCGCGGATATTCGGTATACTCAGGCATCCTTCATTATACGGCCATTCTTCTCCGGCGAGTGCTTTAATACGAGCGTTGATAAATACACGTTTTATACCGGGTTCATCAGGATATTTCCCTTTGTCTTCTGCTTCCTGGTGTTCAAAAATCTGTGCGCTGTCTACAACAAACAGGCGAATATCTTTATTGATCTGTGGTGCTGCCAATCCTACTCCATTACTGGCATACATGGTTTCCCACATGTCTTCAATCAGTTTTGAGAGGCCGGGATATTCGGCTGTTATTTCTATTCCTTTCTTCCTGAGAACCTGCGCCCCGTAAGCTACAATAGGTAGTATCATTGAATTATCCGTGTTTAATAATCCGCGAAAATACCCCGAATTTGGGCAACGCCCAAAAGAGGTGAAAAGTGAAAGGTGAAAGGTGAATAAAATTACCCCCTATTCACCTTTCACTTTTCACCTTTCACGCCTCTCCATATACTCCTGCAACATAATAGTAGCCGCTATCTGGTCAATATTTCCCTTATTCTGGCGGTCTTTTTTCTTCATACCCATATCAATCATGGCGCGGGAAGCCATTTTGGAGGTATAACGTTCATCCACCGTAGCTATCGGGATGGAAGGAAATTCTCTTTTTAATTGCTGAATGGCTTTTTTAACCAATGGTGTGGCATGTGTGGGTTTATCATCAAGACCAAGCGGTTCCCCAATCAGTATTAACTCCACTTGTTCTGTCTGCATGTATTTTTTGAGGAAGGGGAACAGGGTTTTGGTGTCGATAGTTGTTAAAGCACTGGCAATGATCTGTAAAGGATCAGTAACTGCAATACCAGTTCTTTTGCCACCGTAATCTATGCAGAGTATTCTTGCCATGTAGGAGACCGGAAGTCGGGAAAGTCCGAAAGTCGGTAGTGCGAATTTAGGGAAAGGTAGGCAGTCAATAGACAATAGACAATAGACAATAGACAATAGACAATAAGGGAAACTTGATTGCGATTGGACTTATTGTGAGCTGTAGCATTTTTTATTCACGATTGACGATTCACCATTCACTTTTCTCCTTTCACGTTTCACCTCTCACGTTTCCCGTCCTCTCACGTTTCACGTCTCACGCATCAAGATGCTCCTTACAAAAGCAGTGCAGCTATCACCAACACCCCAAATACCACACTCGCTATTCCATTCGCGGTCATAAAAGCGATATTTACTTTGCTGAGGTCATCGGGTTGTACAAGTGAGTGCTGATAGGCCAGCATGCTACAGAATACGATAAAACCAATCCAGTATATCCAATGAAAGGGGCCATTAAATCCTGCTGCCAGAATACAGCCAATACTCAAATAATGCAACAGCTTTGAAACCCCGAGGGCTCTTTTCTTTCCCAATACAGATGGAATGGAATAGAGTTTCTGCGACTGGTCAAATTCCACATCCTGCATGGCATAAATAATATCAAAACCACTTACCCAGAAAATAACGGCCAGTGAAAAAAGAATGGGTAAAACAGCAAATTCACCTGTTACCGCCAGATATGCTCCGATAGGTGCAAGCGACAGACCAAGCCCGAGTACCAGGTGACAAAGCATCGTAAATCTTTTGGTATAGCTATAAAAAAGAATCACAAATAAAGCTATAGGTGAGAGGTAAAAGCAAATGGGATTAATGAACCATGTTGCAAGAACAAACAAAGCACAATTAAAGATCACAAAACGCAATGCACTATTGGGAGAAATAATACCACGTGGAATTTCACGAATGGCGGTACGCGGATTTTTTGCATCGAACTGGCGATCCAGGTAACGGTTGAATGCCATGGCCGCACTTCTTGCTGTTACCATACAAATCAATACCAATACAAAACTGATTATATAGGGATGAACTGTATTACCCAAGTTTTTCTGTAACCAGCCCGAAGGCATTTCAGTTGCCTGTTTAAAACCCAGTACCAACCCAATCATCGCAAAAGGCAATGCAAAAATGGTATGGGAAAATTTTACAAGGCTCAGGTAGTTTTTGATTGCAGTCATAAAAACGATTAGATAAGATTCAAGTAACAAGAGATAAGGAACAAGAATAACGAATATCGAACTTCCAAATCAGACATCCGACATCTGACATCCTACATTTTCCTCACTAGTTCCCACAACACTATACCTGCAGCAACGGAAACATTCAGTGAATGTTTCATGCCAAACTGTGGTATTTCTATACAACCATCACATAGTTTCAATACATCAGTATCAACACCTTCTACTTCATTACCTAGCACAATAGCGAGTGGGAAATGAGCAGATGCTTTGAACTGGTCTAATAAAATACTCCCTTCTGCCTGTTCAAGTGCGAATATTTTATATCCTTTTTCTTTTAACTGCTGAACAGCTTCCAGTGTGGTGGGCAGGTGTATCCAGTCGATTGTTTCTGTGGCCCCCAATGCCGTTTTATGAATATCGCGATGGGGTGGCTGTGGGGTATAACCGCATAAGCAGATTCCTTCTACCAGGAAAGCATCTGCCGAACGAAATACGCTTCCTACATTGTGCATGCTTCGGATATTATCGAGTACCACCACTACCCTGTTCTTTTCCGCCTCTTTAAATTCAGCAACCGATTTACGGCCCAGCTCATCCATGCTTAGTTTTCGCATCCGGCAAAGGTAAACTCAACCATTCAAATAATGGTGATGGGTGATTGTAATAGAATAAGTAAATTGACCGTCCTTTTCGACCATGGTCCATGGACTATAGACCATGGTCTAACCCACAAACCAACCAATATGAGAAAATTAAACCGTTATGCCTGGTTACTGGCGCTGAGTATGCCCGTGGCCGCAATGGCCCAGGAGAAAGTTGACCTGGACATGATGAAGAAAATCCGTGAAGAAGGATTACAGCGTTCACAGGTAATGGATATTGCCTTTAATTTAACCGATAAAAGCGGAAACCGTCTTACCAACTCTGCAGGTTATGCACGTGCTGCCAACTATGCAAAAGAAGCACTTACCGGTTGGGGCGTTGCCAATGCCACCATCGACCCATGGGGTGAATTTGGTAAAGGCTGGGATCTTGAAAAAATGTATGTTGCCGTTACCGCTCCTTATTATAAACCCATTCTTGCCTGGCCAAAAACATGGACTGCCGGAACCAAAGGTTTAAAAAATGGAGAGATACTGGTAGTTACCGTTAAAGACTCTGCACAGATTGAAGCATACAAGGGTCAGTTGAAAAATAAAATTTTGATTGTTGACCAGCTTACTGAATATAAACACAGTTTCAAAGCTGATGCTGTTCGTTATACAGATTCTCAACTGGCAAGAATGGCCGCAGCTACACCTCCCCCCGTTAATCCAGGCGGACCCGGTGGTGGCGGTGGTTTCAGAGGAACACCTAACCCTGCTGTTCGTGCATTGGCACTCTTGAAAGCCATGGCACTGAAAGAAGGCGCGGTGGGTATGTTCACAACCAGCACACGTAACCATGACGGAACTATTTTTGCCCAGGGTGGCGGTGCTTATAAAGGAACCGATCCTGAGAACTTTTTAGATATGGCTTTGGGTATTGAAGACTATAACACCATTTTACGTTTGGCCAAATCTGGCACACCTGTAAAAATGGATGTAGATGTAAAAACAAAATTCCAGACCAAAGATTTACAGGGTTATAATGTAATCGCTGAAATTCCAGGAACAGATCCTGCATTAAAAGATGAAATCGTTATGATTGGTGCCCACCTCGATTCATGGCAGTCTGGTACCGGCGCTACAGACAACGCTTCAGGTTCTGCCGTTATGATGGAAGCTATGCGTATCCTGAAAGCATTGGGTGTTCAGCCTAAGAGAACCATCCGTATAGGTTTATGGAGCGGTGAAGAACAGGGTTTATTGGGTTCACGCAATTATGTAAAGAAAACCTTTGCTGATCCTGCTACCATGCAGACTTTACCTGCGCACGAAAAATTCTCTGCCTATTATAATATTGATAACGGTACCGGAAAAATTCGTGGTATTTATTTACAGGGTAATGCAGAGTGCAAACCTATTTTCAGTGCATGGTTAGAGCCTTTCAAAGACCTGGGTGCCACCACTGTAACCATCAGCAATACTGGCGGTACCGATCACCAGGCATTTGATGGTGTGGGTTTACCTGGTTTTCAGTTTATTCAGGATCCTATTGAATACGATACCCGTACACACCACAGCAATATGGACGTTTACGATCACCTGATTGCCGATGATCTCAAACAAATAGCCACCATCGTAGCAGCCTTCACCTACAACACCGCCCAGCGCGATGCGAAGCTGCCGAGGAAAGCGATGCCGAAACCGAGGAATTAATTTGAAAATTTGAAAATGAGCTAATTTGAAAATGAAAACGCCTTTTTGCTTTGCAAAAAGGCGTTTTCATTTTCAAATTTTCAAATTAACTCATTTTCAAATTCTATATTTGCTCCTATGGCAAAATCTTCCGCGGACACTCCTTTAATGCAACAGCACAGGGCCATTAAACAGAAATATCCTGATGCAATTTTGCTGTTTCGTGTGGGAGATTTTTATGAGACTTTTGGAGAAGATGCCATTATTGCATCACGTGTTCTCGGCATTACACTTACCAAGAGAAATAATGGTTCGGCCTCATCAAGTGAACTGGCCGGTTTTCCGCATCATGCACTGGATACTTATCTGCATAAACTGGTAAAAGCAGGTCACCGTGTAGCTATCTGCGACCAGTTAGAAGATCCTAAAACGGTAAAAGGCATTGTAAAAAGAGGTGTTACCGAAATGGTTACACCTGGTGTTGCCACCAACGATAAACTACTCGATCAGGGTAATAATAATTTTCTAGCCGCTATTCATTTTACAGAAACAGAAACAGGTATTGCTTTTCTTGATATTTCCACAGGAGAATTTTTTATTGCAGAAGGCAATGCAGAATATATTGACAACCTGTTACAGGGTTTGAAACCTGCTGAAGTAATTTTTCAGCGTAATTACCAGAAGGCTTTTAAAGAAACACATGGCAACCGCTTCTACACCTATACCATGGAGAGCTGGATTTTTGACGAGGCCTTTACAACAGAGAGTTTACTCAAACATTTTCAGACCCATACTTTAAAAGGTTTTGGTGTAGAGCATTTGTCGAAGGGATTGGTAGCTGCCGGCGCCATTTTGTATTACCTGAAAGAAACGGAACATCCCAACCTGCAACATATCAGTTCTATTCAGCGAATTGAGAAAGATGATTTTTTATGGATGGATCGTTTTACCATCCGCAACCTCGAAATACTCAACACCGGTGCTGAACAGGGCAACAGCCTCCTGAAAGTAATGGATCATACGGTGAGTCCGATGGGTGCAAGGTTATTGAGAAGATGGTTGATATTTCCGCTTAAAGATGCTGGCAAAATCAGGGAAAGACTCAATACGGTTGAATACCTGCTGTTACAAAGCGAAACACGCAAACAACTGTTACAGTGCATTGAACATTGTGGCGATATTGAAAGATTAGTAGGTAAAGTACCCAATAAAAAAATCAACCCTCGGGAAGTATTACAACTGGCCAGAGGATTACAACAGGTGGCGCAGATTAAAGAACATTGCAGCACTGCAACAGATCCGTTGCTCTTACACGCCGCAAAGCTGTTAAATCCCTGCCCCGAACTCATAACGTCTATCACCGAATCATTAACAGACAATCCCCCTGTTGCGGCAAATAAAGGCGAGGTATTCAGAGCAGGTGTACATGCAGAACTTGATCAGCTCAGAAGTATTGCTTCGGGAGGTAAAGAGTTTCTTATTAATATTCAGCAACGTGAAGCAGAGCGAACCGGCATATCCTCTTTAAAAATTAGTTTCAACAATGTATTCGGATACTATCTCGAAGTAACCAATTCACATAAAAACAAAGTACCTGCCGACTGGATACGCAAACAAACACTGGCCAATGCAGAACGATACATTACCCCGGAATTAAAAGAATACGAGGAAAAAATTGTTGGTGCTGAAGACAAAATACTTGCCATTGAACTGGAACTCTACGATCGCTTATTACAGAATCTCCAACCGTATATTGCCGCCATCCAGCAAAATGCACAGGTGCTGGCACAATTAGATTGTTTAATTTCTTTTGCAGAAACAGCATTGCTCTATCAATATAAAAAACCGGAACTGCATGAAGGGCATGTACTCGATTTAAAAGAAAGCCGACACCCTGTTATTGAAAGAAATCTTCCACCAGGAGAAAGCTATATCACCAACGATATTTATTTAGATCCATCTGCACAACAGATTATCATTCTTACCGGACCTAATATGAGTGGTAAGAGTGCCATTCTCCGGCAAACGGCGCTTATTACTTTGATGACACATATCGGAAGTTTTGTACCTGCTGCTGTTGCCAAAGTGCCACTTACCGATAAAATTTTCACCCGTGTAGGAGCCAGTGATAATCTGAGCGGTGGTGAATCTACTTTTATGGTGGAGATGAATGAAACCGCCAGCATCATCAATAATATTTCTGCACGCAGTCTTATTTTACTGGATGAAATTGGCCGAGGCACTTCTACTTACGATGGTATTTCTATTGCCTGGAGTATTGTTGAATACCTGCATGGTTCGCCACATACACCCAAAACATTATTCGCCACCCACTATCACGAACTCAATGAACTGGAAGAGAAATTACCACGCGTAAAAAACTTTCATGTAACCAATAAAGAAGTAGGCAACAAAATCATCTTCCTCCGCAAACTGGCCCCCGGTGGCAGTACGCATAGTTTTGGTATTCATGTGGCCAAGATGGCGGGAATGCCTCCTGAATTGATCCAGAGAGCCAATGAAATTTTAGCGCAGCTGGAAGAGAAACATGTAGATGAGGGAAGTCCGGGAGTCCGCCCTTCCGGTGTCAGGGTGACGGAAAGTCCGAAAGAGAGAATGATGGAAGCGGTTAAGTCTATCAATGGCCCGAAAATGCAGCTTTCCATTTTTGATGCGCATTCCGAAACCTTCGACGATATCCGCAAAGCATTGAATGAAATAGACATCAATCGCCTCACTCCTGTGGAGGCGTTGATGAAGCTGAATGAGATTAAGGAAAAGCTAAAATAGTGAGGGGTTGGTCGTGAGTGGTGAATTGATAAACCAATCATCGACCACTACTATTGTCCATATAACTTCTTCTCCCTCCGTGAAACTCTGTGCCTTACTCTGTGTAACACTGTGGTTTACTGGCTAAGATTTTTTTACCACGGAGTTACACAGAGTAAGGCACAGAGTTTCACGGAGTTTTTTTTTGACTTTTCACTTTTCACTTAACCCTATAAATATCCCGTCCACCACTTTTGCTTATTGTTCAACTTATACTTGTCGTATCGTTTACACAATGGGTAAAGGCCTGCTACAACAGCAATCCATATCAGGTACACTATTGGCAGGGTAAATCCGAAATCATTGGGTCGGAATGCAAAATTACCGGCAGCCATATCGCTTAAGGGTCTGCCTACGGCAAAGAAGGCGATGATGCAGAGTACATGAATGGTAAAGAAATGCAGGAGATAATAAAACATCGGTACGCGACCGTAAACGCTCACCACATTTGTCCAGCCGGCTTTTACTTTTTCGAGCCAGATCAGTAATAATAAAGCCGGGCCTAATGTCATACACAAATACAACAAGGAAGGCGGGTATTTGGTAACATTGAAAAAAGAAATAATGGTCATGGTATTATCTTTCTGGGTAGACCATGGCACGAGATCGCCATACACATTCACCCAGCGAAGTATAAAGAAAGCAGCGATGGTAGTTAGTCCCCACCCAAGCAATAAGCGTTTGCGTTTGGCTGCATCAAATTCTTTTACATACCAGGCACCCATGCAATAACCCAATAGCATTACTCCCGGCCAGGGTATCAACGGATATAACACAGCAAAAAATCTTCCTTCGGCATAACTGGTAAACATCTGCTGGTGAAAGAAGGCATGCCAGAATGGAATTTCATTCATGTTATTGTAATTGAAACCATCGAGCATATTATGTCCGGCCACCATTACAATACCAATCATAAAAAGCACACGCAGTGGCAGATAGATCAGGAAAGATAAGAGTACCATTGATAATCCGATTACCCATATTACCTGTAGACCGATAAAACGATAGAGCGGATCGAATACAATCAGAAAGTTTACCACTACTATTTCCAGCACCATCAAAAACAATCCGCGTTTTAACAGAAAGGAAGACAATTCTTTTTTGGTCTTTTTCTGCCCGGATAAAAATGCGGATGTGCCCGATAAGAAAACAAAAATGGGGGCACAATAATGCGTAATCCAGCGGGTAAAAAATAAGGATGGTGTAGTGGTGTTCAGGTTGGTTGGATCTTCTACCATGGCAGATATATGGAAGAAGTCGCGTACATGGTCGAGTGCCATGATAATCATTACCAGTCCACGAAGGATATCAATAGACGATATTCTCCATTTTTCGGCAGTCAGGTTGTTGGTCATGGGAAGGGTTTGGGGAAAAGATACGAATTAAAAATTATTCGCTACTATTCTCCACCGGATTGAAATCCGGTGCAGGGAATGGAATGTTGGTCTCAAAGACGATTCACCTAAAAACAACAAAGCCTCACATTTCTGTGAGGCTTTGCAGGGTATAGACATATTATGCCATAAACAAAAAAGTCTCAACTTTTGTAGCTGAGACTTTCTGCGGACCGGACGGGACTCGAACCCGCGACCTCCGCCGTGACAGGGCGGCATTCTAACCAACTGAACTACCGATCCAAACCCTCAAAAACATCCCTTTCAGTCCGTTTTCGGGACGGCAAAGATAAGGGTAAAGACTTTTCATAAACAAATCTTTTCCTGAAAAAATCTGAACCCCTAATTTTACCGCTCTAAACGATCATTATGCCCCAATACCCAAACAGACAATTCCTTGATTTCGAGAACCCTATCAAGGAACTGTACGAACAAATTGAGGATACCAAAAAACTGGCCGAGAAGAACCCCAAAATAGATTACACAGCTACCATTCAACAACTGGAAGATTCTATTATTGAAAAAAGAAAAGAAATCACCAGACACCTCACTCCCTGGCAGCGTGTACAACTGAGCCGTCACCCAGACAGACCCTACACGCTGAAGTACATCGATAAAATGTGTACCGATTTTGTGGAGCTGCATGGCGACCGCAATTTTAAAGATGATAAAGCCATGGTTGGCGGTTTTGCAAAACTCGATGGAGAGACCGTGATGTTTATTGGTCAGCAGAAAGGCACCAATACCAAACTGCGCCAGTTGCGCAATTTCGGCATGGCCAATCCGGAAGGTTACCGCAAAGCCCTTCGTTTAATGCGTTTGGCAGAGAAATTCAATAAACCTGTTATCTGTCTTGTAGATACCCCCGGTGCCTTCCCCGGACTGGAAGCAGAAGAACGTGGACAGGGTGAAGCCATTGCCCGTAATATTTATGAAATGATTCGCCTGAAAGTGCCGGTGATCGTTGTAATTATTGGCGAAGGTGCTTCTGGTGGTGCATTGGGAATTGGTGTGGGCGATAAAGTGCTGATGATGGAAAATACCTGGTACACTGTTATCTCTCCTGAAAGTTGCAGCTCCATTCTCTGGCGCAGTTGGGATAAAAAAGAAACAGCCGCTGAACAATTACGTCTTACCGCTACTGATATGAAAGGGTTTGGACTGGTAGATGAAATTGTACACGAACCATTAGGTGGTGCTCATTGGGATTATACAGAAGCTGCCGATATTCTGAAATCATACCTGGTGAAAACACTAGCCGAAATCAAAAATATCGATCCTGCGCAACGCATCAACAACCGTATTGAGAAATATGGTAAGATGGGATTCTGGGAAGAAGCCGTATAAATGTCCAATAAGAAATAAGGAATAAGAAATAAGAAAGTAGGTTATACATTTAAAAGAGTATAGATAATGTCTTTAGTAACACAATTGAAAGGAACGGGTGTAGCATTGGTAACACCTTTTAAAAAAGACCTTAGTGTAGATTTTGATGCACTGGGTAAGGTGATTGATGCTATGATTGGTGGCGGGGTAGAATACCTCATCACTTTGGGAACAACAGGAGAAACCCCTACCCTTGAGAAACAGGAGAAGAAGGATATTGTTAATTATACTTTTGAAAAAGTAGCAGGTCGCGTACCAGTGGTGGTAGGTGTTGGCGGAAACAACACCAATGAAGTAGTGAAAGATCTCAGTTATTTCCCTTTAGATAAAGCTGCTGCAGTATTAAGTGCAGCACCCTATTATAATAAACCTTCTCAGGAAGGCATTTTCCAGCATTACAAAGCGGTGGCCGAAGCCTCTCCCAAACCTGTTATTTTATACAATGTACCGGGAAGAACGGGGCGCAATATGAGTGCTGCCACTACCCTTCGTCTCGCCCATGAAGTAGCCAATGTAGCTGGTATGAAGGAAGCAAGTGGCGATATGGTTCAATGCATGGAAATCCTACGCGACAAACCTGCTGATTTCCTCGTGGTAAGTGGAGATGATGCACTTGCCATGGCCCAGATTGCCTGTGGTATGAATGGCGTTATCAGTGTAGCAGCAAATGCTTTCCCTAAACAATTCTCCGATATGGTTCGTGCGGCATTGAAGCATGACTTTACAACAGCCAAACAACTCAACGATCCTTTATTAAAAGCATATGATCTGATGTTTGCTGAAAACAATCCATCAGGTGTAAAAGCCTTTATGTTTGAACAGGGGTTGATTGAAAATGAAGTACGTTTGCCTGTTGTGCCTTTGAGCAGTGGATTGCATCAGTCTGTAAAGCAGTACCTCAAGTAATATTTCTTATGCTGCTGACCGTTTATGAACAGTGTTTGACCTATGCGTTAAAAACTGCGAATAATCGGTTAATACACAACAGTCTGCACTTGCAGAGGCTGAGTATTTTGTAGTATGACCAATTAAACCATTGTATCATGCTGCGTATATGCTTATCAGCCTGCTGTTTATTTTCGATCATTGTAACCAGTGCCCAAACCGGCAGACAAAAAATTATTGAAAGTTTTTCTTCAGCCGTTATTTCCACCCCTCCTGCCGAGTTAAAACTTGATACTTTTTATAAAAAATATACCGATGCATTCGGTATCCCCGTTGTATCATCCCATAAAGTGCCTGATGATGCTTTACTGGTTGCGAGGGATATCATTAATTACATGCTATTAAAACGTACCGATATCCGTGCCGCATTGGTAAAGCAGGGTGCCCGCTTGCTCATCATGGCAGAAACGGAAATGGAAACCGATTTACCAGAAAGAAGCAACTGGAAAAAACCTACCAGAGAAGACCGTCGCCTCACACCAGGCGAAAGAGAAAATTATGATAAGCCCGGAGGTATTGCCAGTATGACCGACAGAGAATACTGGAACAGAAGGGCGCGCGGCATGGGCGGCACCATTACATCTTGCGCAGAAGAAAACATCCTGGGCTATGCTGGCACCCGTTACTATGGTGAAAATATATTGGTGCATGAATTCAGTCACAATATCATGAGCGCCATGCGTGTGGCTGACACTGCGATGCTTACACGCATCAATAAAGCATACGCCAATGCCAAAGAAAAAGGCATGTACAAAGGACAATACGCCATTAATACCGTTGCCGAATATTGGGCAGAAGGCACACAATGGTGGTTCTGGTCGAATTATGAATTTTATGATGGCGATAAACGTATACAGTCACCCGATGATCTGAAAGCATATGACCCCGATTTGTATGCTTTACTCGACGAGGTTTACTGGGGACATAAAATTCCTACGGATGTTTATTATGGGAAGAATGTGAGGCCGGCAAGAAGAAATTAACTTGGATTTTGTTGGATGGATGTCTGGAAGTGTTGCATACAATAGCAAATAGATTTTTTACCTATTTGATGGATGGGTAGGATGTTTTGGTTTGCTGTTTGGCATTCGAAGTAAAGGCAAAGAGGTTATGATTTTTTGGAGGTTTCCTTTAACTGCTTGTTCATATAGGAGTAGGCTTTGCTGATGAGTTTGCTGTATGATGCATCTTCAAAAGTCATAGCATCGCCTGATTCTTTATGAAAGAGGTTTAGTACAATTAGCTCATTGTCGTTCATCGAAAGGTCTAAATGGTAATGCTGTAAAACTGCTTTCAGCTTGGTCGTATTCCGCATAATGAAAGATACCTAAAATAAAGACGCCCGGCTGAAATTCAACCAGGGCGTCGTTTACATTGTGCTAAAAACTCCTACTCTACTATGATCATTTGTGTAGAGAAACTTTGTCTACCCATCAGGGTCACCGTATAAACACCTCTGTTTAATCCTGGAACAGGTACTGTAATCTCATTTGTTTTTCCAACAGGTACATTCATCGTGTACACTGTTTTACCCAGACTGTTTCTGATTACCAGTTTACGAATTGCATGTTGTTCAAAATTAAAACGAATACGTGCCTGGCTGTTTTTAACAACAGGGTTTGGATACACAAAAGGCTGTTGCACCGCAAATTTTTCAGTTGTACGTGTCGTCGTCTTCAAAGAAGCCAGATTGTTCAACTGCCCTTCCACACGGAAGGATGCAGTTACCTGGCATTTACTGAATAAATCTGTTACCACTACATCATACACTCCGGGCGCTACATCCCATAAATTTCCATAAGTGGAGCCACCGGTCCAGACATAACTGTAAATACCTGAGCCACCCGTTACAGACAGGTTAATATAACCCCTGCCTTGCTGATAGCTAACCGTACCATTTATTACCGGTGCATTTATACCTTCCTGCACATATACAGTTGTGCTTACAGCAGTACCATTTTCAGTTTCTGCTTTGATCGTATACACACCTGCAGTTAAATTAGGGAACACCGGATTATGAACACCCGCAGTATTAGGTTGATCGTTGATGTAATACTTTAATACTCCGGAAAATCCATTAACAGCCACTATGCTGATACTACCTGTTTTGCCACAGTTTGGATCTTCTTTCGTGAATACAATTTCAGGAACCTGTATATTGAAATTCGCACTTGTTGTACAACCGGTCACTAAATCTTTTACAATTAATGAATACAATCCACTCTCAATATACCAGAGGTTGGCATATGCTGATCCACCACTCCATTCATAAGTGTATATACCAGAACCACCTTCTATTGTTGTATTGATAAAGCCTTTTCCATTTTCATAACTGATGGCGGCTTTGATCGCTGGTTGTGTAAGTCCATCTTCGATTGTTATTTTCTGACTTACCGCAACTCCATTTTCATCAGCTACTTTAATGATATGATCGCCCGCACTTAACATAGAGAACATGGGGTTATTGATTCCGGCTGGATTGGGCTGCTCATCCATATAATATTTCAACACACCATTCAATCCACTTATTGCTTCAACTTTTACAGACGCTTCTTTACCACAATTGGGTTGAACAATATTTAACTCCATTGCCGGTACTACAATTGTAAAGACAGCTTTAGTGGTACACTGTGTAACCAGATCAGTCACCTCCACTTCATAACTACCGTTATCGAGATACCACAAATTTGTTGTCTTCGCATCACCGGTCCATTGATAGGTATAATAACCCGTTCCTCCGGTTACTTGTAAATTGATAAACCCTTTTCCATTTTCATAACTGATAGCAGCATTAATTACCGGCGCTGCCACATTACCGCCAACTTCTACCGTTTGTGTGTACACAAACCCATTTTGCCCGCGCACTTCAATCAAATAAGAACCTGGCACAAGATTGCTGAATACCGGGTTATGATTGCCCGCCGGATTTACATGACCGTTAATAAAATATTGAACAGTCAAACTTGTACCGGTAACTGCTGATACAGTAACAGTTCCATTTGCAGAACACTTTGCGTCCTGAACAGTTATGATTGCACCAGGTGTTCCTGCAACTACTTCAACACTAGCTGAAACTGTGCAGGCACTCGCGCTGTCAGAAACAGTAACAGTATATATTCCGGGTTGCACATTTGTCAGATCTTCTGTAACAGCCCCATTCGACCATGCATACGAATATCTTCCGCTTCCGCCAGTTACAGTAAGGTTAATATTATTATTTGCCTGCGTAATACTTGCTTGCAGGTTATTTAACTGCCCGCCAACTTCAACTGTTTCAATATATAGGAACTGTTGATTATTAGAAACAGTTAGTTCATAAGTGCCTGGTGCCAGTCCTTCAAATAAAGGCGATCCAATACCTGCCGGATTAGGCTCACCATTCAACCGATATTCATAACCCAATGTTCCTCCATTATTAATACCTGTTACCTGGATTACACCATTGCTGTCACAAGCTGCATCCTGTACACGAACACGCACATCAGCCACATTGCTTCCACCTGCTATGATATCATCTATTAAAAAACGAATCCCTGAAGTATCTAGCTGGTTGGCCAGGAAACCGATTCTTGTTACCTGTTTTGCATCTATTGCACCATTCGCAAGCAATACCTGCATAGGTATACGAACCTGCTGATAATTGTTACTGAAAGTGCTGAGGTATCCGTCTTTTATAAGCGATACAGATGAACTGAATGCACCAAAACGGTCTTTGAGGAATACACTGATATCATTTCCGGGTTTGATATCAAGGGCCTTGATCTGGAAAGAAAAATAACCCTTGGTACTCAAATCACGAATAGCAGTATCACCTGTTCCTTCGTTCCAATCCCAATGAACAGAACTAAAGCCCACTGTACCCATATGCATATATGTTTCCAATGCTATAGGTCCTTTATTTCCCGCAGTGCTGTCAACAACCAGTTTAGAAGGATCTACCACAATAATTGCTGCACCACTTCCCTTCGTATCTCCATCCCAGATGATTTCTGTGTTGGCTTTCTCCTGCACCGTAAAATGTACCTGCTTTGAAACACTGTTACCATCTGCATCCGTTGCTGTTACCCAAACCTGTTTATCGCCTTTTGATAACCCACTGGCTACAGTTGCCTGTGCAGTATATACACCATTTTCCAATTGCATTACTGCATAACCATTTCCACCCACAGAAGAAAAATCGGCCATTACCTCTCTGAGGTTCTGATCGGGATCATTTACCTCCGCACGAACGGTTATTGTTGTTTGTCCGTTGGCATAACCTCTTTCCGGACTAATCATAACCGTATCTACTACAGGCTGTAATACCGGATGTGAATAAGGAATTACACGGATATCATCTATCCATACATCAAAGCCTGTTCTTGCCTGGTTACTCAGGAAATTAATCTGCCATACCTCGTCAAGTTTAATTTCAGAACCAGAAGTAAGTTTTGATAAAGGAATACG
Organism: Chitinophaga pinensis; assembly: GCA_943372605.1. Lineage (GTDB taxonomy): Bacteria > Bacteroidota > Bacteroidia > Chitinophagales > Chitinophagaceae > Sediminibacterium > Sediminibacterium pinensis_H. The sequence continues at coordinate 46,230 of CALRZI010000008.1, read as the reverse complement.
CACTCTTGTAAACTGATCCTTATTAAAACTACTGATATATCCATCTCTCTTCAATGCTACAGACGAAGATGTGTGCAATTGCGCAGAAGCATCGCGCAGACTCACTTCAATATCTGCCATATCAGGTGCATTTGATTTGATATAAAATTCTAATGCACCATAATCGCTTATATCTACAGCATCTGCCGGATTATCATTATTCGACATGCGCCAGGTCATTACATTATACCTGTTCAGCGCATGTACAAAATGCATATGTAAACTACCCGGTTGCTGATTACCACCAGTGGTAAGTCTTTGAATGCTTGCTCCTCTTGCGATCGAATCTGCACCATCAAAAAATACATTACCTACACCTTTGGTAATACTATCACCCTCCCAGATCATTTTAGGTTGTGTTTTGGCAATAACGCGATAGCTAATATTACCTGCAACACTATTACCTGCTGCATCTCTGGCCGTAAAAGCAATTGTTTTTACACCAGATGACACACCTGCCGGAACCTGGTATGACAGTTCATAAACACCAGTTCTTCCTGCTACTACTTGTAGTTCGGCGGAATCAGGTCCTCCAACCACTGAAAGATTTGCTTTTACCGAAACCAGGTCATTATTACCATCAAATACTTTTGCGGTAAGTACAAATGATGCTGTTCCATCTGAATAACCTGCTGGTGAGCTGATACCAACAGAATCAATATCAGGATAACTTGAAATATCTTCTTCAGATAATACAAGATGACATGCTGTTACCGCAGGAATTACATACTCAAAACTATTTCCCGTAATTGAACGAACACTTTTCAACTGCTTTAATACAGGACTATTGTTATCAAAAGCATACACTTTGGCACTTCTGTATTGTCTGTTACTGCTCACCTGTATCGTTACTGTAATAGCAGAATCCTGGCTCTTGTTCAAGGCTACAACATGAACAAGACTGTCATTTTCTCCATCGATGGATGCATGAACAGACGTGGCATTGATATCATTTGTATTGGAAAGAATTGATGTACTTCCGAATTTGCCTCCTTTACCATCATAGTTTCGATACAGATCAAAACCCGATTTCACAAAATCTACAACAGCACCCCAGTAATTGGCAAAGTATAAACCCTGCTTTCCAAAAATACCCAATGCGTCAGCCTGCGCAATACCACCAGATGCATGTCCCATACCCATATAAGCATACTCAGTAATACCCAGTTTTGTACCCGGATAATAATTATCAATATGCTTGTGCATTTTGGGAATAAAAGGAAGGAACTGTTGCACTTTGAATGGATCGTTTCCAACCCAGGTGTTTTCAATATAAGTGCTGTCCCAGAGTGAACGTGTCATTTCCATGCGCACCCTGTTTGTTTCATAATCTGTTCCGTTGTTGAATGGACTCACTCCATTATTATTACCCTGTGGGTACCAGTGTACATCTAATACATCCAGCAAACGCTTCCCCGTTTCCTGGTGTTTTTCACGCATACGACCGAGGTACAAATCAATAAAAGTGGGATAGTTGCCTTTTTCCTGGTCCCAGTCGGGAGCGAATTGCAAATTTTCAAATTCTGTAATACCCCATGATGCCGGACCAAATACTTCTGCATTCGGATCCATTTCTTTGATCAGTGTAGATAGCCCGATAGATTTTTCCATCAGGTATTTTACCGTTACCGGAGTATGCCCCCATAAACGGCTATGTGTATCAAACCAAAGACCTGGTTCATTATCGAGCGAATAACCACGAATACCTGTTGGTGTATTACTCGTTCCGAAATGATGCAATAGGTAATTCAGTAATTCATCTACATACAATTTATTGTCTGTCAGATCTGGACGTAATTTAAATGGCAACAACTCCTGTGGCTTACGAAACTCCACTGAAGTCCACCTGCTTGAAGGTGCCGCCTGCGATTCAGATATGGCTCCATTCTTATCTCTTGCAACATGTCCGGCCAATGGTAAAGTAACTAGTGAATACGCTCCCTGCTGCAGAGAACGCTGGTGAAAATATTTCATCGCTGCACCTGCCGAATCATATTCACTATCAGGCACACCTTGTTGCCAGGGAACATAGTTATCACTTTCATGATACCAGTCGCGTCCGGCATTGGAAGCATTATTTTCCCAGTTATAATTCGTTAAACGATTTCCGCCCAAACGCTTTGAACCTGCATATCCGTAAGGATCATTGGTTCCGTAAATAAATGGGCTAATGGGTTTTCGTTCTGCAGTGGTCTGAATAGTAAATACTGCTCTCTTTTGTGCTCCGGCAAAGAAAACTGTCAGCAAAAACATTATTGTCGCTGTCAGGTACCGGTTCTTTAATAGAAGTTTTTCATGCACATTGTTTTTTGTCTCTGTGTATTCCTTGGCCATAATTCATGCTGTTTACACATCACCTGCTCCTTGCAGATGATGGCTGTTGTTATTAGATCGACCTCGAAATTACCTGCAAGCGTAAAGCTGAAGCCTATTAAATAACTGAAACCGCATAAATGATATCCGAAACTGAAAATAGGAAGACTGAAAAAATCAAACTCTGCGAAAACTCTGCTTGCTTTTTTCTGTGCGGTGACATTACTCGGATATTCACCGCAGAGAAGGGAGAACGCAGAGGTTTCACAGAGCTTACTACACTATAATTTTACAGCTTGACAAATCACATCATCTTACTGAGTGCATACTCAACACCTCTTAGTTCTGCTAATCCTTTTAAACGACCAATGGCAGAGTAGCCGGGATATGTTTTTTTATTCAGATCATCCAGCATCTGGTGTCCATGATCGGGGCGCATGGGGATGGATATATTTCTTCTTTTTTGAATAGACAATACTTCTTTAATTACTTCATACATATCTGTATCACCGGTGAGATGAGCTGCTTCATAAAAATTACCTGCGGCATCTCTTTTGGTATTTCTCAGATGCAGGAAATGAACACGATCACCAAAACGTTTGAGCATTTGCACAATATTATTATCTGCACGAGCACCATAAGAACCTGTACAGAAACATAACCCATTGGCTGCTGAGTCAACCGCATTTAACAGGAACGCAGCATCCGATTCTGTGCTTACTATTCTTGGCAAACCCAATACAGGATAAGGAGGATCATCGGGGTGGATGGCCATTTTTAATCCACAGGCGTCCGCCACAGGCACTACTTCACGTAAAAAAAATACGAGGTGTTCTCTTAACTTATCCGCATCAATATTGGCATATCCCGTCAAAGCATTCAATACCTGTTCCACAGTAAATGCATCATCGCTACCCGGCAGACCCAATAAAAGATTTCTAAATAACTGCTCTTTTGCTTCTGCACCCATACTTGCTAATAAGTCCTGTGCTGCTTTTTGATCTTCAAGTGTATATTCCTGTGCTGCTCCTGGTCTTTTCAACAGAAACAAATCAAACGCAATAAATTCAAGACGGTTAAAATACAAAGCCTTACTTCCGTCTGGCATGGTATAAGCTATATCAGTTCTTAACCAATCGAGTATCGGCATAAAATTGTACGTAATTACTTTAATACCACAGGCAGACAGGTTCTGTAAACTTGTTTTGTAATTTTCAATATGTGCCAGATACGCTCCATTTTGTTTTTTGATATCCTCGCTTACCGGTAAACTTTCAACAACAGTCCATGTCATGCCAGCAGCTTCAATCAATTCTTTTCTTTTGTTGATTTCTGCTACCGCCCAAACATCTCCTACAGGAATATGATGCAATGCGGTTACCACACCTGCACAACCAGCCTGTCTGATATCAGCTAATTTCACTACATCATTAGGACCGTACCATCTCATTGTCTGATGCATTAACATAACTCAAGTATTAGTGTGAAATAAAAGATGCGGCTGAAGTATCTGACTCTTCAACCGCATCATGGGTTTAGGTTTATGATCTACTTCAAGAATTAAATATACCGATTGATCAGGTTTTCCAGGTATTCCTGTTTTCCACTTTTCACTGCTGGTTCACCTTGCTCCACTGCATAGTTTCTTAAATCTTCCAATGACAATTTCCCTGCTTCAAATTCTTTACCCTTACCGCTGTCGAAAGATGCATAACGCTCTGTTCTGATTTTTTTATAGTCAGACTGGTGCAATACTTTATCTGCTACTATTAATGCGCGGGCAAAAGTATCAATACCACCAATATGTGCATGGAAAAGGTCTACAGCATCAGTACTGTTTCTTCTGATTTTTGCATCGAAGTTAATACCACCACCTGCAAAACCTCCGGCTTCCACAATTACCAGCATAGCTTCTGCCAGTTCATTGATATTATTGGGGAACTGATCTGTATCCCATCCATTCTGATAGTCACCGCGATTGGCATCAATGGACCCCAATATACCAGCATCTGCCGCAATCTGTAATTCGTGCTGGAAAGTATGTCCCGCAAGTGTTGCGTGGTTTACTTCTATGTTCACTTTAAAGTCATTCAACAAATCAAACTGACGTAAAAAGCCAAGCACCGTTTCACTATCATAATCATATTGGTGTTTGCTTGGTTCACAGGGTTTGGGCTCAATAAAGAATGTGCCGTTAAAGCCCTGTTTACGTGCATAATCTTTTGCAGTATGAAGAAAGCGAGCCAAATGTTCTTTCTCACGTTTCATGTCTGTATTCAGTAAACTCATATATCCTTCACGACCACCCCAGAACACATAGTTCTGTCCACCGAGCGCAATCGTTGCATCCAAAGCAGCTTTTACCTGTGCGGCACCATGTGCCAAAACATGAAAATCGGGATTGGTGGCAGCACCATTCATGTAACGTCTGCTTGAAAAAAGATTGGCCGTACCCCACAGCAATTGAATACCGCTTGCTTTTTGTTTTTCCGAAAAATATTCACTGATTGCCTGTAGTCTTCTTTCATTTTCTACTACATCATTACCAAAATCAACTGCATCCACATCATGGAAACAATAAAAAGGAAGACCCAGTTTGGTCATGAATTCAAATGCAGCATCGGCTTTGTCTTTTGCTCTTTCAACAGCATCTGTTTTTGCATCCCAAGGAAAAATATGTGTGGGCTCTCCAAAAGGGTCTGCTCCACTGCCACAGAAGCTGTGCCAGTAAGCACAGGCAAAACGCAACCATTCTTTCATGGTCTTTCCAGCCACTACTTTATTTTCGTCGTACCAGCGATATGCCAGCGGGTTATCAGAGTCCACGCCTTCATACCTGATCTGGCCGATGCCTTTAAAATACTCTTGTTGACCTAATACGATTGACATAATTCTTGAATAAGTATATGAAACAATAAAAATATTTTTATCCCACTGAAACCGCATCTTGCCGTTTCATCATCGCAATCCTTGCTTCCAATGATTCTTTCCATGCCGCATAACGTTCTTCATAAAGACTGGTATGAGACGGTGTTATATGACCAATTGATTTTCTTCCTGCAGCAGCTTCGGCTGTATTGGCAAATACACCCGATCCAATGCCTGCACCTATTGCAGCGCCATAACTGCCATCACCATCATAAAACTCTACAGATACCTGATTCACGCCTGCAAATGCTTTTGTAAACACATCGCTCAGAAAAAGATTGGCTCTTGATGCACGCACTATCTGAGGATTCATTCCATTCTCCCGCATAATATCAAGACCATAACGGAAGGAGTATGCAATTCCTTCCTGTACGGCTCTTACCATATGTGCGATACCATGTATGTTCAGATCTATCTGTTCAAAATGAGCGCCGACAATCTGGTTGTTCAACATTCTTTCTGCACCATTACCAAAAGGAATAGCCAATAATCCATCTGCACCAATGGATACGGATGCAGCTGCCTCATTGAGTGTGGCATAAGACTGTCCGGCTCCTGTTATGGTTTTAATCCATCGATTGAAGATGCCTGTTCCATTTATGCAAAGCAGTATACCAATGCGTCTGAGTGTTTCGTTATGATTTACGTGTGCAAAACTGTTGATGCGTGAATACGGATCATAACCCAATTCATCACTCACACCATATATTACACCGGAAGTACCCGCAGTAGCAGCTACTTCTCCCGGTTCCATTACATTCAGCGATAAAGCATTATTGGGCTGATCGCCAGCTTTGTAAGCTACAGGAATACCTTGCCTTAACGACAAACGTGTAGCAACAGATTCTTTTAAATATCCGTGTGCTGAAAATAAAGATTGAATGGTTGGAACGAGTGCATTATCAAATCCAAAATAACGCATGATATCCGGCGACAATCCTTCATGCTGAAAATCCCAGAAAATACCTTCCGACAATGCTGAGTTGGTAGTAGTAATATCGCCCGTCATTTTAAACGCAATAAAATCACCGGGCAACATCAGCTTATGTATCTTTTCATAAACAGCAGGTTCATTTTCTTTGACCCATGCCAGTTTGCTTGCAGTAAAATTTCCGGGTGAATTGAGTAAATGACTCAGGCAATATTCGCTGCCGATTTCAGTAAATGCTTTATTGCCGGTTTCAACGGCGCGGCTATCACACCAGATAATCGCATTTCGCAATACGTGTCCATCTTTATCTACGAGAACCAATCCATGCATCTGGTAAGCTATTCCTATAGCTGCTATATCCTGCGGATCATAATTTCCGGTTGCATTGCATTTCAGTATAGCCTGTTTCACATATTCCCACCATTGGTCGGGACTTTGTTCGGCCCAGCCTGGATATGGGTTGATGATTTCCGCTTCTGTTTCAGGGTAGTGAGCCGATGCCACACATTGGTGCGTAGCTGCATCAACAACTGAAACCTTAACAGAAGAAGTTCCTACATCTATACCTAATAATAACATTCTGTCAGTGATTAATGATGATCAAGATACTGGAAACAATGATGATGACAGCATCATCCCGAACCTTTGTATCAAAACAAACAATCGTTCATATTATCTGCCACGCGTTTTAACAAAGCAATTTCAAACGCAAGTACCACCGTTTAGTTACATTGCTTCCGGTTATCGAAAAAAGCAAGGAGAGTAAAACGCTAAACTCCCCTTGCCGATCGTTGACCCCTTTTACAAGCAAACCACACTTGTAAGCGGCCATTACAACGCTTAATAACCAACCCGGTTCCGAAGAACCGGTTACCATCCAATCCACCTTTCAGTGCTTATCTGAATAGAATTGAACGGGATGGAACCCTATAGTATTTTCAGTTTTCAAGCTGTTTTATACAAACAGGAAAATGCCGGACTTCTTTATCTGCTTACTTCATATCAGGGTAACCAGTAAAAAATAACCATGCGGCGATAAAAAGAAGGGAAGCTGTTCAGGAATAATGAACAGGATGTACTGTGCAGTAGTTTCCACTTTCTCATATTACAGCAAGCAATTTCAGATTTAATCTGACCGGTTTTCCGTCATTCAAAGACGAATATAAGAGAATTTGTTAAAAAATGTAACCGATTGCAATTTTTTTACAAAAAAATCATGCTTTTACTGCTTACCAGCACTTTTATCGATCCGCTTACCAACACACACAAACGGATCAGCACCTGAAGAAATCCGCCCAATGGTGTGCAGATAAAAAACAATTATCCGGGACGGCCTGTAAATAAATGCTAAATACCTGCTACTACTACATGAGCCTTAAAACGCTTGTTATCAAAGCATCTTAAAGACGACAACAGTAAGAATAAAGGCAGAATCTGGTACATTTTTTTTAACGCAAATAGTTCTTTACCCTTCTCTGTTATGGTAAATTTTGAAAATCCTTCCGCTCAATTACCCATCAACACTACCTTTTTGAGTCTGGTTCCGGCTCACAGAAAACTAAAATTTGATTTTAATTATTTTTTGCGATTTTTATACAACCGATTGCAATATGAAAACGAAAAAGGAAGTCACTATCTATGATATTGCTCAAAAACTTGAGCTTTCATCCGCTACCGTGAGTCGTGGCTTACAGGACCATCCCGCCATCAATAAAAATACCCGAAAGAGAATACAGGAAACCGCCAAAGAACTGGGCTACAGACATAATAATTTTGCCAGCAACCTTCGCAAACAAAAGACGAATACCATTGGTGTGCTTGTGCACGAACTCAACAGTAACTTTATTACTTCGGTGCTGGCAGGTATAGAAAAAGTAACAACAGAAGCTGGTTACGACTTAATTATCGCGCACTCTTCTGAAAGCTCAGAGAAAGAAGCCGCGAATGCCATTAACCTTTTTCATAAAAGAGTAGATGGTCTAATCGCTTCTCTTTCGTTTGATACGGCTGATCTTGCCCATTATGCCCCATTCGAAGAAAAAGGAATCCCCGTTATTTTCTTTGACCGTGTGGAAGAAAAAGGTGAAAGCACCAAAGTAATCATCGACAATTATAAATGTGGTTACCAGGCTACACAACACCTGATTGAACAGGGTTGCAAAAGAATTGTACTCGTAACAGCCAGCCTCAAACGAAATGTGTATGCACAACGCCACAAAGGATATGCAGATGCATTGTACGACAATAATATCCCTTTCAATAAAAAATATGTACTCATCAAGGATCTGAGTGAGCAGTGTGGTGTAGAAGCCGCTCTTGAGATTTTGAAAATGAACCTACTACCCGACGGAGCTTTTATTACCAATGATTTTTCGGCGGCCGTTTGTATGCAAACACTGAAAGAACACGGCGTTCGCATTCCGGAAGACATTGCCATCATTGGTTTTAATAATGATGCCATCGGAAAAATCATCGAACCACAACTCAGTACCATTGATTACCCGGGTATTGATATGGGTGAGATTGCTGCCAGAAACCTGATTAATCACCTCAAAGGTTTGTCTAATATTAAACATACCAACACCATTGTTATACGATCGAACCTCATTGTAAGAGGTTCTTCTCTTCGAAAAAAATAATGATCAAACAAGATGCTGCCACACTATGAAAAAAATATTTTTACTATGCCTGCTAATCTATAACTGTTTTCTGTCGAAGGCTGAAACCGGGTATGAGTTATGGTTGCGTTACCAGCCTGTGCAGGATAAATTACTACTGACTAATTATCAGCAACAGCTCAGTAATTTTTATTTTGATGGTTCTTCAGAAACCATTCGTATAGCCAAAGAAGAATTAAGCAATGGGTTATCAGCAATGTTGTTGAAAAAGATTACTTCAGTCAACACAGTGACTTCAGGCACATCTATTATTGCCGCCACATACACATCTGCCATACTAGCTAATGCAGGTATCAAAGACTTTGCTCAACAAACAGGTGAAGAAGGTTTTATTATTCTATCGAAAACAGTTCATGGGCGAAAAACTATTATCATATCCGGACAATCAGACAAAGCAATACTGTATGGTGTGTTTCATTTTCTTAGGCTGATCCAGGCACAACAGTCTATCAGTAATCTACAGGTAGTATCAGCTCCCAAAGTAAAACTGAGAATGTTGAACCACTGGGATAATATGAACAGAACCGTAGAAAGAGGATATGCAGGCTTTTCTTTATGGAACTGGCATACCTTACCTGGCTATATCGATCCCCGATACAAAGATTATGCAAGAGCGAACGCTTCTATAGGTATCAATGGAACTGTGCTCACTAACGTGAATGCTAATGCAACAATTCTTACAAAAAACTATCTCGAAAAAGTAAAGGCTATAGCCGATGTATTCAGACCTTATGGAATAAAAGTGTACCTCACAGCCAGATTCAGCGCACCTATAGAAATTGGTGGATTAAAAACTGCCGACCCTTTAGATGATAAAGTAAGACAATGGTGGAAAGATAAAGTAAAAGAGATTTATCAGCATGTACCCGACTTTGGTGGTTTTGTTGTGAAAGCCAACAGTGAAGGACAACCCGGCCCACAAGACTATAAAAGATCACACAGCGATGGTGCCAATATGCTTGCCGAAGCCGTGGCTCCATTCAATGGCATCATTATGTGGCGTGCTTTTGTGTATAGCGCAGAAAAAAATGTAGACCGGCACAAGCAGGCTTATGATGAGTTTGTTCCGCTCGATGGCGCTTTCAACAAGAATGTAATGGTGCAGGTTAAAAATGGCGCCATTGATTTTATGCCTCGCGAGCCCTTCCATCCCTTATTTGGAGCCATGCCTAAAACGCCTTTGATGATGGAGTTTCAGGTTACGCAGGAATACCTCGGACAAGCCACCAATCTTGTTTACCTCGGTCCATTGTTTAAAGAATGTCTTGACAGTGATACTTATACCAGTGGCAAAGAAAGTACCGTTGCAAAAGTATTGGATGCAACTTTCAATAAAGACCAAACGCTTACGGGTATTACCGGTGTGGCTAATATTGGCACTGATGTCAACTGGTGTGGTCACCCTTTCGCTCAGGCCAACTGGTATGCGCTCGGCCGTCTCGCATGGGATCATTCGCTTTCTGCCGAAAAAATTGCCGACGAATGGTTACGCATGACTTATTCAAACAATCCAACTTTTCTTCAAACAGCATCCAGGCTGATGATGGACAGCAGAGATGTATTTGTACAATATTCGAATCCGGTTGGTTTACATCATATTATGGGAACAGGTCATCATTATGGTCCTGCTCCCTGGGTTAATAACCTGAACAGACCCGACTGGAACCCGGTTTACTATCACAAGGCAGACAGTATTGGTATTGGGTTTAATCGTACAGCTACTGGCAGCAATGCCTTGGTACAGTATCATCCTGAAGCCAGAAAATTATGGGAGAATATGGAAACCTGTGAAGAGAAAAACCTGCTCTGGTTTCATCATGTTCCCTGGACTTTCAAAATGAAAAGCGGGCGTTCACTATGGGATGAATTGTGTTATAACTATTATACAGGTTCCAGTAAAGTAAAAGAGATGCAGCAATCATGGAGCAAACTCAAACCGTATGTTGATGAACAAAGATTTGATCAGGTTCGCATGCTGCTGAATGTTCAATATGATGAAGCCATATGGTGGAGAAATGCCTGCCTGTTGTATTTCCAGACATTCAGTAAAAGACCTATTCCAAATCAATACGAACAACCCAATAAAACATTGGATTACTATAAAAGTTTACGCTTTCCGCTTGCACCAGGGAATTAGTAATCATTAAACGAAGAAAATATGTCAACAGATAAAAAAATAGCAATTGTTACCGGAGGTGGCTCCGGGCTTGGGTTTGCCATCGCTGAAAAATTTGTTCAACAAAGCATTGAAACCATTATTGTGGGCCGCGATATGGATAAATTGTCGGCAGCGAAAGAAAAATTAGGTACAGGAGCACATGCTGTGAGCTGCGACTTAAGTAATCTGTCGTCCATACCTGCTCTGGTAGAAGACATATTAAAAAGGTTTGGGCATATAGACATATTGGTGAACAATGCGGGCATCAATATGAAGAAAGTGTTTACTGATGTAACAGATGAAGAATTTCAGCGCATACTTACCACCAATGTATCGGCTGTATTTGCCATTAGCCGTGAAGTTGTAAAACATATGCTGACAAGGGGAATTGGTTCTATCATCAACATTAGTTCTATGGCGGCTCAATATGGTTTGCCGAAAGTAATTGCATACTCTGCAAGTAAGACCGCTATTGATGGTATGACAAGAGCAATGGCTGTTGAGTTATCGCCCAATGGTATCCGTGTAAATGCTATTGCCCCTGGTTTTATTTATTCCGATATGACTGCTAAAGCGCTGGATAGTGATCCTGAAAGAAAAGCAAAAGTATTTGGCAGAACACCAATGGGTGTAATGGGACAACCAACTGATATTGGCGAAGCTGCTTACTTTTTAGCCAGCGATGCATCAAAATATATAACAGGTGTTGTATTACCAGTAGATGGTGGCAACAGTATTGGTTTTTAAAAAATAGTGTATGAAAAGAACAGCATTTCTTCTGATTGGCTTTATTCTGTCTGTTGCAGTAACAGGCCAGGTTATTTTTTCTTCCGGAGGGGGAACAAACAGCTTTGCATTAAACAATGTAGTTATTTATGTTGACAGATCAGAGGAATCGCTTCTGCATTTAACTGCTGAACTCTTACAAAAAGATATTAAAGCTGTTACTGGTCTTGCTGCTGATATCAGCACTAGTATTCCTGAAAAAGCCGGCACACTCATCGTGCTTGGCACTATGGCGAAATCTACACTACTTCAATCACTGGAAACAAAAAAACAGATTAACAATAAACAGATTCTAAATAAATGGGAAGCCTATCATATTCAAACCATCAGCAATCCTTTAAAAGGTATTGGTAATGCCATCGTAATTGCAGGTGCCGACAGAAGAGGGGTTGCATTTGGTGTATTTGAATTTTCAAAACAGTTAGGTGTATCTCCCTGGTATTGGTGGGCCGATGTTCCTGTTGAGAAAAAGCAGGCTGTTTTCGTTAAAAAAAATCTATCCATCACCGATGCCCCACAGGTAAAATACCGTGGCATTTTTATTAATGATGAAGCCCCTGCCCTTTCCAGCTGGACAAAAGAGAAGTTCGGCGGTTTTAATCATAAATTCTATGAAAAAGTATTTGAACTGATTCTACGATTAAAAGGAAACTATATCTGGCCTGCTATGTGGGGCAATGCTTTTTATGATGATGATTCCCTGAACATCAAAGCGGCCAATAAATACGGAGTTGTTATCGGCACATCGCATCACGAACCACTCATGCGTGCGCACGATGAATGGAGAAGACATGGTTCCGGTAAATGGAACTACGACAGCAATGCGGCCAAACTAAAAGAATTCTGGCGGAATGGTATGAAACGAGCCAACAATGAAAAAATTGTAACCGTGGGCATGCGTGGCGATGGCGACGAACCGATGTCGAGACAAACCGCTACTGCTTTACTGGAAAGAATTGTAAAAGACCAGAGAGATATTATTACAGAAGTAACTCAAAAACCTGCCAGCGAAACACCACAGCTATGGGCACTTTATAAAGAAGTACAAGACTATTACGATAAAGGCATGCGTGTACCGGATGATGTAACCTTGCTACTATGCGATGACAACTGGGGAAATATTCGCCGCCTTCCCAGTCCGAAAGAAGCACCAAGAAAAGGTGGTTATGGCATTTATTATCACTTCGATTATGTAGGTGGTCCGAGAAATTACAAATGGGTAAACACCAACCCATTGCCAAGAATTTGGGAACAGATGAATCTGGCATGGCAATACAATGCACGTGAAATATGGATCGTAAATGTGGGTGATATTAAACCCATGGAATACCCCATTTCTTTTTTCCTTGATTATGCATGGAACCCCGAACGCATTAAAGCGAGTGATCTGGAAGCATACAGTATTCAATGGGCGAAGGCGCAGTTCGGGAACCAATATGCAACAGCGATTGCCGATATCATGACCAAATATGGCAAATACAATGGCAGAAGAAAACCGGAACTGCTTGATGCGAATACCTACAGCTTTAATTATAATGAATGGCCGACTGTGGTAAATGAATACAAACAATTATACCAGGAAGCTGAAATCATCTATGCAAAGCTGCCTGCAGAAAAAAGAGATGCTTTTTTTCAATTGGTATTACATCCGGTAAAAGCCTGTAGCAATCTTTACGACATGTATTATCATGTTGCATTGAATCAACGTGCTTATCATAACAAATATGCTGTAGCTAATCAATATGCAGACAAAGTAAAATCCTTGTACTTACAGGACTCTCTGATTACACTTGAATACCACAACCTCAACAATGGTAAATGGAACCATATGATGAGTCAGACACATATTGGTTATACTTACTGGCAACAACCCAACAGGCAACGAATGCCAATGGTTCGCTATGTACCCGCAGATTCTGTAAAAGTGCAACAGGCTGAATCTCCTGTTATTGCTATACGTTCGGCAGTTCCAACTGGTGTAAAGGGAAATGTTTTTTATGAAGATTCACAAAGAGGCATTTCCATTGCGGCTGAACATTATACCAAACTGAACAACAGTAGTACCATTAACTGGGCCATTATTTCCGATTTAGGAAGAACAGGATCAGCCATTACCGTGCTGCCGGTAACTGCTAACAGCCAGCAGCCTGGTTCTGGCACACCATATGTATCGTATGATATCTATACCAGTAGCAAAGGAACTTTTACCATCAATGCTTATTTCTCTCCTACCCTGAATTTACAGAATACAGAAAATGGCTTGTGCTATGCCATTTCTGTTGACGATGAGGTTCCGCAAATCATCAGCATTAATAAAGAAGATAAAAACACCGGAACAGGTATCTGGAACAAATGGGCATCAGAAAACATCATTATCAAATCAAGTAAACATAGTATCAACACACCCGGCAAGCATACCATTAAATACTGGATGGTTGACCCTGCGGTTGTATTACAAAAAATAGTAGCCGATTTTGGCCATAACCTGCCAAGTTATTTAGGCCCGTCAGAAACACTTCATCAATCTAATAAAAACTGATCATATGCTATACAAAAACAAAATAAGTCGTAACTGTATTGTCTTAGCCATCACTATACTTTCAATAAGCACACAACCAGTGTTGGCACAGGACAAATCTTCGCTGAAAAAAGTATTTGCAAAAGATTTTGGTATCGGCACAGCTATGAACACTGCGCAGATTGAAGAAAAAGATGCTAAGGCCAATGCAGTCATTCTACAGCATTTTAATATGGCCACGCCGGAAAATATTATGAAGGCTGAAATCATTCATCCACAATGGGATGTTTACAATTTCGACCTGTCCGATAAAATGATGGCTTATGGCAAGAAAAACAATATCAAAATAAATGGACACACATTGATCTGGCACAGCCAACTGCCTGCTTTTGCCAGAAATATCAAGAGTGTTGATTCTTTTCGTACTTTTTTCACCAATCATATCACTACAGTAGCCAGCCGATACGATGGACAGATGTATTCATGGGATGTGGTAAATGAAGCATTGAATGAAGATGGCACAATGCGCAGATCTATTTTTCTGAACAGACTGGGCGATGATTTTGTAACAGAAGCGTTCCGCCTCGCACAAAAAGCTGCCCCAAAGACAGAACTATATTATAATGATTATAATAATGAACAGCCCGCTAAAAGAGCCGGATGTATTGCACTGATCAAAAAAATACAGGATGCCGGTGTACGCATCGATGGTGTGGGCATACAGGGCCACTGGCATGTAGGCAAAGTGCCGTTTAAAGAAATTGAAGAAAGTATACAGCAATATGCTGCGATGGGACTTAAAGTAATGTTCACGGAACTAGATATTGAAGTGTTACCAAGAAGTTTTCAGGGTGCTGATGTAAACCAGCGTGTGGCGAGTAACCCCACACTCAATCCTTATCCTAATGGTTTACCCGATAGTGTGCAGCAACAGTTAGCCAGCGATTATGAAAATCTATTCAAACTTTTTCTGAAGTATAAAAAGCATGTAACAAGGGTAACTTTCTGGGGGGTAAATGATGGACAAAGCTGGCTCAACGACTGGCCTGTAAGAGGAAGAACCAATTATCCATTACTGTTCGACCGCGAGTTCAATCCCAAACCTGCTTTTTATAAAGTAATTGAAACAAAAAAATAACGGGTCCGGTTCAATTTCAATCAAGCCATATGAATCAATCAACAACATCAAAATTATCGGTACTGGAAAAAGTAGGTTACAGCCTCGGCGATCTTGCTGCCAACCTTGTATTTCAGACACTGATGACCTATCTCGCTTATTTCTATAC
Source organism: Chitinophaga pinensis (assembly GCA_943372605.1). Taxonomy (GTDB): domain Bacteria; phylum Bacteroidota; class Bacteroidia; order Chitinophagales; family Chitinophagaceae; genus Sediminibacterium; species Sediminibacterium pinensis_H. The sequence goes on along the minus strand of CALRZI010000008.1, from coordinate 30,593 downwards.
AGATATATATGGTCTTGAAACAAGCCATGCGTCTGCCCTGATGCTTACTGTAGGACTTGTTGCTGCATTCGCCTTCAATCCAATCATCGGTGCCATTGCAGACAGAACGGTATCAAGGTGGGGTAAATTCAGACCATGGATTTTATGGACTGCGGTTCCATTAGGAGCTATTGCATTACTGGCTTTCAGCACTCCGGATTTTTCTTATAAAGGGAAAGTTATTTATGCAGTGATTACCTATACCCTTTTGCTTTTATTATACGCCGCCAACAACCTTCCTTATTCTGCTTTAAGTGGCGTAATCATTGGCGACATGAAAGAACGAAACAGCATGTCAGCCTATCGTTTTGTGGCGGTAATGTTTGCGCAGTTTTTTGTACAGGTGTTCATGCTACCCATTATTGAAACGGTGGGCAATGGCAACAAAGCAGCAGGTATTGAAACAGTAATGACATGGCTGTCTGTTATTGGCACCATCATGCTCATCATTACTTTTTTAACTACCCGTGAACGTATTGTACCCAAACCCGAACAAAAATCAAGTTTAAAAGAAGACCTGGGCGATTTGTTCCGGAACAAACCTTGGGTTATTATGCTCACGCTTACAACACTCGTATTTATTACCCTGGCCATGAAGGGTGGCTCTTATGTTTATTATTTTAAAAATTATGTAGACAAAGAAAGTCTCACCGCTTTTGTTGCCCCTATTACCAGTTTTTTATCGGGTATTGGCATTAATTTTTTTGGTGAAGATCCTGTATCAGCCGGATTTGGTTTATTCAATGCCGGTGGTATTATTTTCATGATTGTTGGTATCACTTTATCGAAACACTATGCAGACAAATATGGCAAAAGAGATGTATTTGGCATTACGTTGTTTATATCTACGTTGTTTATTCTTGCTTTTGTTTTCTTCCCACCTACTTCTGTGGCATTGATGTTCACTTCTCAGATATTACATGGTTTCTTTTATGGCATAACCATTCCATTATTATGGGCCATGATTGCAGATGTGGCAGATTATAGTGAATGGAAAAACAACCGTCGCGCTACTGCCATTATATTTTCCGCTATGATGGTTGGTTTAAAAGCAGGTCTGAGTATTGGTAGTGCTTTATTAACCGCCATCCTTAACCTGTTCGATTATGTTCCCAACAGCGATGCTGTACAAACAGCTTCTGCCATTAATGGCACCAAACTGCTGGTAAGTGTATTTCCGGCTATCCCTTTTTTAGTTGGCGCAGGGCTATTGTTCTTTTATGAGATCAATAAAACCATGGAAACACGTATTGAAACAGATTTAAAAGAAAGACGTAAAGCATAAATACTTTTTATAAACCTATTAGTATGCCTGAAGATCCAATAGACCATATTGATTTTGCTACACTGAACCAGAAAGCCATTTCGCAACCACTGGTAAACCATATTTATACAGCCGATCCATCGGCACATGTATTTAATGGCCGTATTTATATCTATCCCTCTCACGATATAGAAAATGACATACCATTCGATGACCTCGGTAGTCATTTTGCCATGGAAGATTATCATATACTGTCCATGGATTCACCCGACTCGCCAACGACTGATCATGGCAATGCTCTTCATGTAAAAGATGTGCCATGGGCTTCGAAACAAATGTGGGCACCTGATGCTACAGAAAAAGATGGGACCTTCTATCTTTTCTTCCCTGCCAAAGATCATGAAGCTATATTTCGCATTGGTGTAGCCACCAGCAATTCACCTACAGGTCCGTTTGTACCACAACCATTACCCATTGCCGGAAGTTTTTCAATTGACCCGGCAGTCTTTAAAGACGATGATGGAAAATATTATATGTATTTCGGTGGCATCTGGGGAGGGCAATTGCAACGCTGGAGAACGGGTTCATTCCAGGCAGAAGGCGAAGGTCCATTGGCTCATCTGCCACAGGATCATGAAACTGCACTTTGTGCAAAAATTGCGCGGTTAAGCGACGACCTGCTTTCGTTTGACGAACCACCGAAAGATGTAATTATTCTCGATGAAAAAGGCAACCAGCTTTTAGCGGGCGACAACGACAGACGCTTTTTTGAAGCAAGCTGGGTACACAAATACAATGGCAAATATTATTTCTCCTATTCCACCGGCGATACCCATTTTCTCTGTTACGCTATTGGAAATAGTCCCTATGGCCCGTTCACATATGGAGGAAGAATTCTTGAACCTGTTGTAGGCTGGACTTCACACCATTCAATCTGTGAGTTTGAAGACAAATGGTATTTGTTTTACCACGACAGCAGTTTGAGCAAAGGTATTACCCATTTAAGAAGTGTGAAAGTAACTGAGTTGATACATGATGAAGATGGACATATTCAAACTATACAACCATACAAAAAATAAAAGCAAAACATTCCATAACATGATCAGAAGAGTTGTAGCCCTTTTATTGTTTAATACATCAATGATAATAGCATCGGCTCAGTCATTTCAGAATCCGATTCTTGCAGGTTATTATCCCGATCCAAGTATCTGCAAAGCCGGTGATGATTATTATATCGTCAACTCTTCTTTTGCCTATTATCCGGGGCTCCCATTGTTTCATAGTAAAGACCTTGTAAACTGGAAACAGATTGGTTATGCCATGAACAGACCAGAACAATTAAATCTCGACGGTGCCGGCGTATCGAGGGGATTGTTTGCTCCGGCTATTTCCTATCACAATGGCACATTTTACATTGTATGTACCGAAGTAAGTAAACTCGGCAATTTTGTTATTACTGCAAAAGATCCAAAAGGTCCGTGGAGCAATCCGGTAAAGCTCCCTCAGGTGAATGGCATTGACCCTTCTCTTTTTTTTGATGACAATGGCAAAGCCTATATTATTTTCAACAGCATTCCACCGAATAATATATCCATGCACGATGGTCATCGCACCATTCGCATGTTTGAATTTGATCCTATCAACCTTAAAGTTGTTGGTGAAGAAAAACTGCTGATCAATGGCGGTACAGATATGGCCAAAAAACCTGTATGGATTGAAGGCCCGCACTTTATTAAAAAAGATGGATGGTATTACCTTATTTGTGCAGAAGGTGGAACAGGGTACAATCATTCGGAAGTAGTGTTCCGAAGCAAAACACCTGAAGGCCCGTTTACCTCCTATGAAAAGAATCCCATTCTTACACAAAGACAATTAGACCCTAAAAGAAAAAATCCTGTGACCACAGCCGGACATGCAGATTTCGTAGAAGGGAAAGATGGTAAATGGTGGGGAATATTTCTTGCATGCAGACCCTATGAAGATGACTATTACAATACCGGCAGGGAAACTTTTATGGCACCTGTTGTTTGGAAAAATGGCTGGCCAGAATTTGATCTGGGTGGAGATGAAGTGAAATACAGCTACCCCATTAATGCAAAAATTGATACAAAACGTGAACCATTTAATGGGAACTATCATTTTAAAGATGAATTCAATCAATCTTCATTAAATGTGCGTTATCAGTTTTTAAGAACGGTTCGTTCAGAATGGTATAGTCTTACAAAAAATCCAGGTTCATTATCATTACAACTACAAGCCGAAACTGTTGCAGGCAGAGGCAATCCATCTTTTGTTGCATTTCACCAGCCGCATTTAAAAGGACATGCTGCTACATCTGTTCAGTTTACACCCAAAGCCGAAAATGAGAAAGCGGGTTTATTGTTGTTTCAGAATGAAAAAACACATTATTATCTCTGTAAATCTTTGAAAGAAGGGAAAGAAGTGATTGAGTTATATAAAGCTGATTCATTGATAAAAGCAATTCCTCTAAATACCGAATCCGGCAACGAAGTTTACTTTAAAGTGGAGGCAAAAACAGATCAGTACGCTTTCTACTTCGGAACTGAAAAAGATAAATGGACGCTGCTGTTAGACAATGTAGACGCAAGGTATTTAAGTACCAAATCGGCAGGAGGTTTTGTAGGAGTTGTGTATGCGATGTATGCTACATCAAATGGCAACCCTTCAAATAACAATGCTTTATACAATTGGTTTGAAATAAAAAATAACGACGACGTGTATAAATAAAACACCAATGCTCTGCTTATGAAAAAGATGGCTGCCATTGCGCTTGCGTTTACCAGTTTTTATGGTTTTGCGCAGGAATACAAATCTTTTCCCATGTGGAACCACCAGTTACCCATGGAGCAAAGGGTGAATGATGTAGTAAAACGTTTAACACTTGAAGAAAAAGTGGCTCAAATGCTCAATGCTACACCAGCTATACCAAGACTGGGTATTCCGGCATACGACTGGTGGAACGAAGTATTACATGGCGTGGCCAGAACACCTTATCGTGTTACATCTTATCCGCAAGCAATAGCCATGGCTGCTACATGGGATACCAATTCACTAAAAACAATGGCCGATTATTCGGCTATTGAGGGAAGAGCCGTACACAACAAAGCCATACAGGAAAATAAAACCAATGAACGTTATCTGGGACTTACTTACTGGACACCCAATATTAATATTTTCAGAGACCCACGCTGGGGTCGTGGACAGGAAACATATGGAGAAGATCCTTTTCTGACAACCTATCTTGGCGCTGCATTTGTAAGAGGACTTCAGGGCAACGATCCCAAATATTTGAAAGCAGCAGCATGTGCCAAACATTTTGCTGTACACAGTGGACCAGAGCCATCAAGACATTCCGATAATTTCAACCCGACTGTATATGATTTGTGGGACACTTACCTGCCTGCTTTTAAAGAATTGATTACAAAAGCAAATGTAGAAGGTGTAATGTGTGCTTATAATGCGGTAAACACACAGCCTTGTTGTGGTAATGACCTTTTAATGAATGATATTCTGCGTAAACAATGGAAGTTTAAAGGCTATGTTACCAGCGACTGTTGGGCAATTGACGATTTTTTCAAATACCACAAAACACATAAAAATGCTACTGAGTCTGCAGTAGACGCTGTATTACATGGTACAGATCTTGAATGCGGACAAACAGTGTATAAAACATTGATAGATGCGGTTAAACAAGGACTCATCGAAGAATCGCAACTGGATATTTCTTTAAAGCGATTGTTTACCACAAGGTTCAGGTTGGGCATGTTCGATCCTCCTTCCATTGTTCCTTATGCACAAACACCTGCATCGGCTCTGGAAGCGCCTGCGCATCAGGCACATGCATTGAAAATGGCACAGCAGTCAATTGTATTGTTGAGGAATGAGCAACATACACTTCCACTCTCTAAAAAAATAAAACGAATTGCAGTCATAGGTCCAAATGCAGATAATGGCATTGCAGTTCTCGGAAATTACAATGGTGTTCCTTCAAAAGTTGTGACACTATTACAAGGCATTAAAGACAAACTGGGACAAGATGTAGAAGTGATCTATGAAAAAGCCATCAATTTCACCAACGACACATTACTGGTATACAGCGACCAGTTGAACCAGTTTACATGGGAAGGTCAGCAGGGATTTAAAGCAGAATATTTTAACAACCGCGAATTAAATGGCACACCTGCTAGTATCCGGGTAGAAAAAAATGTGGATCATTTCTGGCAGGAAGGCGAAGTTGTTGTGGGAGACATAAGAGCCAATCATTTCTCTGCACGCTACAGCACAACATTTACGGCTGCGAAAGATGGAGAGATTAGTTTAGAAGTGGAAGCCGATGATGGCTATCGTTTTTTTATCAACAATAAGGAAGTAATCAATGCATGGCAAAGAAACAGATGGGGTGCACGTACACATCGTTTACAAACAAAAAAAGATTCAGTGTACAATATTGTACTTGAATACTGGCAGGGCGATGGCAAAGCAAATGTGAGATTGCGTACCGGAAATTTCGAAAAAACAAATTTCACCAGTTTAGCCGGAAGACTGTCTAATGCAGATGCTATTGTATTTGCAGGTGGCATTTCACCTCAACTGGAAGGTGAAGAAATGAGGGTTGATTATCCGGGTTTTAATGGTGGCGATCGTACCACGATACAATTACCTGCTGTACAAACAGCTTTACTAAAAACATTACAGTCAACAGGCAAGCCCGTAGTTTTTGTAATGATGACAGGCAGCGCCATTGCTACTCCATGGGAAAGCAACAATATACCTGCAATTGTAAATGCATGGTATGGCGGACAAAGTGCCGGTACTGCTATTACTGATGTGCTGTTCGGTGATTACAATCCTGCCGGTCGTTTACCTGTTACCTTTTATGAAAAAGACAGCGACCTGCCTGGTTTTACAGATTATTCTATGGATGGAAGAACGTATCGCTATTTCCGTGGAGAAGCGCTCTATCCTTTTGGTTATGGATTAAGTTATACCACTTTTAATTATGATGGTTTAAAATTACCCAACACTGTTGTGGCAAATAAATCCATTAAACTAAGTGTGCAGGTTAAGAATACAGGTACAAGAGATGGAGAGGAAGTTGTTCAGCTTTATGTGGCTCACCAGCAAACCAAAGGAAAATTACCTGTTCGTGCTCTTAAAGGCTTTCAGCGTGTTATGCTGAAAGCAGGAGAGCGTAAGACCATCAATTTTACCGTAAGGCCTGAAGACCTTGCATTGGTACATGAAACAACAGGCAAAAGTTATCAGCCAAAAGGGAAAGTGAAGATTAGTATCGGGGGTGGTCAGCCAGATGTAAAGAGAACATCAACCAGCAACGTGGTAAATAGCACCATACAAATTTTATAACAGTAGCTCATACCAAAAACAATTTTATGAAACGTATCCTCTCCATCATTATCACGGGTACTGTTCTCTCTTTTTTTGCAACCGCGACCTGTTCGGGTCAGCAAAAGTTCAACATAGAACTTACCGACGCCTTGCATATCCGTTACAATCAGCAGACACTACTCTCCTACCAGTTTAAAACGGTGTACCCACCTACTGGACAAGACACAAACTATAAACGAAGTGGTTTTATTCATCCAGTGAATACGCCAAAAGGACAAACACTGACGAGGATTCAGCCTCAGGATCATTATCATCATTATGGCATATGGAATCCATGGACACATACGGTATTTGAAAAAGACACCATTGATTTCTGGAACATTAAAGGAAGACAGGGAACTGTTCGCTTTGCAAAATTCACTTCTCAAAAAAGCACCGCAGGTTTAGCTGAATACACGGCCCTGCACGAACATGTGGTTTTCAAAAAAGATGGATCTGAAAAAGTAGCTCTAAACGAATGGCAGACGGTTAAAGTGCATTCATTCAATGAAAAAGAAAATTCTTATATCGTTGATATCACTTCCGAAATGCGTTGTGCTTCTGAAAGTCCTTTACTAATTGTTGCCTACAGGTACGCAGGTCTTGGCTGGCGCGCCACCGAGTATTGGAACAAAGACAATTCAGAAATGCTTACTTCTGAAGGAAAAACAAGAGATGCTACAGACAATTCAAAAGCTAAATGGATAATTACTTATGGATCCTTGCCTGATAATGAGGAAGGCGGGATAGTAATGTTATCGCATCCATCCAACTACAACCATCCTGAACCATTACGCATATGGGACAAAAAAGCAAATGGTGGTCGTGGTGATGTATTTGTAAATTTTGCTCCTACAAAAGATAAAGACTGGTTATTAGAGCCAGGCAAAACTTATATACTAAAATACAGGCTGGTGGTTTTTAATGGGAAAACAGATGCGGCGAAAGCAGAGAAAGCCTGGCAGGATTTTGTAGCTCAAGTAAAATAAGGATGCCGCACCTGTAGAAGTTGACGATGTTTTACTGTAATGATCAATACAGTAAGGCCAAATGAATTTGTATTGTAAAACAATCGTGTGGCAATGAGTAATTCATTGTTACGTGGATGATCATATTCATCATATAAATCAACTCAGGATGAAAAAAACGAAGCAATCACGCAGAGCTTTCCTCGGTAATTCGTTGAAAGCATCTGCAATACTGGCATTTCCATCAATTGTACCCATTAGTGTATTTGGAAAAAATGCACCCAGCAACCGCATCAATGTTGCCGCTATTGGTACCGGTCGCATATCGAGAATACATGATATGCCGGGTGTATGGCAACACGACTATGCACAACTTATGGCAGTTTGCGATCTCGATAGTAAGCGTGCTGAAGAAGGCAGGAAACTGGTCAATGATTTTTACAGCAAAAAAAATGGCGCTCCTTACGATGGCGTAAAAATGTACACCGACTACCGGGAACTATTACAGAATAAAGATATCGATGCCGTTCTCATCAGCACACCCGATCACACACATGCCATGATTGGTGCAGCAGCAGCAAGGGCAGGCAAACATATCTATATGCAAAAGCCTGCTTCTCTCACCATTGCGGAAGGGAGAATTATCAGCAATGTAGTTACCAAAAGCGGGGTAAAATTCCAGATAGGAAGCCAGCAAAGAAGCAGTGAACAATTTCGTTATGCTGCAGAACTGGTAAGGAATGGCAGGATTGGTGATTTAAAAACTGTGTATGTTGGTTTGCCAGGCGACCCGCCTGGTGGCAACAAAGAACAAATGCCTGTTCCATCGAACCTCGATTACGATTTATGGCTCGCTTCTACTCCCGAAGTGTATTATACAATTGACAGGGTGCATCCACAAAACGGTTATGATCGTCCGGGCTGGTTACGTTGTGAGCAGTTTGGTGCGGGGATGATTACAGGCTGGGGTGCGCATCATATTGACAGTGCTCATTGGGGCATGGGAATGGAATCCAGTGGCCCCGTAGAAATCTGGTGCGATAAAGCAGAGTTTGCTACCGGAGGGTTATGGGATGTACATGGCATATTTAAAACAGGAGCAAAATATGCCAATGGTGTTACCATGATTGTTAGCAATGAATTTCAGAACGGCATAAAATTCGAAGGAACAAAAGGATGGATTTTTGTTTCAAGAGGTGATTACCAGGTTACATCTACAGACCCAACTAAACCGGGTGAAAGAGCAAAAAGATTAGACGCAAGCGATCCATCCTTACTGACTTCTGTTATTGGTGAAAAAGAATTTCACTTTACAGTAAGCAAAGCGCATCATGGTAACTGGCTGGAAGCCATTAGAGATAATAAAGCAACCATTGCACCTGTTGAAGAAGCACATCGTGCCTGTTCGGCCTGTCTGCTTCACCATATTGCCATGAAATTGAAAAGAAAATTATACTGGGATCCTAAAACAGAAAAATTCAGCAATGATGCTGAAGCCAATGCCATGTTAAGTCGCCCACAGAGAAAACAATACGAAGTAAAAGAGTAATTGAATGAACAAAAATATCATCCCCATACTATTTTTTACACTGATAACAGTGTCGTGTACTGAATCAAAACAAGTTGAGCAAAAACCTTTCCAGCTTGTTACACTTGATCCAGGCCATTTTCATGCTGCATTGGTACAAAAAACCATGTACGCAGATGTTGATTCCATAGTACAGGTTTATGCACCAAAAGGAAACGACTTACAGTTGCATCTCGACAGAATTAACAGCTACAACAGCAGGAAAGAAAATCCTACTCACTGGAATGAGCAGGTATACACGGGAGCCGATTTTTTTGAGAAAATGATTGCAGAAAAGAAAGGAAACCTGGTGATACTCAGTGGTAATAACCAAAAGAAAACAGACTATATTTTATCATCTCTACAAAACGGGTTTCATGTATTGGCCGATAAACCAATGGTAATTGATGCAAATGGTTTTGACAAATTGAAACAGGTTTTTTCGATAGCTGCTAAGAACAAATTGCTGTTATATGATATCATGACAGAAAGATTTGAGATCAACACCATTTTGCAAAAAGAATTATCTATGCTGCCTGATGTTTTTGGTGTTCTTGAAAAAGGAAGTATTGATAACCCGGCCATTACCAAGGAAAGCGTGCATCACTTTTACAAATTTGTATCCGGTGCTGTACTTACAAGACCAGCCTGGTTTTTAGATGTATCGCAACAGGGAGAAGGCATTGTTGATGTAATGACACATCTTGTTGACCTGGTGCAATGGGAATGTTTTCCGGAAACAGTTATTGATTACACCAAAGACATTGATGTATTAAAAGCCAGACGTTGGGCCACTCCTGTAACAATAAGTCAGTTTAGTGCTATTACGAAGTTAAATGCATTCCCTTCCTTCCTGCAGCCGATGGTTACCGATTCTGTTGCGAAGGTTTTTTCCAATGGTGAAATTAACTATACTGTTAAAGGTGTGCACGCAAAAACTTCAGTAACATGGAACTATAAAGCGCCGGAAGGAACAGGCGATACACATTACTCCATTATGAGGGGAACCAAAACCAATCTCATTATACGCCAGGGAAAAGAAGAAAACTATCAGCCGCAGTTATACATTGAACCGACCGGGAAAGAAGCTAACTATCCAGCTGTATTGTCTGCTGCCATACAAAAGCTCTCAACTAAGTACCCGGGTATTCAACTCGTAAAATCTACAAAAGGCTGGGCAGTAAAAATACCCGATTCGCTGAAAGAAGGGCATGAAGCACATTTTGCACGTGTAACAGAAAACTACCTGAATTACTTAAAACACAACAATATGCCTTCATGGGAAATACCCAATATGCTGGCTAAATATTATACCACCACTACGGGGTTAGCACTAGCATTAAAAACAAGCCAATGAAAAAAATAGTCTTCATATTGGTGCTGTTTTGCACAGCTCCTGCTGTACCACAATATGCTCCGGTGAGCATTCCGGGTTCAGAAACACGTTTTATCCAATCTGAAATTGTAAATGGGCAGGAATATGAATTACAGATTTTATTACCGGGTGGTTATAGCAACAGTACTAAACAATATCCTGTTGTGTACTTAATGGATTCGCAGTGGGACTTCCCTTTGGTAAAATCTATTTATGGTCAATATTACTATGACGGTTTTATTCCTGAACTTATTATAGTAGGTGTTACCTGGGGAGGTGAAAAGCCAAATCCCGACAGTCTTCGGGCGAGAGACTACACCCCTACCCGCGAAGCAAGACTATTACAAAGCGGAGGTGCCGATCGGTTTCTTTCATTTATGAAAACCGAATTATTTCCATTTATAGAGCAAAACTACCGGGCGAGTAAAAATGAACGAATCTTGATGGGATGTTCACTAGGAGGTTTATTTACCATCTATGCCATGCTTACACATAGCGAAATGTTTTCCGGGTATGCTGCGGCCAGCCCGGCAATTGGTTGGGATAATCAGGTACTATACCAGTATGAAAAAACTTTTTCCGAAAAGAAAATTGATAAGCCCATTCGTTTATACATGACCATTGGCGACGTGGAGAGAGGACGTTCTTCATTTGAAAAAATGGCTTCCTTTCTTATTGATAAGAAATATAATAATGTACATATTCGTTCAAAAGTTTTGGAAAACACCGGACATTCCGGTACTAAGTCTGAAACCTATACAAGAGGACTTCAGTACATTTTTGAAAAAAATAAACTGGCGTTAAGCAATGAGCAACTCGAGAAATATACCGGAACCTATCAGTTACCCAATGGCTCAACAATTGAATTAAAGATAGAAGACAAAGAACTGTATTGGTTCTCTGGCCCTCAAAACAAGACCAGGTTATTGGCAAATACAATACATCATTTTTATGCCACGCATGAATTTTTCAATCTCTATTTTAAAATAAACATAGGCAAGGTAGAAGGATTTGACTGGACAAGATATGGCGGTATCCAATTCATTAAAAAGATCAATTAGTATGAAAAAAATTGTTTTTGCATTACTTGGCATGTTGCTTCTTCAAAATGAAACACAATCCCAGATAAGGCTACCCAGACTTGTAAGGGATAGTATGATTTTACAAAGAGATACAAAAGTGAATATCTGGGGATGGGCCTCACCCGGTGAAAATATTTCAGCAAATTTCAATGGAAAAAAATACCAGACTAAAGCCAGTTTCGACGGAAAATGGCTTTTTCAACTGGTACCAATGAAAGCCGGGGGACCTTATACGATGGAACTCAGTGGCAAAAATAAAATCATCCTAAAAGATATACTTATAGGAGATGTATGGTTCTGCAGCGGACAGTCGAACATGGTACATCAACTGAATATTCATGATGTTACTTATGCAAAAGATATTGCAGAAGCCAATAACCCGGAGATCAGGCAATTCTGGATACCAACATTAACCAGTTTACGCGATGCTCAGGATGATCTGCCTTCCGGTTATTGGAAATCGGCTGTTGGCGAAGATGTTCGCCCTTTTTCTGCAGTTGCGTATTTTTTTGCAAGAAAAATATACCAGCAATATAAAGTTCCCATTGGCATCATTAATGCCAGTGTAGGTGGTACGCCTATTGAAGCATGGACAAGTGAAGAAGGCTTGAAAGATTTTTCTGCTTTAACCACTAGCATCCAGAAAAATAAAGACACTGCTTACCTGAATAGTTTGAACCGCAGACCGGCTGGCAATTTCAACAGATCCGCACCACCTTCCGACGCAGGGTTGACTGGCACTTTAAAATGGTTTGATCCTGCCTATATTCCTGTTAACTGGCGCAATATCAATATTCCCGGTTATTGGGAAGACCAGGGTGTAAAGGATTTAAATGGTGTGGTATGGTATCGTCGTGAGGTAAATATACCTGCTTCCATGGTGGGCAAGCAGGCCAGGGTTTTCCTTGGCAGAATTGTTGATGCAGATGAACTTTATATCAATGGAAAACAAGTTGGGAATACGACTTATTTATATCCGCAAAGGAGATACTATGTTCCAGGCAACCTTTTAAAAGCAGGTAAGAATATTTTTGTTATTCGTGTAACAAATGCCAATGGTAAAGGCGGATTTGTTCCTGATAAGCCTTACTGTATTTTTTCGGGCACAGATACAGTTGATTTGAAAGGTGACTGGCAATATAAAGTTGGATTGGTTAATCGCCCTATTACCGGCGGAGGTTTTGGAGGAGGGGGTATCAATGCGCAAAATCAGCCTGCCGCTTTGTATAATGCAATGGTGGCACCTGAAATTAATTATACCATTAAAGGATTCTGCTGGTACCAGGGCGAAAGCAATGCAGGAAGACCACAGGAATATGAAAAACTGATGCATGCGCTGATGAATGACTGGCGCAACAAATGGAAGCAGGGTACATTACCTTTTCTTTATGTACAGTTACCGGGTTTTATGGATTACAACTATCTCCCTTCTGAAAGTGGATGGGCCATGTTGAGAGAAGCACAACTAAAAGCACTCAGTACCCCCAATAGTGCAATGGCAGTGGCTATTGACTTGGGAGAATGGAACGATATACATCCTGATAATAAAAAAGATGTGGGTGAAAGAATGGCGTTGGCTGCTTTAAAACTGGCGTATGGAGAAAATATCATTTACTCAGGCCCTCTTTTTAAAACAGCTACTGTTGAAGGCAACAAAATCATCATCAGCTTTGAACACACTGGCAGCGGATTAATTACAAATGATCGAGAAGAACCTGGCGATTTTACCATTGCTGGTGCTGATAAAAAATTTGTTTGGGCCAAGGCTAAGATTGAAGGAAATAAAGTGATTGTATGGAGTGATGAAATTACTCAGCCACTGTATGTACGTTATGCATGGGCCGATAACCCAGTGCATCCAAATCTCTATAACAAAGAAGGTTTGCCAGCTTCGCCTTTCAGAACCGATCAGTAATGTTTTATGCGGATACAATGTATTTATACAATAAAACGGGCTCATCATATGGGTACTCAAAACAAGTAACAGATGAAAAAAATATCATTGTTCAACTTATTCATCATCTTTTTTTACGGGGTAACTGCACAAACAATTGTTATAGACAGCAGCAAATACCCAAAACCTGTAAACTTTACTACACAACAGGATCATCAAAACATGATGCAGCAATTGGGCATTAAGCGATTAAGGTCCGGCCCTAATGCCAATGAAAATGCAGCCAATCCAGCCAATTACGATGAGGCAAAAGCAAATCCATGTCCGGAGTTACCGGATATCCTCACAACAACATCAGGAAAAAAAGTAACAGGTGCAGACATGTGGTGGAAGGAAAGAAGACCTGAAATGGTAAACGCTATTGAAAAAGAATTGTATGGACGTATTCCAAATAAAATTCCCAAAGTAACCTGGAAAGTAAAAGTTACAGATAGGGAATTTATTGGCAGAACTCCTGCAATAGTTAAGCAGTTGGTAGGGCATGTTGACAACAGCGAATATCCTTTATTGAATGTAGACATTAACATGATGCTTGTTGTACCTACCAATGTGAAAGGTCCTGTACCGGTATTGATGATGTTTGGTTTCCCTTCTTTTCCCGCACCTGCACAACCTTCTCCTGCCGATCTCGAAAAACTAAATACTGCATTCAAAGAACTGATGATCAAAAATGATCCGTCGATGAAAGTTATTTTTGATCGTTATCCAGCTTATTCACCTATCACCAAGTTGGCGGGTGCCAATCCATTTGCAGCTCCGCCACCCGGAGATCCTTCACCTACTGAACAGTTATTGGCTGCCGGTTGGGGTTACCTCACTATTGAGCCAGGTAGTATTCAGGCAGATAATGGAGCAGGATTAACCAAAGGAATTATTGGTTTGGTAAACAAAGGACAACCCCGCAAGCCAGAAGACTGGGGTGCATTAAGAGCATGGGCTTGGGGAGCTTCACGTGCTTTAGATTATCTCGAAACAGATTCACTGGTTGATGCTAAAAAAGTAGGTATTGAAGGTGTATCGCGTTACGGTAAAGCCGCATTGGTTACGCTTGCTTTTGATCAACGTTTTGCAGTAGGATTAATCGGTTCATCTGGCAAAGGTGGAGCCACTTTACATAGACGCATATTTGGAGAAGCAGTTGAAAGCCTTACCAGCAGCGGAGAATATCATTGGATGGCCGGTAATTATTTACGTTACGGAACGGCAGAATCGAACTTTGGTGCAAAAACAGGTTGCGATCTTTCGGTAGACTCACATGATCTGATTGCACTGGCAGCACCCAGGCTCACTTTTATCAGTTATGGCATTCCTGAAAAAGGAGATGCCAAATGGCTTGATCAAACTGGTAGTTATATGTCTACTGTTGCTGCCGGTTCAGTATTTAAATTATTGGGAGCAAAAGATATTGGCGTATCGAATGATTATCTGAAAGAAAAAATGCCGCCGGTACTAACGGGTTTGTTAGATGGGCAATTAGCGTGGCGCCAGCATGATGGCGGACATACCGATGCACCTAACTTCAAGCATTTTATTCCATGGGCTTCTCGTTTTCTTAATTATGAAAAGAAAGCAGCACAATAATCATTTATTCAATTTAAAACCAAGCATATGAAAAAAAGAAGTATTCTGTTGATAACAAACATTACACTGTTTTTGTGTACACTCTCTGCACAAAATAGTATTATACTGCGCACTTCAGAGGCGAAAGACACCATCAGTAAAAACATATACGGACATTTTGCCGAGCATCTTGGTCGCTGTGTATATGATGGTTTATATGTAGGCGATAATAAAAAGATTCCCAACAAAAATGGCATCAGAACAGATATAGTAGAAGCGTTGAAAAAACTGAAAGTAGGGGTACTTCGCTGGCCCGGCGGATGTTTTGCAGATGGATATCACTGGATGGATGGCATTGGCCCCAAAGCACAAAGAAAACATACAGAAAATGTAGCGTGGGGAAATGTGCGAGAGAACAATGCTTTTGGAACACACGAATTTCTTGAACTCTGTGATATGATAAAAGCAGAACCTTACCTCGCTTTGAATATGGGAAGTGGTACCGTGCAGGAATCTTCCGACTGGGTTAAATATGTGAATCATGCCAATGGCAGCAGTTATTTAACCGATATGCGCGCCAAAAATGGGAGATCAACACCATGGAACGTAAAATACTGGGGCGTTGGTAACGAGTCATGGGATTGTGGTGGCAATATGACTGCAAGTCAGTATGTAAGTGAATACAGAAAATATGCTACACATATCACCAATTATGGCAACTCTGAGAATTTGTTTCGTATTGCTGTAGGACCAGGTTCTGAAGATTATAACTGGACAGAAACAGTGATGCGCGATATCCCTTCAAAACTCATCGAAGGTCTTTCTGTTCATCACTATTCTGTGATCAACTGGTCGGCGAAAGGCTCAGCTACGCTATTTCCCGAGCAGGAATATTTCCGTACCATGGAACAGGCATGGCGCATGGAAAGGTTTATTACAAAGAACAGTGAAATAATGGACAAATATGACCAAAAGAAAAAAGTGGCGCTTATTGTAGACGAATGGGGTGGCTGGTATGAAGTGGAGCCTGGTACCAACAAAAATTTCCTCTACCAGCAAAATACCATGCGTGATGCTATGATTGCTGGACTTTCACTAAATATTTTTCAGAATCATGCAGACAGGGTACGTATGGCCAACCTTGCACAAATAGTGAATGTGTTACAGGCTGTCATTCTCACCAAAGAAGAAAAATTAATCCTTACACCTACTTATCATGTAATGGAAATGTACAATGTCCATCAGGATGCAGTAATGATTCCGATACAAATAACCAGTGAAGACTATACTATGGGGGATAAAAAATTGCAGGCTGTTTCGGCTTCTGCTTCAAAAGACAAAAGTAGTAAGATACATGTATCGCTGGTTAATATTCATGCTACAAAAGAACAAACGATCAGCATCAACCTGGGGAATATTGGTTCGAAAAAAGTAAGCGGTCGGATACTGGCCTCATCCAACATACAAGACCACAATACATTCGAAAAACCAACCACGGTTGCACCAACTGTTTTCGACAAAGCAACACTGAATGGCAATGAATTAAAACTAACCATTCCTCCTTTCAGCGTTGTGGTACTGGCTATACAATAATTTCTTTGAGCAAACCCTCACAATACAATAAGCACAAGAAAAAATGATTTCATTTATCCTTGTAAGGCTTTTCCTCTAAGAACTCAAATCCAGATCAACCAATTACATCATGAAACATGTATTTTATTTTCTACTGACTTGCATTTCTCTTTCAGCTTATTCGCAACCCTGGCAGGGAAAAAAATGTGCCGTAGTAATTACTTATGATGATGCCATTGATCAACATCTGGACAATGCTGCGCCACTGCTTGATTCACTTGGATTAAAAGCCAGTTTTTATGTTACTGCCTTTTCAAATTCGGTACAGAAAAGAATGAATGAGTGGAAAAACTTGGGCAAAAAAGGGCATGAATTAGGCAATCATACACTGTTTCATCCCTGCGTTGGCGGTAAAGGAAGAGAATGGGTAAAACCTGAATACGATATGAGGACCTATACCGTTCAGCAGATGATTGATGAAACACGTATGACAAATTTGTTTCTCCAGGCGCTGGATGGCAAAACCAAAAGAACTTTTGCTTATACCTGCGGCGATATGAAAATCGGCGATTCGTCTTTTATAGATGCCATGAAAAAAGATTTTTTAGCTGCCCGGGCTGTTAGAAATGAAATGCACAAGATCAATGAAATTGACCTTTACAATGTTGATTGCTATATGGTAAACAATAATTCCGCGGAAGAAATGATTGGATGGGTAAAAAAAGCTGTTGCCAGCAATTCCTTACTTGTAATTCTCTTTCACGGAGTAGGTGGTGGTAATGGATTAGATGTTTCACTTAGTGCCCACCGCCAGTTCTTAACCTACCTGAAGCAAAATGAAAAAGATATTTTTGTTGCACCCATGGTAGAAGTAGCAGCTCATATTAAGTCTTTCCAAAAATAATCTCCTCAGCGAAAACCCTGCGTTCTCCTTATCTGCGGTGAATCTTACTCGAATCATCACTGCTGAGAAAGGAGAACGCGGGGGTAGACCGCAGAGAAAAAAGAGGCCCGCCAAATAGCGGGCCTCAGGCATTAAGCAATTGGTATGGCGAGGGGGATTAACGCAGTTTCATTAACTGAACCACTTTACGGCTTGAGCCCTGTTGTAATTCAGCATAGTAAATACCAGGTTTAAATTCATGTCCGATCTGAACGGTACTGTTGGCATTATTATTTGCTTTTGCTTCTACCATTCTGCCTGTAGCATCTGTTACCCTGATCTGAACAGGTGCCTGGCTGCTGCTTTGTAATTGTAGCGTGAAATAGTTGGTTGATGGGTTACCAATTACTTTAACAGTGAATTCTTCCTCACTTGCTTTATTTTCTTCTGTAGCAAATTGAGAAGAAGTCCATCCGCTTGAAACCACTGTTAGTCCGTTACCACATACATAGCTATTCCATATTACATTTGGAATGGTGCTTTCCAGATCCTCCGCAATAAAGAATCCTGTCATGAATACATTCGATACCGTATTCTTTCCATCCTGGCACAGTTTCATCAATCCTTTTGGCAAGTATACGTTTCCGGTAAACTGTATATTAGTTCCCGTAACGGAGAAACGCTCATCGTCTTTGTTGCCATCACCCATGTAGAAGGTAACTTTTCGCTGATCAGGATTGATTCTTGTGTTGGATTTCAACTGTACACTGTTTCCAATTCTTACTTCAGCATCAGTTGTAAAACGAACAGTAGTATTAGCTGAATTAGTTCCTGCCTCTACTATTATATCGCCTATACTAATAACCGAAGCAGTGAATTGTATACGTGCACCGGCGCTGATACGTATTGTTTTGAAATTATCTCCGTTTAAAACCACATTAGCACCTTCACGAATAATCAGATCAGCATAATTACCGGTTAAAGTAGACGTTGTGTTTCTGTTCACGGTGTAATTGCGGAGATTTCTTGTTGACGCTGTGTTATACTTCATGGCTGGAAGTGTAGCTGTTGCTCTGCCTACAATTACTGACGCAAGATTAATTCCTGTTCCATTTTTATATACTCTTGGTGCTTTTACAAATGCACCTGCTCCTGTTACAGCACTGTTCTGTTCAAATATGGCTCTTCCAACACTATTCATTACGCCTACACTTCCTGTTACCACTTTGTTTCCTACACCCAATTTTACATCATCAGAAACCAGAATAGTATAATTACCTGCAACAGACTGCTTGTTATAAGTGTATGAAGCAGGGGTAGAAGTACATCCGCTGGCAGTTGTAGTGGTTAATTCATATACACCATCTGCATTCGTTAAACCAAGACTTAAGGTTTGTTGTGCTGACACAGTAGTTGATCCCTGCTTCCAGCTATAGCTTGTACCAGTACTTGCATTTGCAGTTAATACCAACTGGTTGCAAAATGCATCGGGTGAACTTACGGTATAACCTGCTGCAGGCGCTGCTGTTATTACTACATTATAAGAAGCTGTTTTTATGTTTCCATTTACATCCATCACAGTAAATGTAACTGTAGATGTTCCTGTATTAAAGTTACCACTGGCATTCAAGCCATTACCTGTTCTGTTGGTGGCTCCGGTAATTATATACGATACAGAATTGATACCACAATTATCTGTAGCAACCAGTTGAGGTAGCTGGTAATTACCCTGTGCATTATAACAAAGCGTGGTGGATGCTACTGGTTGAATAGATGGATTTTCATTATCGATTACCGTAACATACTGTGAAGCCGTATCGGTATTACCGTTGATATCGGTAATGGTCCAGGTAACTTTTGTAGTACCGATAGGGAAAAATGTTCCCTGAAAATCTCTTGTTACAGAAGCGGTATTACCACAGGCACTATACGTTTCTGGAGCTTCAATATTTACAGTACCACCACAGGCATTTGCATCATTAACCACACTATGATCGAAAAGAGGACGAACAAATATAGCCAGTCCTGAAAAACCATTGGCCATTGGGAGCGAATTACCCAATGCAGCATTTACGGCTGTAGCCTGGAGTGTATCTCTATAAATAAAATAGGTTCCTGAATTACCTGCAATATTTCCTGCAATAAAACCTGTTCCCCCACCAGGGAATGCATTGGCTTCTAACACCCCATGAATGGTATTAGGGTATGCATTGATTAATGGATCCTGATCGAAGAAGAAAACATGTGTTGCTTTTTCACCAAGATTTCTGTTGTTGAACGTATTACAATAAACAGAAGTAGCATTACCTCTTACACGCAGACTCGAACCTGTTGAAGTAACTCCATCAAAAATATTTCCTGAAACAGTTGCGCCAATTACATCAATCGTCACCTGTGTATTTCCCTGATAGCAACCTGATGCACTATTGTAACCACCTGTGGTACCAATTATTCTATTATTGGTAAAAGTTACATTTTTTGAATTGGTTACCGTGTTACTTCCCCCGAGTACCACCAATTGTCTTGGCACATTATTGCCCGCAGTAAACTGGGTGCTGGAACCACAACCACCCGGCTCTGCACCGGTAAATGTTTTTCCTGAGAATGTATTCTGATTGATGATGATATTATCAATGGCAGTATTGAAGTTAGAACCTATACCATGCTCGCCATTGGCTACAATGTTGTTTCCTTCAATTGTAATATTGGTATGACTTCCCAATAAATAAATGGCACCTGTTTCAATCTGTCCGTTACTGTCGAAACCCGTAATGGTAAATCCTTTACCCGGAGCCCCGATGTTAATATTATTTATACCGGAGCTAATCGCGATTGTATTCTGTGCCACCACTGTTGATTGGATATGCGTTACCGCTGCCCCGCCTGTGGAAACCATACTGATACCTTGTTTATTAATGGTAAGGTTACCTGTATAAGTTCCTGGAGCTACAATAATTTTACCACCTGCTGCCACACGAGGAATAGCCTGTGTAATCGTATTATAGGGATCACGAACCGATCCGTTTTTAGTGGTACCAGCATACGCTGCATCTACATATACAATAGATAATACTGGTGATCCATATGAACTATGTTGGTTTTCGATGCTTGCATTATTATTAACCGCACTTACCGAGGCTATATCAGTGTACTTATTCACTGTTGTATTCAAAATGGCAATATCGTAGTAATTAGCAGTAGTACCTGTACCCCACTGGTTACCCGTAAAGTTTACAGCACAATCTGACAATACCACCCAACCACGCGTGCCGTATACATGATTATTGGAGATATTTCCTGTTACATTATTATTGATATAACCAGGCTGACGGAGATTATAAATGGTATTATCATGAATATTCAACCCGCTAAGTCCACCCGATACTTCCAGAGCTCTCGATACATTCCCACCCGCCATAGCATATTGTCCACTGATGGTACAACCTGCCAGTTCAAAATTATTGGCCTGAACACCAATGAGGTTCTGACTCGGAGAATCATCTGTTTTGGTAATAACCAGGTTACGTACAGACACTTGTGGTGCCGTCACGAGGAAAAGATAAGAACTACCAGTGGTTTGAATGGTTGCCGATCCGGCAATACCTGCTGGCTGAAGTGTAACTGATTTATTTAATTGAATGGTAGTTGTTTGAACATAAGTTCCTGCTGCAATATGAATAATGTCGCCTGCTGATGCCGCAGTAACAGCTGCCGAGATACTGGCTTTTGCTGTTGCAGGACTTAGTCCATCGTTGAGATTATCTCCACCGGAGGCTGAAACGTAGTAATTCGTTTGGGCCTTTGTAGTAATACTGACTAATACAATCGTCAAAAGGGTGAGAAAAATGCGTAATCTTTTTTCCATATGTTTTCGTTTTGGGGTTAATTAGGGTTACAAAACGCTAATAATCAATTGCATATTAACTGTTAATTCAATGTGGAAAAAACGGTATTTTCTAAGAAAAAAACGTGGTTTTCACCGAAGTACCCTATTACATGGAAACAGGTTTAATTAGTGTTACGGAACGTATTTTGTTCATTTTTTACATGACCCGAAAGCATGAAACAAAAAGAAACAAAGTCTTATTTCAAACAACCATCTCTTAACTAGTTAATTTAAAAAAAGTTATGAATTAGTATAAATAATATTTATTCATTTTTTTGCTCGCATTAATCTTTTATTAACATTTACACCTATTAATGCAGCACTTTTACCCGCTTGTGGTCTTATTTAAGGTGCCGGCACTTCGATCTAGCCTAAAGAAAAGCGTTGTGTGAGATTTTAAGATGATTTCAAACTACCAGAAACATTTGACGTTATCAGTATGCCGGTTGCATCATTTAAACGTACGTATTTATGTAATAAAGCAATCGAGCATTTAACTGAGTTATCAGAGAAAAGAATAATAAAACAAATGATTATTTATATCAAAGATTTTCCATCACCTAAACCAAAATGTACCCACTACATTTTATGAAACAAGCCTAAACTTTAAAAATTGGAACAAATGAGAAAAATTGTATCACTACTGACGATGCTCATGCTTTTTACAGCATCTGCATTCGCTCAAACCAAAACTGTTACCGGTAAGGTAACAGAATCGAATGGTACACCTATTTCAGGTGCAACCATCCGTGCCAACGGCAAACCAGTTGGCGCCACCACTGCAAGTGGCGACTTCTCTGTTGCTGTACCAACGGCCACCACTTCAATTGTTGTTACATCTCTCGGTTATAACGACCGTACAGTAACACTAACTGGAAGTGCTTTATCAATTGCATTAACTACGGCAGATGCCAACAGTGTATCTGAAGTAGTTGTAACCGGTTATACCAGTATCCAGCGTAAAAAATTCTCTGGAGCCATTGTCAATGTTTCTGGACAGGAAGTCAGTAAACAGCCTTTCGGTTCATTCGATCAGGCCCTTCAGGGTCAGGCTGCGGGTGTTTCTGTAGTAGCAAACAGTGGTCAGCCAGGTTCTAACGCTGTTGTACGTATTCGTGGTAACGGTTCTATCAGCGGTGGTAATGTACCATTATACATTATGGATGGTATTGAAATTACTGCTGCAGATTTCTCCAGTTTAAACCAGGGTGACTTCGAGCGTGTAGAACTGCTGAAAGATGCGGTAGCTACTGCTATGTATGGTTCTCGTGGTGCAAACGGTGTAATCGTTATTTCAACCCGTCGCGGTCGTGCAGGAACACTGCAACTAAACTATGATGCTCAAGTGGGATGGAGCTCATTGCCTCAGGATCGTCTGGTGATGATGAACAGCGATCAGAAAATTACTTATGAGTTACAGCGTGGTAACCCTTATGGTTGGACTACCGCAGAAGCTGACAGCTTACGTAAAGTAAACTTTAGCTGGAAAGATGCTTTAATGCAAACAGGTATGACACACCAGCACATGATCAGTGCAAGTGGTGGTAGTGCTACCAGTAAATTCTATGCTTCATTGGCCTATATGGATCAGGAAGGTATCGTTCAGACTACCGGTTTGAAACGTTATACAGCTCGTATCAACGTTGATAACACCATTAAAAACTGGCGCTTTGGTATTAATCTTCAGGCAGGTTTCTCTAAACTGAAACAAACTGGTGAGGCAAATACAGGTATCGCAACTCCTCTGAACGCTATTCGCTGGTCAAATCCTTATGAAAGAGACAGAGACCCAAGAACAGGGGAATTCCAGCAACCAGGTGGTGCGGGTTACCTCACTTCTGGTCAGCCTAACGGTGCCATGGAATTGTTCCTTGACTACAATAACTCTATTCAGTTAAAAACAGTGGCTACCAGTTATTTGGAATTCCATTTCCCTTTCCTGAAAGGTTTATCTGCGAGAACCAACTGGGGTATTGATTATACCAATAATGAATCAACTACTTTCAACGACCCACGTACCGCTGGTGCACAGGCAAGAGCAGGTTCGCTCAACAGAAACAGTGCCTGGAACTTCCGTTATACCGGAACTACTTCTATCAACTACAAACAAAGTTTTGGTAAACATGAGTTTGATGGTGGACTTTTCACTGAAGTTATCAAGAACGATTCAAGAAACTTTGGTTTTACCGGTTATGGTTTTACCAATGGCTTTATTAATGAAGCAGGTTTGACTGCTGGTAGCACTGCAAATGCCAACTACATTCCAGCTATTGGTGGTGGTGGTAGCAGAAATGGTATCCAGTCGTACTTCGGTATTTTCAACTATGGTTACGATAGCAAATATTATATCACCTTAGTAGGTCGTCGTGATGGTTCTTCACGTTTTGGTGTGAATAATCGCTATGCCAACTTCGGTTCTGTTGGTGTTACATGGTCTGTGTCTTCAGAGAAATTTATGGAAAACAGCAAATTGTTTGATAATCTGAGTTTACGTGCCAGCATTGGTACTACCGGTAACAACAATACACAAGCTGGTGACTTCCCTATTCCAATTCTCGGTCGTACTTCTTATGCAGGTGTTAGCGGATGGTCTCCAGGATCTCCCGGTAACTTAGACTATCGTTGGGAAACCAACCGTACCATCAACGTTGGCATCGATTTCGCTATCCTGAAAAGAAGACTCAGTGGTAGCATCGAATTCTATGACAGAAAAACACTTGATCTGTTCTATGCACTGCCAATCGATCCATCTATCAGTGGTTTTGGTAGCATCCCAAGTAACTTTGGTAGCTTACGTAACCGTGGTGTTGAATTATCACTCCGTGGTGATGTAATCAAAACGAAAGATTTCTCTTTCAGTATTGCTGCTAACATTACTTACAACCAGAACAGGATTATTGACCTGCCAACGGATTCAGTTGTATCTGGTATTACTATCCTGAAAGAAGGAAAAGCACTGAATACTTTATACCTCGTTCCATATGCTGGTGTTAACCCTGCAAATGGTAACGCGCAATATCAGAAGAAAGATAAAAGCACTACCATGGTTTACACACCAAATGATAAAGTATATCAGGGTACTTCTGATGCTCCATGGTTTGGTGGTATCACCACTTCATTTGCTTACAAAGGTTTCGACCTGAGTGCTCAATTGAACTTCTTCCTGAACAGAGTTCAGTATAACAATGATAAAAACAACGTAGTTAACCCAACTTATTTCTATGATAATATGTGGGTTGAAATGTTGAAAGAATGGAGAAATCCGGGTGATATTACCAATATCCCAAGACCTACATCCGGTGCTACCACTTTAGGTCCAGCCAATCCTTATCAGACACAAACCACTTTCTTCCTGGAAGATGGTAGTTTCTGGAGATTACGTAACGTAACATTGGGTTATACTGTTCCGGCTAAATTGTTGTCAAAAGCAGGTCTCCGTTCTGCCCGCATATTTGTACAGGGACAGAACTGGTGGACTGGTACCAAGTTCCAGGGCTTCGATCCTGAAGCAACAGGAACATCACTGGTGGGTGCACAATACCCAGCACTGGTACAAACAACTATCGGTCTGAACGTTGGATTCTAATCACCAATCAAAATGCATAATATGTATAATAAAATCATAAAAAATACAATCGTCGCCTTTGCAGCATTTACATTGGTGCAGGGGTGCTCAAAAAAGGAAGTCATTGAACTGACTCCCGAATTTTCACTGGATGCCTTGAATAACCCTTCCAGCATGAAACAAGTGGAAGAAGTTTTAACAGGGGCATATGGTAGCTTAAGAGCAGCCGACTATTTCGGATCTGGTAGCGGTACCGGTTCTGGCTGGGCACTTATGCCAGACATTCTGAGCGATAATGTGTATGAAGTTGCAGCTGAAACCCTGGCCAATTCAAGAGCCATGGCTGACTGGATCTTCAATTCATCCACCGGACAAATTGGTAGCTTGTATTCAGCTCCGTACAACACTATCGCACATGCGAATATCATCCTGAGAGATGTTGATAAATTTGCTAATGCCAACAACCAGGGACAAGCCAACAGGATTAAAGGTCAGGCCTATGCTTTACGTGCCATGGCACACTTTGACCTGTTCCGTTATTTCGCTGTGAAATACGATCGTAGCAGTACAGCAGATCTGGCGATGCCTTATATCAAGGACTTCACCGTATCTACTTCTGTGAAACCTGTTCGTAACAATAACAAAGATTATTATGACAACATTTTCGCCGATCTGAATCAGGCAGTTACTTTATTAGGAAATGTTGACCAGGCAATAAACCCAGCCAGTGGTTTAACCAGACCTTTCATCGATCGTAATGCTGTATATGCATTACTGGCAAGAGTAAATCTCTATGCAGGTAACTGGGCTGACGCTGCTACTGCTGCTACCAATGCATTGAATGGTCGCCCACTGGCAACAACCCAGTCTGCTTTTACTGGTATGTACAAACAAACAGACAGAGGAGAAATCATCTGGAACGTTCAGTTTGAAGCTGGTCAGTCAGGTCCTACATTCCTTGCTTTCTTTGCAACAAGTAACCGTAGTTATTTCAGACCCGTACCTGAAATAGCTACTATTGCAGGTAATACTGGTTTAATTCAAAGTAATGATTTACGCTATCAGGCTTATTTCACAAATGTGCCTGCTGCGGGTACCACTCCAGTTCCAAATTTGGCTATCACCAAATACAGAGGTAAGTCAACCCTTACAGATGGTAATGCCAACTTTATTGCACTGCGTAGTGGTGAAATGTACCTGATTCGTGCAGAAGCAAACGCACGTTTAGGCGGAGCCAATGAAGTAACAGCATTGGCCGACCTGAATGCTTTGCGTGCTGCACGTATTTCTGGTTATATTCCTGAAGTATTAACTGGTACCGCATTAATCAATGCTATTGCCGATGAAAGAAGAAGAGAAATGTTTGGCGAAGGCCACCGTTTCTTCGATCTCAAACGTACTACCCGCGTAATTCAACGTGGTTCTATATGTGGTACGTCTGTTTCATCAGCGGGCAACTGCACACTAGCCGCAACTGCAAGAGAATGGGCATTGCCTATTCCTGAAAATGTACTGGGTGCCAACAAAAACCTGGTTCAAAATCCTGGATACTAATTCAGGTATTCTACTACCATAAAAAAACTCCCGGTAAATTACCGGGAGTTTTTTTATGCACTACTTTATCGATTAACCCGATCCCACAAAACAAAAGACCTGCCCATCAGATACTGAATCGTTCCTGCTATAATAGCCACATTGGCCATCAGGAAATAAAAAGGGAAAAAGAATATAGATGGTAAGTTGGATGTACGAAAAACCCAACCCAGTATTGCCCATCCATAAAAAACAAACTGGGTTATACAAATAAGCAGTACCCACAAACTATCAGTTTGAAATGCCTGATAACATCCTGCTATCAACAAAGCAGGCAATACATAAGGCACCACCAGCCATCTGAATAATTTGCGGCTCACCAATTGAAACGCTGCATAAGTATGCCTGCTACAAAATTGTAAAAATTGCATACGCTGAAAAAACTGGATGCTGCCCGCAGCAATCCTTAGTTTTCTTTTCCACTCATCTTCTATGGTTTCCGACATTTGCTCAGTTCCATATGCACGAGGTTCATATACTACTCTTTTACCTTTTTCAATTACCCTTATTGTAATAAGCATATCCTCACAAATAGTATCTGGAGGTACCGGTTCTAAATATTCAGCACGAATGGCATACAACTCACCCACAGCACCAGTTACAGAAAAAATTCTTGAATCCCATTGCCGGAGCTTCGATTCATATTTCCAATAGAATCCTTCTGCCATGGCAGTTCCATTACCATCTCCAATTAATACCCTTTTCTCTCCAGCTACTGCGCCTATGAGAGGATCCTGGAAATATTTAACCAATTCAATCAATGCCCCTCTGTTGAGCATTGTATTGGCATCAGTACATACAACAATGGTTGATTCAACTTTATCAATAGCACCGTTAATCGCCGCAGCTTTACCCTTTCTCTCAGGATGATGCAACTGCAGCACCCTATTATCTCCTGCTACCAGCTCAGCCGTTCCATCAGTTGATCCATCAGTTACCACAATTACTTGCAACAGCGCTGCTGGATAATCCAATGAATATGTGTTCTCCAGTTTTTCCCTGATACAGCCTATTTCATTATACGCAGCGATCAACACCGTAACAGAAGGGTAATAAGGAGGATATTTTTTTATTTTCTTACAACGGCTGATCAGGAAAGACAGGCAGGGATATATGGCATACGGGTATGCAACAAGTACCAGTAAACTATATATAACCACATTCATCATTGATCAACTTAAGGTAATAGCCAGTTGTATGTACCCATACCAGCCATCTACAATATTAAGTAAGATTTCAGGAGCCGGAAAGAAAGAGCCATTTCCTCCTACAGGATATCCACATACGGCAATTTAACCGCTTTCGGGGGCCGCTATTATTTATCTTTACCTATTAAATACATGTATTGCTATGCTTAAAGTAGGCGTTTTTGGAGTAGGGCACCTGGGTAAATTTCACCTGAACAACTGGAAAGAAATAAATGACGTGAAGCTGGTTGGCTTTTTCGACCCCAACAATGATAATGCCCGTATTGCAGTAGAAGAATATGGCTTGAAGAGATTTTCAGACGAAGAAAAATTAATGGATGCCTGTGACATCATCGACGTAATCACACCTACTGATCATCATTTTGATATTTGCATGATGGCCATCCGCAAAGGCAAACATGTTTTTGTAGAAAAACCATTGGCTCATACAATACAGGAAGGAAGGGATCTCGTAAACATGGTGCGCGAAGCAAATGTAAAAATGCAGGTAGGTCATGTAGAAAGATTTAACCCGGCATACTTAGCCATCCAGGAAATGAACCTGAATCCCATGTTTATTGAAGTACACAGACTTGCACAATTCAATCCGAGAGGCACTGAAGTAAGTGTGATTCTTGACCTGATGATACATGATATCGATATCATCCTCAGTCTGGTAAAAAGTGATGTAAAAAATATCTCTGCAAGTGGCGTAGCTGTTATGACCGAAACACCCGATATCGCCAACGTGCGTATTGAATTTAATAATGGATGCGTGGCCAATCTTACCAGTAGCCGCATCAGCATGAAAAAAATGCGCAAGATGAGGTTATTCCAGAAAGACGCTTACATTGGTATTGACTTCCTGGAGAAAAAAACAGAGATCATTAAACTCAAGCAACCGGATGATGAGAATGTGTTTTCTTTTGATATTGACACCCAAAACGGGAAGAAAACAATCGCCATCGCCAACCCCATCATTCCACAGGCTAACGCCATTAAACTCGAACTGGAATCTTTTGTAGATGCCATACTCAACAATAAACCAACAGTAGTAAGCGAAATCGATGGTTTTCTTGCCATGGAAGTGGCGCACCAGATATTGGACAAAATTAATAATACCAGTATTCTGGTGTAACCCATGCAAGGCAAAAAGAAACAGATCAGTTGGTATATCTTTTCCGACTTCCTTTTTGCCATCGCTGGTTCAGTATTGTTTTTTTATCGCCTGCTTCCGATCATAACTGTAGAGCCAATTAATGTTGACCCAATAAATTGTCTGGGCATTGCCTGTATATGGTTACTGGTTTTCGGCTTATCCGGCTCTTATCAGAAATCGCTGTACGAAAAATCAAGACTGAATGAAATAACAGAAACATTTATCCAAACGATTATCGGCAGTCTTATCATCATTGTATTTTACTTTTGGAGGCATCCTGATTTTTTTATCTTTTTTACCGTTTTTACCCTTGTACATTTCATTCTCTTTGCCATAGACAGAAGCATCGTTCTGTTACTTATCAAAAGATCTATTCTGAACGGACGTATTCGTTTCACCACCCTGATTATCGGTAACAACAAAGAAGCTGTAAAACTGTATCATGAAGTAATCAGAAATTTCAGGTACCTGGGCATGCAGGTAGTTGGGTTTGTAACACACGAACAAAAAACAAGTAATGGTTTAAGCAAATGGATTCCAAGGCTTGGATCTACAGAAGACTTAAGCAGTATCATCCAACGTTACAAGGTAGAAAAAGTAATTCTTGCGCTTGAAAAAAAGGATCATTCACTGATTGATGAACTGGTTTATACACTCACAGAAAAAGAAGTCGACATTAAATTGGTAGCAGATACACTTGACATTGTTTCAGGTTCTGTAAAAACCAACAATATTTTTACCGCCTCCTTAATCGATCTGCGTACCAATCCGCTCAGCGCCTGGCAACAAAATATCAAACGCATCACAGATATTCTTGTTGCAGTATGTGGCTTACTATTACTTTCCCCGCTCCTGTTTTTGATTGCGCTCCGCACAAAATTTTCATCTGATGGACCTGTCATTTACGCACAGGAAAGGATTGGTTATAACGGCAGACCATTCACTATTTACAAATTCAGGAGTATGGTTGACGATGCAGAAAAAAATGGACCAGCTTTATCAAGCGATCATGATCCACGCATCACTGCATGGGGCAAAATTATGCGCAAATGGAGGTTGGATGAGTTACCACAACTCTGGAACATTCTTACAGGCGACATGAGCCTGATTGGACCAAGACCGGAAAGAAAAGTATATATTGATCAGATTCTACGGCAAACACCTTATTACCGGTATCTCCTGAAAGTAAAGCCCGGTCTCACTTCCTGGGGAATGGTGCAGTTTGGTTATGCGAGTAATATTGAGGAAATGATACAAAGAATGAAGTATGATCTTATCTATATCGAAAATGCATCGCTACTGCTCGACTTCAAAATAATGATACACACGTTGCGTATTATCCTCTCTGGAAAAGGAAAATAGACTTACCCTGCGTAAACCTTGTGTTTGTCTAGTCCTGAAATAGGTTTACATCTAAAGTAAACCAAAAACAGGATTATATGGAACACAACGTAGAGATTCGTCAGATGTTTGATGAATCATTCAAACGAAAAGTGATTGAGGAGTATTTATCAACCGGACACTCCAAGATGT
>CALRZI010000007.1:0-194666 GCA_943372605.1 Chitinophaga pinensis | reverse complement strand
ACTTTTTACTTTTTACTTTACTAACTTGGCTGCAAAAGGGGTTTGCACCTGAAGCCATCCCATGGGCCGATGCATTTGCAAGCGCTTCTGCTTATACAGGTATGTGGCTGATGGCAAGAAAAAAAACAGAAAGTTGGATCTGGTGGATCGCAACAAATATGGCATCCATTCCGTTATATTTTGTTAAGGGATATGTTTTTACAAGCGTACAGTTTTTTATCTTATTAATCCTGGCAATAGCAGGGTTAATTGAATGGAAAAAACGAGCTGCGTACAGGTAAATAAAAATTGTTTAAGACCTCCGTGTAACTCCGTGTTCACCTCTGTGTAACGCTGTGGTTTTTTTACCATGGAGTTACACAGAGTACGGCACAGAGGTACACGGAGTAAAGAAAAAATGGTGCATAAAATCGTAATACTAGGACCAGAGTCGACAGGCAAAAGTACATTATGCGAATTGCTGGCACAGCATTATAATACTTTGTGGTGCCCTGAATTTGCGCGTGAATATTTGCTGACGAATGGTATGGAATATACTTATGAGGATCTGCTCACTATTGCAAAAGGGCAACTGGCACTTGAGGCGGAATATGAAGCCATGGTCCATGGTTCATGGTCCATGGTCGAAAAACGGTGGGTGAATGCAAAAACACTGCGCTCACAAAAACATGCCCCGCTTTTATTTATCGATACCGATATGTATGTGATGAAAGTGTGGTGTGAATATGTGTTTCAAAAATGTCATCATTTTATTCTGGATGAAATAGTTAAACGCCCCGCTGATCTCTACCTGCTTTGCAAACCCGATCTTCCCTGGACACATGATGTATTACGAGAATACCCCGATGAAAAACCACGTCAGGAGCTATATCATATTTACCGTGATATCATGATCAACCAGAAAGCGCCATGGATAGAAATTTCAGGCGATTATGAAGAACGTTTGCAACAAGCCATTACTGCTGTTGACAAACTCATTGTTTCTGTATAGACTATTTGGATTTTAATAACTGCTGCAGTTCCTCATCATCTTCAATATTCTGCATCTGTTTTAATATCTGCGGATAACGCCATGCTACACGGCGGCTCATAGGTTTTGGTAGAAACTTTTTTGGATTGGGTAAACTTGCAATGATCATGGCTGCTTCTGCACGCGATAATTTGGATGCCGGTTTACCAAAATATTTTTTCGAAGCAGCTTCCACGCCAAAAATACCCGGTCCCATTTCTATTACATTAAGGTACACTTCGAGAATACGTTGTTTACCCCAGATCCATTCAATCATTTTGGTAAAATAGAGTTCAGGCACTTTTCTTATATAACGTGTAATACCACTGGCCTGCCAGAGAAAAACATTCTTGGCTGTTTGTTGTGTAATGGTACTGGCACCTCCACCCAAAGGAATTTTTGTCTTCTTTCCTTTCTTCCTCGGTTTCATACTTCGCTCAATGGCATCCCAGTCGAAACCACCGTGATCGGGGAAAGTCTGGTCCTCACTGGCAATAGCTGCCAGCTTAATATTATAGGGAAGTTCGTTCCAGGAAATATAATCACGCTGTAAACCATGCGAAAAACTATTCGATAACTGTGTAATGGTAACAGGTGGCATAACCCATCTGCAAACAATAATATAGGCCAGTGAAGTAAGAAATAACCACAACGTGGTGCGCCAGATAAAACGCCAGATTCTTTTTCCGAGAGATCGTTTTTGTGTCATGGAAGAACAAGATACTATTTAACCCCTTTGCCCCGCAATGATCTGCATGGAATATTTCTTACCCATACGTATATAAGATTTGTACTGGAGTGATTGCAGATGGCCCAATACAAAAACACCTGCAGCTATACCGATGTTTCGAAGATTATTAGAAGCAAAAAGACCCGTGCCGCTTTCGAGACTGTTGAACAGGTTGAGGAAAATATATCCGGCACTACCAATTTTTAACAGCGATCCATTGGTGAACATACCACTCTTGTAGCGATTGCCGGGCATGCCAATAATTTCTGAAACATGAACACCCATTACACCATACCAGGAAGTGTCGATGGTGGGAAAACCAAACTGGTTGGCTACCTGCCTCGTGATATAACAGTTTACAAAAATGGAATCGTTGGCAATACGTTTAATTTTTCCATCCAGCCACTGTGTAGTTACATATTGAAAATGAATGAAATCATCTTTCACCCAACTCCGAATATTTTGGTTCTTTTTTTTGAAAACAAGCACATCAGACTGCGCCCATGTATGTAGATGGAATAAGGAGAAAAAGACAAACAGCAGCAGTAGTGGTCTCATGTACCGGAAAGATAAACAGGAAACGGATGATTTTCTTTAAGCCTTTGTTAAACCTATTTAAGCAAAGCCAAAACACCCCAGCAAAGTGCCACACCAAACCCTATGAGAATGAGGCCGGAAAGTTTATTGATAAAATGAAGATTTTTTGCATTCAGCCGCGAACGCAGTTTGCCTGCCAGTACCACTTTGGCAATATCTGCCAGCAATACAAATACCAGGCAGGTAGTAAAAACAATAAAGCGATATTCACCAGGGTGGGTTGCAGTTTGAGAATCGGCCATGATGATGGTTGTCCATGCAAACCAGAAAAGAAAAACACCCGGATTGAGCATATTCATAAAATAGCCCGAAAGAAAGATGGCCGCATAATCTCTTTTCCTGAAATTTTTGAGGGCGAGTTTATTCTCCTCGTCTACATGAACTTTTTTGAAGAAGAGGGTATAAATACCTACAGCAATGAGAAAAATACTACCCGCAACGGCAATTGGTGTTTTGTAGGAAAGAGCCATATTAAACAGACCCGTGAAAAAATTACAGACCAGTACGAGTGTAATATCACTTGCCGAAACACCAGCCACAAAAAGATATCCTGCCTTATGTCCGTTATTGATACTTTGCTTGATGATAGCAAAGATGACAGGTCCTACAGAAATACTGAGAATAACACCCAGTATCAATCCTTTAATCAGCGGAGCGAACATTCAGTGGTCATTGGGTTATGCACCTAAAATAAGCGGATAATTTCAAAAAACAGTAGCTGTTTTGATTAACGGATGAACTTACCGGATAATTTTAGCTGAGATAATCATATCCAGACCCGGATAATGTTCAGTTAAATAAGCATTGCCATAGAGATAAATAGAATCCTGAACAGCGGCAATGCTTCGGCCGTATTTACCATTGAGTCGCATCAACACATCCAAACCCTTTATTATTTTTCCGATGGGCGTGTATCCTTTCACTCCTTCACGAACAGTACTATCAAGCGTGGGATTATCTTTCATATTAATGAAAAGCTGGGTAGTTCTGCTATTGGCGCGATCGCGCACAAAAGACACAATCGCTTTTTTATGTAACTGCAGAGGAGGCTCGTCTCTGAGTTTTTTGGTATCCCAGAAAACATTCATCTCAATATCATCCGAAATACCAAACTGCACCACATAATTGGGTTCTACGCGAAAAAAAGCAGTGCTGTTATAATATCCGGTAAGTACCAACTGGTACAAACGGTCTACACCAAAGGGCGACCATCTTCTGTAAGCCTCCAGCACAAAATCGCCTTTGGTGGTTTTGAACAATACCTGGAAACTTTCTGGCGCTTTTCTTTTTAGAATACCAGGGTTGGGTGCCTGCGCACCTGCATTCAGAGAGACGAATAACAACAGGAAGAAAAAATATTTCATCAGGATACCAGTTCTTTTTTTAAGAAAGCCTGCCAGTCTTCGAGCATCTTACCTTTCAATACACGTGGAAACTTATGCTGACCGCCAACTTTTCCTTTAGATCGCATGAATTCCATAAACTGCTCTTCTGTTAATACATCGAGTAATACTTCTTTCAGCGCGCTCTTACGCTCAACAGCATAATCGTCATTCAGTTCTTTGAGCTTGTCATCAATTAAACGAATCAGTTGTTTTTTATCAACCTCGTCGTTACAGGCTACAAACCAGTGATGCGCAAAAAAACTATCATAAGGAACACCCGCCACCGTAAATTCCGGAATACAGATATTCATTTGCTCACTCGCCAACTGAATGGCTTTGTTCATATTGTCTACACTCAGGTGTTCTCCAACCAGACTGAGAAAATGTTTGGTACGACCGGTGATGACGATTTCACATTTTTCTTTGTCAACAAAACGAAGTGTATCGCCAATCATATAACGCCAGGCACCTGCAGAAGTACTGATTAACAGTGCATAGTCTTTTCCCTCCTCTACTTCATGAATCATAAGTGCCTCGGGATCATCAATCATATCGCCATTTACATCAAAATTCTTATCATCGAAAGGAACGAATTCCATGAAAATATGTTCACTGGTAACCAGTTTCATGCCCTTTGCAAACTGGCGATCCTGGTAAGCAATAAAACCCTCACTGGCAAGATAGGTTTCAATATAAGTAATGGGTTTACCCAGTAATTTTTCAAACCCTTTTTTATAAGGTTCAAAACTTACACCACCATGCACAAAGAAGGCGAGATTGGGCCACATTTCGTGGATATTATTGAGCTTGTAACGCTCAATCACCATTTCCATACACATCTGAATCCATGCAGGAACACCCACCAGAAAACCAATATCCCATTCAGGAGCTTTATCAACAATCTCTTCCAGTTTTTTATTCCAGTCTTTCTGTTTGGCTATTTTCTTACCGGGTTTATAAAAAGGCTGAAACCAAAAAGGTGCTTTTTTCTGTGTAATACCACTCAGGTCACCGGCATAATAACCGGGTCCTTCTTTCTGTAGATCGGTACTGCCACCCAGTGTGAGCCATCCTTTGCCAATAGAGCTGTAAGGAATATTTTCATAATTACGCAGACTCAGCAGTTGTTTGATCATGACGATCTTATTACCACTCAAAAGGTCGTTGGTAACAGGAATATATTTACTCGCGGCCTCACTGGTACCACTGCTCAATGCATAGTAACGGATTTTACCCGGCCAGCAGATATCGGGAATACCTTCAAGCGTTTTATGCCACCAGTCTTTATGTATCTTATTATAATTATAGGTAGGTACCAGTTCCTGAAATTTTTTGCCGGGATGTTTTGATAACAAAATCTCATCAAAACGAAATTGCTGGCCAAAAGAAGTAAACCTTGCCTTACGCAGTAATTTCTTTAATACCCTGATCTGTTGTCTGCGCGGATTGTTCTGCGGCAGCCTCAATGCTTTGAGAATACGGTTAGGTAATTTTATATCAAGGATAGACATCGTTAGACTCCTAATTAATTGAATATACGAAACTACAGCAAAAGCGCTAAAACTATTGTATCAGTTGTTAAAAGGCAGTGAATGTGACCCCGCAAAGACAAACCTGAAAAACAATCCTTGCTGGCGTTGCATAATTTCTGTGGCTTCCTGCAAAGAAAGATTGGGTATACAAATAAGCAGTTGTTTTATCTGGTGTTGCTGACATAATAAACTAAGATTTTTCAGGCAACCCATTTGTAATTCATTGGTTTCAGTAATACCGATACAACCTTTTACAACGCAAGATTGTGCCCTTTCTGCAAGGATGCACATGGCCTTGTTATATGCTTCGGCATTACCCACGATAAAAGCTGTTCCGGCTCTGTTTAACATGGGCAAAACAGAACGGGGCGGAAAAAACCATTTCCGGAATGCAGCCAACCATTGTGTAATGAAAATAAAAGGAACCAGTAACCAGCCTGCTTTGTAATGTTTGTTTACAAACAAACGCATGGCTGTATAAAAAATGCGATTCTGTTTTTGTATTCTGTTGCGTGAACTCTGTCCTTTGTAATGAATGATGGACGCATCGCCGAGGTAAAAAATTTTGTGCCCGAGTTGCTGAATGCGTACCGAGAGGTCAACATCTTCACCATACATAAAAAAATCAGTATCAAAACCCTGTAACTCATCCAGTATATTTTTTCTCACCATCATAAATGCACCGGCCAGCACATCTACAGCGTGTTGTTCATCAACAGATAAATGCCCTAACGCATACCTGTTGAATAAACCCGATCGGGGAAAACAGGAAGAAGCGCCTGTTAATTTGAAAAAGGAATTAATGAATGTTGGTTTGGCTCTTTTACTTTCGGGTAAATAGTAACCGAAACCATTGATCATTCTTACCCCAACGGCACCACAGTTATTATGTTTTTGTAAAAAAGATACACAATGCGTAAGTGTATTTTCCGGTACCAGTGTATCAGGATTCAGAAAAAGCACAAAACGCCCATTGGCATAATTTAACCCAAGGTTATTGGCTCGGGCAAAACCTATATTTTCGGCAGAACGTATAAAACGCACATCAGGAAACAGATTGCTTAAGCGTTCAACACTATTATCGGCCGAAGCATTGTCAACAACAATAATTTCACCCGAAAGCTGTTGCATGGCTCTCTTCACCGTTATAATGCACTGCTCCAAAAAAATGGGTACCTGGTAGTTTACTATAATTACGCTCAGCTCCAAAGGGGTATTTTATCCTGCAATAATAAGCAGCTTTACCGACCTTGCATTCTGAACCTTGTATCCTGTTCCTTGTTCTCCAAGGGAGTCCTTTGGACCTTGTCTCTTCTATCTTGTGTCCTAACCTCAGGTTCGTTACTTTTGTACCTATGTTGAAGCAAACCCTTATCAAAGCAACCGAAGCCGGCGCTGCGGAATTACAGCGATTTTTTAATGGTCAGTTCAAGATCAGCAATAAAGAAGGCGTAAATAACCTGGTAACAGAAGCTGATCATGCGGCGGAGAAAGCCATTTTTGAAGTAATCAGACAGGACTATCCCGATCATTATATTTTAAGTGAAGAAACAGGAGAAATTGTTCAGGATTCTACCTATAAATGGATCATTGATCCGATTGACGGAACCGTAAATTTTGCCAATGGTATTCCGATCTGTTGTGTAAGTATTGGTATTGAGCAGGACGGACAGATGATATTGGGAGCGGTGTACAATCCATTTATCAACGAATTTTTCTTTGCACAGAAAGGTTTTGGTGCTACACTGAACGATAAAAAGATTCATGTAAGTGATAAAACAGAAGTCATCAAAAGCTGCCTGGTAACAGGGTTTCCTTATACCTATCTCGATACGGAGAATGGTCCATTACAGGTTTTTGAAAAGCTCATCAGAAAAGGGGTGCCGGTAAGAAGGCTGGGTAGTGCCGCTATTGACCTGTGCTGGGTAGCTGCCGGTCGTTTTGATGGTTTCTATGAACATAAATTACAGGCCTGGGATAGTGCAGCAGGATTTTTAATGGTAGAAGAAGCTGGTGGTAAGGTAACAGATTTTAAAGGCGAACATTATTCTCCCTACCAGCCGCATATTATTGCTACTAATGGAAAAATACACGATGAACTGGTGGCGATAGTGAATGGCGCAGCGGTGGAAGGGTTTTAAGGAACAGAGAAACAGAGGAACAGAGAAATAAGGAATGTCCAAAGTGGGAGGATGTAGATTGGCCTTAGAAAAAGCAGGCTAAAAGTTGAATAGTTTAAGCGGGATAAAAAGAAGCAATATTAATCAGTCCCTGTGGACGGGCCTCATTGGGGTCGGTGTCAAGTGCAGCGAAAATAGATAAGATCATGCGCAGCAGATCTGATCAGAGGCCAATGCAACCCGGGAACAGGGACGGGGCCCTGCGGCCATGAGCGACATTGAGTTTTCACCAGTAGCGGGCTTAATTTTTATAGTACCACGTTATTCATTATTAACAATCCGTAAGAGCATATATGAGCGAAACAAGAACTGAAATAACAAGCCTGGGTGAGTTTGGTTTAATCGATCAGCTTACACGCAATTTTGAAACGCATAATGCATCAACCATATTGGGTGTGGGCGATGATGCAGCCGTGATAGATCATTTTGGTAAGCAAACAGTAATTTCAACCGATTTGTTGCTCGAAGGCATACATTTCGATCTCATGTACACACCGCTGAAACACCTTGGTTATAAAGCAGTGATGGTAAACCTGAGCGATATCTATGCCATGAATGCCACACCAACACAGATTACTGTGAGCATTGGTATGAGCAACCGTTTTAGTGTAGAAGCAATAACTGAACTGTATGAAGGCATTCATATTGCCTGCGAAAAACATGGGGTTGATTTAATCGGCGGCGATACTTCTACTTCTCAGAAAGGATTGATTATTTCGGTAACTGCTATTGGTGAAGTAACACCTGATCAATTTGTAAAAAGAAGTACAGCATCGAAAGGCGATTTGATTTGTGTAAGTGGCGATCTGGGCGGAGCTTTCCTGGGTCTGACTTTGATGGAAAGAGAGAAGAAAATTTATTTAGAGAATCCGCAGGTACAACCCGATCTGGAGAATGAAAGTTATATCGTAGGCAGGTTATTAAAACCCGAAGCGAGAAAAGACATCATCGCATTTTTTGAAACCAACAACATCATACCCACGGCCATGATG
This sequence comes from Chitinophaga pinensis, assembly GCA_943372605.1. GTDB lineage: Bacteria > Bacteroidota > Bacteroidia > Chitinophagales > Chitinophagaceae > Sediminibacterium > Sediminibacterium pinensis_H. Next base: position 186,241 of record CALRZI010000007.1, on the reverse strand, counting down.
GATGTGAGTGATGGCATCAGCAGTGAAGTATTACATCTCTGTAAACAAAGTAATCTTGGCTGTCGCATTTACGAAGAGAAACTGCCGATATCAGAAGACAGCAGAAAAGCCGCATTCAAATTTGGTCTAGACCCAACGGTATGTGCACTAAATGGCGGAGAAGATTATGAACTGATTTTTACCCTGAAACAGGAAGATCATGATAAAATTACACTGAACGAAGAAATCAGTGTAATAGGTTATATGACTGAACTGGAAGAAGGTTGTAAATTACTCACGAAAGGAGGCAACAGTTTTAATATTACTGCACAGGGCTGGAATGCTTTTCAGCAATAACATTTATGAAGACAGCCCGTATCATTGTATTCATCATTGTGCTGATGACTGGTTTGTTGAAACAAACGGATGCACAGCGTCTTCCTCCCCCTTTACCCAAAATGGCCCCGGCACCGTTGGTGGAAGATATTGTGCTGTTGAAGAAAATACTGGAAGCCAATCACCCGAGTTTGTACTGGTACACATCTAAAGACAGTATCGATTATTATTTCCAGGAAACGATGGCGGGTATTACCGATTCATTGAATGAAATGGAATACAAAAACCGCTTGTCGAAACTGGTGGCACATATTAAATGCGGACATACAACAGTTCGCTTTTCAAAAGCCTATGGTAAGGTTGCAGCCATGTATCGATACCCGCAGTTTCCGCTGGCGCTGAAAGTGTGGGATGATAGCTTGGTTGTGTTGGGAACTGCTTATCGCAACGATAGTATTTTTAAAAGAGGCACCATTGTAACAGCCATCAACCAGCGAACACCTGTGCAGTTGCTCGATACTATGTACCAGTATATCAGTACAGATGGTTATGGAGTAAATCATAAGAGCCAGATCATCAGCGGTAATTTTCCAGGCTGGTATAAAACCATTTTAGGTGATGCAGATTCCATTTATACCATTCGCTATATCGATTCAACCGGTATAGAGAAAGAAACCACGCTGAAAGCATACAGACCGGTGGTGGATACAGGCAGACAAGGGAGACAAGAAACAAGGGGACCAAGGTTAACAAGGAGGGAAATACGACAACTCAACCTGCTGAATAAAAGAAGTATGGTGATTGATACGGCTGCGCGTACAGCATTCATCAGGCTTACTACATTTACAGGTGGCAGGTTAAAGAGTTTTTTCAGGAGGTCATTTAAAACACTTTCCAGATTATCCATACAAAACCTGGTGATTGATCTGCGGGAGAATGGTGGTGGTAATGTAAGTAACAGCATCAGGCTCACTCAATACCTGGCCGATAAACCTTTTAAGGTTGGTGATACGGTAGCGGCCATCAGCAGAAAATTTGAATACGGCCGTTATATAAAACCCACATTCATTTACTGGATGGCGATGAATTTTGGCGCAAGAAAAGAAACAGACGGCAAAATTCATTACAGAAGATATGAGCGGCATTATTATGCGCCAAAACAAAACAACCATTTCAACGGTAAAGTATATTTAATACAGGGTGGTTATACCTTTTCTGCATCTACTATGTTTATTTCACAGCTACAGGGACAAGAAAATGTAAAAGTAGTAGGTGAAGAATCAGGCGGTGGTTATTATGGTAATTCAGCCATGCATATTCCTAAAATTACGTTGCCCAATTCGGGTATAGTGGTGAGTTTGCCCATGTATCGTTTGGTGATGAATAAAGACCGCGTGAAAGGCAGAGGTATAATGCCCGATATAATGATTAAACCTTCTTCACAAGCTATTCGTGAAGGCTATGATATTAAGATAAAGGAAGTGCGGAAGATGATTGGGCAGTAGTCCATGGTCGATAGGCCATAGCAGGAAGGTTTTTACTATGGTCTATCGACCATGGACTATTAACTACCAACCATAAACCAACCTCAATTCCCAGCCTCTCGTTAGTATCGTAAAATATGGTAAATTTAATTGGCTGCTTTAAGTACACAGAACTATTGATATTTTAATAAAAGCTGATAATTAAGTTGATGGATTTTGATTTTAACCGCCTCAGCTCGCTGCTGTTTGTTTTCTTTTTACATGGCTTTGTATATGCCTGCCTTTTTATTCGAAGGGGTATAAAACTGGAAAGCCCCAGCGATAAGTGGCTTGGTTTCTTTCTCTTTTTATGCGTACTCTATATGTCACCGTACATGTTGGGGTTTGCGGGGTGGTATAATGGAAACCGATGCCTGCCCTGCCGAAACATACTCTTCTATGTTCCTTTCCAGCATACACTTTTAATGGGCCCGGTGGTATTTTTTTACCTGCAAAGCCTCTTAAACCCCAACTACAAGTTTAAAAAAAGAGACGGACTTCATTTTTTACCCGCAGGACTATATATTGGCTGGGCAATTACGGTGGCTATCGTTGACAGGGTGATTTTGAAAAGATATTATTTAATGGATGGCGAAAACGACCCCGACTTTGATACCTGGTATGTAATACTTGGGTTGATCAGCTTTCTGTATTACCTGCTCCGCTCCATTTCTTATTACAGGAATTATCGCCGTTTTATTGTGCAGGAATTTTCATTTGCAGACACCATCCAGTTTACATGGGTAGGCAATTTTCTGAAGGCCTGTTTTATTTATTTTCTTGCTACGCTTTTAATCAATGTTTTATTCTTTCTCAACATTGAAATAAAGTATTCTCAAACCTGGTGGTACTATATGTTTTTTGGTGTGCTATTTTATTATATTGCCATAACAGGTTACAGCCATTCAATAGAACGGAAAAAGAATGTTGAACTTGCTTTTTTACGTTTTCGTATGCCGGGATTATTGCAAACACCGCAGGAAATAACAGAAGATATTCTACACGAAGAAATAGAACAAAAACAAACTGATGATGTAATCAATGAAACCTACGATGAGCTGAAAGAGAAAATTCTTGACCTGGTTGTTGGAGAATCGCTTTTTCGCGACCCGGAACTTACGCTGACTGATCTTGCCCGGAAACTTGGTATCAATAGTGCTGCATTATCAAAAATCATCAACAATGGGTTCAGGATGAATTTTAATGACTTTATCAATTATTACAGGGTGCAGGAGGTAAAAAAACAACTACAGAACCCCGCAAATAGTTCCCTTACCATCATGAGCCTCGCGTACGACGCAGGTTTTAATAGCAAAGCCACTTTCAACCGGGCTTTTAAAAAGCATACGGGGGAAAATCCAAGTAAGTATCAAATGATATATTCTGAAAAGACAATCAATTGATTTTCAACAGGCAAAAATTTGAGACCCTGTTTAAAGGTCTCAAAAAATAATTTGAGGCGGGAGACTTCAAAGCCTGATGGAATTTAGCGTTTCATTAAACCCGTTTAAATGAAACAGCTCATTAAGCCCATCTGTATGCCCTACTGGTGGCAAGACTTTCTAATCGCCATTCCACGTATTTTATGTGGTTTTTGGCTTGCCTTTGAATTCGGCGCATCAAAATTTGGCATGCCATGGACACCGGATGACAAGAATCTGCGGTTATTTGAAGTAGTCTTTTGGTTTCCGGAAGATGTGGCCCGATATGGTGGCATCTTTAAAACCTTCCCTGGTTTTTTTGCATGGATGGCTGCTTTCAGTGAAGCGGTTGGTGGACTGTTCATCATGGCTGGCCTTCAGACAAGACTTTTCTCTTTTCTCGTGGTTTGTACCATGGCTGTTGCTGTTTTTATACAACAGATCGATAATGGCCTTTGGAGCATGCTTGCGGGTCTTGGCTTTTTGTGGGTGAGCTTACACAACCTCGTAATGGGAAGCGGCAGGTTTGGGTTGGATTATTTAATCACAAAAAAATACTTCAATGAAAAATAAATTACTGGTAATGGCATTAGTGCTACTGTTTACCGCTTGCGTACAGAAAAAACAGAAAAAGGTAATCGTTGCTACATTGAAAGTCGACAACAAGACCAACGTTAAAACGGTAGGTATTATTGGCGGGGCAGATCCATTAAACTGGGACAATGGTTTTCCCATGCAGGAAATGGTAAAAGACAGTTTATACAGTGCTAGCTTTATAGTAGAAACCGGCTATAAATTCCTGGAACTTAAATTTACCATTGACGGTGAACCTGAGTTAAAGGATGGTCCCAACAGAAGGATTAATTTTTCGGATGCCGACAGCATTTTTTTAAAAGCTGTTTTTAACGAGCAATAGACAGGAAAATGGCCAGTAAAGTTTTAAGACCCTGCATTACCGGCCTAAAAAATTTGAATTCCAGGATGTATATAATTTACAAAAGCATTTCATTGATGAACAAACACTATTTTTTTCTTGTTCTTTATTTCTTTACCAGTTTAACTGTTTTTGCACAATCCGGTTACCAGATTTCAAATACAGACAAATTGAAACTGGATTCAATTGCCATACAGGACGTTCCTGCCAATGCCCCCGGAATAGCAACAGCTATCATTAAAAACGGTCAATTGATTTATGAAAAATATGCAGGTTATGGAGATTTAAAAGATAGTACTTTAATAACCCGCAAGACCAGGTTTAATATTGCATCCAATGGAAAACAATTTACGGCACTTGCCATTCTTACTTTACTCGACAAAAAGAAAATAAACCTGAATGATGATATCCGGAAGTTCTTTCCATCATTGTTTCCATTTGTAAAGGATAAAATAAGTATAAGGTCATTACTAAATCACACAAGTGGAATACGCGACTGTTATGATCTCTGGAGTTTACAGGGTTTTACATGGTGGAAAAAAACCTTTTCAAACCAGGATGTTTTGAAACTGATCGAACATCAACAAAGCCTGAATTTTAAACCTGATACCAGGTACCTGTACAGCAATACAAATTATATTTTACTTGCCCTGCTGATTGAAAAAATTACAAAAAAAGATTTTGTAGCCTATACAAATGAGTTGTTCAGCCAGCTCAATATGCCCAACACTTCTTTTGAAGATGACTACCATACAATAAAAGGACCCGTAGCCAGAGCCTATTTTAATTTTGGAACCTGGACAACCTATAATTGGATCTGGAATGTATGTGGCGATGGAAATATATTCTCAACAACAGAGGATCAAATACAATGGGAAAAAATTATACAGGGCACGGGTTCTACCAGTATAAAAAAAGAACTGATCGCCAAATCACAGCAAGTGATGGAAGGGAGTAGTTTTAAAAATTATGGATATGGTCTTGAGTTTGGACAATATAAAGGATTGCCCTATAAGTTTCATGAAGGTGCTACAGGTGCATGGAAAGCAACTGTTACAAGGTTTCCTGCACAAAAAATATCGATCATTACCCTGACCAATACCGGTAAATCGATTCCGAGTATGCAAACAAGGCAAATGGCTGATGTTGTGCTGGGCTTAAAAAAAGACATCTCCTATTGGCTCACCCAGCCGCGAAAAGAGGGCGCTTATGTAAGCGAAAAAGAGATACTGGGAATATACAGTACAGAGAATGATTTTACTTTCCGGTTTGAAAATGTTGATGGGAAAATACTGCTGAAACGAATCGGTAGAAATGATGTTGAATTGGTTCGGGAAGCAACAAATATCTTTCACCAGAAATATGATCCTGCTTTTAAACAAGAATTTACCAGGAACAACAACGGCAGTTTACAGGTAACCGCCTATTATACCAGTCATGCACCCTATACATTAACAAAACAATCTGCAGACTTCACAGGATTTGATTACACATCTTTCGATGGCAACTATTTAAATTCGGAAACCTCTGTTGAAGTGGATGTGCTTTATCTTTCAGACAACAGATACAGGCTCATTTTTGGCAAAAGCGATACCGCAACAGGAATTTTAGTAACACCGGCAAAGCTGCTTGTAAAAAATTATTCCATCAGTATTACGCCCAAACAAAAAGCCATTGATGCATTTTTATTGAATGGAGACAGGATAAAAAAAATAAAGTTTATAAAGCGGAGGCGTTAACCTTTCAACTTTATTCAGTTTTAAATGCTAATTATCGTGCTAGCATAATCGAGATGAACTATTTTATTTTTATCTGCCCTGTGTGAAAGCGAGCGCAGCGTCCTTCGTACCTCAGAGACACTGCGCAGAAAAACATCGTACCCATCCATCCCATCAAACCACATCCAGGTTCACCTTCAATATTTTCCCCGCCCCCGTATGTTTACTCGTTTTCACCAGTTCATTGGTAACAGGTGTGCCAAAATTTACAGAAATGGTTAGTACCAGCAGATCATGTGGCCCCATTTTTTGCGGCTCCTGAAAAGCCATTTCAATGGTTTGTGCTGCTATCCGGTCACCGGTATAGTACCATGGAGTGGCGTGATGCGTAACGAGCTGGTAATGTGCTGTGGCATGATCGGCAATGGCATAATGCTTGTCTATAAAAAGCATATCGGGCAGTGTACCCAGCGATAGCCTGATGTTGAATACGGGTAGCGCTACCGGCGGTTTAAAACTGATATCGGGAATGAGTTCCGGTAATTGAATGATGGCTTTACCATCGGCTCTCTGAAACTGTACATCTATATTTCCCCTGATCACCGCTTCAAAAGTATTTTTGCGGTTTAACTGAAACCCTTCCAGGATATTGCCAAATCGTGAAAAGAGAATGGCTCTTTCACCACGCTGGTGCAGTGGATCGCGCAGTTGTATTTCTTTGGTAATAGCCGTAAGCGGACCTGAAAGATTGAAATCGGCAACCGACTGCTGATGATGAAAAAGATCTTTTACCATAGCAGCCGCTTTGGCACAGCCGCTCCATTCTGCATTCAGCTCTCTTGTGCGCACAAAGTTTTTGTGGGTCTTGATTTTTTTCTTGCTTACACCTCCTTTGGTGCGTAAAAATGTTTTTTCGCTGTCGTGACGTTTGTAGGCAGTGATATTGCCAATGCTTCCCTCAAACTCGGAAAGGCTCTTAAGTACAGCCATACGAAAGTATTTAGTGGTTAATGAATAGCTGATCCGGAGCTAGTAGGGGGGAGACTCGCAAATACAATATATGCAAAAAATATGTAAAACCAAATGAAAGGCTAGCAAAAACCTATTAACAACCAACCTCTAGAGGATGGGCGTTGATAGCTGTTTGATAGGGAGTGGATAGGGCTTTAATAGGGCTTTGAATAGTGACAAAAGTTTGTAGAACAGCAGGATAGAGTGAAGTAATACAGGATGGGTAGTGCCTGTTTTTAATTGATAATGAATGCAATAATGAAATGATGCGCCAGAATAGTGGTAGAGACGATGGCTGTTAACTAGTATCATTTAGTTTTAAACGCTTATCAGCGTGTTAGCATAGTCGTGATGAACTATTTGTTTTTATCTTTCCTATGTGTAATTGGGAGCAGCGCCGATAGTTCCTCCGGGGGACTTCGGATAACAATCCTTTATTTTTAAAAATACTCCGTAGTTCGTAGGATAAAAAGTATGATTCTTTTCAAAAACGATGGTAAGACAATGCATGGTGTTTTAGAGAACCAAAAACACGCAACAGACAGAAATCTCTTGTTTGAACCAGGTGAGATTATTTTGATTCAACAAACAAAAACATCTCTTACTAGTCCCAATCAAAAATCAATTCGGTGGGTGATGAACTATGTGGAAACTTATTTAGATACAAATAATGAAAGCGAACAAATTTGGGGAAGACATTGGAACTATATAATTCAGGGAACAAATCTGAGACCAATCGATCCTTTTAATATTTCCGATTTTCAGATATCTGATAAAGACTATCGCTCCGCTCAGATATTTGCTTATGTTGATCAACTTGATGAGCAGTTAATTTATAATTGGATCGAGAACGCAGAAATGTCTTATGAAGATATTAATGAATTACCTCTTGAATTCGAAAAGGAAAATCAAGAAGATATTAACAAGTTGATTTCTCGTCTTAATGAGAAATACATTAGTCAACCAAACTACAAGAAGACAATAGTCAACAGAATTTCAAGACCAACGGTGTTGAAAAATGCTATAGTTAAACGAGATGGAACTAAATGTAAAATTTGTGGAACCGATGGATTCATAAAAAAAAATGGGGAACGTTACTGTGAGTTACATCACATGATTGAACTAAACACCCTAGCACCCAATACACTTCAAAGTTGGAACGTGCTTATAGTTTGCCCAACTTGTCACCGACAACTACATCATGGAAATACGATCGCTGAATACATTGATACAGGATGGAGAATTAGAATAGACGGAATAGAACACGTGATAACTTGAACTTTTTTTCAGCAAGGTCTCCTTTTTTGAACGTTCATATTAAATATCGCTCGTAGAGGACTCTGTGACTATTTAAAACTCCTACGCGGTACACCAGCTATTAATTATAGACTACTTTCTAATCCATTATATACAACGCTTTGCTACACAGCAGTGTTTAAAATAGAATGCGTAGAACAAGGTTTTCATTTAAATCCTTCAAAACAATAATCCATACATTTGTTATAAGAAGTATGGGAGACAAAGCTTACATAACACCAAATGTGCTGAAATGGGCCAGAGAATCAGCAAGAATGTCTGAAGAAATTGCTGCTGCAAAAGTTTCAACAACAGTTGATAAGCTGAGACAATGGGAATCAGGTATCAGTCAACCCACCATCAGACAGGCACAGCATTTGGCAAAAGCGTATAAACGACCCTTTGCTTTATTCTTTTTGCCTGAAATACCGAGAGACTTTCATCCGCTGCAGGATTTCAGAAAAAAAGGTTCAAAAGCCCTAACAACATCATCCATATTTATTATCAGAGAAATACAGCAAAAACAAGCCTGGATAAGTGATGTTTATGCAGAAGATAAGGAAGAAAGATTGGTATTTTTCGGACGCTTTACCATTAAAGACAAACCTGAACTTGTTGCCCAGCATATTTTAAAGACACTGAATATTACTCCGGCAAATTATAAAACGGATAACCCCATTAAAGAATGGATAGATGCAGCGGAAACTAATGGCATTTTTGTTTCGCGTACAAGTTTTATTCATTCAAGATTAAAATTAGACGCTGACGAGTTACAGGGTTTTGCTATTGCCGATCCTTATGCGCCCTTTGTATTTGTAAATTCTGATGACTGGAACGCTCCTCAACTATTTACCCTCGTTCATGAACTTGCGCATATTTGGATAGCTGAAACAGGATATTCAAACGATATAGCGCCTGAAATTAACAATAAGGATAAGTACCATCCTGTTGAGCTTTTTTGCAATGAAGTTGCCGCAAATGCACTCATGCCGAAGGAAAATATTGTAAGTTTTGGCAGTTCAATCTATCAAAATGCACAGGAAGTTTTTAAAGCTGCTAAAACACTTGGCGTAAGTTCATTCGCTTTTTTGATCAGGGCTTTACAGCTTAACGAGATTTCTGTGCAACAATACCAGAACTTGAAAAAAGAAGCTGAACTTGAATATCAAACCTTTTTAAAAAGGGAAGCTGAAAAAAAAGCTGCTTTAAAACTGAGACAAAAGGAAAAGCCAGGTGGCCCCAATCCTTATTTGTTGCGGTTGAATAAAAACAGCAGACTTTTTACGCAAGTGGTATTGGATGCACTCAGGAGTGGGTATGTGCAACCAACACAGGCAAGTTTTTTACTTGGAACGCCGGCTAATAATTTTCACAAACTGGAAGCACAAATCTATAGATGAGTGCGCAGCAACATATTTACTGCATAGATGCAAACGTTCTCATCCAGGCATGGCAAAAATATTATTCGCCAGATCTATGTCATGATTATTGGAATATTCTGAATGAATTGGGTAAGCAAAAACGCATTTTTATTCCGGAAGAAGTTAAGAATGAAATTATAGTAGCAGATAGTTCCGATAAAACGGAGGATGACTTATCTAAATGGTTAAAACGAAGTACCATTCCAATTCATAAGCCAACAGAAAATGTAATTGCCTGCTGGCAAAGAATACTTCAGGCCGACCCAAGCCACAGACTCCTGGTCGATAATATTAAAGGCCGTTCATTGGCCGATCCCTGGTTAATTGCTCATGCCCTGGATACGAATGCCACTGTTGTTACAAAAGAAAATATGGACAGTGCCATGAATTCGAAAAGAATTAGAATACCCAATGTTTGTAAAAACATGGGGGTGCGATGTATCGATGATTTTGAGTTTATAAAGGAAATTGGGGTAAGGTTTTCTGCCCGTCTCATTTAATTTTAAACGCTTATCCTTGTGTTAGTATAGTCGTAATAAACTAGTTGTTTTTATCTTTCCTATGTGTAAGCGGGCGCAGGGTCCTTCGTTCTTCAGCAACACTGCGTAGAACAAATAGCTACTTCATTTTATATTTTATCCAATACCCAACCATGCTTTTTGTCTTGTCAATCGGCAAATCTGTTTTCTCATACATCGCAAATTCTCCTTTTCTAATCTTCTTAACATAACTGCTGTATGGTCTATCCGTATCCATATGATACAGATCAAAAGTGGAAAGACCCACCTGTTGCCATTGTTTGTTCTTAAGCGTCCAAACACGAAGTGATTTATAGTGGCTAGCACAAGAGGAGTAATACTCTCCAATTTCTGATACCCCATCTTCATCGATATCACCTACTAGGAAAATGTTTTCTGGATGGGTACAATACACATCAGCGGGTAATCTTGGTAAGCTGGTATCTGTAAAATAATAGCTTTTTCCATTCCCATTTTTATAATCACAAAATGAAAATGGGAGTAGTAAAAACACAGAAGTCTTTTTGTTCTTTCGAATATTACCAAGCAGGAGTGGCTTTTTTATTGCTTCTCTGATATCACGTTTTGTATAAACTAATTTTTTGCAGGCAGGATCAGCATATTTTTTTACATAAAAGGCAACTATTTTTTTTAACCCATTAAAAACAGAATCACCAATGAATGTATAATCTGCGGTGTACGCACTATCCTTTTTTATACCTGCTAAACCCGAATTTTCTTTAGCGGATTTTGTGCTTTGCGCTCGGGTTGTTATGTATGAAACGATTGTTACGAGAAAGATTAATATTAATAAAGGTTTAAACATTTCTTGTACCTGATTTGCCAATACTAAAATAAGTATCACTCATCCACCACCTTCAACACCTCTAACGTCTCCGTCAACCCCACCATCGCCACATTGTACCCTTTTTCAATTCTCCCCGTTCTATGAGATAAACCCATTACCTGTGCCGGATATAAACTGCACATACGTAATGCTTCATCGGAAGGAATATGTGCTTTTTGTACCAGGTTGCGGGCACAGCCGGCCATATTGAGGGCTGAGCCGCTAAGGGTACCGTTCGATTCGTATTTATCGCCATTGAGCTGGTGCGGATAAGCTCCGGCTGTTGTGGTGGTAACAGCATCGGTTATGGCGAACAGTCTTTCATTCATCTGTTTTTTCGCAATACGGATGGCCGCAAAATCTACATGATAACCATCGGGCACAATACTGCACATCACCGTTTCATGATCAAAAATGGCGCCTACCAGTCCGGGTTCACGGTGTTGCAGGGCACTCATGGCATTAAACAAATGTGTGGCCGTTGGAATACCATTGTTAAATGCATCGATACCCTGCTGGTAAGTGGCATTGCTATGACCCGCCGAAATAACAATACCATAGGACCTGATCAGGTTGATGATTTCAGTGGAACAGGTTTCGGGAGCAAGGGTAATCATGCTGATGATGCCTTTGCCATATTCAAGTAAACCCGTTACTTCCTCAACCGTAGGAACATGAATAAATTCTTCGAGATGCGCCCCTCTTTTTATCGGGTTGATCCAGGGCCCTTCAATATGCAAACCGATACATCCCCTGCCTCCGCTTTTCTGATAAGCCGCTACGGCATCAATGGCTTTTTTAAACACATCGTAACTGTTGGTGGCCACCGTAGGCTGAAAATAAGCGGCACCACCTTCTCTGCAGTAATTGTATAATAGTTCGAGTGATGCAGGTTCAGGATAAACAGACAGTAACCGGTCGTAGGCACCATAAATCTGAATATCCATAAACGCAGGTGCAATAATGGGAAACTGAGCCGTATAGGGCTCATGTATTACTTTAGCCGGAACAATATCTATAATGGCGCTTCTTTCTGTTACAACAACCTGTTGCTCCAGCCAGCGGCTACCGGTAAATAAACGATTGGCGAAATAGGTATTGCGCTCGCGCATAAAGTTTTCTTATTATTTTAATCAATCCTGCTTCAATTCATTTTTCGCTCCAGGCCGCTGGGCCTCGTGCCTGTGTTCGGGCTGCATTGGCCTCTGATCAGATCTGCTGCGCACGATCTGATCTGTCATCGCTGCGCTCGACACCGAACCCAATGAGGCCCTTCCACAGGCACTGGTAAAGAGTAGCGATATAAACATCCTCAAACGCATAGACTTTTTAGAAAGAAGGCAATAATGTCCAATATCAAATGTCCAACGCCCAACTTCGAAATTCAATATTGGATATTTCTCTGTTCTTCTGTTTTCTCCCGCTCTCCTAGTCTTGAGTTATATTGAATTTGTCCGCGTCTTTCCAGAAAGGGAATTTTGTTCTCACATCATCCACTGTTTCTTTCTGAAGCGTTATCGTGAAAATATCTTCCTCATGTTCTTTGTGATACAGTACTTCACCCAATGGATCAACAATCATGCTGTTGCCGCTGTGGTAAATATTGTTGCCATCATTGCCCACCCTGTTCACACCCAACACAAATGCCTGGTTTTCGATGGCGCGTGCAGTGAGTAGGGTTTTCCAGGCATGACTCCTGCGCTCGGGCCAGTTGGCTACATAAATGAGTGCATCAAACTCAGGTGCATCAGCACTGCTTTGCTGACGCGCCCATACAGGAAAACGCAGGTCGTAACAGATCTGCAGGTTGATCTTCCATCCTTTTACCTGTGCTATCAAACGTTTATTACCCGCAGAATAATGCTGGTCCTCACCTGCAAAAGCAAAGCGGTGTCGTTTATCGTAAAAACCAAGTTCGCCATTGGGTAATACCCATACTAAACGGTTGTAAAAAGCTTCACCATCCTGTATAATCAAACTACCGGTGAGAACGATTTTCTTTTTGGCCGACATCTGTTTCATCCACTGAATGGAAGGTCCATCCATGGTTTCGGCGAGTTGTGCAGGACGCATACTGAATCCTGTACTGAACATTTCGGGCAGCACAACAATCTCTGTTTTTTCAGTGATGCTGTTGATCTTCTCCTCAAACATATTGAGGTTGGCTGTTTTATCTTCCCAGAATAGTGACGACTGAATAATAGAGAAACGAAGCGTTGACATAGCTGCAAGTTAACCTAAAACATACGAAAGCCCACTTGCAGGGAGCCATAGTTTTGTGCCCTTAACTGGCTGGTAGCTTCTTTCGATTGATGAATGAGTTCAATACGACTGCTGAAACGATTTTTAGCATAACAAATACCAAAGCGTTGTTCAAATACCCATGTTTCAGGATCGGAGAGTATGGCTCCGTTTCCTTTATTAAACATGCCTCCCTGCAAACTTGCATTGTATGCCTGCACAAAAACAGCGGGATAGGCATACATAAACAATTCCATTTTCTTTTTTGGGGCAGCATAACCCGAACTCACCCTCGTATTAAAAAGAACAGAGCTGCTATTACTTTCATAAGCACCAATACATAAAATAGCACCAGCCCTTGCATTGGTAAATTGAGTACCCAGTGTTGCTGCTGCAACCGGAACAATTTTTAACAGGTCCTGGTAATTAAACAGTGTTTGCGCATATGACACATTCAGATCAATACCTATGGCATTTCTTACCTGGTATTTCCATCCTTCAAAACGCTTGAAATCAAATAATTTGTGGTAACTGTTTTGCAGTGCTTCACCGAGTGAAGCATTACCTACCACACCTATATTGCCACCCCACTGAAGCAGGGCATCATTTTTATAACTGTTTAACTGCGTATAAGCTGCAAAGAGATAACCACAATAGGGTCGGTCAATTTCATTACCCGTTTCTGCTTTTTTGGAAGCGGGGGTAAATATTTTTTGTCCGATTTCAAACGAATGGATCTTTTTGCGCGAACTGGATGTATCGGCAATGCGATAGTTCAGGAAAATACCATTGGTATAGTAGGCGTCTTTAATCTGAAAAAGAAAAGCATCGTTTTCTGAAGTAAATAAAAACTCCCTGCGCAGTTGTTGGGTCTGTTGCGCAAAACAATAATGCGCAAACAGGCAGCAGGCAATCGTTGATATAAACTTCATCAGGGGGAGTCTTTCTGGTAACTAAGATAAAATTATTCTTTTACCATAATATATAAACAACCTCTGCGAAAACTCTCAGATCTCTTGTTCTCTGGGGTCTCTTCCTGCGTGAGGGTTGATGTGAGGAACTCCGCCGCAGAAAAGATCAGGAAACAGTGTTTACGTATGCGTTCGGATTTGGGCGATGGCTTCCTGTATTAGCGGGGCTTCGTAGCCTTTTTGGAGCAGGTATTGTGTGGTTTTAGCGCGGCGGTTGAGGTACTGTTCGGTTTTTAATGTCAGCCATTTGGCTTGGGTCAGTTTGAGTAAAACCCGCCGGTAATCATCCTCATTAATTTCTTTTAAGGCAGATTTAATGTTGGCGGTACTCACCCTTTTTTGTGTTAATTCATACCTGATTTTTATCCTCCCCCATTTTTTCAGCCTAAAATGGCCACCCGCAAATTGTACCGCAAAACGGGCTTCATTCAGGTAATCTTCCTCTATTAAACGGCTTATCAGCAGATCAACATCGGTTTTACGAAGACCAAAACCAAACAGTTTTTCATTCACCTCATAATGGCTCCGCTCCTGATAGGCACAATAGTGTTTTATTTTTTGCCAGGCCTGATCGGGGGTGAGCTTGTTGCGTAGCATGTTACAGGCAATAAATTGTGTTATTATTAGTTATATTTGTTTATACACCTCATTTCATTTTCATGAGCCTTGTTCAACACACCGTTTGTTTAATTGATGATGACAAAATTTATCAATTTACAGCAAAAAAAATGCTGGAAGCAACCGGTATGGCCAAATCTATCCAATCGTTTTATGATGGTAGCGAAGCCCTTGCTTTTTTCACAGGCGAAAATAGTAAGGATGTATCGAACCTGCCCGATGTGATTTTCCTCGATATCAATATGCCGGTAATGAATGGCTGGGAGTTTCTCGATGAATATGAAAAACTCTGTACTGGCTTTCCCAAAACCATGTCGCTTTATGTAGTAAGTTCTTCTGTTGATGATGCAGATATACGCCGTTCGCGCCTGTATGGCTCCGTTACAGATTATATTGTAAAGCCAATTACCCGGATGCGTTATCAGGAATTGCTGGAAGGTATTGGCCCTGTTTCCTGACCCAATTCACAACTGATTCACATTGTTGTTTTTTTCCCGGCCGTAACATCCAATTTTGGTTACGGAATGTTAACATTTTGCCTTAGGTTTGTTGCGTACCTAAATTCCGTAGAATGAAATTTATTGTTTCTTCCTCTTCTCTCTTAAAACACCTGCAGCAGATCAGCGGTGTGATTAATGCGAATACTGTGTTACCGATTCTGGAGGATTTTTTATTTGAAATACAGGACAAAAAACTGAATGTAGTAGCCACCGACCTCGAAACCGTAATGCGTGTTCAGATGGATGTGGAAAGTAAGGCAAACGGAAAGGTTTGTATCCCGGCGAAAATTCTGATGGATTCTTTAAAAAACATTGCAGATCAACCACTTACATTTAATATTGATAAGAATTTTGCTATTGAAATCACCAGCGATAATGGTAAGTATAAAGTAATGGGCGAAAACCCCGACAACTTCCCCAAAGAACCCGCTGCTGATGATACAACCGGTTTTGAAATGACCAGCAGTGGTTTACTCACTGCGATCAACAAAACCCTGTTTGCGGTAAGTAACGATGACCTCAGACCTGCCATGACAGGTGTTTTCTTTGAATTAGCGAAAGACGGTGTTCAGTTTGTGGCTACCGATGCACACAGACTCGTGAAGTACAAGCGTACCGACGCCAAAGCATCTAAAACAGATTCGTTCATCGTTCCAAAAAAACCATTGAACCTGTTAAAGAATGCTTTACCTGATAATGATGATGCCATTACAGTAAGCTATAACAGCAATCACCTTTTTGTTAACCACGGATCAACGCAAATGATCTGTAGACTGATTGATGCCCGTTTCCCTGATTACAAAGTGGTGATTCCGGCCGACAATCCGTATAAACTGGTGGTCAACAAATCTGATTTTCAGAATGCATTACGTCGTGTAAACGTGTTCAGTAATAAAAGTACCAATCAGGTGGCTTTGAGTATTACCGGCAGCGAATTACAGATGGCGGCTCAGGATATTGATTTTAGTTTTGAAGGAAATGAAAGAATGAATTGTCAGTATGATGGTGAAGACCTTCAGATTGCATTCAATGCCAAATTCCTCATTGAAATGCTGAGTGCGGCAGATACGGAAGATGTGAAAATGGAACTGTCAACACCCACTAAAGCGGGTTTGATTAAACCAACCGAACAAGCCGAAGGGGAGGACCTGCTGATGCTGGTAATGCCTTTGATGCTGAATAACTAAGTGCTTAATACCCGGAACATAAAAAAGACCCCGACAGTAATGTTCGGGGTTTTTTGTGGGGGAAGACCGGAAGACCGAAGTCCGAAAGTCCGGAAGATGATGGATTTACTGAGCCGCCCTCTGTGCAACTCTGTGCCTTACTCCTTTACCTCTGTGGTTAACCACGGAGTTTCACAGAGTATGGCACAGAGTTGCACGGAGGTCTTAGAAGTATTCAAATCTCCTTCGGACTTTCCGACTCCTGGTCTACGCAATTAATCTTATATTAGAGTAACAACCGATTGCCTGTTATGATCGAAAACATCATTCAATATTTCAGTACCATCCCCAGTTTGCACAGGGCATTAATACTCGCCGGTGGCATTACTTTTTTCTGGATCATAGAAGGTGCCATACCCTTATTTCGTTTTCAATACAATAAATGGAAACATGCATCTATTAATATCGTCTTTACCATTACCACCATCGTCATCAATTTTGCGTTTGCTTTATTAATTGTACAATCGAGCGACTGGGCTATAGCGAATGGTTTTGGCTTACTGCAATGGATGAATGTGAACGAATGGCTCTTCCTGATCCTTGGCCTCTTGTTACTTGACCTCGTTGGTGCATGGTTTATTCATTTTATTGAACACAAGATTAAATGGATGTGGAAGTTTCATATGGTACATCATGCCGATACACATGTGGATACCACTACCGCCAATCGGCACCACCCCGGTGAAAGTGTGTTCAGGGCCGTTTTTACAATGATTGGTGTGGTGTTATGTGGTGCACCTATGTGGCTGGTAATGTTGTACCAGAGTATGAGCGCGGTATTGTCGCAGTTTAATCATGCCAACATACGTTTGCCGCTGTGGCTCGATAAAGCCATCAGTTGGATCATTGTTTCGCCCGATATGCATAAAGTACATCATCATTATGTGCGTCCGCAAACCGATTCTAATTATGGTAATATTTTTTCTATCTGGGATCGGCTCTTTGGCACTTTCAATTATACCCCCGTTGAGCAGTTGCGTTACGGACTTGATGTACTCGATGATAGTACCGATGAAAGTTTAACCTACCAGTTAAAGATACCCTTTGATAGTAAGGTGAAAACAGATTATTGAAACAGAGAGGGGAACAGAGAAATAAGGAACAGAGAAACAGAGGAATGTCCAAAGTGGATGTTCTCCTGCTTTCACTATTTCTCTGTTCCCCTGTTTTTATTGATTACATCCCGCATCTTTGCTGAAATTTGTTTCATGAAAATCGCGGCTTTTATTCCTGCTCGTTATGCTGCTACCCGTTTTCCGGCAAAGCTCATGCAAATGCTGGGTTCGAAAACAGTAATCAGGCATACCTATGATAATACACTGGCCACAGGTTTGTTTGATGATGTGTATGTGGTTACCGACAGTGATATTATTTTCCAGGAAATTACCACGCATGGTGGTAAAGCCATCATGAGCAAAAAAACACATGAAAGCGGCAGCGACCGTATTGCAGAAGCAGTAACTGATTTAGATGTTGATATTGTTGTAAATGTGCAGGGCGATGAACCCTTTGTAAAACGAGAACCACTTGAACAGTTATTAGAGGTTTTCAGGGGTGAAGCAGGAGAACAGGTACAGGTAGCTTCGCTGATGCAGGTGCTGAAAGAAAAACAGTTTATAGAAGATGCCAATTATGTAAAAGTGGCGATTGACAGAAATTACAATGCATTGATGTTTTCTAGAAGTGTATTGCCATATCCCCGCAGCACAGAAATACCGGTTACCTACTATGAACATATTGGTGTATATGCTTTCAGGAAACAGGCTTTACTCAATTTTACCAACTGGCCTATGACTCCACTGGAAGCGGCCGAAAAAATAGAATGCCTGCGTTATCTCGAATATGGTGTTCCCATAAAAATGGTGGTTACTGATTATATGGGGGTGGAGATTGATACTCCGGAAGACCTTGAAAGAGCCAGCAGGATGCTGACCTGAAAAAGCCCTTAAAACCATGTAACAGTGAGTGTCAAGACCTATCTTTACAATACCCCGGTCTTTACCCTTAACTGATTGAAGCATGAGCAATTCCCAAAAGAGCAAGGCACCTAAAATGTATGGCAGGGTTCGCTGGTTATTTTTCTTTTCTCTTCTCACCCTGATTTTTCTGGGTGGCGTTTTATACCAGCAGCAAAAAGACCTTTCACAAGCCAGTAACCGGCTCAACCATACCTATTCTATCCTGAAAGAAGTGGCGCAGTTAAAATCGTCTGTGGCCAGAGCTGAGTCGTCGACCAGAAATTTTATTCTTTCAAAAGATACGGCCTGGAAAACGCATATACTGAAAATTCAGGCCGAAGCGGAACAGTATATCCGACAACTCGAAAAAAGGTTTGAAAGCGATACGGCTTTTTCGCATGATGAACTGGAGACCTTAAAGGAGCTGATTGCCAATAAAAATGCTTTCCAGTTAAGTGTGTTGCAGGGCAAACAATCAAGCGAAGAAATACAGGAAAGAGTAGAATACGGTGGCGAAGGCACGCGGTTTTCACAGGCTATCTATAAAATACTCGACAGTATGACGGCTGTTGGGGAAACATTACTTATTACACGTGCCACAGCCAATGAAAGAAGTTCTTCAAGCATTGGTTACACATCGCTGATTGGTGGTGTAATTGCTTTTATTGTAGTGTTTATTCTCATCATTCAATTGAACAGGGATGTAAGGCTGCGAAAAAAAGCAGAAGAGAGCGTTGGCTATTCCGATGAAAAATACCGGAACATCATTGAAAATGCCAGCGTGGTAATGTACACAACAGATGAAAACGGCACCATTACTTTTGCCAACAGACAGGTAGGTGAATTAACAGGTTATACGGTAGAAGAATTGATTGGTAAAGATTTTTCGTTTTTACTGCATCCCTCCTGGTTACAACAGGTATTTAATCATTACAGCAATCAGTTCCAGCAAAGAATACCATCAACCACACTGGAGTTTATAACAAGAACAAAAAGCGGTCAGCAAAAATGGGTGGAGCAAACGGCGCAATTACTGGTAAAAGATGACCATGTAACGGGTTACCAGTGCATGGTTAAAGATATTACCGAGAAGAAAAAAATAGAACTTGAACTCAAAGAGTCGGAACAAAGACGCAAAGAAAACCAGTTACGTCTGGAAGCCATTCTTGAAAATACCACTTCACTCATATTTATTAAAGGTCTCGACGGGCGATATATAATGATCAACCGCAGGTTCAGGGAACTAATGGGGGTGTCGGATGAAATGGTGATCAATAAAACAGATTATGATTTCAGCGAAAAAGAAACAGCCGATCATTATAAAAGACTGGATGATGAAGTAATCAGCACACGCAAACCTGTTGAATCGGAAGAATGGGTATATGGCCCGGAAGGAAGAAAAAATTTACTGGTAATTAAATTTCCGCTGATTGACCACAGAAGAAAAATATTTGGCATCAGTGGTATTGCCACAGATATTACCGACAGGGTACTGTATCAGCAAAAACTCATTGAAGCCAGAAAAAATGCAGAAGAAGCCAAACAGCTACAGGAACAGTTTCTGGCCAATATGAGTCATGAGATTCGCACTCCAATGAATGGCATTCAGGGTATGACCAACCTGCTGATGCAAACAGAACTGAACAGCCAGCAAAAGGAGTTCACAGGAATGATTAAACGATCGGTAAACAACCTGTTGATCATTGTAAATGATATACTCGATTTTTCGAAGATCAAAGCGGGTAGGTTAACCATCGACAAAACAGTATTCAGTATAAGGGATGTGCTGAATAATGTAAAGGCACAGTTTGAACATGAGGTAGCAAGAAAAGAATTACAGTTATTGATAGAACCCGATCTTGGTATACCCGAAACAGTATTGGGTGATCCCTACCGTCTGAACCAGATATTGGTAAATATGGTAGGTAATGCCATTAAATTCACTGTTGCAGGTGAAGTGCGGGTAAAAGTGGAACAGTTAAATCAGCAAAGCAATAAAGCAGACTTTTTGTTTACCATTTCTGATACAGGTATTGGTATTCCGGAAGATAAAGCGGCCATTATTTTCGATGCATTTACACAGGCTGGCCCCGATATTGCCCGTAACTATGGTGGTGCCGGTTTAGGATTGGCCATCTGTAAAGGCCTGGTAGAATTACAAAACGGAACCATTGCTGTATCAAATATACCCGGCGGAGGATCTGTGTTTTTGGTAAACCTACCCTACGAAGTGCAGGAAACGGCCACAGATACAAGCGATAATTCACTGTTGCTGAAAGGAAAGCATTTTCTGGTTGTAGAAGACAATGAGGTAAACCAGAAACTGGTTTCTTATGTACTGAAAAAAGTAGGGGGAACAGTAGATATTGCGCATAACGGCCGGATGGCGATTGATTTACTGGAAAGCAAATCAAACAGGTATGATCTTATTATCATGGACATACAGATGCCGGTGATGGATGGATATGAAGCAACGGAATACATTAGAATGGTACTTCAGTTGAAAACACCCATTATTGCCATGACGGCAACGGCGTTAAAGGGCGATCAGGAAAGAGCAGAACAGGTAGGAATGAATGAGTTTATGCTGAAACCTTTTGATTTTGATGACCTGTATAAAAGACTGGTTAAGCTGCTATCTGCACAAAAGGAAATACTCATAGAAAATACAACACATATGAACGGTGAAAAATTGTATGACCTTTCTTTGTTGGAAGGATTAGACGACAAAGAGTCTTTGCTGGACGTTCTGAATCTTTTTCTTGAAAATACACCAACCCAGATCAAAGAATTAGCTGCACTGGGTGCAACCGATCAGTATGATGATATGTATAAACTGGCACATAAACTGAAAGGCGCATTGGCTATGTTGCAGGCATCGCGTATTTCTGAGTTATTGGGTAGAATTGAAGCCAATGCCAGGGAAAGAAAAGAAACAGATACAATACAGGAAAAAATAACAGAGGTAAGCAGACTTTTCGACCAGATGCAGGCGCAATTAGTGGCGGAAAAGGAACAGATCATGGGTCAATAAGAGAAAACACGTACATTTAAATACAATATCCACCATAGCAGACCAGGTATGAAAATTCTTGTAGCAGAAGATGAACCCATGTTGTTGAAAACAATTGAGCTTAAGCTGAAGAAGGAAGGCTATGAAGTAATCACAACACACGACGGAAGAGAAGCCATCGCTAAAATTCAGGAGCTGGCACCCGATCTGGTTATATCTGATATTATGATGCCCTATGCTTCGGGCCTGGAAATAACGGCACTGTTAAAACAGAAACTGGATAAACAAATACCCATCATCATTCTTTCGGCCATGGAACAGGAGAAAGTAGTAATGGAGGCTTTTGAGCTGGGTGCCGACGATTATATTACAAAACCTTTTAGCCTGAACGAATTATCTATCCGCGTAAAAAGACTGATGGCACGTTCTGGTAAATCCTGATCATACATAACTTAGTAAGTACAGTATGCGCCTACCAATACGCTTTACATATTGCTCTTTTATCTTCATCATGTTTACTGCTGTTACAGCAACAGCACAGGTTGATACGTCGAGTTCTGATGGTTTACTATTGGCTGCAAAAAAGGCGGCATTTGATGAAGATAATTATCCCAAAGCAAAAGCCTATCTCTACAAAGCAATCGCTAAAAGTCCGACCTATGCCGACCTGCGTGTTTTTCTTGGCAGAATTTATACCTGGACCAAAAACTACGACAGCGCCCGCATTTGTTTTGAAGAAGTGCTGAAACAAAGTCCGGGTTATGAAGATGGCTGTATGGCATATGCCGATATGACTTACTGGACCGATGATTATAAAAAGTCATTGGCTGTATCGGAAGAAGGACTTACTTATCATCCTAAATCTGAAGGGTTGTTATTGAAGAAAGCAAGGGTATTAAATATCATGCGCAGGTTTCAGGACGCAGACAAAACCGTTCAGGAACTGATTAAACTAAATAAGAACAATACCGAAGCGCGTGCATTGGCCAATCGTATTCGCGAGAATGCTACCAAAAATAAAATTGGCGTGAGTTACGACTTTGTAACTTTTGACAAACAGTTCAATGACCCATGGCATCTGGTGAGCGTTGATTATGGGCGTACAACCGGCATTGGCTCTATTACGGGAAGGGTTACTTATGCCAACAGGTTTAAAACAAATGGTTATCAGTATGAGCTGGAAGCCTACCCACGTATATCCAATACATTTTACAGTTATGTAGGATTGGGTTATTCAGACCAGATAGGTGTGTTTCCACACTGGAGAGGTGGTTTTTCATTGTATGCCAATCTCCCTAAAAGTTATGAAGCAGAGTTAGGCATACGTTACCTGAAATTTTCAGGCGATCCAACATGGGTGTACACCGGCTATATTGGTAAGTATTATAAAAGCTGGCTTTTTGGAGCGAGAACCTATATTACACCAAGCACATTCACCAGTACGGTATCATCATCATACAATCTATCTGCCCGTTATTATTATGCAAGTGCAGATGATATGTTAGGCTTTAACGTAGGTTATGGTATTTCTCCCGATGACAGGTTTAACGCCATTCAGCTCAATGGAAATACCAAACTCACTTCTTATAAGGCCGGAATAATGTTCAGAAAAAAAGTAGCACGATTTAATGTATTTACCATTGATGGAAGCTGGTTCAACCAGGAGTATCTGCCCAAGACCATCGGTAATCAATATCAATTCAGTGTTGCATGGCTCAGAAGATTTTAGGCGAAAAATCCAAACGAATTACATTATCCTGGAGAGGCTTTCTGGCCCTTGCGTTATTTCTGTTTCCTTTCTGGATGCTGCTGGTATGGTATTTTACACCCAACCGAAAACTGCTGATTGCCATTGTTGATAAAACAGTGATAGAACACCCCGGTCAGGAACACCTCTCATTACACTGGGTTTTGAATCAGGAAAAATTTACCAAAAATAAAACCGATCATTACGATCCCAATCTCGATTATTTTGGATTCTTTCCACTTGAAAAAGAACAGTACAAATTAAAAGGACTGGAACGTTTTGATACGGCACAGTTAAAAGACCTGAGCAACCGGTCTGATGCCGCATACATAACCGATGCCTACGGTGTTTTTAAAAACGAGTGGTACAAAATAGGAAACGACCAGGACCGTTCAGGTATTGTATATGGAGGAATGAGCAAGCAGGATATTTTCTTGTTGAAGAAGATGAAGGAAAAAAAGAAACTCATCATCACCGAATTCAATTCAATTGGTTCGCCAACCGATACAGCTATCCGAAAGCAGTTTGAGGAAATGTTTCATATTAAATGGTCGGGATGGATAGGCAGGTATTTTGAATCTTTTGATACCACTATTAACAAAGAACTGCCTCCATGGCTTATTCGTAATTACAAACGCAACCATAACAACGAATGGCCATTTAAAAACAGTGGTATCGCGCTTATCAATGCTGAACATGATCTGGTGGTGATATTAGAAAATAAAACACACCTGAATAATGAGCTGCCCTATATCTATTCCGGTAAAGAAGGAACAGAACATTATGGTATGCCCGCTAAAATCAAGTATTCATTCTGGTTTGATGTGATCAGTGTAAATGAAAAGAAGAACAAAGTGCTTTCAGAATTTGTGATAGATGCAACCGCAGTTGGTATTAAGGAACTGGCAAAATACCATTTACCTTCCCGCTTTCCTGCTGTTACGGCACATGTGGAAGATGATTATCGTTTCTTTTATTTCTCAGCCGATTTTTGCGATAACCCTGTAACACTTACATCATCTTACTTCAAGGGAGTTGGTTTCTTTAAATGGATGATGTACACCAGAGGTGAGCCTTTGGAAAGAAAAAGTTTTTTCTGGAAACTGTACCGTCCGTTAGTCACCACTATTCTCAATGATTATTATAATGCACAAAACTGATTCCATCCTTAGTAGCTGCCATATTTTTTAACCAGGCTATCTGGTAATAACCGACCATTGCTTACAAAGTCCTGATTTTTCTTTTTAAATCCGTTGAAAGAAGATTTCAGCGAAAACTTTTTCTCTGGTTCGTTTTCCGGTTCCAGATCCATCGAAGGCATAATCTTAAAGATATTGTCGCCATTCAGCATGTATTCACCTCGTACAAAATCAATCAGGTCGGGTTTGGTTTGTTTCAAAGGAATAGAATGAGTATTCCTGAATTTTTTTGCGGTATCAATACCCGTTCCCACCCAGGCATTGATATCGGGCATATTCAAACCATGACTGTATTTCAACCACGCTGTTAACGTAGGAGCAATATCGAAATGACTGGATACAGATGAAAATTTCTGTGTTTTGCTGAGCAGGGGTGAATAGATAAGCAAGGGCACATGGTAGCGGTCTATTTTGGTGCTCATTGGTATTTCGGGCATACGGTGATCGCCTGTTATCAGGAAAACGGTATTGGCAAAATCAGGCCTCTGTCTGTACGCATCCATAAATTGACGGATGGCCTGATCAACGTATAAAATACTCGCATACTGCTTACTATAATTACGGTAAGTTTTTTTCTGCTCCTGAGAAAACTTTAATTCACTCATCCTTTTTTCAAAGCGGTCAACAAATGCAGCTTCGTTGTTGATGAGAAATGGGCTATGTGTTGCTACTGTAAGTATAATTTTTAAAGAAGGACTTGTTGTGTCGTTATCGGCAAGTGCGTATTTGAACAGAGACGCATCGTCATATCCCCAGCTAAAACCCGATGCAGAAGCGGGAAGTTTCTGGTATCCGCGGCGGGGAAAAGTTTTTTCATCATTTACGAGATCAATGCCGGTCTTTTTAAGAAACGCAGACATATTATCGAAAGAGGCATCGCCTCCATAATAAAAAGAAGTTTTATAACCATTTCGTTTAAGCAGGCTGGGGAGCGATATATGTCCGGGCATATTATCACCCAATTCATTAAACCCGGTAGGTCCAAATGGTAATGAACCCAGTAACGATGGTAATACACTGAATGTTCGGCCACTTGTGCTTAAGAAGTTTTCCCAGTAAAGACTTTTTGTTGATAATGAATCGAGAAAAGGGGTAAAACTACCGAGATAAGCGTTTTCATTACTGAACGCCCGGCCAAGACCTTCCACCAATACAATCACAATATTGGGCGGAACAGAATCTCTTTTATGGAAGAATGGTGCCAGCACATTTTTCGTACTGTCTGATTTGTGTAAGAAGGGATAATTATTTTTATCAATCAACTTGTCTTCATAAGTAGCATTGGCAAAAAAATCATCACCATAAATATTCTCTTCTTCTAAGGAAGGGAAGAACTGATCGTAAGAAGCCTTATAAAAGAAATAGGATTTGTTGAGTGAAAGGTTATTGCTGTATTCATGACCAGGTAACATGGTACTGGTAACTTTGGTAAGATTGCGGATACTACCGGTTATCACTATCAACATAAAAAACACCACTAACCCGTCATTGGGTAATAGTAAGCGTGGTATTTTAATGAGCGAAAAAACAAACAAACAGGCTGCACCCACCAGCAACAGCATGGAAACAATATTGAGTCCGCCCGATGCACCTACAGTTTGTTGTATATCAGTCCATGAATAAATCCAGAGATCGGCACCAAGTGGTACAAGCGATGTTACAAAATACTGCGATAAGGCAACCTGTATCAGTGTAATCAGTGTTCCAAAAACAATAAAACTGATATGTGCTGTTTTCCTGCCAATAAGAAATAACAACGTAAACGGTATATAGCCCCAGAGTGTAATAAGTGTTGCAAACGCTACATCTTTTGCTAAACCGTATAGAATAATTTTATTGAGGTATTGTGGTTTACCATGTTCAAAATAATCAATACCCAACTCAATACCACGTGCTACAAAAAGTAACAGCAACAATACCAGCATATGACCTATATAATACCTGAACGATTCAAACAGTACATCGGGTACTTTGGAAATAAGAGGCGCAATCTTTCTTTTATAAAATGATTCTTTTACCTCAGCCACCGGCTCTTCTATTACCGGCTCTGGCACAACAATAACAGGTTCCGGTACAACAACAGGTGTTTCCTCAATGAGTACAGGTGCCGATGCAGCGGATTTTTGTGCAAAGCCTTGTCTGGTCATTTCACCCCAGGCTTTTTTCTTTCTGATATAATCAATGTATCCTTTAATGGCGCTCCATACTACAAAAGGATGAAAATAGAAAGGCTCTGTTAAAGCCGTAAGCATGAGGATGAGAATATCTGTTCGTCGTTTGTATTGGTTATAGGTAATTACCTCCATTAAAATGGCAAAAGCAGAATAGAGATAACCAAAAGAAACAATAAACAAGAGGTAGCTAAAAAAGAAACCCCAGTCGAGTAAACCAAATGCTGCAAAAATGAAAAAGCATACAAAGCCGAAGAACTCAATTACCGGAGCGCACATTTCGAAGAAGAACCAGTAAGGATAACTCAGCATACCCAGTAAACCATATTTTGGATTGAAGAACATTTTCTTGTGAAACTTCAATGTTTCAATGGTTCCCCTTGTCCATCGGTTTCTTTGGCGACCGAGAATATTAAATGAATTGGGTGCTTCAGTCCAGCAAAGCGGATCGGGAATATAGGTTACACGGTATTTCTCGCCTCTTTCTTCCATATACCGTCGCATCCGCACTACCAGTTCCATATCTTCTCCAACGGTATTATGATCGTAGCCGCCACATTTAATGGCAATCTCTTTATCAAAAGCACCAAATGCACCGGATATCAGCATCAAGCCATTCAACCGGCTCCAGGCCATTCTGCCGAGTATGAATGCGCGGATATATTCCAGTATCTGCATGCGTGGTAAATAATCGGTGGCCAGTTTTACTTTAACCAGTTTACCATCTTCAATAATACAGGAGTTGGCAATACGTACCACACCACCGGAAGCAATTACTTTTTCATCTGTTTGTTCCAAAAAAGGCTTGACCATTTTCAGGAGTGCATCCTGTTCAAGAATACAGTCTACATCAATACAAACCAGGTATTTATTGGAAGAAATATTGATACCCACATTCAGTGCATCGGCTTTACCACCATTTACTTTATCAACCACAAGTAGTTTGTGGTAAATAGGGTTGCGGCTTTTGTAAACACCTCTTACTTCTTTGGTTTTAATTTTATAGTCAACGAAATAATCAATCTTTTCGAGGTCATACGCTGCAATCATTTTTTGCAGGCAATCATCTTTACTGCCATCATTGATAACAATAAGCTCGAGGTTTGCATAATAAATAGATAAAAGCGACCTGATGTTTTCTACAATGGTCATACCCTCATTGTAGGCAGGTGCCAGAATACTTACAGAAGGCGCATGTACAGAAGATGCCAGTATGCGATAATCGGTAAAACTGTTTTTGTGAACATATTTGCGTGTTTCGCCAATAGAGAAGATGGCGATGGCGATATAGGATAATAAAAGCAGCGTGGAATAAATAAATATTCCATAAGTAAGTATATCAAAAACTATATCTAATACTGAGTTCCAGTTCATTTCACAGATTTAACATGCCTGAGAATTCTTTCAAAAGGTTCTGGTTCAAGCTGGGCTCTTTGTTCAAGTACAGACATTCCATTGGTACAGTTACCGGCTAATACAACAGCAGCTTTCAGTTTAATGATATTATCAGGTGCATCAAGCAATCGCTCCAGAAAAGGAGCCTGATCATCTGAAGCCATGGTAACAAGACTGTCGAGTATATGCGCCTGGTTATCGAAATTTTCTTTTGAAAAATACCCGGTTAATATAAAAGGTGTTTGTTCATCGGCCAGTACAATCAGTGTTTTAATGGCACGGGTACGAACAGCATCGGAAGGATGAACAAGACAATTCATGATGGCATCTTTTACGGCATACTGTTGGTATTCCGCTGCAAGCCTTAAAGCAAATACAACAACCGTTTCGTTTTTCGATTGTAACCATTTGGGAAGACGGTCTGAAAGATCTTCTTTCTTTCCAAACAACCTTAATTGTTCCAGTAATTTAATCTGCTGCCAGAGTGTTAATGGATAAGAGATTACATCCAGAAAACGAAGACCATTAAACCCGGTCATATAAATAATGGCGATCTGGGCTTCCGAACGTACAAATTCATTTTCACTGTTGGTCTCGCGGTAAATTTTTGTGAGCAGGTTTTTCTGGTCCATCAGGTACAGCTCCTGGATGCCCCTGGCCTGCAGATACCATTTCCGTTTGTTCTGCATTTTCTCCAGTGAATCTTCACGAAGTCCGAGCTTGTTATAAAGGGCAACAATATTCTCTGCTACAATACCAGAGAAATTCTTTTTACAATTAGTGAGCTCATCAATAGCAACCTGCCGTGCCTTTGGGTCATCAAGGAGGCGGTAGAATTTTTTGGGGATATCAATGCCATCAACAGATTCTTCCAATATAATATGACTGATCCACACTTCAATATTGTTCCTGATACGCTGGGTGTAGAAATACATTCTCTTTTTGGCAAGCAACTGGGCATAGATGAGTATTACAATCAATAAAATGCCAATACCCATGATCTGAACACCTATTAAAAGATTTTCAGGGCTCATAAAAGTCAGGAAATCCTTCCCTATAGAGCTATTCAGTAACTGACCGGTGAACATTTGTTGTAAAATGACTGTCATGTAAGTAACCCCAAAACTTTAAAGAGTAAAATACATCAATCCTGTAAAAGGAAAGAAAAAACCCGCAAATATCTACCTACCTGTCTCTTGTCACTTGTTTCTTGTACCCTTACTCCCGGTCTTTCATTTTTCAGAAGTAAATCCTTCTAAGTATGTTTGCAGTATTCTTTATATAAAAACAGTTGTCATGAGTTTCCGGAATTTTAAAATGGTCGATTATGTGGTATTTGGTCGTGGTGCATTTAACCAGTTAGATGAAATACTGGCACCCCGAAGAAAAGCAGATGCGCCCATGATTTTTCTTGTGGACCATTTTTTTGAAGGAAAAGCACTGGCAGACAGGGTTCCATTACGTGGTAGGGATGAAATTATTTTTGTTGATGTAACCTACGAGCCCAAAACCACACAGGTAGATGCACTGGCCAATGGCCTTAAAGAAAAGTTTGGTACTGTAAGTGGTATTATTGGTATTGGTGGCGGATCGGCCATGGATCTGGCCAAAGCCGTATCGCTCATGATGACCAACCCGGGCTCTTCTGCCGATTACCAGGGATGGGATCTGGTGAAGTTACCAGGCGTATATAAAGCAGGTATTCCTACACTCAGCGGAACAGGTGCTGAAGTAAGCCGAACAACGGTATTAACAGGCCCCACCCGCAAGCTGGGCATGAACAGCGACTTTACTCCATTCGATCAGATTGTACTCGACCCCGAATTAACCAGAGATGCACCGGTAAACCAGCGTTTTTATACCGGCATGGATTGTTATATACATTGTATTGAAAGCCTGGAAGGAACTTACCTGAACGAATTCAGTAAGAGTTATGGAGAGAAGGCATTACAGCTTTGCCAGAAAGTATTTGTAGACAAAGATCAGTGGGATGATGAGTGCGATGACCAGTTGATGATGGCTTCTTATGCGGGTGGAATGAGTATTGCTTATTCGCAGGTAGGTGTGGCCCATGCAGTGAGTTATGGTTTGAGTTACCTGTTGGGAACCAAACATGGTATTGGCAACTGTATTGTAATGAATCACCTGGAAGAATATTATCCTGCCGGCGTAAAAGAATTCAAGTACATGGTAGAGAAGAACAGGATTGAAATTCCGGAAGGCATTTGTAAAGGACTTACCGATGAACAGTTTGATGCCATGATGAATGTATCATTGGGCATGAAGCCACTTTGGGAAAATGCGTTGGGTAAAGACTGGGAAAAGATCATGACAAGAGAAAAACTGAGAAAACTCTACGAAAAATTGTAAATCCCGGTATACAAAAAATGAAGTCATTTGTATGGTGAGCAATCAATAAAGTACCGATATACAAAAGTCTTTTACCTGCATGAAAAAATGTTTTGCCTTCATACTATTACTCATCACCTTAACAGCGGTATTTACGCCCTGCTGTGGTTACGATGAGTGCGACGAAGCTAACATTGCAATGAACGAACATCAGGAAGAAGAAACAGGAGATAACTGTTCGCCTTTTGTAACCTGTGGTTATTGTTCAGGGTTTACACAAATAAATACAACAGACGAAATACCATCAATACAGACTATTGCAATAGCTCATTATTCAAGAAATGCAAACTGGTACAGTTCTGTGTTTGACGACCAGTTACTTCAGCCTCCCAAACCTGTTTATTTCTTATAACAGGCCTCCTATTATTTATTTCATTTTAAAAAAATCATGAAACATATACTTTCATTGTGTATACTGTTATGTGCATTTGTAAGTGTGAATGCACAGCATACAATTAAGTTATCGGTTAAAGACAAACACGACAATACACCACTGGCTGGCACAACAGTTACCATTGCAGCGTTAAAGAAAACAGCAGTGTCAGATAGTTTAGGACAGGTGTTGTTTACCAATATTCCGCAGGGAAATTATGTATTGAAGCTGTCATATGTAGGTATGGAGGAACAGGAAATAACGATCAGTGTTCCCCAGACAGATGCAAAAGGAACAACGGTATTGCTGGAAGAGTCGGAAGAGCACGAAGAGGAAGAAGTAATTGTAACTGCTACAAGAATCAGCCGGAGCATCAGCGATATTCCTACAAGGGTAGAAACCATATCGGGAGAGGAACTCACAGAAAAAGGAAACATGAAACCCGGCGATATACGCATGTTGCTGAATGAAAGTACCGGTATACAAACACAACAAACATCGGCCACTTCCTATAATTCCAGCATCCGGATACAGGGTCTTGATGGAAGATACACACAGGTGTTGAGAGATGGTTTTCCGCTTTATGCAGGGTTTTCGGGTGGGCTGAGTTTAATGCAGATAGCGCCACTCGATTTAAAACAGATAGAAGTAATTAAAGGATCGGCATCTACATTATACGGTGCGGGTGCTATTGCCGGTCTGGTGAACCTCGTATCCAAAACACCGGGCGAAAAAAGAGAATTAAGTTTTATGGCTAATGGAACAACTGCCGGTGGACTTGATCTCAGTGGTTTTTATAGTCAGCGTTTTGAAAAAACGGGTATCACTGTTTTTGGTTCACGCAATACGGCCATGCCATACGATCCGGCAAAGTCGGGCTTAACAGCTATTCCAAAATTTGAACGATATACTATTAATCCCAGGTTGTTTTTTTATGGTGAAAAAATAATGGCCAATATTGGGTTTAGTTATATCACGGAAGACAGAACCGGTGGTAACATGAATTATATAAAAAATGGAACACCAGGTTATTTTGAACAAAACAACACGGATCGTTTCACCACACAGGCACAGCTAACACATAAGCTGGGTGCAAAGGGACAGTTTAATGTTAAAAACAGTTATAGCAGGTTTAACCGTTTTATTCAGATACCTGGTTATGCATTCAAAGGAGTGCAGCAATCTACTTTTTCGGAAGCAACTTATAGTACGAAAACAGAAAAAACAGATTGGGTAATAGGCGCCAACCTGATCACCGATCAATTCAAGGAAGACAAACAGACCAGTAATGTGCTGCGCAATTATGCTTACAATACCATGGGTGTAATTGTACAACATAGCTGGACTCCTTCATCTACACTTTCTATTGAAACCGGATTAAGAGGCGATTATGTGAAAGAGTATGGATTTGAGTTGTTACCACGTGTATCAATCATGTTGAAACCCTCTTCTAACCTCACTTTAAGGCTCGGTAGTGGTTTGGGTTATAAAACGCCAACGGTATTTAATGAAGAGTCGGAGAAAGTGCAGTTTCAGCGCATCCTGCCCATCAATGAAAACAGTACACAAAATGAAAAATCTGTTGGTACCAATTTCGATATTAACTACCGAACACATATTGGTGAAGTAGCCCTGGCCATAAACCAGTTGTTTTTTTATACCAGACTCAACAGACCTCTTGTATTAACAACAAATGGTATGGGCGATCAGCAGTTTCAGAATGCAACAGGTTATATGGATACAAAAGGTATGGAAACCAATCTGCGTTTTACCTACAGCGATCTTAAGCTGTTTATAGGTTATACTTATGCCGATGTAAATACCAATTATAATAACAGCAAAAACTGGTTTCCACTTACTGCCAGACACAGACTGAATAATGTACTGATGTATGAAAAAGAAGAAAAACTAAAAATAGGCCTTGAAGCGTATTTCTTCAGTCCACAGCAGTTAAGTAACGGAACAAAAGGTAAGTCATACTGGATATTTGGTCTGATGGCAGAAAGGTCATGGGAACGATTTTCTCTTTTTATAAATTTTGAAAACCTTACCGATACAAGACAAACAAAATTCGGTCCTCTTTATTCCGGCTCCATCAATACCCCGGTATTTAAAGACATCTATGCACCGGTGGATGGGTTTGTAACTAATGGGGGTGTTAAAATCCGTTTGTAAAATATTCCAACATTCTCTGCCTCGGATTTAAATCCGGGGCAGAGAATGGTCTCGCAGAGATATGTGGCCTAAGAGCAATTTTTTCGTAGTACCTTTACCAGCAAAGATTTAAATACTAATTCAACTATTTTGAAGTTTACAGATTTAGGGCTCGATCATAGAATACTGGATGGAATTGACGCAATGGGGTATGAAACGGCCACACCCGTACAACAGCAGGTGATGGTTCCCATTCTTGAAGGCAAAGACATTATTGCTTCTGCCCAGACAGGTACCGGCAAAACAGCCGCTTTCCTGCTCCCACTTATACATCGCTTATTAACGGTTCCACATGCGGCTAATGATATCAATGCCATGATCATTGTTCCCACCCGTGAGTTGGCTATACAGATTGCAGAGAGCCTGGAGGGATTGTCTTATTTTACCGATGTAAGTTCCATCGCAGTATATGGCGGTGGTGATGGTAATTCGTTCAATAGTGAAAAGAAAGCATTAACAACAGGCGTAGATATTGTGGTTTGCACACCGGGCAGAATGATTGCCCATTTGAATATGGGTTATGTAAAACTGAAAGGTTTAAAATACCTCGTATTGGATGAAGCAGACCGTATGCTCGACATGGGTTTTAATGATGATATCATGCGCATCATTTCTTTTCTTCCCAAAGAAAGACAGAACCTGCTTTTCTCTGCCACCATGCCGCAGAAAATGAGAGAGCTGGCAAGAAAAATTCTGCATGAACCTGTTGAAATTAATATTGCCATTTCGAAACCACCGGAGAAAATTGTTCAGAAAGCATTCATCGTGTATGAAGCACAGAAAGTGCCGATTATAAAAGATATGCTGGGTGGTAATAAATACCAGAATGTAATTGTGTTCTGCTCCAAAAAACAAAATGTAAAACAACTGACTGCCGAACTGAAAAGAGCAAAGCTTTCGGCAGAAGAAATTCATTCTGATCTCGATCAGCAAAAACGCGAGCAGGTATTGCAGGATTTCAGGAATCATAAACTGAATATTTTAGTAGCTACCGATATACTCAGCAGGGGTATTGATATTGAAGATATTGATCTCGTCATTAATTACGATGTGCCCAATGATGGTGAAGACTATGTTCACCGTATTGGCAGAACGGCAAGAGCAGCCAGTACCGGAACGGCTTTTACATTGGTAGGTGAAAGGGAACAAAACAAAATGGCAGCTATAGAATCGCTGTTGGGAGAACCTGTTCCGAAAGGAAATGTTCCAGAAGAATTTGGTGCAACTCCTGCTTATGCTCCGAGGGCTCCGCGCTCCGGCTCACAAAACCGCAGATCTGGTGGAAGCAGAAGATCCGGTCCGCCACGCCCCAACCGAAAACCATCCTGATAACAGATTATCGATGAAATATCTTGTTTATATACTGCCTTTAATGGCAGGCCTAACCATTACTACACAGGCAGGTGTAAACAGCCAGTTGAAAGTAGCAGTGAATAACCAATGGGTAGCTGCGCTTATTTCTTTTCTGGTGGGCACCATTGCATTGGCGCTTGTAATTGGTTTAACACGTCAGCCAATACCCAATATGCAGCAACTGCAACAGATAGAATGGTATAAGTTTACCGGTGGTTTACTGGGTGCTTTTTTTGTAACGGTAATTATTTATTCGGTACAACAGATTGGTTCAGCCAATGTGTTTGCTCTGGTTATTGCGGGTCAGCTTTTATTCGCTCTGGTGTTTGATCATTTTGGCTTATTTGGTTTTAAACAGAGTTCTATCAATTGGCAAAAACTAATTGGGGTGGCCATGTTAATAGGTGGTGCATGGCTGATTAACCGGAAAGCCCGGTAATTTATTTTTGAATAAGCAATTTTCTATTTCATAACAGCGTTATAGTGGTAAATAACCTGTTATGGCCTCTTTCAGAAGCTTTGTAGGATCGGAACTGATGTCGTTCAGACAGCATATAGCTGCCCTGCGGAATATGTTACCGCAGAACATCAAGCTGAAACCAACAGAGCGCAGGAGTATGTTCAAACTGAATGATAAGAAAAAAGAATTTGTAGAGAAAGCCGTTCTGTACATGAGAAAGAACCCGGCCACCGTTCCATCTTATGTTGATGTAAATACCTGTAACAATTATGTTCAGTTATACAAACAATACAATGAGCTTATTAGTGAGCTGGATGAAGTAAGAACCAAAATGGAAGATGCGAAACTGTTATTAGGCAATGAAATACTGAAACAGACCCGTGCTTATTTTCATAATTCAAAAAATGCAGCATTATCTGGTAGTGAACAGTTTAACCAGATTTATAAAGAACTGAAGCCACATTATGCCGTAGGAAGGAACAGCAGGCAGAAAGACAAAGAACAGATCGACTAAGTTCCAGAACGAAAAATTGAAAGGGCTCCCCAAACAGGGAGCCCTTTTTGCTGTAAATCACTTATTGAAATAATCTGTCAGAAGGTATTAATATAAATAATTCAATGCTGTTCTGTCATTCGCATTGAATGGGCGGTTAACGCCAGAGCCTATACAGGCCAGCATCCATGAATTAGGATCGGCCGTAGTAGGTGTGCCGGGAATATGAATGGCACCTACAGTAGACGCTCCTTCATTTACCGCAGAACCACCACAACTGTAAGCGCGGTTCATATAGTCTGTATGACGGAAACCAATACAATGCCCCAGTTCATGGGCAAAGATGGTAGCAGCATAATTTCTGAAAGCGGTGGTTGTACCAGAACCAATAGCATTTGTATTTACCCTTACTAAATTATAAGGGTTGCCATTTGAAGTTGGAAAACCTGCAGATGCAAGGTAACTTCCATTGGCTCTGTCGAAAGTAATATTAGCTCCGGAACTTACCCGCTGAAGTCTGATAGATAGATTTTCTGCATTGTATCTACGTACCACTTCATCTAGAACAGGTCCGTAAACAGAGGCATTGATTCTACTTGTTAATGCAACGGTTATTGTTCTTGGTAAGCCGGTTACCAGGTTAGTGGTTCGGTACTGCTCAACATCACCTACTCTTAAAATGCTGCCATTTAAAGAGCGTTTGAGATCAGATTCAGGAATGAAAATATCTCCTTCAACAATATATCCTCCTTCATCAGGAATGATATTGGTGGTGGAGAAACCAAGGGCTTTAACGCTGTTGATTACATCTTGTGAAACTTCTTGTTTCATTTCCTGCTCAGGACCAACAGCTTTTTTACAGGAAACAGTTGCCATCAGCAATACAATAGCAACCAGTGAAAGGCGCATGTTTTTTCTCATGTGTTTTAGTTTGGATTTTTACAAAGGATTTACAGCATGAATTGGATTTCATCATGAATATAAGCAATGTAGGAATCAGACAAAAGCAAATTTGAGCAACCCGGTTGCAAAACCGCAACGAAACTCAAGATCCCTCACAAACACTCAACATGATATCACTAGATATACGTAAACAGGCTGAGAAATGATTTCCTTATCTTTAGTTATTCCGGTTTCCTATGCACATGAGATTATTATTATGCTGTTGGCTCTTCTCCCTGTTGTATGCAGAAGCGCAGGATCAACTTCCCCCTCATTTTTCTTCTTTTGTTGAATCTTTCAATACCGAAACAAGATTTTACGATAAACAAAAACAGGATTTTCTTTTTATTGGTAAAATACCGGCATCACTTAAAATAGTGCGCAGCCTTTCAGATACAATTGCCATTGTGCAGCTAACCGATCGTTCTGCATTTGATCTGCTTACCCGAAGTGGTCGCTTGTATAACGCAAATAACCGCTGGAAACTCGCAGAAAATTTTTCTCCTCCTATTGATAAAACAGCAAAAGAAAAAGTACAGCGCTGGATACTGGGGCTGGAGAATACACAAACTTTTATTGAATCGGTGAAAGGAAATCGTTCATTAACAATAGAACAGATTGCAGATAACCCAAAGGCGGTGCAATTAAAAGCGTCATGGCAAATTCTTGAACAGCATATACTGAGCAGAACTGATGTATTTTTTATTGGCATGGTAAAACAGGCACATACAGAAAGAGAACTCACAGGTTTTGATCTGTCTGCCAATAAAGGAAATCTTACACATCGTTTATGGCCCAACATCAACGGCAACGACATTACAATTTCAATTAAAGAAAACAAACCAGATACAACTGATATTGATTTTGCCGGCCGATATATTTCTTCCAGTTTGTCTTCTACACGAGTTGAAACACATGCCACTACCATGGCCACCATTGCAGCGGGAGCAGGTAATAGTTTTTATACCGGGAAAGGTTTTGCTCCGGGAGCCACTATTACTTCATCAGATTTCAATAACCTGCTTCCTGATGATTTGTCTGAACTAATGCGACTTCGGGTTACGGTTCAGAATCATTCTTATGGAACGGGAATTGAAAATTATTATGGAGCCGATGCTGCAGCGTATGATGACCAGATGCATACACAAAATCTGACTTTACTGCACATATTTTCTGCAGGAAACCTGGGCACACAAACACCCGTATCGGGCAACTATGCCGGTATCACTGGTTTTGCAAATCTGACGGGCAGTTTTAAAATGTCGAAAAACAGTATTGCTGTTGGTGCGGCAGATTCTTTTGGTGTAGTACCTTTATTGAGTTCACGCGGTCCGGCTTATGATGGTCGCCTTAAACCCGAACTGGTAGCGTTGGGTGAAGATGGATCTTCCGGAGCTGCGGCTATTGTTTCGGGCATTGCAGCTTTACTGCAACAAACCTGGAAACAAAAGCATACGGTGTTACCACTATCCGCAACACTGAGAGCTGTTTTATTCAACAGTGCAGATGATGTGGGTATTCCGCAGATTGATTATCGTTCAGGTTATGGTATGGTAAACGCTTACAGGGCCGTGCAAACCATGCAGGATAACAGGGTCGTACAAGACTTTGTAAGAGACCAGCAACAATCGACACACCGTATACAGGTACCAGCAGGTGCAAAGAACCTGAAGATTACACTTAGCTGGACAGATGCCCCTGCAAAAGCAAACGCTTACAAAGCAATTCTAAACGACCTGGACCTTTTACTGGAACACCTGCCTTCTGCACAACAATGGCAGCCATGGGTATTGAGTTCATATCCGCATGTGGATTCACTTAATAAACCTGCGGTGCGAAAAAAAGACACGTTGAATACCAATGAACAGATAGTGGTGGAGCAACCTGCTCCCGGCACTTACGAAATAAAAGTGAATGGGTCTTCAATACAAACAGGTGCGCAGGATTATGCTATTGCCTGGCAATATGATACCACTGCTAATTTTATATTTAGTTATCCGGTAAAAGGAGATCAACTGGATCCCGACAGAAAAAATACCATCCGCTGGGAAACTAATATCACTGATACGGCTACTTTAGAATATCGACTCAATAGCGGAAACTGGTCAACAGTAGCAACTGCTGTTGATATCACCAAAAAATATTTTCAATGGCAACCGCCTGATACATTGGCTACAATTCAGTTTCGTTTGAGAACCCCGCAAACTTTTTGGACGGGTGATACGGCTGTTATTTCAAGGAACCTGCAGATTTATACAGGGTTCAACTGCGCAGATTCTTTTTTGATTTATTGGCAGAAAAAAAGAGTAGACAGCTACCGTGTATATCGACTTGGACAAAAATATTTAGAACCTCTTATTAGTTTGGCGGATACTTCCTTGATTCAATTCAAACAAAATAATCCGTATCGGTGGTTTACAGTGGCAGCTTTATTGCCAGGAAATATGGAGGGTAAAAAAGCATATACATTTGATTATACTAAACAGCAGATAGGTTGTTATATCGGTGGTTTTATTGCAGATCCTTTTGGTACAAATTCAGCGCGGTTAAACCTGCAACTGGGAACAACTTACCAGGTTTCGAAAATTGTATTTGAGAAACTTGCGCAGAACGGGTATGCACCTGTTCAGGAAATAACACCGGTTACGGCTACACAATTTACGGTTACCACAGCAGCCAATAAAGGATTAAATATTTATCGGGCAAAGGTTCAATTGAGTAATGGTATCTCGTATTATACGCAACCAGAACAGGTGATTCATTTTTCGGGACAACCGTATTATGTTTTTCCAAACCCTGTTCAGCCCGGAGCATCTATACAGGTACTGACAGAAGATCCGGATAATAAAATATTCCGGTTGTATGATTTGTTTGGAAGGTTGCTGATGAAAGCAGCACTAACAGGAACAAGAAACCAGTTAAGAATGCCTTTGCTGCAGAGAGGAATTTATTTTTATACCATCACACAAACCAACCAGCGCGAAATTAGTGGTAAGCTCGTAGTAGAATAAATCCCTGCGTAAACTCCTTTATCTCATGTTCTCTGCGGTAAAAATTCACCGCAGAGAACATGAGATAAAGGAGTTTACGCAGGGATTATTGATAAAGATGAAAAGTATTTATCCTTTACCTTTTCCCTTACCCTTTCCGTTGCCCTTGCTATGGCCTACGGCTCTTCCGGGATGATTTCTGTAACGCTCATCATCACTGTCGCGGATAACAATTTGTTTGGGTCCTTTCCATCCTTTGTATTTTACACGATATACATCGGCCTTTAAATAAGGCTTGGGTTCATTAATAACAATTTTTGGCGCCGTATACAAATTGATGTTTCCAAAGCGGGAAGGTAATGAAGCGGCAAAAATCCATCTACTACCGTCAGGGTAAATAAAACGACGCTGAGGCACATTGTAGTAAACATCTGCATCAGGCAGGTAATAATAATCTACATAATCATAACCTACAGGACCCCATAAAGGCTGAGAACCGATATTGATATTGGCATTGATGCGAATCTGTGCATCAGTTTGCTGAACAGAAGCCAGACTCAGTAACAGACCTGCTACAATAGCTATTTTTTTCATGATGCATGTTTTATGTAATTACAATAAGGCAAATAAGGTGCCAGCTTTACAAATAAAACACAACGATTTTGTTTTCAGCTAGTTAGGCAATAGCATTCGGAAGGTCATTAAAACCCCGATTTATCAATATGCGATTTTACGGTCACGTCCAATAATCATCCACTCACCTGTTTTCTGGTGATTTTCTATTGTAATGGCACGCTCATAAAGTGCGCAGGTTGGACAAATATGATAGGGCAAACCATACAACACATCGCCCACTTTGTAATGATGATCTGCCGGGGCTTTTAATACAAGATGCTCTTCACTCTGAGATACAGGAACAAGATCATCTGCGTTTAAAAAGAACACACGTTTATCAATCGGGTTTTCTGAAGCGATCGATTTATGTCCGAGATCTGTACAAATCATTCCGGGTGCAGGTAAAGAAATTATACGGGTCATTACCAATGCTGCATGAACAAAAGCTTGTTCGGGAAATGCATTGGCATAACCATGATCCCAGTACACAAAAGTGCCGGGACTGCAAACAATATTTTCTCTTTTTGAATGAATAGGAAAACTCGGACTTCCACCTGCAATAATGGATAAATGATCGGGATATTTAATGGCTATCCTGTTTTGTAAACTGGTAACACGCGCAAAAGCATCATCGCATTCCTGTTTTCTTTTTTCAGGGTCGGGATTGCGCAAATGACCATCGTATGCATGTAAACCTAAGAGGCGGAGACCGGGTTCATTCAAACAGAAATCAACAAGCTCCATCGCATCTTCCGGAGCAATACCTGTTCGGTTCATACCAACATTCAGGTCAATATACACGTTGAGTATGATGTTATGTGTACGTGCATGTTTTGCGATAGCGGTTGCAGCAGGAATATT
Organism: Chitinophaga pinensis; assembly: GCA_943372605.1. Lineage (GTDB taxonomy): Bacteria > Bacteroidota > Bacteroidia > Chitinophagales > Chitinophagaceae > Sediminibacterium > Sediminibacterium pinensis_H. Next base: position 145,488 of record CALRZI010000007.1, on the reverse strand, counting down.
GTCTGTAAGACAGGCATACGCCGTATCGCTGTAATGTTGAATGAGTGAAAAGAAACGATCCAGTTTAGGTCCGAGTGGCTGATAAGCAAGTAAAACATCCGGAGCTTTACAGATACCTAGCAGTTCTGCTTCGGCAATAGTGGCGCACTTAAACTGCTGAATACCGGAGCGCATCAGTAATTGAGCTACTTCTTTTGTTTTATGTGTTTTAATATGCGGTCTTAACCTGGCGGCGTCACCGGTCATAGCAATAGCGGCATTAATATTTTGTTGAACACGATCGGGGTAAACCAGTAAAGCCGGAGAGTCAACTTCATCAGTATTGTTCAATTCAAACCAGGATAAATTTTTATTTGCAGACATCATTAATTTTTATGCATGTAATTCAAAAACAGCTTCTATTTCAACCGGAATATTACCGGGTAACGAACTCATTCCTACCGCACTTCTTACACCCACACCATTATCGGGTCCCCAGATGGCCGCAAACAGTTCACTGCAACCATTAATTACATAAGGGTGGTCTGCAAAACCCTGAACAGCATTTACCATACCCAATACTTTGATTACTCTTTTAATTTTATCGAGACTGCCCAGTTTCTTTTTTATGGTGGCCAACATGGCTAAACCAACCTGCCGTGCAGCGAGTTTGGCAGCTTCTTTATCCATATCAAGACCCACTATACCAACGATCCAGCTACCATCGTTCTGTAAAGTGCCATGACCGGAGAGATAAAGATACTCACCATCAATTAAGCAGGGTTTGTACACACCCAATGGCTCAGGTGCAGGCGGAAGTGTTAGTTGTAAGGCTTCAAAAGCGGCATCAGGAGAAATATTAGGCATAGAGATGATTTAAACAATACGAATGTTTCTACCCCTCAAATTAAAAGATTCTCCACATATGCGCAAGAAGAAGAGGGAAACAGAGGAACAGAGAAATAAAGAATAAGGAATGTCCAAAGTAGGAGGATATATTTCGGCCTTAGAAAAAAAGCGTTAAGAAATTCATGGAATGAAGCGTAAAGCAATGGATGATGCCCGGCTTTATTCTATTGCTCAAGCACAGCTTCGCTTAATTGATGAATTAAATGTCTGGCCTTAGACTTCATCCATTGTAGCTGAATGCAATGAATTTTAGTTTTTTTTCGACAGCCTTGACCTTTTTTGTTACTTTTTGTGTCAAGACAAAAAAGTAAACGGAGTGATAGCTATTAATAGGCGTGTTTTGAGCGCAACGTCTGCTATGTGCATAATTCTCATACAAATGTGGACTAATATCCACGAGGGTTTCAGCGCTATGCAGTAGTATTTTGTACTTTAAAGAGTTAATCCTGAAACAGTATGATACCATTACCATTGGTGATACCCGAAACACCCAAAATTGCAAAGACAGACTTTGCAAAAGTGTTCAGAAATCCTGCAACAGGACATCATTCTTTACACGCTGCAGCATTCTTCGATACAGGAGATTTAATCTGTTCTTTTTCGGCACAGGAAACATATACCACACCCAGTTATCTAACATTGCAAACAGGATTACATAAACATATTTCATTATCACCCGACTGTTTGCAATACACCAATCATAGTTGCGACCCGAATGTTTTTTTTGATACGGATAAAATGGAACTCATTGCACTTCGTTCCATACAGCCTGATGATGAATTGGTATTTTTTTATCCATCTACTGAATGGCAGATGGCATCACCATTTTCGTGTAATTGTGGAACTGCAAAATGCCTCGGCACCATTGCCGGTGCTTCCACATTAAAGCAGGATCAGTTGAATGCTTACCGCCTTACTTCTTTTATACTGTTGCAAATTAAAAACCGATAGTTATTATTGCGCATGGAGACCTATGAGATAAGTCCTGAACAAATTGCTCAAATCCGAATATGGGTGCTGGCACCATCGCTGCAGACCAATGACCCGAATCTTGATTACTACTACGATTTCTCACAAAGCATTTCAGAGTACACAAAAATATTCTCAGATCTGCAAATTAACTGGCAATGGCAACCTGTTAGTTTACAGGATTACGCAACTGTGATCAGCAGGATAATGGAAGAAAAAGAGAAGGGAATTTATACGCCTGTTGTGTTGAATTTATGCGATGGCGACGAAATAAATGGTACACCCGGTATATCTGTGGTGCGTATGCTCGATGCTTCGGGATTAATTTACACAGGTGCCGATGCTTATTTCTATACCATCACCACATCAAAAATACCCATGAAAAAAGCCTTTGATGCAGCAGGAGTATCAACGGCAGCATGGTCTGCAATTCATGTAGCAGCAGATACAAAAAAGGAATTGTTTCAAAAACTGGGAACGCCACTTATCGTAAAACCATCTGTATCGGGTGGAAGTATGGGAGTAGGTGTTAGAAATGTGGTTGATACTATGACAGACCTTGAAACACAGGTGGTTGCCATGTTTAAAGGTTATCGTGGGTGGGATTTGGCAGCAGATGGATTAATTGCAGAAACATTTATTGAAGGACCGGAATTCACTACCCTGATTGTTGGTTCATGGACAGAGCCGCAAAATTGCAAAGTGTACAATGGAGTAGAAAGGGTGTTTCATAGATCTTTACCGGAGAAAGAAAAATTCCTGTCATTCGATCGTTTATGGGAAATCTATGAAGAAGAAACACCCATGCCAGCGAATGAAAATTTTTATGAGTACAGGGAAGCAGATTTATCCATACAAAAAGAATTAAAAGAACTAAGTCTCGCAGCTTTTCTGGCAGTAAAAGGAACAGGTTACACCAGAGTAGATATAAGGCAGGACAGGCATACAGGAAAATTGTATGTGCTGGAAGTAAATGCACAATGTGGTTTAAGTGAGGATGAAAATTATACCTCTATCGGGGCCATCTTAAAAGTAAACAGACAAAGTTTTGCGAACCTTATCATGAAAATTATTGGTGAAGCCATTCATCGTCATACAAAACAAATCGAACAAAGAACATCAGTAAGTTCGGCAGGCAGATAAAGGACCATGGAAAAACAGCAACCAAATTTCGATGCAAACTGGGCAACAGAAATGAAGATAGCCGTATTGCAACCCGATTATTCAACCACCAATGTTGATTATAAAGAGTACGATCCGCCACGCAACCTCAGTGCTTTACTGCCGGGAGCAACAGTAGATCATTTTTTTCTAAACAAGCTCACCACCTACAAACAATTAAAAGCATTACAACATAAAGGCTACGATGTTTTTGTAAACCTCTGCGAAGGATATCTTGAATGGGAAGTGCCTTCTATTGATGTGATTTATACACTGGAACTGTTAGGGCTTCCTTATACTGGCCCGAATATGCAACTCTACGATCCATCAAAAGAAATCATGAAATATCTCGCCTATTGCGAAGGCGTAAAAACACCAGCTTATTTATTGGTAGATGAAACAACTGACTTAAACAGTCTTACTGTACTTGGTTTTCCATTGTTTGTAAAACCATCCAAAGCGGGAGACAGTCTGGGTATTGATCAGGCTTCACTGGTACATAACAGAGAAGAATTGGAAAAGAAAATGATATCTCTTCTTCCGGAGTATCCGCAGTTGCTGGTAGAACAATATATTGCCGGAAGAGAATTTACCGTACTCATTGCAGCCAATGATGATGGACATACTGCAACAACATTTCAACCCGTAGAATTTATTTTTCCGGAAGGTTATGCGTTTAAGACATATGAGCTGAAAACATCGGCACTGCATCCGTCTGCCAATATTCCCTGTACCGATCCTGTTATCAACAAAGAATTGAGAGCAGCAGCGCAAAGAATTTTCAAAGGATTTAATGGGGTTGGTTATGCAAGACTCGATTTCAGGATGGATGAAAAAGGAGACTTATATTTTCTCGAAATTAATTTTACCTGCTCTGTTTTTTATACAGATGGATATGAAGGATCGGCTGATTATATATTAAAATATGATGGAATTGGGCAGGCCGGTTTTTTACAACACATGATCCGCGAAGGAATTGCCAGGCACTTACGTATGCAGAAAAATTATGAGGTCAAGGGTAATGCACTGGTAGGTTATGGCATTTATGCTACGCATGATCTCATGTGTAATGAACTGGTATTCAAAGGCGAGGAACGAGCGCAACGCATAGTAACCCGCCGTCAGGTAGAGCAGCATTGGAACGATGTTGAAAAAGAAATTTTCAGACGATATGCATATCCCCTGAGTAATGAAGTATTTTTGCTCTGGGATAATGATCCTGCAGCATGGGCTCCCCAAAACCATAGTTGCGAACCCAACACTGCTTATGATGGTTTGAATGTAAAAACCACCAGACCCATACAAAAAGGCGAAGAACTAACCCTCGATTACGCCAGTTTTCTGGACGAACACATGGAGCCCTTTCAATGCCAATGCGGTACCGCTGGCTGTAGAAAATGGATCACCGGAAAACCCGGTAATACCGTTACAGAAAGAGAAATGCAACAGCGTTCTTAAACTACAGCGGCAGGAAATTGTCCAACTACTAACCCATACCATCACCGGTAAATTATCGGTAACAGGTTGTTGTAACCTGATTGTTCATTAGTTGAATGAAAGGAACCGTTATGTTGAACATGAATGTATTGAGCAAGCTGATACGTCGGCACAAAGTGCGACTGGGTATTACGTATCTGTTGTTTTCACTCGAAATGACGGGTGCATTGTTGCGTCCTTTTTTTCTGGGTATGGCCATTAACGATCTGATGCAGGGTTCGTATCGCGGACTCATTATATTATCGGCAGTGCATTTTGCCTGGCTGGTCATTGGTACACTCAGACATCGTTACGATACACGCACTTATTCCACGATCTACACATCGCTGGTGACAAAGTTCTTATCCAAAAAAATTAAATCATCTGAAGTATCAAAGTTGAGCGCACACTCAACACTGGCAAGAGAGTTTGTTGATTTTCTCGAGTTTGATCTTGTGTATATTATAGAAGCATTCTACAATATAGTGGGGTCAATGATTCTTCTGTTCTTTTACCAGTCATCGGTGGTGTTTTTATGTCTTGCTATATTATTACCCGTAATGCTGATCAGTTATATCTATGGCAAGAAAATGAAAAGGCTCACGCGTTTAAAAAATGATGAGCTGGAGAAACAGGTAAACATCATTTCCTCTGGCGATAAAAAAGCGATCTATCAGCATTTCAATAACCTGCGTAAATGGCAGATACGCATCAGCGACCAGGAAGCATGGAACTTTGGTATCATGGAAATGATGGTAATGGTGGTGATAGCCGTATCCTTACTCATTACCAATCAGGTAACGGGTACAACGGTATTGGCGGGGCATATTATTGGCATCTATAACTATATTCTCAAGTTTGTATCGGGTTTGGATACCATTCCATATACCGTTCAGCGGATAACGGCACTGAACGATATCACACAAAGGATACAGTTGCAGATGAATGAGCATGAGGAAGAAATAAGCCCATCATCCATTCCATCTATGAAGCCTAGAGAGAGTGCAGCCTGATATAATAGTAATTATTGCCACTGAGGACATTGAAGAACACAGAAAAGCACTGAAATTTTCTGTGTTCTTCAATGTCCTCAGTGGCAACAATCACTTAATAGCTTAAACAGTCTCACTACTCCACCCGATAAAGGTTTTCTGGTGTGCAGAAATCTTCCTAATTTATCGTCTCATAAAAGGAAGCAACTGTCATGTCATCAAGAAGAAAATTTTTACAAAACACTTCATTGCTTACAGCCGGAGCAATACTCGCATCATCATTCAGAAATGGCTTTATGCCCAGCGACCAGGTACGTATTGGTGCCATTGGCATCAATGGAATGGGTTGGTCGAACCTCACCGCTGCCTTAAAAGTACCCGGTGTAGTAATAGCCGCCATTTGCGATGTAGATCAATCAGTAATTGACAAACGTTTGGCCGATTTGCAGAAAATGGGTATTGATACCAATACGGTTCGTGTTTACCGCGATTACAGAAAACTACTTGATCAGAAAGATATTGATGCAGTCATCATCGGCACACCCGACCATTGGCATGCATTGCAGATGATACATGCCTGTGAAGCAGGTAAAGATGTGTACGTTGAAAAACCTGTGGGCAACTCCATCGTAGAATGTAATGCCATGATGGCCGCACAAAAACGCTTTGGAAAAATAGTACAGGCCGGACAATGGCAACGCAGCCAGCAACATTTTACCGATGCGGTAAACTTTGTACACAGCGGTCAACTCGGAAATATAAGAACCGTAAAAGTCTGGTGTTATCTCGACTGGAAACAACCGCTTGACCGAAAACCCGATTCAGCAGTACCGCCGGGTGTTGATTACCAGCAGTGGTTAGGACCGGCACAGAGCAGACCCTTTAACAGCAACCGTTTTCATTTTACGTTTCGCTGGTTCTGGGATTATGCCGGTGGCCTTATGACAGACTGGGGTGTTCACTTATTGGATTATGCATTGATGGGAATGAAAGCCGATACACCAAAATCAATTGCAACATTGGGTGGCAAATATGCCAAACCCGATTCAGCCGATGAAACGCCCGATACACTGATGGCTTTGTATGAGTTTGACAAGTTTAACATCATCTGGGATCATGCATTGGGTATTGGCAATGGCAACTATAACCGCGATCATGGTATTGCATTTATCGGCAATGCAGGAACACTGGTACTCAACCGCAATGGATGGGAAGTGATAGAAGAGAAAAAGAATGAACCGAAAGTAGCGGTACCGTTTCAGAAATCATCAGACAATGGGTTGAATAAACATTGGGAGAATTTTATTGCAGTGGTACGTTCGCGGAAAGCCGAACAGTTGAATTGTTCGATACAGGAAGCAGTAAAAATTGCACGTTTATCTCAAATGGGTAATATTGCATACAGGACCAACAAAAAATTATTCTGGGATAATAAACAGGGGCAGTTCACCGATAACAACATCAACCAACAATACCTGGCAGCGAAGTATCATAACGGCTACAAATTGCCGGTTGTTTAAAACCTATCCCTGCTCCGGATTTAAATCCGGGGCAGGGATAAGTTTCGCAGGGAGGCATACATTATTCATCAACAACGAAGCATAGACAATATGAAAAAACAACACATTTTATTACCCCTTGCCATCATGGTATGCGGCATTGTACAGGCGCAGAACAGAAGAATTAATATGGACAGCCTGGTACAACTGTCGAAGAAAACAGAAGTATGGGAGCCCGTTCCCGCCAAAGTAACACCGGGTAAAACGGCTGCTGACGCACCATCTGATGCCATTGTATTATTCAACGGCAAAGACATGAATGCTTTTCAGAAAAAAGGCGGAGGTGCACCCGCATGGAAAATAGATAAAGACGGATCGCTTACTGTAGTAAAAGCATCGGGCGATGTAGAAACCAAACAGGGCTTTGGCAGTTGCCAGTTACATATTGAATGGAAATCGCCGGCTGTTATTGCAGGTAGTGGACAATCAAGAGGAAACAGCGGTATATTTTTTATGGGAGAATATGAATTACAGGTGCTGGATTCTTACGAAAACCCAACCTATGTAAACGGTCAGGCAGCAAGTATATACAAGCAACATATTCCATTGGTAAATGCCAGCCGCAAACCCGGAGAGTGGCAGTCGTACGATGTAATTTTTACCGCACCACAGTTTTATGGTGATGGAACCGTACAAACACCGGCACGCATCACTGTATTTCATAACGGCGTATTGGTGCAGAACAATGTAGAAATTAAAGGAGGCACAGAATGGATTGGTGCACCGAGTTATAAAAAACACAAAGACAAAGAACCACTCGTACTACAGGATCATGGAAACGATGGTGGAAACCCGATGAGTTATAGAAATATTTGGGTGAGAGAGCTGTAGAAACAGAGAAATAAGGAATAAGGAATAAGAAAGTGGAGTATTGATTATTTTCTACTTTCTTATTCCTTATTTCTAATACCTAAGGCCTAATAGCTAAAAGCTAAAAGCTAATCCCCAAATCAGGTAAAAATACCTATTGACAATCCCCGCATTCTCCGCTTATCTTGCAGCCGCATCATTATTGAATTGATTCATGAAACAGATAGCAGAACCTGCAGCGGTATTACAAACAGTTTTTGGTTACAATGAATTCCGGCACAACCAGCAGGAAATTATTGAACATTTATTGCATGCACAGGATGCTGTGGTACTCATGCCAACCGGTGGCGGTAAAAGTTTGTGTTATCAGGTACCCGCATTGTGTTTGGAAGGAGTAACCGTGGTGGTGAGTCCATTGATAGCACTCATGAAAGACCAGGTAGATGCACTTATACTCAATGGTGTGAAAGCTGCTTTTATTAATAGTACACAACATCCATCGGAAAGAGAACAGATATTACAACAACTCAGGAGAAATGAATTAAAGCTCTTGTATGTAGCACCTGAAAGACTGGTAGGATCTGAAATAAATTTTCTCCAGTTCCTGAAAACAGAAGCAAAGCCCGCATTGTTTGCCATTGACGAAGCACACTGCATCAGCCAGTGGGGTCACGATTTCAGACCGGAGTACAGGGTATTGAGGGAATTGAAAACACAGTTTCCTGAAATTCCTTTGATTGCACTTACAGCCACTGCAGATGCGTTAACCAAAAAAGACATTATAGACCAGCTTCACCTGAAGCAATACAAAGTTTTTGAAAACAGTTTCAATCGACCCAATATCACTTACTACGTAAAACCCAAACGTAATTATTATGATGAGCTGGTAGATTATCTGGAAGAACATAAAGATGACAGTGGTATCATTTATTGTTTAAGCAGAAATGCTACAGAACGATTGGCCGAGGATTTGAAAGCAGATGGTTTTAATGCAGCAGCATACCATGCAGGTCTTGATAAAAACACGAGAGATGAACGTCAGGATCTTTTTCTGAAAGATGATATACGCATTATTGTGGCCACCATTGCATTTGGTATGGGCATCAATAAAAGTAATGTGCGCTTTGTAATACATGCCGACCTTCCTAAAAATATTGAAGGCTATTATCAGGAAACAGGAAGAGCGGGCAGAGATGGTTTACCCAGTGAGGCATTGTTATTTTATGGTGCAGGTGATGTAATTAAACTGAAAAATTTTGCACAGGTAGAAGACAACCCGGAACAAACAAAAATACTGCTCGACAAGCTCGATAAGATGGTGGCATTCTGCGAAACCAGACAATGCCGCAGAAAATACCTGCTGAATTATTTTGGTGAACAGGCACCCGATTATTGTGGTACCTGCGATACCTGTATTCATAAGCCAGAACTCTCAGACCAGACCATTGTGGCACAAAAAATTATGAGCGCCGTAGCAAGGGTGAATGAAAAATTCGGACTGGGTTATATTGTTGATCTGCTGAGGGGCAGCGCCAGTGAAAAAATACGGGCAGAACATAAACAGTTATCGGTATATGGTATTGGAAAAGACAAACCTAAAGAGGAGTGGATACACTATACAAAAGAATTACTCGCCAGTGGTTACCTGCAAATGAGCGACGGACAATATCCTTTGCTGAAACTCACCGAAAAAAGTAAAGCGGTATTGTTTAAAGGAGAAAAAGTGTACCTGCATGCACCTATACAAATGGTAACTGCTGTAAAAGAACCGGTGGTGTACCAGCAACATGCTTATGAAAAAGAATTGTTTGAAAACCTGAAAAAACTCCGCAATAAAATGGCACATGAAGAAAATGTGCCGGCATACTTAATATTGAGTGATAGCAGTTTGATGGATCTCGCCACCTATCTGCCATTGGTAGCGGAGGATCTTGGTAAAATATCGGGTTTTGGTGTGTATAAAATTGAACGATACGGACAACCATTTTTAGAAATGGTGCAGGACTATTGCAACGAACAGGGTATTGATACTCGTATAGAACTCAAACAACCAAAACGGGAAAGAAGAACATCTGCATCAAGAGAAAGAGAAACCGACACTAAAAAAGTAAGTTTCGATCTGTTTAAAAGCGGTATGAGTGTAGCAGCCATTGCCGAGCAACGTGTGTTATCGCCCAGTACCATTGAATCGCATTTATCTTATTATGTAGCTAAATCGCAATTGGATATTGATGAACTGGTACCGGCAGATAAACAGGAATTGATTCATGCAGCCATATTGCGATTTGGAAAAAATGCGTTGAAACAACTCAAAGAAAACCTGCCGGAAGAAATTAGTTATGGTGAAATAAAATTGGTTATTGCCGCAGATGGAACCAATGCCTGATTGTTGATTAAATCCGGACCCCATGCCACAGAAAAAAATTTCCATATTAATTGCCGATGATCACCTCATTTATCGTGAGGGACTAAAACTAATGTTGTCGCGTGATCCGAATTTCTGGATCAAAGGAGAAGTGACCAATGGGAAAGAGTTGTTGTTAAGGGTAAAACAACTGGCGCCAGATATTATCATCACCGATATTAAAATGCCTTTTATGGATGGTATTGAAGCCACTAAGAAATTATGTCGCACTTATCCGGGTATAAGAATTATTGCGCTCAGTTCATTCAGCGATGATTACCTCATCATAGAAATGCTTGAAGCAGGTGCGCACGGGTTCCTGGTAAAAGGTATTGGTCAGGATGAATTGTTAAAAGCCATCAGAACAGTGTACCATCATAAACCATATTTCTCTCTTGAAATAACGGAGAAAATTTCCAGAATTATCGCCGGAAAGAATACCAATAAGAAAAATATCAGGCATATATCGCTCACCGAAATGGAAAAAAACATTGTAAAACTGATCTGTAAGGAATTAACCAATAAGGAAATTGCCTCACGCCTGTCGGTAGGCAGACGAACCGTTGAAAGTTACCGGATACGTATTATGGATAAACTGGGGGCCAGGAGTGTGGCATCCATTATTACGTATGCACTCCGATCGGGTTTAATGAGGCCGGGTGGTTGTTAGCTTTTAGCTATTAGCAGTTAGCCATTAGGAGTTAGCAACTGCTCGGATTCATAAAGATGTTTAGTTGTTGGTAAGTAAGCATGCTCTCATTTACCCGCTAAAAGCTAACCCCTAATGGCTAACTGCTAATAGCTAAAAGCTCATTGCTAACATCCAACAGCAATCCACTACACCAGTAAATTCCTGCTATTTGGGGTTGAAAAGCAAGAAATCAACGATTTGACTAATTTTTAACCACTTCGGTGCAGCCAATTCTGTTATTTTTGCGCCCTATTGCCATATATTGGCGCAACGAAACGAGAACATGAAATGAGCCACAACAAAATTCGATAAGACTCGAAAATGTACATTGGCGAATTCCATGTGGCTAAAATCAATGAAACGAACGCATGAAAAAGACACTATTACTGCTTTTGGCTTTTACAGGAACCCTGCTGGCTACAGCTCAAAAGAATGAGACCAAGAAAAAAACAGACTGGAGCAAGATCGATCTTTCCGACCGCCCCGCAGATCACCTGATGATACAATATGGTGGCGATAGCTGGACCAACCGCCCCGATAGTGTTCGCACAGGCAATGGCTTCAGCAGACATTTCAATATCTATTTCATGATAGATAAACCCTTCAAGACAAATAAGAAAATGAGCATTGGACTGGGTGCCGGTATTGGAACAAGTAATATCTTTTTCAAGAATACCAAAGTAGACCTGAAATCGCCCACTACCCGTTTACCTTTTACCAATGTAGACAGTGCCAACCATTTCGATAAACTGAAACTTACCAGTATCTATCTCGAAATACCATTGGAACTGCGTTATTATTCAAACCCGGAGAATCCTGCAAAATCATGGAAAGCAGCCGTGGGATTGAAATTGGGAACCCTGTTGAAATCATATACCAAGGGCAAAAACTTTGTGAATAAAAACGGTCAGAGCCTGTATGGTACATCATATGTAGAAAAAGAAAGCAGCAAAAGATTCCTCAACGGAACCATGCTGGCAGCAACAGCAAGAGTAGGTTATGGCATTCTTTCTATTGATGCCGGTTACCAGTTAAACGGCGTATTAAAAGACGGAACAGGCGCAAACATGCGTAAGTTCTCCGTTGGTATCACCATTAGTGGGCTGTAAAACAGAAGAACAGAGAAATATCCAACTTCCAATTTCGAAGTTGGATATTTCTCTGTTCTTCTGTTCACAAAACCCCGTCACACGCTATAACAAGCGGTGACGGGGTTTTTGTTGATAGGTAGAATAAGCATGAATGAATATTGACAACCGGACTTAGAAAACAGAGGAACAGAGAAATAAAGCCTGCCCTGAGCTTATCGAAGGGGAATAAGGAATGCCCAAAATAAAGGAGTATTTCCACTGGCCTTAGAAAAAAAGCGTTAAGAAATTCATGGAATGAAGCGTAAAGCAATGGATGATGCTGAGCTGTGTACAAAGTTGAAGCACAGTTACGATCAATCACTGAGCTAAAAGCTCGGCTTTAGACTTCATCCATTGTAGCGTAATGAAATGAATTTTAGCTTTTTTTCGACAGCCTTGACTTTTTTTGTTTCTTTTTTGTGTCAAGACAAAAAAGAAAACGGAGGGCAAGCTATAGCAGGCGGTGACGGGGTTTTGTGCATTTATAGCTTTGGGTCAATACCCTTTAAATCCTTCGTGGTTATTGGTAAATAGTGTTCATAGCACAGCTCCTATGGTGTTGTTACTCTCTGTTATATACCTGGCTGTTTTCAACCATTATTATCTCATTGTTGTCGCAATGCTATAAGATATGCGTGAACATTGCGTCAGTAATGCGATATCATTGCGACAACTATGCGTGAACCCTAGCACAACCATTAAACACCCTTAATACAACTAACTGATAATCATACTATTGAAATAAAACAAGGTTAGGAAGGTCCAAGAATCGTAAGTCAAACTCACTTGAAATTCTAAATTGTTGATAATGAGCTTTTTACAGGTAGAGATCTGGGTTGCTGTTTTTTAAGCGCTGGGTGTTTCTCGTTTTTTGGTAACCGGAATATGTATTTGGCAGGCTTATTTTCAAGCGATCTATGGGTTTTGGTAAAATAGTTGAATCACTGAAAAACCACACTCTTCGAGACCCGGTGCCGTATTGGTGTTCCGCGTATAAGATGACTCACTTACCTAAAAGTATTAGTACAACGCACGAAAAGTTACCTTTGCAAAAAGAGGAGTAGATTTTGATTGAGAAGCAACACAAAATAAAGGAAGAAGAACAGGCGGTACTCGTAGGTGTTATTCAGAAAGAACAGACACAGGAGCAGGTATATGAGTACCTCGATGAGCTGGCATTTCTGGCAGAAACTGCCGGTGCCGAAACCGTTCGGAAATTTACCCAGAAACTGCCACACCCCGACAGCCGCACATTTGTAGGGAAAGGAAAACTGGAGGAGATAAAAGAATATGTATCGGGCAAAAACATTGGCCTTGTTATTTTTGATGATGAACTTACCGGTTCGCAAATCACCAATATTGAAAAAGAGCTGGGCGTAAAAACCATTGACCGAAGCGATCTTATTCTCGACATATTTGCCCGCAGGGCAAGAACGGCACAGGCCAAAGTGCAGGTAGAGCTGGCACAATACCAGTATCTGTTACCAAGATTAAAAGGTATGTGGAAACACCTTGAAAGACAAGGTGGTGGTATCGGAACCAGAGGTCCGGGTGAAACAGAGATTGAAACGGATCGTCGTATTGTAAAAGACAAGATTTCACTGCTCCGGAAAAGATTGGCAGAAATAGACAAACAATCATTTACTCAGCGAAAAGAAAGAGGAGAACTCATTCGTGTATCGTTGGTAGGTTATACCAATGTAGGTAAAAGTACCCTCATGAATTTGTTGAGTAAGAGCGATGTGTTTGCAGAAAATAAGCTCTTTGCCACACTTGATACCACTACCAGAAAGCTCGTGTTTGAAAACACCCCATTCCTGTTGAGCGACACAGTAGGGTTTATCCGCAAACTACCGCATCACCTGGTAGAAAGTTTTAAAAGTACATTGGATGAAGTGCGTGAAGCCGATATTTTGTTGCATGTAGTAGATATATCGCATGCACAATATGAAGACCAGATTGGCGTGGTGAATAAGACCCTGCAGGAGTTGAAGGCTTTTGAAAAACCTATTCTCACCATCTTCAATAAAATGGATCTCTATGAAGAGAAAACATTTGATGAATGGCTGGAAGATGAAGTAAAACAGGAGATATTATTAGAGCTGCGCGAAAAATGGGAAAGGGCTACGGAAAATAATTGTGTATTCGTATCGGCACTGGAAAGAAAAAACATTGATGCCCTCCGCGAAATCATACTAAATAAAGTAAGAGATATGTACCAGATACGTTACCCTTATAAAACTGTTCAGTACTAAGATCATCTCTGCGAAACCTCTTCCTGCTCTTCTCTTACCTTGCCCCGGATTTAAATCCGGGGCAAGGTAAGAGGTTATAATTCTTTCAGCCAGTGAATGCTGTATGTACGGTTGCCACCAGACACGCCACGCATGTTAAAACCCAGGCTCCATCTGGTTTCCCAGGCTTTACCCATTCTGAGACCTGCCCTGAAAACAGGATCAAAACTATCGAAAGGCACTTTGCCTACAGAAGTGTACACTTTGGTATAACTGTATTGGTAACCACCACCCACATAAATACCGAGTGAACGTTTTGAATCGTCAGAAGCAGAATGTAAACCAATATTCAGATCGGCCACAACAGGTATTTCAAAAGCAATATGACCACCTTTTTTACCTGTGATGGTATCGTTTTTGGTGCCGTCGAAATCGATGGAACGATAACGGTTGGTAAAACTTACACCCAGCATCATAGGCGAGCCAATGCTTACAGAACCCCATTTCCATTTAACCAGGTCTTTGCGAATGCTATATACAATACCAATCTGTTTAACACGCATGGTATAATTAGCATCTACCATAGTACTATCTGTTCTGTACCGGGCCAGTCCGCTGATATCAGCCCTGCTGCCGAGTAAACCAAATCCCTGATCAACCCCACGGTTTTGAGAAAAACTATTGATATTGGCGGCTAATAAGAATATGAGTAAACTGAGTAGCGATTTCTGCATCTTTATGGTTGGATGATGAATCTGCAAACCTAAGATATTATAAGAAAAAAATATACTAAATGTTTAATTCGGATAAAAAATGGCATAAAATCGGCGAGACGGAAATGGAGTTTCAATGGCAGAACAACCAGATGTGTGTAATTGAAGTAGACGGTAAAAAAATTACACTGGCCAGGCACCAGGAGGGTTTGTATGCATTTGCGTATAAATGTCCGCATGCCAGTGGTATTATGGCCGATGGTTTTGTGGATGGGTTGGGGCAGGTGGTATGCCCTTTACACCGCTACCGTTTCAACATTAAAAATGGCCGGAATACCAGCGGAGAAGGCTATTACCTGAAAACCTATCCTTTGGAAGAGCGTACAGACGGTATTTACATCTCATTTTGAGCATTTTTTTAGATATAGATTTTGCCAGAATGCAATTTTCCCTATTTTTGCCACCCCGAAAGGGAAAAGGTATGCTGAAAGCCTGGCTTTCACAACACCACTAGACTCCCAAATAGCTCAGTTGGTTAGAGCATCCCGACCGTAAGTCGGGAGGGTTTCTGGTTCAAGTGGTTTTTTTGGAAACACATACTCCCAAATAGCTCAGTTGGTTAGAGCATCTGACTGTTAATCAGAGGGTCGCTGGTTCAAGTCCAGCTTTGGGAGCAGAAGTCCTCACAGCAATGTGGGGACTTTCTTTTTTTATACATCCCCGATAGCTCAGTTAGTTAGATCATCCCGACTAAAGTCGGGAGGGTCGCTGGTTCAAGTCCAGCTTTGGGAGCAAAAAGCCTCACAGGAATGTGGGGCTTTTTCTTTTAATGTATTCTCCAAATAACAACCGCCAAAGAAAGGGTTAGAGCATTCCGCCTCAGGCGGATTAATCAGCGGGTCGTTTGTTCAAGTCCAGCTTTGGGAGCAGAAGTCCTCACAGCAATGTGGGGATTTTTATTTTTTTATACATCCCAAATAGTTCAGAAAGTTAGGACAATTGAAACCTACTTCATATTACGATACGTTAACAGTAAAGCAGCAATTACAAAAGGAGTTGTTGAAACCTCAAAATATTGTAAACAGAAAAATACTTTTTAAAAATATGCTCCCGAATTGTGATTTTTTGAAAAGACCTGCGAATAATTGGATAAGCAAGTTTCATTTAAAGAATCACTCAAATGGGGAAATTTAAAATTTACACAGTTCTGACTTTACTTTTTTTAAAAAGTAATCTGGTTTCCGGTCAAAGTATATTGGATGTGTATTTTGGTGGCAACAAAGACAGCTTAACAACTGAAGCTACCAAACTTATTCATACACCCGAACCTGCATTTAAACCTCAGCAACAACAGACTAAACCAGACCCGTCTTTAGTTGCAGATATGGGATTTGAACAGGTATACAAAGTCGGAAATCGACTTTTTACTGCTCGTGATGGTAAAAAAATATTTGCATACAGATTTCCCAAAAAATCTGGTAATACCATCATTCTTATTCACGGTGTTGGCAGCAATGCTTATATGTATAACAAAACAGGCGGCTTAATTCAGGAAGCAACACAAGCCGAAGTTTACACTATTGACTTAAGGGGGCACGGACAATCAGAAGGCAAAAGAGGCGACGTAGATTATATTAACCAATATGTTGATGATTTGGCTGATATGATAAAAGAAATCCGCAAAGAAAAACCCAATGGAAAATTAATATTAGCCGGTCATTCTATGGGTGGTGGAGTCGTATTGCGTTATGCAATGGAAAAGCAATACGAACAACCGGATGGTTTTTTGCTTTTCGCACCACTACTCGGACATAATTCGCCAGCATTTCCGCAGGGGCAAACCAGCAAAAGCAAAGCCGAAGAACCATTTATGAAAATTCATATTGAGCGAATAATAGGGTTGACAATGCTCAATGAAATTAACCATCACAAATATGACAGCCTGCCTGTACTTTTTTTAAACCTACCTGAGTCAGCTCCTTTGCGAAAATATAGCTATCGGGCAAACAAAAGTATGGCGCCTGATGATTATGTAGCAGCATTAAAAGCAGTAGATAAGCCTATGTTTGTATTAATGGGCAGCGAAGACGAAGCGTTTGTATCAGCAGCTACAAAAGAAGCTGTTTTGAAAAATAGTAACGGCCAGTTTCAGATAATCGATAAAGCATCTCATAATGGCGTGAGGCATGAGTTGCAATCTTATATTTTTATCAAAGACTGGTTTTCAACATTATAATGGACAAACAAGCGCAACAGCAGTTTTTTGAAGGAATGATTGAACAACATAAGGGTATTTTGTTCAAGGTTGCTCGTGCATACTGCCCAAACGAAGAAGACAGACAAGACCTTATCCAGGAAATGATGATTCAGATTTGGCAGTCTGTTCACAGATACAATAAGCAGTATAAAATCTCAACCTGGCTCTTTCGTATTTCACTAAATGTGGCTATTTCATTTTATCGGAAAAGTTCAAAAAGAGCAAAGCAATACACGGCGTTAAATGAACAAACGCCGGAAACCATGCCCGATGATATACCAGACAATGAGAGACAACTGAAATTACTGGAGCAATTTATCAGTGAACTAAAAGAAATAGACAAGGCCTTGATGATACTGTATTTGGAAGATAAAAGTCATACTGAAATTGCTGAGATATTGGGCATTTCTGTAAGTAATGTTGGAACAAAAACAGGACGTATCAAAGATCAATTGAAAAAACGATTTTCACAATTTAAGTTATAAAGCAATGAATGAAATTGAATTAAAAATAATCTGGCAAACAACCAACGATAGGTTGGAACAGAACTTTGTCATCAACAAAAAAAATACAAATGATATAACCCGGGTAAAGATTAAAAGTATGTTGAATTCAATGACCCCGGTTAAAATTTTCACGCTGTTGGTTGGTATTGTATGGGTAGTTGTTGGGGTAATTTATTTGAGTTCAATTTATTTAAACGCATTTCCTGAAGCGAATAAATTTTTTCTGTTTTCGGCTTCCATACAGGTCGGCTTAATTGCCATGGCAGTATTCGTATATCTTTATCAGCTAGTGATGATTCACCAAGTGAATATAACTGATCCGATTATTGATACACAAAAGAAACTGGCCAACCTGAAAATATCAACACTTTGGGTAACGCGTATTTTGATTCTTCAACTTCCTGTTTGGACAATCTTTTGGTGGAGCGAAACAATGCTGACAAATTGGACTAATCTGCAATGGATAGTTGCATTGTTATTTACCATTTCATGCACTGTTATTGCTCTATGGTTATTCTTCAATATTACATACGAAAACAGAGATAAGAAATGGTTTAAACTCATTTTTTATGGAAAAGAATGGACACCATTAATGAAATCTGTAGAACTGTTAAACCAAGTGGAAGACTATAGTAACGAAACCACTGGCGCCTCCCAATAATTCAAAATTATGTTACAGAAACCAATAGCCATTCAATACAAACAAAACTATAGAACAATAACTCATCAAAATAACTGTAAACCAATGCAAAAGTTCTTCCAGATTTTTTTCCTCTTTTTTTTAGTAGCAGGTAGCTTACATGCGCAGGAAAAAAGAAAAACAGATAGCCTTGTATTTAGTAAAGTGTATTCAACCGTTCTTGGTGAGGAAAGAAAAATTATAATACATCTTCCACTCAATTACGCAAAAGAAAACAACAAGAAATATCCTGTAATGTATGTGTTAGATGCAAGTAAGCTCGATTTCGACATCTCCGACAGGTTATTTGCATATTCTTCCGCAGATATTATTCCTGAATGTATAGTGGTTGGTACTATGAATAGTAAGGGCAAACGTGAATTGGATTTAACCCCTCCATTCATGCAACTCGAGGTAGATTCGGCTGATAGTCCATTGGGTAAAGCTGACCGGTTTTTACAATTTATGGAAACAGAATTGATAACCTATATCGACAGTGCTTATCGCACATCAGGTTCGAGAACCATTAGTGGTCATTCCCGTTCAGGTTTATTTGTACTCTACTCCTTGATAGAACGCCCCGGTTTATTCAGTGCCAGATTCTGTTACAGTACGCCCGCCTGGCGTTTTGATAATTTAATTATAAAAAAGGTAGAATTTTCATTGAAGAACAAAAAGGCTGACGCGGGATATTTATATCTAAGCGTTGGGGAGAATGAGAACCCCAATATCAAAGCAAGTTTTTATGAATTGAGTAAAACAATACAAAAACTTAAAAACATAAAAGTGGATACTTATATGACTCCGTTGGCAGACCACCAATCAAATCCGGTTTTTAGCATTGGAATGGGTATTAGCAAATGGGCGAAATACTTAGAAAAGTAAACTAAGTGCCATTAATGCGAAATGCGAGAGTGCCGCAGAGTGCCTCGT
Source organism: Chitinophaga pinensis (assembly GCA_943372605.1). GTDB lineage: Bacteria > Bacteroidota > Bacteroidia > Chitinophagales > Chitinophagaceae > Sediminibacterium > Sediminibacterium pinensis_H. The sequence continues at coordinate 126,086 of CALRZI010000007.1, read as the reverse complement.
ACCTCGGAGACTCTCCGAGGTACGATAAAGGGTCTTAAAGCCCCTTTACTCCTTTATCTGTTTTGTAAGAACCTATTTCGTTTTTTCAACAACAGCAATATTAGGTCGCCAGCTAATAAACATAATAGGCTCATGGGCATTTTTGCGTTCATTGTTAAGGTAGTCGTCATAGGCTTTCTTTGTCATCAGGTTTACCTGGTGGGTATAGTTTCTGCCCTTTTTTGCGGCACCATATAATTTACTTACTGTATAGTGGGCAAAATCGTTGTTTGTATACTGATTTAGTATTTCATTTGATACCTTCTTATCATCCAACCACACACCATACACATCTGCTTTCTTAAAATGCTCAAGCTGTTTGGTCGTTGGTGTATTTTTTACAAAGGGAGCCAGCCTTTTCATAAAGCGGACACGCTGACCTCTTTGCTGCTCTTTGCTCATGCGGCCATATATGTCTTTTAAACGAGCCTGATCTTCTTTGCTAATCTCTACCCATTTTTTCTTTTCGTCCTGACGCTTTGTATCGTATTTGTCTGTAATGCTTTTGTACAGTGCCATCTCTTCAGCAGAAACACCTTTCTCTGAATAAGCAAATGTCCTTTTCTCCAGGTAGGCATCAAAACTGTTGTTCGATGGAACGGTATCTACCCGTCTTTCTACAACAGACTGGTTCTTTATCGCTTTATACCGGAACGACATAAAACAACTCAATACAACCAAACAAGTCAGCATACTTGTGAGCGTATACAACGCTGTATGGCGGGAATTTTTTTTCTGTATCATGGTAAATCTATTTTTAATGAATGCATAATTAAATTCAGAAACAACAGACGAATACAGTTGGGTACTGACAGATTGCAATAACAACTGCATGTATGAAACGGTATCATCAGGTTTTGTTGTAACCACTTTTTCATCGGCCAGAAACTCATGGTTCTGGCGAATGGTGCGCAGCAATAACCAGTTTAGCGGGTTCCACCAGGTAAACACCAGCAACAGTTCGCCCAATAAAACATCCAGGCTATGCCATTGCTCGCAATGCGCTGTTTCATGTAACAGAATATCGTTCGAAATTTCATTGTTTTCAAATGCAGTTCGGTTAACATACATCGTAGAAAGAAAACTAAAGGGTTGCTTCACTTCTTCAGATAAAGCAATGCTTAGCTGCTCCCTTTGTACCAGCACCGCTGATTTTTTCAACTGTACCAATTTGCGTACACAGAATACATATCGCAACAACAGCACCAGACTGATGAGCAGGAAGCCCAAAAACAAATAATCATTAGCCGTGTACAAAACCGATGCCGCTACAGGTACCACACTGGTTTTACTGCCAATGGTAATGGCATCCTGTACTGTATAGAGGGTTTGCACATAATTCTGCACGATGGTTTCAGCAGGTGCCGCACTTATTTCCAGCTCAATAAAAGGAACCATGAGCGGTAGCAACAACGACAGTAATAAATACCACCGGTTAAAGCGAAAGCTTTTCTGTTTGGCCAATAAGAGCAAATAAATACCTGTCATACAGGCTGAGGCCATTACTATTTTCAGGAGTAGTGCCATCATTTGGTTTTCTTTTTGAGTTCCTCATCAATTATATCACGCAATTGCTCCAGTTCTTTCACAGACAGTTTGGTGGCCGTTGTAAAAAAAGAAGCAAAGCTGAGTGCCGAATTGTCGAATGCACCTTTGATCATCGACTTCACCTCTTTCGAGAAATACTTTTCCTTGTTTACCAGCGCATGGTATTGTCTTGAATTACCAAAGAGCTTATAGCCTACAAAACCTTTGTCTTGCATTCTTTTCAGTAAAGTAGCGAGGGTAGAGGGCGCAGGCTTGGGTTCGGGGAAAGCTTCTAATATATCTTTCATAAACACCTCTTTCTGCTGCCAGATGAGCTCCATTACTTGTTGTTCTGCTTTGGTCAATTTCATTCTACAAATTTACATCTTGTTCTACAAATGTAGAAACAATAATGAAACGCCCAAATCTTTTTCTGATTTTAACATTTTCAAGAGAAGCACCCTTTTTATTATTCTCGCTGTAAAAAAAATCGACAGATGAACAACTGTTAGGCTTGTACTTTTTTATTCCATTTTTCCTCCCGGCCCTATAGTTTTTATCACGCGGGTCATTTTTCCCGCAGCATTAATTCCTTCCAGTACCAGTTTGAATGATTTGGTAAAATCATTGTTGAAATACTCAATCTGTAAACGTTGCTGTGCACGGTTGGTAATAAGATGGGGGTTCCAGTAGAGTGTTGTGCGATTGTCTGGTTTGGTGAAGCTACTATCTGGCTGCTCATAAGAAGGATGATAAAACTCCCTGAACTGTGTGTAACCTGCCAGTTTCACCGACTGAAGTCCTGCTGTTTCTGGTTGAAGGTTTTGGTCATCACCCACTCTTGTATAAACAGCAACGGCCCCACCTTCCCCGCCTCCCGCAACAAACATAAAAATGGGCGGGAATGCTTTGATCATGGCAATGCTTGTAAGCGGAATACTTGCCAGCGTTGCTATATCGGTACGCATTTCATTCAAAAACAACATCGGTGCACTACCGCGCCACTGAAGGTTAGTTCCATTCACCATTAAACCCGGTACCCGGCTTGTCAGGTATTCCATCACCGTAGTAGAAGATCTTATTGAATTGGGATCTGATAAATCCAGTACATATGATTTTCTCGAAGCATTTCCCCTAAAAAAACCAGACGAATATTTTTCATCAAGTTGCTCTACTTTGCTTTTTACCCTTGTTGTTACTATTACTTCTTTCAATGTTGTTTCTGCCATTTTTTTTCTGAGCAGTTCCTCTTCTGCCAACAAACGAGCAAGTTGCTGTATCACCTGAGGGTCGCCGGAGTTTGCATCGATATTGATTGGAGGAATGTTTTTCAACGGCATTTGTAATAATCCATTACTAACCTGCAGTTTCATTTTTTCAGAAAGTAAGGGTTTGTTATTAATGCTGAACATGATGCTCGCTGTGTCGAATATAGCGATGGGATATTCAAAGCTGCCGTCTTTTTGTAATGGTGCAGAAATAAACTGCCTGCTGCTGTCTTTACTAACAACGATCATATTAAGTTCACTCGCCTCTTTGCTTTTTACACCCGACACTTTACCGATCAGTTTCATGTATTCATTTTCAACCGGATAATTAATTTTTGGTGCAATATGGGCTTTGATCTTATCCCAATCAAACCGGCGCCAGCCATTTGTAAGCATAACCAGGTCTGTATGATCCTTGATTTCATCGGTATTGGCAGACAGGTAGTAGGCAGCATTATACACTTTGCCCTTGATATCGCCCGACAGGAGTAAATCAGAAAATATGCTATGCTGATCTGTTGCACTTACAGCAGCATCTGTAATAGCGAGCGACATATTTGTAAACAAAGTATCGGGCACATACAGGTCAAGCATATTTTTTCCGCGTGCGTCAACATTAATCAACGGTGCCGTAATACTTACATTAAATTCATGCGCCTGGTTGTTTATAAATAGTACCCGCTCTGCAACGGGTATCCAGTCTGATGTAAAGAGTGTGAACTGAAGTAATCCCGTTGGTAAATCGCTCACTGGTATCTCAGCGCTCAGGCTTCTTTTTTCCGTAGTATTAATGGCTACCTGATACAAACCCGTTCGGTTCATGTGAACGACTAAGGTCATTTTTTTAAAATTATCAGGTGCATTAGCGCTGCGGTCAATGCGGCATATGGCTTTGTCTTTTTTCCCTGTAATGCTAAGCAAAGCCCCCTCTGGTTTTGGAACAGGAACAGCAATGGTACCGGTGATGCCATATTGATCTGTCCACTTAAAATAATAACTATGCGCCGCTGAGGGTGCCAGCGAAAAACTGCCCATACCGTCGTGAAGCGCATGAACAGAGTCTAAGGTATTGTTTTCATCATCTGTTAGAACAGCTTTGATGAAAACAGGATCACCAAACGAATTGGTTGCTTTGAATGCAATACGCGAACGCAGGCCTTGTATTAAAAAGCCACCCTCCGGAAAAAGGGTAACCCGGGTTGGGGGTGGAGAAGCAACAGGGGGGGTCGAAATGCCGTCATTAATCATGAGTTGCCGGCGGTACATAAATGCAGTGTCATCATTCAGCATCCAGCGTGTGAATGCTCTTACCTCCAGTACCTTGCCTTTATAATCGGTCGGAATATCGAAAGAACCGGATGAGCTGGACAGTACAATTGGAGCGGCCGACCGCGATATCAGTTTTCCATCTGTTCCATACCATTCCAGGTAAACATTCATACTGGCCAACCCCGAATCGCGTCCTTGCAGAAAATATACTTTATACCAAACCGTTTCTCCCTTGTTATAAATGTTTTTATCGAAGTGAATATGTATTCTTTCAGGCGCGGTACGGTCAGCATACACATTCATCATAGAGTCAATATCCTGCGTAAATGCTTTGGTAAAAGAAAAAATGAAAAGCAATGTCATTATGGTAGAAGAATAACATTTTTTCATTTTAGTGCTTATTGAAGTGCTGTTGGTTTTGTAGATGCGCTAACTGTTAAGGGTTTCTTTCTTAGTTATTGTATGCATTTGATTGAAGTCAAGTGCAATTGAAAACAAAACGATCAGATATTTCCTGTACAGTTGAAGTAATGTTCAGGGAAGATACATCACATATGAAATTTAAAGCAAATGGATTTTTGGTAAATAAAGCCTTTACTGAAAAGCATTGTGTTCCATTGTTTTCTACAACATTATTGGGCAACACCAGCCACACATTAAAATGCACCTATACCATTTATAGAATACCGGAATCAATTCCGTATTTTCCTTGTTCAAAATAGCACCATGACAGGCAGGTTTTTATTCTTTGTTACCATTCTCTTTTTTGCAAGTTGCAAACCATCAGCCAACCAACTCACCAGCGAAGAGCAAAAACAAGGCTGGATATTATTATTCGATGGTAAAACCACCAAAGGCTGGCATGGTTATAATAAAGATGGTGTACCTGCCGTATGGCTGGCCAAAGATGGTGAACTGCAATGCGACCCCACCAAAAGAACAGAGCTGGAAGTAACCGACCTGGTTACAGACCAGTCATATGAAAACTATGAATTACAGTTTGAATGGAAAATAAGTGAAGGAGGTAACAGTGGTGTATTCATTAATGTGCAGGAGAAAAAAGAGTTAATTGCATCCTGGATGACGGGTCCGGAATACCAGTTACTGGAAAAAGCACATGTTGATTTTGATAAACCCGAAAAAAAACCGGGCAGTCTGTATGCATTTACCAAAGAAGCCGCAACAGTAACACATCAGCAACCGGGAGAGTGGAACCAGTCGAAAATTAAACAGGTAAATGGTGTGATAGAATTTTACCTGAATGGGGTACTCACAGCAAAACAAGACCTGACATCTCAAAACTGGAAAGATGCAGTGGCACAAACGCATTTCAAAGCATACCCCGAATTTGGTGTAGCCACCAAAGGACATATTGCATTGCAGGACTGGCAAAAACCTGTGTCTTTCCGGAATATTAAACTCCTGCCATTATAGCCCTGTGTAATCTCTACTTAGGAGTCTTTCCAGTGGACTGTGTTCTCTCGTTCTCTGCGGTGAACCTCCTTGGCTACTTATCCTTAAAAATTCTTGAACTCTATAATGCTTACAGAAAAGATATCGTATTTACGAAAGATGACCTGACAATTCATTCAACAACAGCCGCATCTTTATTGAATCAGGCAACTATCAAAAGAGATGTTGTGGCTAAGCCATTTGTTAAACAGGTTGGCTTTTTGTAGCATCGTAAACAGCAAAAGAGCGACAGGTCTTCATGTATTATACACTTACCGACATTTAGGTATTTTAGAACTGTTGCAGCAACTTTAATTCAATAGCAACGTATGGATTGGAAAACTTTTTTATTTTACAATTGTTATTAATGGATATATATGCGATACTTTTTTTTATTTACCGTCTTGTTATCTTATAATCTATCTTTTTCTCAGGATGTTACACTTACCAAAGGTGAAACTGTTAATTACCTGAAGAAAAAACTGAATGAAATAAATGGAGAATACACGGTGAGGATTGGGGCGGCTACCAACTTAGACGATAAATATGTAGCGAACCCCTATATGTATTTTAACGAAAGTAGTATGAACTTTAGCTATAGCCTTTATTTCAGGCCTTATAGTAGTACGAGCATACCCGCCCTTTTTTGTAGTTATTCATTTACTTTCAATCCAATGTATATTGATACCATTTATGCTCCAAGTGCTGGTAGCGGTTTGATGAGTGTTTGGTTAAAAAGAGGTAATGGGAAATATGTATGTACCTGTTCGCAGTATTATCCCCAATTCAATAAAAATGAAAGCACCAGTTTAATCAGCTGGCCCGTTCCCATAAACGACCCTGATTATGCCAATAAAGTCCGCAAAGCATTGCTGCACCTGCGCGATTTATTAAAAGCCGAAGACGATCCATTCGGAGGTTAACTATTAAGGAAAAATTTGCTCATGGCTCATAGCTCATAGCTTTTCTTTAGCTTTCTTCATCAAAATAGAGCTTGTAATAATGTTTGCCGCTCATTTCATCATAGCCTTTTTCAATGAGGTCTTTTCGGCCGTGGATGTACACATGGAAGTTTTTATCGAGCTTTAATACACTCTTGAAAACACGCTGCTGCTTTTTTACGGCTGCAAGATGAATATCAAAATTGTCTTCAATATTTACCTGTCTGGCAACTTCGTATTGTTGTTTGTACTGGGTAAAACTATCGATCACTTCCGGATGGTGTAATACTTCTTCCGCAAACTCATTCAGGTTAAAAGATTCTTTTGTACTGAAATATTCCATGCTGCGGTTGAGGTAGTCGATCTGGTCGCTTTTGTTTACATCAAACTTTTCATTCAGCTCATTGCTGATAAATAGTTTGCACATACCCAAAGTATCGTTGGTATGGTGATAGCTGTTGGCCGATCTGGTAACCTGTAAAAAATCAGACACCCAATATTGGGTATCCTGTTTGTTCGTAGTATCCACTACGCAAACCACATAACCTTCTTCACGGTTCTTTTTAAAAATCAAACAGCCTTTGTCGAGTTTATTGATGTTTACACCATCTTCTGCAATTACTTCCCAGCTTTGTCCATGCGGAAATACTTTCAGAAAAGTTTCTTTGGTTTCGCTTTTAAATAAACCAATAGCATCTACATATTCTGTTCCGAATGGAACATTGCTGAAGCGGGTAACATATAATTCACCTTCTTTTACGCGGGCATGTGTGCTTTTCTGGTACAGGAAAGAAGCCAGCAAGGCCGATTGAGATACGAAACTTTTAGGGTCATCAAAAATACCATTCACATACTGGTACACTTCATTCAGCTCCAGACTGCTGATATGGGTAAACTGGTATTGTTCATGTTCGTTGAATGGCGAAAGAAAATATCTGGTGAGCAAACCCCTGACAATTTCATCGTTAAGCGTTAAAGGGTTTACGGAGAGTTTTAATTCCTCTCCACGCGTAGGATTACCCACTTTATGCAGGATCACCTGCTCTAATTGTACACTATCAATCTGAGTCATGCCGCAAAGTAAAACATCTCTTGCAGTTGGAACAGGTTTTAGCTATTAGCTATTAGCTGTTAGGCGTTAGCAGTTGTTTAGAGGGTGTGTATGACCAGTGGTTTGTATCGGGTCATCCACCGATTAATAAAAACAATCACTCTTAGCAGTTAACCCTAACAGCTAACAGCTAATAGCTAACTCCTTAAATTGACATTTCTTTTACAAAAAAGTCTACTTATTTGGTAGGGAATGTAATTTTCCCCCTATCTTTGTACTCGTTCTTATACATTCTTATCAAGAAAGGCGGAGGGAATTGGCCCTGTGAAGCCTTGGCAACCACTCTATAATTATTTGGAAAAGGTGCCAAATCCGGTCCCGATAAAATCGGGATGAGATAAGTCAGTCTTCTTTACGTATACAGCAACTGTAGTAATACAAGGCATTCTGACTGAGCATCGGGTGCCTTTTTTTATAGGATGTCTGGAACGATTAAACCGAGCGTATGCAATTCAACAACATGAAATATCTGTCAATTACAAACAGCCACTGCTGTTGTTGCACCTGTATGATGGTGAACTGATATTGTTCATACCTGTTCTTGCCGGCTTTTATCGATCCAAACAAACATTATGTCACAAGTGCTCAATAGCAGCGTAGCTGCGGACTTACAACAACAAATACGGGATCGCTCTGTTGAAGAAGCGATTGCATTGATTGTGGCTGCCTATCCTTCTGCCGTTACTTTTTCCACCAGTTTTAGTTATGAGGATCAGGTGATTACTGATATTATTCAGACCAATCATTTCCCTGTATCACTGTTTACACTCGATACGGGTCGTCTTTTTCCTGAAACCTATAGCACCTGGAGCCGGACGCTGGAATTTTATAAAACCAGTATCAAAGCCTACTATCCCGATGCACAGGCATTGTCTGATTATATAGAAACCAATGGCCCCAATGCATTTTATGATTCACCGGAACTCAGGTCGGCCTGTTGTACCATCAGAAAGGTAGTGCCATTAAAAAAAGCATTGTCTGGTAATGCCATCTGGATTACGGGTTTGAGGGCAGAACACTCACCTGCACGACATGATCTTACAACCATTGAATGGGATGCATCGAATCAAATAATAAAATATCATCCATTACTACACTGGACAACCGAAGAAGTAAAACAGTATATCCATCAGAAAGCAATACCCTATAATCCTTTACACGATAAAGGTTTTGTGAGTATTGGTTGTGCGCCCTGCACAAGGGCCATTAAACCGGGCGAAGACTTCAGGGCAGGTCGCTGGTGGTGGGAAGACAATAGTAAAAAAGAATGTGGATTGCATTCGCATGAACCTAAAAAAACAGCAGAAGCATGAGTGCGTACAGACTAGATTATTTAGATCAGTTAGAATCGGAAGCCATACATATTATGCGTGAAGTAGCAGGGCAATTTGAAAAACCTGCCTTACTGTTTAGTGGTGGTAAAGATTCTATTACACTGGTACACCTGGCACTGAAAGCATTTCGTCCGGGTAAATTTCCTTTTCCATTGGTGCATATTGATACGGGTCATAATTTTCCGGAAGCCTTGCAATTCAGAGATGAACTGGCGGCAAGCATTGGTGAAAAATTAGTGGTGCGTAAAGTAGAAGACACCATTAAAGCAAGGCAACTCACCGAACCCAAAGGAAAATTTGCCAGCAGAAATGCTTTGCAAACCTACACCTTACTCGATACCATTGAAGAATTTGGTTTTGATGCCTGCATTGGTGGTGCGCGTCGCGATGAGGAAAAAGCAAGAGCCAAGGAAAGAATATTTTCAGTGAGAGATGAATTTGGTCAGTGGAATCCCAAACTGCAAAGACCTGAATTATGGAACACTTATAATGGTCGTATCAGCAAAGGAGAAAATGTGCGTGTATTTCCCATCAGCAACTGGACAGAACTGGATATCTGGAATTATATCAGACGGGAAAATATTGCATTACCCTCTATCTACTTCGCGCACGAACGTACAGTGCTGGAACATGAAGGACAGTTGATTGCCTTATCTGAATTTATACAACTGGATGATACAGATTCAATCGTTACCAAAAAAGTACGCTACCGTACAGTGGGCGATATGACCTGTACGGCTGCTGTGGAATCAAATGCTTCCGGTATTGATGATATCATCAGGGAAATTACCGCAACCAAAACCAGCGAACGTGGTGAAACGAGAATTGATGATAAAGTAAGTGAAGCGGCAATGGAGGATAGGAAGAAGAATGGATACTTCTAAGGGGCGTGAGACGTGAGAGGAGAGATGTGAAAGGTGAAAGGGGAAAAGTGAAAGGGGGGATATACAATTAATTAAAAAATGCTCATAGCCCAAGGCTCAGGGCTCATGGCTAAAAAATAAAACAAATGGACTTACTACGATTTATAACAGCAGGCAGTGTAGACGATGGTAAATCGACGCTGATTGGGCGATTGCTGTACGACAGCAAATCGATTATGATTGATCATTTGGAAGCACTGGAAAAACAAAGTAAAAACAAAGAAGATGGTGAGATTGATCTTGCGTTGCTGACAGATGGTTTACGTGCAGAAAGAGAACAGGGTATTACCATTGATGTAGCCTATAAATATTTCGCCACACCCAAACGAAAATTTATCATCGCCGATGCACCGGGGCATGTACAATACACGCGTAACATGGTAACAGGTGTATCTAACTCAGATCTTGCCATTATTCTTATTGATGCCAGACATGGTGTGGTGGAACAAACACGGCGCCATTCAATCATTGCATCTTTATTAAACATTCCGCATATAGTGGTGGCGGTTAATAAAATGGATCTGGTAGATTTTTCGCAGGATGTGTATAACAATATTGTTATTGATTATGCAGATGTGGCAAAGAAATTAGGACTGAAGGATGTGCGTTATATTCCCATCAGTGCACTGAATGGTGATAATATTGTTGAGCGAACAGAAGCACTCACATGGTACGAAGGCCCTTCTTTACTCGACATTCTCGAAACAGTAGAACTGACAGACGATATAGATTTAGTAAGAGCGCGTTTCCCAGTGCAATATGTAATCCGTCCACAAACTGAAGAACTACACGATTACCGTGGGTATGCCGGAAAAATAAATAGCGGTATCTATAAAAAGGGTGATACAGTAACGGTATTACCAGCCCGTATCAGCAGCACCATTAAAGCCATTGAACATAATGGGAAAGAAGTGGAAGAAGCATTTGCCCCGCAAAGTGTAGTACTACACCTGGAAGATGATATTGATATCAGTCGCGGTGATCTCATTGTACAAAATGAACACCAGCCAAAAGTTACAAATGAAATAGAAGCCTTACTCTGTTGGATGGATCAGAAAGCATTGGTGACGGGGAATAAATACTTATTACAAATAAATAGCAAAAGAGTGCGTTCGGTAGTAAAGGAAGTGAGTTATAAACTCGATGTTCATTCGCTGGAGCAGATTGCATCGCCCGAAACTGTTGCGCTCAATGATATTGTAAAAGTAACCATCAAAACAGCAAGTCCCATTGCATACGATGCTTATCAGGAACTGAGAACCAATGGTGGAGCCATTTTAATTGATGAAACAAGTCATGTAACCGTTGGTGCCTGCATGATTCAATCATAAATATGTCAGAGGAAATTTTTATACAACAGTTGTTTCAGCGGAACAGAAAAGCAGATCATGCTTTTCCCGACAAGGCATTGACAGAGCATTTTATTGATGACCTGTTTAATTTTTTGTTTGGTTCTTATGAAAAGAAATTTAATTCAGTAGAAAAACTCTCGGGAGAGTATTATGCAATACGACATACTTTTTCGGCCATATTGTTTGAGCTTATTCCGGATGAGAACAAGGTTAAAGAACATACCAACTCCTTTTTCAACGCATTGCCATTCATCTATGATGCATTGCTGAAAGATGCAGATGCTGTATTGGCTTTTGACCCTGCAGCACAATCTATTGAAGAAGTGTTGGTGGCATATCCTGGTTTTTATGCAACTGCTATTTATCGTTTATCAAACCAGTTATACCGTCAGCAGATAAAAACACTGCCAAGACTCTTCGCAGAATATGCGCACAGCAAAACAGGTATCGATATTCATCCCGGAGCCACTATCGGCGCATCGTTTGCCATAGATCATGGAACGGGTATTGTAATTGGTGAAACCACTGTTATTGGTGAAAGGGTAAAAATATACCAGGGCGTTACACTGGGTGCATTGAATGTAGCCAAAGAACTGGCCAGCACAAAGCGACATCCTACAATTGAAGATGATGTAATCATTTATTCCGGTGCCACCATTTTAGGAGGCGAAACTGTAATTGGTGCAGGTAGTATAATTGGTGGAAATATATGGTTAACACATAGTGTAGCCGCTAATTCTGTTGTGTACCATAAAAGTGAAATTAAAATCAAAGACAAGGATCCATTTCCTGAACCACTAAATTTTGTGATTTAAAAAAATAATATGAAAGCAAATAACATTCTGGAAACCATCGGTAACACACCACACGTGCGTATCAATAAATTATTTGGTAGCGAACACGAAGTATGGATAAAGCTGGAAAAAAATAATCCGGGTAGCAGTATCAAAGACCGTATTGCATTATCGATGATTGAAGACGCAGAACAGAAAGGTCTGTTGAACAAAGACAGCGTAATTATTGAACCTACCAGTGGTAATACGGGTATTGGTCTTGCTCTTGTTGCCGCAGTAAAAGGATATAAAATTATTCTGGTGATGCCAGAAAGCATGAGTATTGAACGCAGAAGACTGATGGCTTTGTATGGAGCAGAATTTGTACTCACGCCACGTGAAAAAGGAATGAAAGGCGCTATTGAAAAAGCAACTGAACTAACACAAAGCACTCCCAATGCCTGGATGCCACAGCAATTTGATAATCCGGCCAATACAGAAGTACACAGAAAAACAACAGCTCTGGAAATACTCAACGATTTTCCTGATGGACTCGATTATATTATTACTGGCGTTGGTACCGGCGGACATATAACCGGTGTTGCAGAAATACTGAAGGCGAAATTTCCAGCACTAAAAGTGTTTGCAGTAGAGCCGGAGTTATCGCCTGTATTGAGTGGCGGCTCACCTTCACCACATCCATTACAAGGAATTGGAGCCGGCTTTGTACCATCTATTTTAAATACAGCTATTCTCGATGGTATTATACAGGTAGGTAAAGAAGAGGCATTCTCCTTTGCACAAAGAGCAGCAAAAGAAGAAGGTATTTTATTAGGTGTATCATCAGGTGCTTCACTGGCGGCGGTAGCAAAAAAGTTACCGGAAATTCCAGCAGGTTCAAAAGTGCTGACGTTTAACTATGATACCGGAGAAAGATATTTATCAATCGAAGGCTTATTCTAATTTTTTCTTGCCCCCGGACTTAAGTCCGGGGGCAGGGATTTTTTTTATAATTATAATCTACTAAAAAAGTAGACAATGGGAAGGCAACCAACATACGGCAAAGTAATTCTCGCATCAGCAGGTCCTGGTGATCCGGAACTGGTGACGGTTAAAACCGCTCGCTGGTTAGCGCAGGCTGATATTGTGCTGACAGATCGTTTGGTGAGTTCAGAAATTCTCAGCACTTATGTGAACCCAAAGGCTGAGATTATTTATGTTGGAAAACAGTGTCGCAGAGGCGTATCTACACCACAACAAACCATTAATGAATTACTGGTAGAGTATGCAGTGAAACATAATATAGTGGTTCGTTTAAAAGGAGGTGATACCAGTATATTCTCAAACGTGCTTGATGAGCTGGAAACACTGGTACAACATAAAATACCTTATGAAATTGTTCCCGGGGTAACAGCGGCGTTGGGAGCGGCTGCTTATGCAGGCATTCCATTAACCGCCCGAGGCTTATCTGTAGGTGTTCGTTTGCTTACTTATTACAAATCAGATATTGTTAAAGCAGAAACCTGGAAAGAACTGGCACAAACAGATGATACACTGGTATTTTATATGTCGGGAGAAACATTGTCAACTGTAGTGGAACAGTTAACCCTGCATGGAATAGAGCCAGCAAAAAAACTCGCGGTAATTGAACAAGCCACCACGCCCTTACAACAAATTCATACCTGTGATCTTTATCAGTATACCGATCAGTTAAAGGATAAAACATTCCGTTCACCCTCATTGGTCATCATTGGTAAAGTAGTGTCCTTGCATGAACAGTTTGCATGGCTGCCTAATATACACAGCACAGAACATTATTTCACGCCTCTTACCGGAAGAATTACTCAGTTAGAAGATACAACAACTAAAAAAAGACATGTTAGCAGAGCCTAAACTGAAAATATTAGCTGAATTCATCAGCCAGTTCAATAAAGAAGAATTGATCTGGGTGAATGGTTATTTGTCTGGGCTGGTATCTGAACCGCTCAAAGTAACACCTGCAATATCCAATGGTGCAAACGGCAAAAAAATAACCATTGCCTATGGAACAGAAACAGGCAATTCAAAAAAACTGGCAACAGATTTTGCATCAAAGGCAAAAAAGAGTGGCATACAAACCAAACTGGTAAGTCTGGATCAGTATAAACTGACTGAGTTGCCTAAAGAAGAATATTTTATTACCGTCATCAGCACACAGGGTGATGGAGAGCCGCCGGTAGCTGCGCAAAAATTTTATGACCATATCCATAATAATGGTTTTAAGTTACCACAGTTAAAATATGGTGTATTGGCATTGGGTGATACAGCTTATCCCATGTTTTGCAAAACAGGAGAAGATGTAGACAAGCAATTGCAATATTTAGGTGGACAAAGAATTGCTGATCTGCAGAAATGTGATCTTGACTATGAAAGTACTGCCGAACAATGGTTTAGCACGGTAATACAGCAATTGCAGACAGTAAAAACGCCAACACCGGTAATTGCAGCACCACCTGCTGAGACCAAAAAACTCGCCGGAAAATTATACTATGATGGCATCATTCAAACCCATATTAACCTGACTGCAAATGGGTCGTCTAAAAAGATTTATCATATTGAACTGGCAGCAGATGGTATGGAGTTTTTTTCAGGAGACTCTATCGGTATTGTTCCGGAAAATGATTCCTTGCTGGTAGATCAGTTATTGCAACTGGTATCGGTTGATGGAAATAAAACCATTACCTGGAAAAATGAAACAGCTTCCATCAGAGAATTACTGGTTTCAAAAATCAATATCAGCTACCTGTTGGAGAAATCAGTTAAACATTATGCTGCAATATGCGGTCATGAAATTGCTGTTGGTAAAACTGATCTTTTATCCTTACTGAAACAGTACCCTTTATCGAAACCAGCATTGTTTGAACAGGTAGTGGAAGGATTAACGCAGATAGTGCCGCGTATTTACAATATTTCTTCTTCGCCCGCAGCACATAACGGTGAAGTGCATATTACGATGTTGCGCGATGTATTTACCATCAATGAACAGGAACAAACCGGCTTGTGTACGCAGTTTTTAGAAAATAAAAAAGAAGGAGATACTGTTCGCTTTTTTATTCAAACGAATAAAAGATTTCGATTACCCGCGCCTGAAAAAGATATCATCATGATTGGCCCCGGAACCGGTATTGCACCGTTTCGTTCATTTGTTGCAGAAAGAGACAGCACAGGTGCAGTTGGTAAAAACTGGTTATTCTTTAGTGAGAATCAGTTTACTACCGACTTTTTGTACCAAACCGAATGGCAGAGCTGGTTTGAAACTGATACGTTGACAAAAGTAAGTCTGTCATTCAAAAACGGTTCTGAACATACAGTAAGTCTAGCAGATAAAATTGTAACGCAGGGAAAGGAATTGTTTGAGTGGCTGGAACAAGGTGCCTATTTATACCTCTGCGGTGAAAAAGAACCAACAGGAAAAGCCATTGAAGATGCTTTACTAAAAGTATTTCAAACCCAAACAGGAAGCGAAGCGAGCGGAATTGATTATTTCGAAAACCTAAAAAAACAAAACCGCTACGCCAAAGACCTATACTAAAAATTCACTTTTCACATTTCACCTTTCACTTCCACCCCATGTCAAACAACAAACCTTCCCCCATAGAAAAAATAAAAACCTCCAGCAAAGGTCTACGTGGCAGTTTGCAGGAGAGTTTACAGGATGAAATTACAGGTGCTGTTCGTGAACAGGATCATGCACTGATAAAGTTTCATGGTATGTATGAACAGGATGATCGTGATGTACGTGAAGAACGGGCTGCTAAAAAACTCGACAAATTGTATTCATTCATGATCAGGTTACGCATACCGGGTGGATATATGCGGGCCGATCAATGGGTAGCAGCACATCATATTGCCGGAAACTATTCAACCGGTGTTATTAAGATTACCACCAGACAAACCATACAATTGCATGGTATTTTGAAGCACCAGATTAAACCAACACTGAAAGATTTCAATGCTGTGCATCTCGATTCAATTGCAGCCTGTGGCGATGTAAACAGAAATGTTGCCTGCACCAGCCATCCATCTGAATCGCCCATACATGAAGAAGTACATGCCTATGCTGATAAAATAAGCCGTTTATTATTACCCAAGACAAGGGCTTTTTATGAAATATGGCTGGATGATGAAAAGATAGCGGAATATGATGAAACCGATCCTTTGTACCAGGATCGCTACCTGCCCAGAAAATTTAAAATCGGAATTGCCATCCCACCCAATAATGATGTGGATGTACTGACCAATGACCTGGGATTGATTGCCATTATTGAAAAAGGCAAACTCATCGGTTTTAATATTGCGGTAGGTGGTGGATTGTCTACCACGCATGGCAACCCTGATACCTATGCAAGATTAGCCACTGTTATTGGTTTTACGGCAGGGGAAGAGAAAACACTCAAAGCAGTATATGAAGTGTTGACCATACAAAGAGATTTTGGTAACCGCTCCGATCGTAAACTGGCAAGAATAAAATACACGCTCGATAAAATGGGAGTGGATGCATTCAGAAAAGAATTAGAGCAGCGTTGTGGTTTTGAACTGGAAGATGCAAAACCGTATAGGTTTACGGAAAGAATAGATCGTTATGGCTGGCTGGCAGATGATAAAGGAAACTGGCATTATACTTTATTTGTAGAAAACGGAAGGATAACAGATGAGGCTGATGTTCCGTTGAAAACAGCGCTTCTCGAATTGGCCGAAACGGGTAAACTGATATTTCGATTTACAAGTAACCAGAATCTGATACTGAGCGAGATTCATCCTGAGGATAAGTCTTTGATTGAAAAAATTTTGCAGCGATACGGTATTATTAAAAGAGACGAAGCCATCAGTGCATTGCGAAAAAATGCCATTTCATGTGTGGCTTTACCTACCTGTCCGCTGGCATTGGCGGAAGCACAGAGATACCTGCCATCACTCATTAGTAAAATGGAGCCTTTATTGAAGAAGCATTCATTGGAAGAGGAAAATATTATCATGAGAATGACCGGATGTCCGAATGGTTGTGCACGTCCCTATGCAGCAGAAATTGGTTTGGTAGGTACAGGTCCGGGTCGTTACAATCTTCATTTGGGAGGCGATCGCGAAGGCACAAGGCTGAATACTAAATACCGGGAACAACTGGATGAGGAAGCTATATTGACTGAACTTGATAAAGTGTTTAATCAATATAATGTAAGCAGGAGTCAACATGAAAGTTTCGGTGATTATATGCAGCGTGCTATTTTATAAACCAAGAGTATTAAAACTGTAGTAATGCAAATGACTGTAGAAGCAATTGAAAAGAAACTATCGGGAACGGAATGCAGGGTATCTCGTCAGAATCATTTATTTCCTGTTTTTATTCAACTGGAAAGAATGCGTGTGTTGATTGTAGGAGGAGGCCCGGTGGCTTTTGAAAAACTACAGACCGTATTAAAAAATGCACCTGCTACAAGGGTTAAAATGGTAGCAAAAACTTTTGATGAAGAACTGACTTTATTAGCTGAAAAAAAGGAACAGGTAGTATTGGTGCAGAAAGCCTATTCATCCGGAGATCTGTACGATGCAGATATAGTGATTGTTGCAGTGAATGATATTGCTACGGCAGAAGAAATACGAAACGATGCGAAAGCCAGAAAGCTATTGGTGAATGTAGCCGATAAACCGGCTTTATGTGATTTTTATCTTGGCTCAGTAGTTCAGAAAGGAAACCTTAAACTCGCTATTTCTACCAATGGTAAATCGCCCACGATTGCCAAACGCCTCAAAGAAACATTGCATGAAGCCCTGCCTGCTGAACTCGATCAGGTGTTGGATAAAATGCAGGAGATCAGGAATAAAATTGGAGGAGATTTTTCTCATAAAGTAAAAAAGCTGAATGAAATAACGGCTGTGTTAGCAGCAACCGATAAGAAGAATCCAACGGTTGCAGAACAGCGATGGAAAAAAATTGCCTCTATTTTTCTCTTTGCTTTCTTCTTTATGTTCGTTGGTCATCTTGTTCTTTCTTATGTACCATTTGCACAATTGTTTACACAATCGAAGGAACTGGTTACTTCTTTAGACAGCACTTTTTACTGGATGATACTGGCTGGTTTTCTTGCACAACTGGTAGACGGCTTACTAGGAATGGGTTATGGCGTGGTATCGGCAACCGTATTACTTTCGCTCGGTATAAAATTACCAGCCATCAGCGGAAGTATTCATACGGCTGAAATGTTTTCCAGTGCAGCTTCGGGTTATAGTCATTATCGTTTTGGGAACGTGAACAAAAAGTTATTCAAAGCATTACTGATTCCGGGTGTGCTCGGTGCTATATTGGGTGCTGTTGCTTTATCAACTTTAGCAGACAATTATTCAGAACTTGTAAAACCTGTTCTCGCAGGGTATACTCTTTTTCTTGGATTACGAATATTGAGAACGGGGTTCAAAAAAATTAACAAGCCAAAGAAATTCCGCAAAGTAGGATGGTTAGGTGCGGCAGGTGGTTTTCTTGATTCATTTGGTGGTGGTGGATGGGGCCCGCTGGTAACAAGCACACTCATCTTAAAAGGACGTACACCGCGTTATGTAATAGGCTCTGTTAGCATCGCTGAATTTTTTGTAACGCTCGCCAGTGCAGCTACATTTTTTTCTTTATTGGGAATATCTCACTGGCCGATAATAGCCGGACTGATCATCGGCGGTGTTATTGCTGCTCCCATTGCAGCTCGTTTGGCAGGTAAACTGCCGTTGAAAACCATGTTTATTGCAGTAGGTATTATGGTCATTATCTGGAGTGTACGAATACTGATTAACTCATTTCTCTAAAAACAAAAAGCCTTTGCGGGGAGGTCCCTGCAAAGGCTGTGTAGCGTTTGGTTTTTCACTTCATGGATATTACCCGTTTAACTTACACTACAATAGTCAACAGGCCGATTTGGATTTTTCTTAAGATGTTTGGATTCTAAACCAAGCAATGATACGGTCGTTTGTATAAATTGCTGGAACAAAGTAACAGGAAAGACATAGCAGATGAAATAGTGCTGTCAACTGAGTTGTTGTAACTGTTTTACTACAAAGCCTCCGTGTTTTAAACGGTTTTTTACCAGGAAGCATCCGTTAAATTACCGTACCTGACGGTACGTGCCAGTTCAATCTGTACTTTTTCTATGGAATTGGTTATCTGGGGAATAATGTATTGCTGAACATAGGCCAAACGATTCAGTTGCTGTGAGTTATAGGTTTCTACCCCAAACTGCGAAGGTCGCATACTTCCGGAATTGGTTTCACCCGTAAAGCAAATGATGTCTGTAATCAGGTTTTCATATCCGGAAGGGGTGAATTTAATGGTCATGGTAAACATTACATATATCTGTTCCATAACCAGCCCGGAACGGTCGTCTGTGGGGTGCATCACATAAAAACCATATTTGCCGGTGATGCTGTTTGCGGTTTCGATCATTTGCAATGGCTTGCCATTTCTGGCGATTCTGAAATGATCCTCAAACTTTGAGGTTTTATAATAATTCATAAACCAGGTTTTCACCCGGTTATATTTCTCTGCTTTACTAATAGCTATTTCTTCTGTTTTATGATACAATACTTTACCCGAAGAGTCGTTGACCGGAAAAAAAGCCTGACTCATACCACTTAGGTAAGCACAAGCAAGCGCAATCAATAAAAAAAATTTCTTCATAAACAGTAGTGGCAGCCAAGGTAAAAAAACCACAGTGACCCACCAATTAGATTCGGCTTAAAAGATAAAAAACCACTCAGAACTGTATTACCCTGCTCTAACTCCCGTTCTCCTCTTCTCTTTATTAATAACACTTTGTATTTTTTGAGGGTTGCTTCTGTGCAACCTTTTTTTACAAAGAGAAGGGGAGAAAGGGAGTTCATTAAGAGGTACTGAGAGATTAAATAACAAGAGATAAGTAGTAACTTAATATCAGGCAAACAAAACAGTAAGCCGAAAACAGGTATGAAAAAGACACAAATTACACAGGTGAGAACCTGGCACGAACTACATTCTTCTAAAAGAACTTTTGGTCAACGAATTGCAGACGGTATATCGGCGGGAATGGGGTCCTGGTCATTTATCATCATTCAAACCCTTATTGTTTTGGTATGGATGGCTTGCAACCTGATAGGTTTTATCAGACATTGGGATCCCTATCCATTTATTTTGCTGAATCTCCTGTTTTCAACACAGGCTGCTTACGCGGCTCCGATTATTATGATGTCGCAGAAAAGACAGAATGATCGCGACCGTTTACAGGCCATGGATGATTACCAGACCAATATTGAAGCTAAACAGGAGATTGAAGAACTGCAACGCAGGTTAAACAGGATTGAAGTGGATAAGCTCGATAAAATTTTAGCCATTCTTGAATCCAAACAGAAACCCAGCTAATAATATAGTCTAATGAGGTAGCTTTTCTCTGAAATAACCATACACCCATGTACCTGCAATGGCACTCAGTAAAACTACGATCATTACGGTAATACCCATTCCAATCTGCGCAAAGATGGGTCCGGGACAAGCACCGGTGAGTGCCCAGCCCAAACCAAAAATCAATCCGCCAATAATCTGGCCTTTATTGAATTTTTTGGGTGTGAAATGAATTTCCTCTCCATGTATGGTTTTTACTTTAAATTTTTTGATGAGGGCCACAGAAATTGCCCCAACAACCACAGCCGTTCCTATTACACCATACATATGAAAACTTTGAAACCGGAACATTTCCTGCATACGAAACCAGGAAATGATTTCAGCTTTCACAAAAACAATTCCGAACAAAACACCTACGGCCAGGTATTTAAAATTATACCACCATGGATGTTGTTGTTCCGACTCGTTTACACACATGGTATCGAGTGAACGTACTTCAAAATCGGTTACTATTTCGGTTTGAGATGAATTCATCGTATTCATTTATAATTTCATGATTAGAGGAAGTATAAAATTGGCCATCAAAAAACCACCGGCCATAAAACAACAGGTTGCTACAAGAGAGGGCCATTGCAGGTTACTTAAACCCATGATGGCGTGTCCGCTTGTGCACCCACCTGCATAGCGGGAACCAAAGCCTACCAGAAAACCACCGCCTACCATCAACACCAGTCCGCGTGCAGAGAAAAGAGACTCCCATGACACCAGTTCTTTTGGTACCATGCTGCTGTAATCGCTCATGCCATACTCTTTTAACTCATTTACCAGCGCCGGATGAACTACAATAGGATTAGGATCGGGAATACCAAATGCAGCAATCATGGCACCGATTAAAATACCTCCAACAAAAAACAGGTTCCAGGATTCTTTCTTCCAGTCGTACTGAAAGAAATTAATTTTTGCCGGGAAACAGGCCGCACAGGCATGACGCAGGTTAGCTGAAATGCCAAAATGTTTATTGCCTAATAATAACAATATCGGAACAATCAATCCAATAAGTACGCCCGCTACATACCAGGGCCAGGGCTGTTCTAAGAATGCTTTCATAAAAAATATTGACTGCAAAAATGCTGTTTACTGTATTGCGGGAACGTGATACTTGTCACGCCCAAACACTATTGTTTTTTTGCCTGTATGATAGGAAGGTAAGGGCCATATTTATGTTGTTGTTCGCCAAAGCTATCTGCATATGGACCAAAAGGGTGATCAAATGGTTTTTTAGCGATATCGGGCCAGTCGTGCGATTCTGTGAAAATGGGGCGTGGTTGTGTGTTTACATACGCAGCCAGATCCCACGCATCTTCATCCGAGAGATGATTATTGTGTGTTACCTCATTGAAAGGCATATTGGATTGCACAAAGCCAGCGAAATTACTGAGTCGATATAAACCAGCGCCTGTATTATAACTGTGGTTACCCCATAAAGGAGGGTAGCTATACCCATTACCCTCCGGATTTACTTGCCCTTCTCCATTGCCGCCATGACAGCGTTCGCAGTTGGTTGTATAAATCTTTTTTCCACGAACCGGATCGGCTGCACGTGCTAATATTTCGGGAACCTGTATACCACTGCCTTTAGGGTGTTCATTTTTGGCTACATCTTTTCCCACCCATTTAATATATGCTTCAATAGCGCGGAACTCTTTGCTGTTACTATCGGGTGCACTGCCATTCAAACTTCTTTCAAAACAGTCACTCACGCGTTTATACATAGTTTCCATGCTGCCACTTCTTGCCCTGAATCTGGGGTAGGTAGCTGCAACGGCTGCATAATTATTTCCATTTATTCTTTTCCCCGCATCTAAATGACAGTTCTGGCAATTCATACCATTGCTGATTTGCTGTACGGTTCCATTGGGGCCGAGGTACTTCGATGTATGCGCAATCAGTTCCTCTCCATATAAAATTAGTTCACGTGTATGTTCATCTTTTATAGGATCGATATAATAACTCGGGGCATGCCAACTGCTGTCGGCCTGGCTATAAAAATTGGGATGTCTGGTGCTTCGAAAAAACCAATTGGTAATGACAGCAAATGCCAGTACAAATAAGAGGAAAGCCGGCCAGTTTGTTTTTATCTTATTCCACATTGCTGATCGATTAAAATCGGTAGTTTAAAATTAGGTTGAATAATGATGCGTTTACTTTATGGATAACATATTTGTCGTTGTTATAGCTGTTTCCTTCCTGTCCTTTATATACATACAGCATTTGTGCCTGTGTGCCGCTTAATAAACCTTTGAAATGATATTGAAGGTCTATATTCAATTGTGTGTAAGATGGCATACCATATTTGTTAAGCTGTGTATTCAGTACATCGGGTAATTGGTAATAACCGAAACCTGTTTGTAACTGAAATCCACTTTCTCCAAACTGTTTTTTGTATTGCAGCATCCATGCGTTCAGGTCGCCAAAGCCTTCGTTTCTTTCGCGGGGTAAAAAAGTAAAAAGTGGATCGCGACCCCATTCACGGGGCATGAGGTAACGACCATGACGGGTAATGCGGGTATAATTCAAAGAAATATCCTGGTTCTTTTGCTTCCAGCCAATTCTTGCACCAAAACTCAATGAATTGTTACCCTTTTGCATATAAGTATGATCGGGGTCCTGATTACCTCCGTTTTTTAAACTGTGTTGTACAATGGTCTGGGCAGAAGTATAATAATGCGCTTCATCGTTCCCGCCAAATTGTTGATCAACCTGGAGCATTGCTGTATTAAAAACCTGGTCAGTAAATTGTTCCCATAACTGAAATTTTGTTTGCTTACTTATTGGGTAAGTAATTCCAATAATACCGATAAACTTACTGTTGACATGATCTCTGTAATTGGAAGGTTTGCCCAATGCATTAACCCCCTGCGGATAAATACCCAATGACTGACCAATATTAAACCAGCGAACCGTGCTTCTCGGACTTATTCCCCAAAGCACGCCACCATTAATTTTTGCGTTACCTTTTTTTGTCTTCAGCCAAATACCTTCTACACCTGTTGGTCGCATTCTCCCATCCTGCGGGTTAATAAAAGGAGTATTGATGATTTGTTTGCCCAGTGTAACTGAATTTTTTTTCCAGCTATAACTCAGATACAGTTCTTCCAAACGGTCAATATCATTTTTATTGGATGGATTTTCAATATCAAATAATCCAATTTCATAGCGGTTCAACTGTTGTGTAACGGGATCGGGTTTAATAAGATCGGATGATCCTGTATTAAAAATAAAAAAGCCACCAATGCCCAAACGAAACCCATGAAAAGCAGCAGTGGTATAACTTAAACCACCACCCGTAGCATGTGCATGATAATCTGTGAGCCCTTTTTTATTATCAGTAGCCATAAAGAAATACCTGAAATGTCCTTCGGTTTTGCCATTTCGGAAAGCAGATAATAAAGAACTGCTGTCTTTTTTGGGTTCAGTTATTTCATGCTGTGCCAATACTGTATGGCTGAGTAAGGTAAATACAATTCCTATGGCAGTGTATTGAACTGTCATGCGTGATAAACATTATGGTGAAAATTATCTTCCTGCGGAACAGGATACGATTGAAAGGGCCTTTCTGAGTAATGAATTATGACCTGTTGCGGGATAGCCCATTTTGCTGAGTGCTTTTGTTATTAAGTCTCTTCTTATGCCAATACCCATTACAGAGATCTTTTTTTCTGGTACTGATACAGCTACACCCTGCACACCTGGAATCTTATTAAGCTCAGACTGTATGGTGTTTACACAACCCCCACAACGAATGTTTTCTGCGTAAAAGGTTTCTGTTGTTGTCATACTGAATATTGTTGTAGTAATTGCTGTAGCTGACTGGCGTTTTTTACACCGGGTTCTCTCCACAACAATTGCCCTTTCTTAAAAATCATCAGTGTTGGTATACTGCTTACCTGATAATGAGCGGCCACATCTGTATGCTCATCTACATTTACCTTGAATACCTGCACCTGATCGCCCATCCTGTTTTTTATTTCTTTTAATACCGGTGGCATCATACGACAGGGTCCACACCAGTCTGCATAAAAATCAACCAGCACGGGCTTATCACTGTCAATAATTTTTGTAAATGCATTATTCAACATGGGTTTTTTGTTTTGAGGTTTTCTTAAACAGGCTGAAGAATAATATGCCCAGCACCGAAAAATAAAGCGTACTGTTCAATGGTTTTGAAGTAATGGCGCAGGTGCCTGAAATACAGCCGATGTATTTCCAATAAAGGAAACCGCTCAGCGCGCCAATTCCTGCACCAACTACCCAAAGATAATTTTGCTTAAACCACTTCTTCATATACGGGTTCATTTGGTGAAACAGCTTTTTTCTTTTTTACCGGTGTATAACAGCCACTGGGTCCGCAGCAGCCAATATTAAACAATCCCATGGCAAGCAGCATCAAGCCAATAACGGCGGTGGTGCTGTCTTTTGCATACCAGGACTGTACTAAAATGGCAACAGATAATACCACTCTCAACACACGCATGAAATGCCAGTTACTGCTGATTATTTTTATGAAGGATGACATTGTTTTTAATTTTTGTATTGAAGCATATCGCTTAATCCACCGCCATTGTACACGTCTTTCAATCCCTGCTGGTGTAAAAAATTCATACCGATACCACTTCGGTTACCACTTCTGCAATATAAGATAACCGGTTTACCCACTTCTTTTAACTGGGTGAGATGCTTTGGCAACTCATCCAGCGGAATATTAACGGCATCGGGATAATGCGATATACCAAATTCACTGCTTGTTCTTACATCAATAATTGTTGCATCGCCATTATTGATTATTTCCTGTATTGTTTTCATTGTTTATAATAAAGTTGTTGGACATACATAATCACTTACCCTGAATTTTTCTGACTCTTTCAGTGCTTTAAAACCGCCTTTCACATCAATCAGGTTGTCAAAACCTCTTGCACGCAGAATCGAATTGAAAATCATGGAACGATAACCGCCTGCACAGTGTACATAATAGGTTTTGTCAGGGTCTATCTGGCTCATGCTGTCGTTGATAAAATCGAGTGGTGCATTTTCGGCATCTAATACATGCTCACTGAGGTATTCGCTTTTCTTACGTACATCGAGAATATTTACTTTTTCTTCTTCCATAATCAGCGCCAGCTCATCAGCACTTACAGAACGAATCTGGTCAATTTCTTTACCTGCTGCTTTCCATGTGGCAAAACCACCATTTAAATAACCGATGGTAAAATCGTAACCTACCCTTGCCAAACGGGTTATTACTTCCTGTTCTCTTCCTTCATCTGTTACGAGTAAAATTTCCTGCTTAATGTCTGGTATCATGGCGCCCACCCATGGGGCAAAATTTCCATCGATACCAATATTAATGGAGTTGGGAACAAAACCTGCGGCAAATGTCTGCGGATCGCGGGTATCGAGAATCAACGCACCTGTTTCATTGGCCGCAGCTTCAAAAGCCTCTGCGCTCAGTGCATGCTGACCTCTCTCCAACACCGTATCTATACTATCGTAACCATGAATATTCATCATTACGTTTAAGGGGAAATAAGCAGGCGGTGCAACAAGACCATTGGTTACTTCTTTAATAAACTCCTCTTTTGTCATATCAGGTCTCAATGCATAATTCGTTTGTTTCTGGTGGCCCAATGTATCTGTTGTTTCCTTACTCATGTTTTTACCACAGGCACTACCGGCACCGTGCGCAGGATATACAATAATATCATCCGATAAGGGCATGATCTTGTTTCTCAGCGAATCGAACAAATAACCCGCCAGCATATCCTGTGTAAGCTCTGCTTTTACTTTTTGTGCAAGATCGGGCCTGCCTACATCGCCAATAAATAAAGTATCGCCGCTAAATAAACCAACAGCTTTTCCTGATTCATCTTTCAGCAGGTAACAGGTGCTTTCCATGGTATGTCCAGGGGTATGTAATACCTGAATGGTTGCATTACCTATTTTCAGTTCTTCACCATCTTTAGCAGCATAGAAATCGAAATCAGGAGCTGCATTCGGCCCATACACAATTTGTGCGCCGGTTTTTTTGGCGAGGTCGAGGTGACCCGATACAAAATCGGCATGAAAATGTGTTTCGAGTACATACTTTATTTTGGCACCATTGCGTTCGGCTTTCTGTATATAAGGAGCCACTTCTCTGAGTGGATCAATTACTACTGCTTCGCCATTGCTTTCAATATAATAGGCACCCTGTGCCAGGCATCCGGTATAAATTTGTTCAACGATCATAGTGGTTTGTTTTATTTGATACTGTAAAATTCAGTTGTTTCATTTCCTTTTTTCGTGACCTGTATCACGATGACGATCTTTTAACAAGCTCTCTGCAAAAACGTTAGGCTCTTCCTAACTGTGGTGAATTTTCGCGGAGAAATTTGAGTTGTAAAGTTGAAAAGAGTAAGCGAGTTAAAACGTGATATTCGTCACATTCAGCACTGCTCTTTGTCATAAATTGGAAAGGCCCACATTACTGCAGGCCTCTCGCTTATTGGGGGGTATAAAAAACTAGTGTGATGAACCGCCAGGGAAAACGATTTCTTTAATAATAATATAAACACCCATCACCAGCACAAACCAACCAAATCCTTTTTTCAGTTTATTGCCATCTATTTTTTTGCTGATGCTGTTACCTATAAAAATTCCACCGATTGCCAGTGCTGTTACAGAACCAAGCAATGACCAATCCATTTGAAAATGCGAGAGATCGCCGGTAAAGCCAATTAACGATTTGGCAGCAATAATCAGCAGCGAAGTACCAACTGCCTGTTTCATGGGCAATTTGCTTAATAATACCAGCGCGGGAATAATTAAAAATCCGCCGCCGGCACCAACAAGCCCTGTTAACATGCCTACAACTGCTCCTTCGAGGAGTATTAATGGATAATTGAATTGTTGCGGACCGTTTTCTTTCTCATCTGTTTTTTGTTGCTCCCGAATCATGGAAATAGAGGCAAAGAGCATGAGCACTGCAAACAAAAGCATCATTAATATGGAACGGGTTACCACGAAGTTGCCGATGGTAAATACTTCATTCGGAATAAGCGGAACAATAAATTTACGCGTGGCAAAAACCGCAGCAATAGATGGTATACCAAATATGATGGCCGTTTTAAGGTTAATAAAACCCTGTTTATATTTTGGAAATGCTCCAACCAGACTCGATAAACCCACAATAAAGAGTGAATAAGCGGTGGCCAGTACAGGCTCTACGCCAAAAAGATACACCAGTACAGGCACCGTTAAAATAGATCCTCCACCTCCTATTAATCCGAGCGAAATACCAATAACCAGCGATGCGATATAACCTGCTATTTCCATTTTTTTATTTGTGAGGGCAAAGTTGGGGGTATGAACCGGATTGTTCCGTGATAAATATCACGAGCCCCATTTTTTTAAATCAACTATTTCAATATGCGATTTATGCTGCCTGATCATTCCTTTTTCCGTGAGTTTTTTCATGAGTCGTGAAATTACTTCACGGGATGAGTTCAGTTCCTGTGCTATTTCAGTAAATGAAATACCCAGCATATTCGATTTTGTGGTGTCCTGGTGTTGTTTCAGGTAAAAAACCAAACGCTCATCCATATTCCTGAAAGCAATATGATCAATGGTTTGCAGCATATCTTCAAAACGGTCGCGATAACTGCTCACCACAAAATGATACCAGCTTTTATGATTGGCCATCCACTGATCCATATAGGTTAAGGGAATAGCAATTACTTCTGTATTGTTAACCGTTTTAGCCATAATCTGGCTGGTTTCCTGTTTAATGGCACATACCATTGAGAGTGCACAGGCCTGACCCGGTTGCAGGTAATACATAAAAAACTCATTTCCTTCCTCATCTTCCCTGAAAATTTTAATGAGTCCGGAAAGTACCAGCATGGTAGAGCGTATGTTCTGACCGGTTTTCATGAGAATATCGCCCGGCTCAAATTCTTTTACTTCACCAACGGCAGCAATCTGATCCTGTAAGTCTTTCTCAAAAAAGGGAAAATGTTTTTGTATGATCTCAATCGGTATCATGAACACAAGTTAGACAATCTGCAAATCTAAACCGATAAAAAAGCAGGGCTGTGACATTTATCACGGCCTATTTTTTATTCAGTATGAGTAACTGATAAAATTTTTCAACTTCCTGTTGTTCTGTAGCTGCAAGTATTTTTCGTTGTTCCAATTGCGCTTTAAGAAATAGTACACGTTTGTGTTGTGGGTATTTATGCAGCAACTCCTGTATAAGTTCACCCCACTTGTCTCCTGATGCTTGTTCTTTGCTCCTTATCTCTTCCACCGGCGTTTTATCGCGTGTAGGCATTTTAAGTACAATGGCTTCAACACCTGCTATTAACCCTGCGGGAATGTCTTTTGCCTTCTTTGCTTTTAATAGTAAACCTTCCAGTTGTTTTTTACTAAGGCTGCCGCGTTCTTCATACTGGTGCATAAGGCTCATTACAAACAATGCATCTTTATTATGCTGGTAGCAGGCTTCCAGTAATTTATCAATTACATCTATCTTTTTTTTCTTTCCAGACAATGCCATGCAGTAAAAATATAAGTGTGAAAGGTAGAAAAACTATAGTATTCCAGTAGCTTTAATGCCAATAAATCAATCCTATGCTTCGCAATTGCTTTTTGCTATGTTTTGTTGCTGTTCTTTTTCTGAATTGTAATCCGTCTAAAAAAGTGCACACCTCTTCTGCTTCAGCAACAGAAAAAACAGTGAGTGCCGATCGTGAGTTCAGGGCAGCATGGATTGCCACAGTAGCCAATATTAACTGGCCCGCTAAACCGGGGTTAACTGTGGAGGAACAGAAAAAAGATGCCATTGAGCAGCTCGATTTTCTGAAAGCACATCATTTCAATGCCGTTATTTTTCAGGTACGTCCGCAGGCCGATGCATTGTATGAAAGTGCACTGGAGCCATGGTCATATTATTTAACAGGCAAGCAGGGTAAAGCACCGGAGCCATTTTACGATCCGCTGCATTTCTGGATAGAAGCGGCTCATGACAGAGGTATGGAGCTGCATGTATGGTTAAACCCATACCGGGCACATCATAAAGATGGAAAAGAAATCAGCGAACAGTCAATCGTAACCAAACATCCTGAACTGGTAATGAAGTTAAAGGAAGGATACTGGTGGATGGATCCTGCAAGAAAAGAAACACAGAACCATACATCGGCAGTTGTGATGGATCTGGTGAAGCGATATGATATTGATGGTGTTCATTTCGATGATTATTTCTATCCATACCCATCCTACAACGGAACCGATGATTTTCCGGATGATGAAAGCTGGAAAATGTACCAGCAGTCAGGTGGTAAATTATCGCGTGGCGACTGGAGAAGAGATGCCGTAAACACTTTGATTGAGAGGTTATACAAAGAAATTAAAGCGGAAAAAAAACATGTGAAATTCGGTTTGAGTCCTTTTGGTATCTGGCGCCCGGGTTATCCGGCATCTATTGAAGGGTTCGACCAGTACGACCAGTTGTATGCCGATGCCAAACTGTGGTTGAATAAGGGATGGATCGATTATTTCGCTCCGCAATTATATTGGCCCATAAATCGTATGCCACAGAGTTACCCGGTTTTACTGGGCTGGTGGCAACAGGAAAATACCATGCAGCGCCATCTCTGGCCGGGCATTAGTGTAGGGCGAGATACCAGTGCAAAAAACGTAAATGAAATCATGAGCCAGATTATGATTTCGCGTGGTATGTTGCCACAGAGTATGGGTGTATTGCATTGGAATATTTTTTCTGTTTCTAAAAACCCACCCATGGCCAAAGCACTGATAGAAGGGCCTTATAAAAAACAGGCATTGGTACCTGCAAGTCCATGGCTGGGTACCAACGCACCTGCAAAACCGGAGTTAAGTGTAGTAACTGAAAATGGTAAAGTAAAAATTAACTGGAAGCATACAGCAGCATCAGAAGTGTTTCGCTGGGTGGTATATTACCAGTACGGAAATCAGCAACGATACCAGATACTAAACAGAAACAACAGCATGCTGGAACTTGAACAAAGCATTACTGTTGCCAATAAAGAAAGAATAAACTTATCTGCAATTGCTGTAACGGCTATTGATAGATTGGGTAACGAAAGTGTAAAGAATGAAATGATAAGCTCAACAGGAATTACATGGAGTAACAGGTAATCCACTTAACCCTGCCCCGGACTTAAGTCCGGGGGCTGGGTTAAGCAATAAATTAATTGTATATTAATGGTTAAAACCTGCTCATGAAGCGCTTCCTTCTTTTCTGCTTCCTTATGATATTGGCAATACAACATACAGCAGCACAAAGCCAATACGATCAATACCCCGCATACAAAGGCAATGATCTGGGATTAACCTATACCAGCCAGTCATCTGTATTCCGTATCTGGAGCCCGCCTGCTGCTGAAGTAGAGTTAAGGTTGTATAAGCAGGGTACGGGTGGCGATGTATATCGTTCTCTGGCAATGACAAAATCTCAATCTGGTACATGGGTTACTACTGTTCAGGAAAACCTGAAAGGTTTTTTCTATACAATCAGAACAAAAATCAACGGAAAATGGAACAATGAAGTAACCGATCCTTATGCCCGGGCGGTTGGTATTAACGGACTGAGAGCAATGGTGGTTGATTTGAAAGAAACAAACCCTGAAGGATGGAGTAAAGACAGAAGCCCCGATTTTTCAGATAAAAATTTACCAACAGACGCTGTTATTTATGAGTTACACATACGCGATGCCACCATACACCCATCATCTGGTGTAGAACATAAAGGAAAATTTTTAGGGCTTGCTGAAACAGGTACTAAAAATGCAGCGGGCTTATCAACCGGTCTTGATCATATAAAAGAACTGGGTGTTACACATGTGCACCTGCTTCCTTTTTATGATTACAATTCGGTAGATGAAACAAAAACGGGTGAGTATAACTGGGGTTACGATCCTGTTCATTACAATGTACCCGAAGGTTCTTACAGTACCAATGCCGCAGACGGCCAGGTTCGTATACGCGAGCTGAAGCAGATGATACAGGCATTTCATAAAAAAGGTTTGAGGGTGGTAATGGATGTAGTGTATAATCATACTGCACTTACAGAAACATCTAATTTCAACCAGTTGGTACCGGGTTATTATTACCGGCAGAAAGCAGATGGTAGTTTTTCTGATGCAACAGCCTGTGGTAATGAAACCGCCAGTGAAAGAGCAATGTTCCGCAAGTTTATGCTGGAGAGTGTGCTGTACTGGGTAAATGAATACCATATTGATGGCTTTCGTTTCGACCTGATGGGTGTACATGATATTAAAACCATGAACCTCATTTCAGATACACTGCATAAAATAAAACCCGATATACTCTTGTATGGCGAAGGCTGGACAGCAGGCGCTTCCCCTTATCCTGAAGCGCAAAGAGCCGTAAAGAAGAATGCACATTTACTAAAAGGTATTGCCGTTTTCAGTGATGATATGCGCGATGGTATTAAAGGCAGTGTGTTTGATATAAAAGACAGAGGTTTTGCCACAGGAAAAACAAGTAACGCCGAATCGGTAAAGTTTGGTATAGTAGCATCGGGTAAACATGTACAGATTGATATGAGTAAAGTGAATTACTCAAAAGAACCATATACATCCGGGCCAGATAATGTAATTACTTATGCAGAGTGCCATGACAATAATATTCTCTGGGATAAAATTGCCTTATCTGTTCCTGAAGCATCGGAAGCCGACAGGAAGAAAATGCAGGAGCTGGCATTAACGATTGTACTTACATCGCAAGGCATTCCTTTTTTGCATGCAGGTTCAGAGTTTTTACGTTCAAAATTCGGGGAGGAAAATTCGTATAATAAAGGAGATAGTGTAAATGCAATTCGGTGGGATTTGAAAACGCAACATCTTGATTTGTATAAAAGAATCGGAAGTCTTATTCAAATGAGAAAAGAACATGCCGGTTTCAGGATGACGACGGCAAAACAAATAAACAGAGCAATCAAATTTAAAAAACCAGTTGAAGACGGATTGATTATATATGAATTAGATATGGAAAGATATGTGAATAGAAAAACTGAAAATTGGACTACTGCACGGATTATTTTTAATGGAACGGGATCTGCTAAAGTTGTTGAAGGAGTAAAAGGTTGGACAGAAGTACGATCGGGAAAATTGGAACCAGAACCCATCAAAACGGAGAATATTCAGGTAGGTCCGTTTGAAGCACTTATTTTGGCTGAAAAGTGGATTGACTTTGAAAAAGACTTAATTGAGCTTCTAAAGAAACACAAACGCGGATAACCTTATATTTGCACAAAATCAACAACGGTATGACCATTGAAAGTTTTAAAGAACTGGCCCACGAAAAGAAACTCTTAGAGTTGAAACACAACGGCGAATTACTGGGCCCATATGAGCGCAGAAGCGAAAACGGCGACAGCAAAACCCCCGGTGATATTTTTACACTGTTTGAATTTTGGGTGTTTTTGAGTGAAGATGAGAAAATGATCATCCCCACCCGCAGAAACCCACTGTACAAGGCAGAAGAAGAAGAATAACCAGGCACTCTCTTTATACATAGCCACAGGCGTATTGGATGAAAGGAAATATTTCCCATTGTAATCTTTTACGACTGTGGCTATATTTATGCAGTAAAGCCAACACATGCCCTACCAACTACCTGCAGCTATTGTAAAAAAACAATTACACTACGATCTTATTGGTAAAGACTCTCAACGTGGTATTACCCTTAGTTATGGCTGGCTCGCCAACCAGTGCGGACATTGCATGCTGGGGTATATTCCCACACATTTAGTATACCTGCTTTTAGCAAAACTGTTTCATGTAAATGGCGCTTCATGGAAAGCTGCTGTTATTATTACCATTTGCTGGACGGGGTTTGAAATTTACAATGTGGTAAAACCACTCAGTCAGCAAAAAAAAGAGGGTGCTTTGTTTGAACCCGACTGGAAAAATATTATTCATGATACCGCAACCGATCTTGGTTTTTTTGCTACCGGTGCATTACTCGCTGGTTTATTTTTAGGATTTAACTGGTACCTGCTTGCAGGTCTTTTGATGGTAGCGTTTGTGCTCGTCTCTCCATCTAAACACTGGTACCATACCAAAATATTTCAACAGGCTGCGGAGTTTCCATTTCAGTTCAGACTAAGCCAATGGAAATACAACCTGGATGAGACAGACAGCAAAACAGTATTACAGTTTCTGGATCTGCCAAAAGCCGGTTATCATTTATTGATATCGGGAGCCTATAAAACAGGTAAAACATCGCTGGCAGTGGCTATTGCCAATGAGTGGTCTATTCAGCACAGAACCGCTAAATATGCAACGGCTATTAAATTATTCAGTTGGATGATTGAACCCGATTCATCTGAACCCACCGTACCCTCTAATCTCTGGAACTGGCGTAACGCCGATTGCCTGATAATAGATGACCTCAATACAGGACTGCCACATTCGGGCGAATTTATTTCACCCGCTGTTTTTGTTCAACACATGAATGAAGGAAACTATGCTGCTCAAAATCTGGAAGCATTACAGCAGTTAAATACCATTTGGGTATTGGGTGAAATAGCTTCTGTATCTGCACAAACCCTTCAAAATAGCTGGCAGCATATGTTATCAGGTATGGGCATTCCTGCTGACAGAATAATACAAATTGATCTTAGCCGCATTTCCTGAAAACCTTATCAGGGAAGGATATGATTGTCGTAAGCAAAACTTACCAAATGGGTAAGGCTTTTAACATCAAAACGTTTGTATAAGGGAATGATTCTTTTTTCAATGGCCGATTGAGAAACATTAAAGCTATTGGCAATTTCTTTAAATGAGAAACCTTTGGCTACCAATGCCAGTGCTTCTTTTTCTTTATTGGAAATAGCGTATTGATAAAATAAAGTCTTGTTCAGTTCTTCTTCAAAACCAGATTTCTCAGGTCCGAAAGCGGCATAGCGCATTACTTTACCAAACGTAACACTCCTGTTTACCTGGAAACGCCCGATGATGGATAACACTTTTCCATCTACATGTTCAAAAACACCCACCCTCGCTACAATAGGCACTTCGGTTCCGTTTTTATGCATCTTCTTCGACTCTATCATAAAACTGTATTTATCGAGATCGGTTTTTGTTTTATGAATAAACATCAGGGCCTTATCATTTACTTCATGTACAAAAGGGGCATAGTCTGGCGCAGTCATGTTTACAATCTTCAACATGGTTATTTCATCATCCTTATAACCCAGTACCTCTTCCCATCCATGGGCGTAAATCATTCTGCCTTTTGCAAAGGAGTAGATGTAGATGCCTTCTTCCGGAAATTTGGGGATGGTTTCATTAAAATGT
This sequence comes from Chitinophaga pinensis, assembly GCA_943372605.1. Lineage (GTDB taxonomy): Bacteria > Bacteroidota > Bacteroidia > Chitinophagales > Chitinophagaceae > Sediminibacterium > Sediminibacterium pinensis_H. Next base: position 91,306 of record CALRZI010000007.1, on the reverse strand, counting down.
TTCACTTCCTCTGCGGAAAGATCTGCAGGGATATCTGTGATAAAACTTTTTGAATAGTTGCCTAATCCTGTTGGTGCTGTCTGGTTCATATGATTAACTAAAAACCATCCTTTCCGGGCACCTGCGTCTTTTCACAGTTGACTCGTATAGCGCGCCAATGTAATTTTGGTTTCTAGAAAGGAGGGGTTATTAAACTTCGTCCGTTTAACAGTTTAAAATTAGTAATCATATACTAATACACCAAAAACTGTAATTCCTCCTATCTCTTTGATAATCAGGCTTTAGCCTTTATCTGATAAACCTATCAGGACTGTTACTGATCACGTCGGGGGGTGTGATCCTGTAACAGTCCCAGGGTTGAGCAAGCAATTATTAATCCTATGTAAGCCTTTCCCCCATCTGAAAGGGTGGGCAAAGACCCGGATAACCCTATCCGGGTCTTATTTTTTGGAGCAGTTCTACCGGCAGGGAATTATTTAGCCGAACGATAGTCAGTCAAACATTTTCGATAAACCTAAATGATACGATCATGCCACTGGCCCAATTCAGGATATTTACACCCGATGAATTTGAGCATTATCTCAATAGTTCTGTTTTTTCCAGAACAATAAAAGTCATCCAGAACCATCATACCTGGCGCCCCGGTTATACGCATCTTACCACACAGCGTGGAGAAATGTATTGGCTTGAATCGATGCGATCGGTTCATATCAACGACCGCAAGTGGAGCGATATAGGCCAGCATATTACCACATTTCCATCAGGCAATATTGCTTTGTGCAGACCGATTGATTTAGTACCGGCAGGTATTCGAGGTGCGAATACAGGAGGTATATGTATAGAACATTTCGGAAATTTTGATGCAGGTGCCGATCAAATGACGGAAGCGCACCGAAACTGTATCATCAGGCTGAATGCCATGCTGTGTAAACGATTTAAACTTCAACCCAATCCAACTACTATTGTGTATCATCACTGGTATGACCAGAAAGGAAAAAGATTTTCTGACGAAAAAATTAATTCAGGACTGGTTGGTAATGAGCAGAAAACCTGTCCGGGAACGGCATTCTTTGGAGGTAATACCATTACTGCGGCACAAGCCAATTTTATACCACTGATTGCCGACGCAATGAATGACCAGGCTGCAACACCCATTGTTCAGCCTAAGATGAAAAAAGTAAAAGCCTCCGCATTAAATGTTCGTTCAGGCCCCGATAAAAACTCGTCTGTGCTGCGGGTTGTTCCAAAAGAAACAGAGCTGGCTGTTTACCAGGAAAGAGATGGCTGGAGTAAAATCAGCAATACAGCCAGCGAATGGGTATTTAGTAATCTGTTAATCTAATCATCAAAAAAAACGGATCATGGAAAAAAATAATTTCGGATTTCTTCAGGCAAAAGCATGGAGCGGAAGAGAGTGGTTGCTGATGCTTTGTTTTTTACTGGGCATAACAGTGTTGGTATATGTATCTACACATGCTATCTGGAAGGGAAACCAGTATGTACAACTCGATAAAAAACAATTGCAACTGGTATATAAATACCTCGCTTACGATAGCAGTTTGCAGGTAAAAGACAGTTCAGTAACTGTTCCTAATCTGAAGCGTAATTTATTTATTGATCATTTTCTGCGGACAGAATTGCATCAGAAAATAAACCGGCAGCAACTCAGCGAAACCATGTCGCTGCTGGCACAAATGAAAAACCAGGATATAACAGATTACCTCACCGACAAAAAATTCCTGGTCAGCAGTCCATTCTGGTTAACCGGAAATAAAACGTACCTGGAGGCATTTTTGTGGAGCCTGATGGGTGTGTTGGTGAGTCTGGTGTATTATGTAAGTATTGCCAATGCAAAAAGTTTGAACACTGCAGGAACGGAGGACAGCGGCAGTTTTGATCCCGCTGAAATTTCGGGGCAGGTGGCTAAAATGTTTTATGCGCCGGCCTGTACCATTATTCTGGTATTGGGTTACCAGTATCTGGCAGATAGTAATGATAATATGATTGATATTTCTGTAAATAATGGACTGATTGTATTTGCATTTATCAGTGGTTTCTTTTCTGGTCGTGTGATGCGTTTTATTGATCGCTTAAAAGAATTGATTCTCCCATTCGGTACAGCTACACAAAGTACTGTAACACATGCCGAAACAGGTAAAGCTGATATAATCGTTACCCTCGATCTTGCAGAAGCGGTTGAAAAAAGCAAAGAAGGCGCATCCATATCAGAAGCGGGCTTTAATGCTGCAACAGTAACGCTAAAACCGGTAAATGGTAAAGAACTCATTACATTGGTTAACCCTTCCGATGACCAGTCTGATGATTTTATGGGTAAAGCAGTTCCCTATGGAAAATATGTGTTGACTGCACAACTAGCGTATAAAAAAGAAGAGGATGACAGTATTATCAATCTGTCGGCAGAAGAAGAAATTACCATCAACCAGTCATCCGTTACAAAAGCCATGCTATTGCAACGAATGACTGAAGAAGGGTAATATTATTTTCCTTTTGGTTTATTCAACAGGAACATACGCATACGTATATCTGTTAAAGGCCGGTCGCTTTTAGTAGGCGTAGCTGCAATGGAATCGAGTACCTCGAAGCCTTGTAATAATTCACCAAAAACGGTATAGCCACCATCGAGGTGTGGTGTGCCGCCTACTGTAGTGTATAATGATTTTTGTTCCTCGGTTAATACCAGTTTCCTGTTTGTAATAGTACTGTCTAATTCACTTTTACGCCATGCAGGTCTCTGTACAATATAGAACTGGCAATTGCTACTTGCTTTTTCGGGGTTATCGGTTCTTGCTGCAGCCAGTGCACCACGTTGGTGATAAATTTTTTGATCGATTCTAAATTCAGCGGGTATACGATCGCCCGGCGCAGAACCACCGCCAATACGTTTATCGGCAGTTGCATATTTGCTTTCAGGATCGCCACCCTGTATCATAAAACGATTGATAACACGATGGAATAATAAACTATCATAAAAACCGGCACTCACTTTTGAAAGAAAATTATCGCGGTGTAATGGAGTCTGGTTGTATAATTTAACCACCATATTTCCTTTATCGGTCATAATGAGTACATGTGCTTCCTCTTTTGAAGTATTCACCCATTTTTTGCTGTCTTTAACGGCTCTTTTTTCTTCTTTATCGAGTTTCCTGAAATATTTGGTTCCGGCACAGGAACTGATGAGTACAGCAAAAACAACTAATAGTTTATTCATAAAGTATGCTTAGTGTATGTGTTTATTATAATTCGCCGTTCCATTCAGCATAAAATTGCTGAAGATAATTTTCCATGAAAGTATGACGTTGAGTGGCCAGTTTTTTCCCTGTAGCCGTATTCATCCTGTCTTTCAGTAATAATAATTTTTCATAGAAATGGTTGATGGTAGGAGCCTGGCTGTTCTTATATTCTTCTTTGGTCATTTGTAAATTGGGTGCGATAGCCGGGTCATAAATTTCTCTGTCTTTAAAGCCACCATAATGAAAAGCCCTGGCAATGCCAATAGCACCAATGGCATCGAGCCTATCGGCATCTTGTACCACTCCTAATTCTGCAGAATAAAAAACCTGATCGTGATTGCCACCTTTGAATGATATGTGCGCCACAATATTTACCACATGATCGGCAATAGCAGTATCAACCGGTACTGTGGCTAAAAATTGTTTAGCGGTAGCCGGACCAATAGTTTCATCGCCGTTATGAAATTTTGCATCGGCAATATCATGTAACAATGCTGCCAGTTCTACCACCAGTGTGTTTACGGTTTCTGATGCAGCAATGAGCCGGGCATTTTTCCAGACCCTTTCAATATGAAACCAGTTATGTCCGCGTTCATTATTGGCGAGTGCCTGTTGTACAAAGTTTGCTGTTGTATCAATTAAAGCCTGATCTGTCATATTATTCCTGGCAATGGTGAAATGCAAATAAAATCAATTTACAAGGTATTCTACCCTCAATGTAATGGATGCTGTTTTTTGTTTGGCACTGGTATTAAAGGAGCCGCCATAACTATATTCCTCATTGTTGTTTTTTCCGGTAATCTGGAATACACCCATGGTAGCTTTCTTCAAATCGCCTAAACCCACACCAGAACTTTTGGCAATGGTTTCTGCTCTTTCTTTTGCATCGGAAGACGCTTTGGCCAGCAGGTCTATTTTTAATTCATTGAGTTTACTATAATAATAAGCAGGCTGGTTAGAATTAAACTCAATACCTCTTTGTAACAACTCTGTAACTTCTCTTGAAACCTGCTCAACCAGCGTAATATTTTTTGAATCAACACTTACCTGACCGGTTAAAATATAGCTTTTGAAAACAGTACCACGTACACGGCCATTGTCATCATAATCGGTGTCAAAACTTTTCTCAACGTTTACAGAACTAAAGATGACAGATGAATCAGGAACACCTCTGGTAGCAAGGTATTTTCTGATCTCTGCTTCATCTGCTTTTAATGCAGCATAAGCCTGCTTCAGATCAAGCCCATAGCGCGTAAAAATACCTTTCCATACGATCTGGTCGCTGGTAAAATCTTTTTCCGCAAGCCCTGTTACTACAATGGTTTCAGCAGACCTGAATTTGTATTTATAAGCACCGGCAATAATAAAGCTGCCAGCGATGATACCAATTACGATAATAATATATTGCAGATAAGGTTTCATAAACTAGTAAATAGTGGTTTATTGTTTGGGTTCTAATATTTCTCTTTTGGTCCAGCACTCATCCATCGGCCCGCCGGTCGATTTCAATCCCTTGTGACGCCAGTCGCCGTTAACAAATGAATAATCAAAACTTAAAGTCTTTCCAATGCTTTCAGCGGTCTTGGTAAAGAAATGAATGGTTTCTGTGTATTTACCATTTTCTGTAGTGTAAGTACCACCACCAGTATCGATAAACTGTTTGGTAACTACATTATAGGCGATCCACTGAAAATGTTTTCCAGACAATACTTTCATGGTTCTTCGTGGATGGAAAGGACTTCTTCTTTTTGATACCTGGTCGTTGTTGTAACTACCGGTAATAATCCAGGCACCTACAAGGGCACCGGGCGTGCCATCATCGAGCCTGTCGAGTTTTGGTAAACCATTCAGACTTAACTGATTTTTTGTAACGGTTACAGGAGAGCTCCAGTCTGTTCCCACTTTATTACTGTCGGTACTGTTCCATTCTGTTTTTAAGGTGAGCTGATTTCCGATCATGCTCCAGCTACCACCATATGAAGAGATAAATTTTTTCTCCTCAAGATTGTAAGTGGCGGAAGAAAAAATATAAGGCGTGATAATAATGGTTGTTTGCTCTTTGCCCTGTGTATATTTCCAGGCACCTTGTATGGTTTGTGAATCTTTCTTTTTGGTGGTAAAAGAAAGAATAAGCACCGACATACAAATAACAGCAAGCAGTGCTTTGATGGATGTTATTTTTTTCATGTAAAAAGATTTTAATTATGGTCTAATAGTCATCGTTCATCAGCTCATGCTCATATAAACAAAAATAAAACATGCAATCAGTAACCACCATGCTATTATAGTAAGAACTGAAACTCCTGCTGATTGCAGTTTCCCTGCTCTATTGAATTTACCCATAAACCGGTAATAAAAAACGCTCCGGTAGCTTATTTCGAAAAGTGCAAATACATAATTTGGCCATTGAGTAGCCGGATGAACATGTAATATCGCCAGCAGGGGTATCCATAGTAAACAGCGGATAAGATTTGTAAAACCAATCAGGTAAAGATTTGCTACCAGGTGTTCCGTAAAATTAAATGGACCACGTATGTATATAAGCCAGATCAGTAAACTTATATAGGGCGCCGCAAACATTGCAACAAAATTGGCATACTTAGCAAAAAACCGACCAACATTTGCCTCTTTAACAGACGTGTTATTGGCGGATAAAATGTTTGCAGGAGGGGCAGATTTATAGGTATTAGCAGAACTGTTTTTTTGCGTATTTGACTTTTGATAATTAATAACAGAACCCATAAACACATACAATGCTGCAACAATGAGAAAAAAATTAAGCGGCGGGAAGTATTTCTTTCTTTTACCGCTTACATATTCTCTGGCAACAGTACCTGTTTGTGTAATCAGTGCTTTGAGTAACTGGAAAATACCCTTATCGGCATGCGTAAAATAGTGAACCATATCATGCCAGATATCATGCAGGTTGAGGCGTTTTAAAGCCGCTTTTTGTCCGCAATGCGAACAGAAGTTTTGCGCTTCCAGCAATGGCCTGTTACAGTTTAAGCAGTTGTTCATGATACTCACGAATATAAATAAGAATAGCTGCTTTTACTATTCTTTAGCATGATTTAATAGAACTGTAATTGATATATCTTTCCTGAAAAATTACATGAACCAGGAAAAAGCAGATTTTATAAAGGAAGGGTTTCTGTCTTTATTGAATGGCATATCGCCCGACAAGCAAGCATTATGGGGTAAAATGAACCCACAGGAGATGGTGGAACATGTAACGGGCTTCTTTTTGGTATCAATAGATAAGCTGCAATTTCCATTGGTAACACCAGAAGAGCACCTGCCCAAATTCAAAGAATTTTTACTGAGCGATAAACAGTTTCGGGAAAATACCAAAGCACCTGTTTTGCCGGAAGAGCCTCTGCCTGTTCAGGAAGCTGATTTGTCTTCTGCCATTCAACAACTAAAAAAAACAATTGAAGGGTTCTTTGCTTATTTCAGTGATGACCCCGGTAAAAAAACATTACATCCTGTTTTTGGATGGCTGAATTTTGAGGAATGGATATTGTTGCATTATAAACATGTAACCCACCATGCCCGTCAGTTTGGGTTATTGCCATGATGATTTTGTTTTGTAATAATTAAGGCCACAGATTCACAGATTATTGTTTTAAAATCTGTGAATCTGTGGCTTTAATTAATTACAATCTTGAACTAAAGCTATCAATCGTTAGCTTTGTCGCCTAAACGATTGAAATGGCAAAACTGGAAAATTATATCCTCGGAAAATGGATCACCGGCGACGGTGAGGGGCAGCCTCTTTTTAATGCAGTAACAGGTGAGCAAATTGCCACAGCATCTACCAAAGGCATAGATTTTAAAGCATTGTTGGATTACGCAAGAACCACAGGTAATCCCGCTCTCCGCAAAATGAGTTTTCATGAACGTGGACTCATGTTGAGAAGTCTTGCCCTTCATTTAAGAAATCATCTCGATCGTTTTTATGAGGTTAGTTACCAGACAGGGGCCACCAAAGCCGATAGCTGGGTTGATATTGAAGGAGGTATTGGTAATTTGTTTTCCTACGCATCGCTACGCAGAAAATTTCCTGATGAAGCATATTGTCTGGATGGAGAGCAACATATTTTAGGTAAAGCCAGTACTTTTATGGGACATCATTTACTTGTTCCCAAAGAAGGAGCGGCCATACATATCAATGCATTTAATTTCCCGGTGTGGGGAATGCTGGAGAAAATAGCTGTAAATCTTTTAGCAGGTGTGCCGGCCATTGTAAAACCTGCAACGGTTACCTCTTATCTTACAGAAACGGTGGTAAAAGAAATTATTGCTTCAGGTATTCTGCCAAAAGGCGCATTACAATTGCTTTGTGGAAGTGCGGGCGATCTGTTGCAACATGTAACAGAACAGGATATAGTTACGTTTACCGGTTCTGCTACTACGGGTTTAATGCTCAAATCAACGCCATCTATTCTGAGTAACAGTGTTCCCTTTACCATGGAAGCCGATTCGTTGAATTGTATTGTTTTGGGTGATGATGTAACACCCGATATGCCTGAATGGGATATTTTTTTGAAAGAAGTAAGAAGAGAGATGACCACCAAATGCGGACAAAAATGTACAGCCATCAGAAGAATTTTTGTACCGGAGCATAAACTGGAAGATGTACAGATTGCATTGGGTAAAGCACTTTCACAAACCACCATTGGTAACCCATTGAACGAGAAAGTAAGAATGGGTTCTCTGGCAGGGTTATCGCAAAAAGAGGAAGTAAAAGCACAGGTGCAGAAATTACTTGCTTCTTCTCAGATTATTTATGGTTCACTCGATAGTGTTGAACTGATTGATGCTGATGCTTCCAAAGGAGCGTTTATCAGCCCCATATTATTACTGAATGAAAATCCTTTTCATTCAAAAGAAGTGCATGAAGTAGAAGCATTTGGTCCCGTATCAACAGTTATGCCTTATAAACATATTGACGATGCTATTGCACTGGCAAAAATGGGTAAGGGTTCATTGGTAAGTTCTGTAGTTACAGCCAACAGAAAAACTGCCAAACAATATGTATTGGGTGCGGGCCCTTATCACGGACGCATATTGGTATTAAACCAGGAATGTGCGAAAGAGAGTACAGGTCATGGGTCGCCGTTGCCCTTATTGGTACATGGTGGCCCCGGAAGAGCAGGTGGTGGTGAAGAGATGGGAGGTGTTCGTGGCGTAAAACATTATATGCAGCGTGTGGCTATACAAGGCTCTCCTGAAATGATTACTGCCATCAGCAATGTGTACCAGGCAGGTGCAAAAGGAAACACAGGGGGCATTCATCCTTTCAAAAAATATTTTGATGAATTAGAGATCGGTGATCAGTTACTCACGGAAAAAAGACTGATTACCGCAGAAGATATTGATCAGTTTGCTGACCTCAGTGGCGATCATTTCTATGCTCACCTTCGCGATACCGATTTTTCAGGCACCATGTTTGAAAAACAAGTGGCACATGGTTACCTCATCATGAGTATAGCTGCAGGTTTATTTGTAAGTAGTTATGAGAAGAACCCGGTGTTGCTGAATTATGGTATTGATGAACTACGGTTTACCAAACCTGTTTATCCCGGTGCAGAAGTGCAGGTAAGATTTACCTGTAAAGAAAAAATAAGACAGGAGAAAAAAGAACCAGCAGATATTGACAAGGGTATTGTAAAATGGTTGGTAGAAATTATGGATGAAACAGGAGAGATTACAGGTGTTGCCACTATTTTAACAATGGTGGAGCGGAAAGGATAAAAAGATTAATTAACTTTAAGATAAACGTATTTGCATTTTATTTTATCACGAAGAACAGAGAGATCATGATTGAAGAAATTAAAGAAGGTTATGTAAAAGTAGAGAGAGAACATGGCATTGCTACGATCGAATTTTATCACCCGCAACGTAATTCGCTGCCCGGACAAATACTGGATGCGCTGGCAAAGGATATTCATAGTGAAGGGCTGAATCCGGAAACAAAAGTGATTGTTTTAAGATCAGCAGGCGAGAAAGTATTTTGCTCAGGCGCGTCTTTTGACGAGTTGGCATCCATTACAGACGAAACACAGGGATCAAAATTCTTTAATGGCTTTGCGCAGGTTATTAATGCTATGCGTACTGCCCCACAGCTCATTATTGCACGTATACAAGGTAAATGTGTGGGCGGTGGTGTAGGTATTGCTGCCGCTGCAGATTATGCTATTGCTGCAGAAGGTGCCGATGTGAAACTGAGTGAACTTGCCGTAGGTATAGGTCCATTTGTAGTAGGCCCGGCCGTAGAAAGAAAAATTGGTACATCCGCATTTTCACAACTGGCTATCGATGCCTCTTTGTGGCGTCCTGCAGACTGGGCCCGTCGTAAAGGGCTTTTTGCTGAACTGCATGCAGATGTGGCTGGTATGGATGATTCAATTAGCCGACTTACCACAACATTATCTCAATCGAGCCCTGATGCTATGCGAGAGATGAAAAAAATATTCTGGGCAGGAACCGAGCATTGGGATGAATTATTGAGAGAGCGTGCTAAAATAAGTGGCAGACTGATACTTAGTGACTACAGCAAAAAAGCCATAGCAGGTTTCAAGGAAAAACAGTCATGATTATAACGGGTAGGTTCAGCAAAGAAGATTTTATTCCGCTTTGTAACGAATTGGCTGCTGTTGATAAGAGCTTTCAACAAATTATAGACCAGTATGGTTATGCTCCCTGCTGGAGCCGTACACCTTCATTTGCCACACTCATCCATATTATACTAGAGCAACAGGTATCGCTTGCTTCAGCTAAAGCAGCATTTGATAAGTTGCAGTCTTATATCGGTACGATAAGCCCTGAAAAACTTTTGCGTTTATCTGATGAAGAAATGAAAGCCTGCTATTTCAGCCGGCAAAAAACAGTGTATGCCCGATGTTTATCAGAAGCTGTGGTAACTGGCCATCTTCATATAGAAGACCTGTCAGACAAAGACGATGACAGCATCCGAACAACACTCACGAAGATTAAAGGTATTGGCAACTGGACCGTTGATGTTTTTTTGATGATGTGTTTACACAGCCCGGATATTTTCCCTTTGGGAGATATTGCTTTAGTAAACAGTCTTAAGCACATAAAACAGCTTCCGCCGCATACAACAAAAGAAGAACTGCTATCCATTATTGAACCATGGAAACCATACAGAACGATTGCTGCTTTTCTGTTATGGCATGCTTATATCTGCAGAAAAGGAATTGTTTTTCAATCAACGTAAGAGACCTGCAGACCAGTCGACCGCATATCTTGCTTTCAGGTATTTAATGCGGATACCGATGAGTTTTTCGGCCGTTTCAATTACTTTATTTTCTCTGGTGTTGATGAGGAACAATGAACTTTCGCCATTTCTGAATTTGAGGTATTCGGCGGTAAGTATGGTTTGAAAATTTTTATAAGCCTGTTCGCTGATCACCAGTTGTTGTTGTAACTGACGTGTTTCATTGAGGTAGGATCTGAGTTTGGTTTCCGTTTCTCTTTGTTTAAGTGAAAGTTCGTAATTGGTTTCCTTTATTTTCAGTACAGACTTTTTATACTCGCCTCTGCCTTCCCTGATAAATAAGGGTAGCTTGAAATCAATTCCCCAGACATAATTATTCTGAAACAAAGCGCTGTTCCATCCCTTGAAAACATTGTAACCTCTGTTCAGGAGATTTGCCTTTAGATCAACAGAAGGTAAAATGTTCTGTTGTTTCAGTTTTCTATCTATCTCAAGTGCATTTAATTTAAAATTATAAATACGCAATTGCGGATTAAATGCTAAAGCCTGTTGTATGATGGCTGATTCTTCGGGGAGTACAATATATTTTGCAAAACCAGTTGTATCCGGAATGTATTGTGTGGGAAGGAGATAAACGCTGTCTCTCTCACCCCATACATAATTTGATAACTCAAGTGTACTGTTGGTGAGTTGAAGCAGGGCATCATTTTGTAACAGTTGAAACTGCTGTACCTGTGTAAGTGCTTCAATGGTATCTACAGAAGCTCTTTCGCCATTTTCAAATCCAATCTTCACCAGTCTGAACCGGTCCTGTGCAATTTTTACAAAACCAGAATAAATACGGAACAGTTGGTACCTGCCGGCCCATTGCCAGTAAGTTCCATAAGCATCAAACAACAGGTTATTCAGTGCATTCAGTTGTTCCTGTTCGCTTTGTTCGCGCAACACACGAGCCTGTTGCAGTGTGGCTCTTCTTTTATCAAGCAGCAAACCTTTTGCTACGGGCAATGTAACACCGAGATAGCTTGTTTGTCCGGCAGTTGTTTCTGTACTTAAAAACTGGCCACCGTTATTTTCAAAACCTGCTTTTATATCGGCGCCTATCCAGGTGGGTATTTTTATTTCGGGGTTGGTGTAGAAATAATAATTTTTTCCATCAAAGGTTTTTCTGCTTGCATCCATGCCAATCATTGGATCGAAACCGCCTTTTGCACTCAGTAAATCTGCGTCTGCTTTCTGTACACCTATTTGAGCCTGTTTAGCTAATGGGTGGTTGTTACGCACCATTTTTATGAAATCATCAACATACAATACCTGCGCGTTGCACCAGCAGGTAAGTAATATACTTATAACACTACAAATCAGTTTCATGCTTGTTTATTTTCCGTTATCCTTAACTGGAGTAACGGGTTGATAATACTCTGGCGGAAACCCATTGATGTTTCGCCATAGCTCATACCCAACGGTAACATCTTTTAGTAATGCTATACCATTGGCACCACCACCAATACGCAGTTGTCGTGGCCATGGTTTTTGAGCTGGATCTTCTGTTACCAATACCCTGAATTTTCCGTTTGCACTTACTGAATTTTCAATGGCGGCAACAATTCCACCAAATGTACCATAGGAGCTTGATGGCCAGCCGCTAAAAACGATGGCCGGAAAACCATCGAATACAAAACGAATTTTTTGACCCTTAGAGAGTAAAGGCATATCCATCGGAGATACAAACATTTCAACAGCATACTGAATTTTGTCTGGAACAATTTCAACAATCATGTCGCCTTCTTTCAATAGTTCACCGATACCAGCTTTTCGCGCTTTTGTAATCTGACCGCTTTGTGGCGCCGTAACATAGTAGAGTTTATTACGCATGTCGTAATTGGCATAAGCATTCTTTAATTTGGCCACTTCTGCATCATTGCTCGCCTTATCGGAAATGGCACTATACTGATCACCTTTTGCTTTGGCAATTTTATCGGCGTATTCCTGTACAACAGCATTTTTTTCGATTCTAAGCGCTGTTAATTCCTGTTTACTTTGTAATAATTTATTTTCAGCACCAATGCGTTTGGCTGTAGCATTCTGAAAATTAATTTTTCTTCTTTCATAATCTACTAATGCAATTACGCCACTGTCCAGCATTGCTTTGGCTGCATCTATCTGTCGTTTGGCTACATTTAATTCATTCATAACAGCATTCATATCCATGCTGTCGCTCTCTACTTTTAGCTGTTGTTGTTTGAGTTTGATATCGATTTGCGAAAGTTTTAATGTTCTGCCTTCTTCCAATGCGCCTACCTGTTGTACAGCAGTTTGAGCTTTGTTTTCATAACCGGTACCGGCATATTCTTTAGCAGTAATCTGCATACCTGTTCTTTCGAGTAAGGCGGGATCAAAGTATTCTACTTTCACCTCACCCAGTTGCAAAATGGTATCACCTTTCTCAACAAAATCGCCTTCTTTTACCCACCATTTTTCTACCCTTCCGCCAATAACAGAATTGAGTTGCTGTGGTCTTTGCTCCTGTCTTAAAGTGGTAATTAAACCCGTGGCCCTGATATTTTGCGTCCATGGTAGAAACATCAACAGAACAAGCAATATCAAAGAACCCCATAACCAGTTTTTTACCCTGCTTCTTCTCGTAATATGATATATATTCTGAAAAGAGGGAATAGTGGTATTGTTCAGCTCTTCTTCCGGTTCGCAAGTAAGGTATTTGCTCATATGATCAATGCATTGAGTTGTTTAGAAATAGTATCCCAACTGCCAAAAGCGCTTACTTTACCCTGCGAGAGGTATAAAATTTTGTCGCACCGCTCAGCCACTTCTTTATCATTCGAAGCAATAATAACAGTAGCTTCCTTGTCTTTTTTAAGGAAGTCGATGATCATTATTTTATGATCTCTTTCAATTCCATTAAAGGGTTCTTCCAGCAATACAAGCTGTCTTTTGCCCAGTAATGCTCTGGCAAGCAGAATACCCTGTCTTGTTTTCATTGGTAATCTTTTACCGGTAGGGTCAAGCTGTGTGTCGAGCCCCTGGGGTGACGATTCAAGGAAAGCAGAAAGTCCGCATTTTTTTATCATGTCTGTAACATCAACAAGACGGATGTCTTTATTTCCCATGGTAATATTTTCCCAGAGTGTTCCCTGGAAAATATCCTGTTTGCTCAGTAGTATTCCTGTTGAGGCTCTGAGGCTGTTTAAACTATAATTGCCGATAGGTATATTATTTACCAATACGCTCCCTTCAAAATTTTTAAAGGCACCAGTGAGTAATCTTAATAAAGTTGACTTGCCGGAGCCGGAAGTACCCATCACACATATTTTTTCACCGGCAGCTATGGAGCAGTTAACCTGATCGAGTACAGTTTGTTTATTTGAATAGCTAAAACTGGTATCTGAAAAACGTATGGCCAGGCCGCCACTGGTTTCATCTAATAACTCTGTTCCGCCGGTTTCAATTTCACTGCCGGTAATTTTATCTAGCTTCTCTATTGAGGTGAGCGAATCGTAAATTTTATCGAGGTTAATGATGAGTTTTTCTACGGAGTTCATTACGGTGAGTATCACAATTTCAGCGGCAATAAACTGGCCAATGTTAATCTGTTGTCCTGTAAGAAGTACCACACCAACAATAAGCATGGCAGCAGTAATGATTACTTTGAATGTTACAAGACTCCAGAACTGTGCCAGCAATATTTTAAAGTACCTGGTTCTCGACAGAAGATAACTGCTTACCAGCAAATCTGTTTTTTCAATATTAAGGGATGTGCCTCTTGAGTATTTGAATGATTTGATGGATCTGGATATTTCTTCGAGCCAGGATGCAGTTTTGTATTTATACTCACTTGCAGCCATGCTGGCAGCAAAACCATTGGGTAGTGTATTTCGGAGGATGACGTATAATAGCAATATCAATAAAGCACCGAAACCAATAAATACAGGATGGTAGAATGATAATAATATCATTCCAAATAATATCTGGATAATGGCTGAAGGAACATCAAGCAGAATTTTTTCGATACCCTTTTGTAATGAAACGGTATCAAAAAAACGGTTTACGAGTTCGGGTAGGTATTGCTGGTCTAATTTTTCAATATCAAGTCTGGGAATCCGGTCGGCAAATTCCAACGCATAGCGTGTGTAGATTTTTTGCTTGATCTTTTCAATGATCTGCATTTGCCGTACTTGTAGAAGGCCGTAGATAAAAACACCGGTTACCACGAGTACAATCAGCACTATGATGGATGTAGAAATGGATCCTGCCATTACAAAACTGATAATGGTTTGTATACCTAATGGAAGTGATAATTGTACCAAGCCGGCGAGAATAGAAAAGGCATAAATAGCCGATACATCTCTTCTGTCTAGTTTGAGTAACGCAAAAAATTTTCTGGCCGCACCCGAGGGTGAGCCGATTGCTTGTTGAGCCATAGTGCTGAATTGTCAAAGAAAGTTATGGTTTCTTTCCGGTCGATACAACATCCGGTTGGATGAATTGTTCTGTGGAACAGTTCATTTCTCTGTTAAATGTGTATGAACTGTATAGTATAAAGTCTGTGATGAGCAAGATACTCACCACAGACTGATAAACTTATAGGTTATCGTATTCGTAAAGGCTGTCAATATTAGTATTGGCGGGCATTTCAAAAACAGGTTTAATTAAACCATCTTTCAAACCATATACCCAACCATGTAAGTGTGGTCGCTGATCGTTTTTCCAGGCGCGCTGTATAATAGACGTTTTTGCCAGGTGTATTACCTGCTCCTGTACATTCAGCTCAACAAGGCGATCAAATTTCCGCTGCTCGTCGGTAATGGCATTTAATTCATCACGGTGCATGCGGTTCACATCTTTAATATTGCGTAACCACATATTTAATACCTGGTTGTAATCGGTGTTCGACATAGATGCTTTAACACCTCCGCAACCATAATGGCCGCAAACAATTACGTGTTTTACTTTCAGGTGCGTAACGGCGTAGTCTAATACGCTTAACAGGTTTACATCTGTATGTACCACCAGATTGGCAATATTGCGGTGTACAAAAATTTCACCCGGTTGTGTATTGGTGATTTCGTTGGCCGGTACACGGCTATCGCTACAGCCAATCCACAAAAAATCTGGTTTCTGTATATCTGCCAGTCTTGAAAAATATTCAGGATCGAACTGTACTTTTTCACCTGCCCATGCTTTATTCTCTAATAATAGTTTCTCGTAAATTTTCATTTTTCTGAAGTTTTTGGAATGACAAATAAGTTGTGCATTGATTTGCTCTGACTCGTTTTGATATCTACCCTTATTTTTTTGAGGTGGGCGTGACAAAGGAAATTATTAACCTCTTCGATCACGTCTTTATCTATAAAATCAGCCCTTGTTGCATCAATAATTACGTATGCATTTGCCGGAACATCTTCCAGTTTCTTTTTCACAATTGGTTTATTGAGAAAAGAAACATCTTTTCTGAAACGAATCAGGTAATTATTATCATCGTTTACTACCATTACTGCCGATCTGAAATTGCTTCTGATCAGGAAGAAAAGACCAACACCAATACCCACAACGATTCCTACGAGCAGATCGGTTAACAGAATGGCACCAATGGTTACTACAAAAGGTACAAACTGGTCCCAACCTTTGCGATAAAAATCTTTAAACAAAGTAACTTTTGCCAGTTTATATCCTGTAAAAATTAAAACGGCAGCAAGTGAAGACAATGGAATTTTATTCAGGATCGTTGGAATAAACATAACACAAAGCATCAGCATGGCGCCATGGTAGATGGTCGACATTTTCGATTTGGCACCGGAAGAAATATTTGCAGAAGTTCTTACAACTACTGAAGTAAGTGGTAATCCACCAATAAGACCAGAAACCATATTGCCCACACCCTGAGCTTTTAGTTCTCTGTTGGTTGGTGTTACACGTTTTAATGGGTCTAATTTATCGGCAGCTTCAATACCCAATAATGTTTCAAGACTCGCAACAATTGCAATGGTAATTCCTGATACCCATACATCCGGGTTCTTTAGGAAAGCGATATCTGGAAAAGTTAGAAAAGAAACAAAGGAACTCACATCTGTTGCTACCGGTAATGCTACAAGGTGTTTTGCATCTAATGCATATGCTGGTTGTGAAACTTTGAAATATTCATTCAGTATGGTGCCAACTAATACAACTACCAGAGCGCCGGGAACAAGTTTCAGTGATTTTTTTGACTTGATGAATTTACTTTCCCATACCATCAACAAAACCAGAGAAACTGAACCAATAATTAATGCGGTAGGTGTAATATATTTTACCGCACTAAACATGGCCGTGAAAGTATTCTCATGATCTGGCTGAATGAAAGATTCATCACCTTCAAAATCGGCATCATATCCTACGAGGTGGGGAAACTGTTTCATAATCAGTATCAAGCCAATTGCGGCCAGCATCCCTTTAATAACTGAATTGGGAACATAGTCACCAATAACACCAGCTTTGATAAAACCGAAAATCAACTGAAACAGACCGGCAATTACTACCGCAAGTAAAAAAGCCTCATATACCTGTAATTTGGTAATGGCAGTGGCAACAATTACAGTAAGACCTGCAGCAGGGCCGCTTACGCTTAGTTGAGATCCACTCAAAGCACCAATCACAATTCCACCCACTACACCGGCAATAATACCAGAAAAAAGCGGGGCTCCTGAGCCAAGCGCAATACCCAGACAAAGTGGCAATGCTACCAGTAGGACAACAATAGACGCAGATACATCGGCACCTGCATGCTTTAAATATTTATTCATGCATTAGTTTATAATAGTAAAGATAGAAAGGCTGACTAGTAGATAAAAAAATCAGCAATTGGGTGGAGGTACATGAATTTCCGTAGTATGATTCTGAGGAATCACATCGGCAGTAATCGGACGGATCAAACCGATACAGTCTTTCAGGTGTGAGATAGAGAGCTCTGGAGTAGAAATGAAATCACTTTTTGATTCTGATTGTTGAGGTTCTCCTGAATGATCGAGGTTATGGGGTATTTCTTCTGTAAACTGGTTGGTGTACAGAAGTTTACCCATTTGTTGAATGGGGAGGATCTGTATGGCCATCACTAGGATCAGAAAAATATTGATAATACGTTTACCCATAATGAGTTGCAAATGTAACCGCCTGCAAAACAACATGCAAACGTAAACATTTGTTTAACAAAAAAATAAGTTGCCCGTTAGTTTTATAAACAACTGAAAATTAGGCAATTATGGTTTACATGCCTGAATAATCGGCGAAATTCTGTGCAGGATAGGGGAAGACGGTCGTTATACAGCTATTATAACGACCGTCTGGATGGCCTATATATTCAAACCACCACAGGCACTTAATACCTGACCGGTTATATAAGAACTCATATCGCTGGCCAGGAAAAGGGTTGTGTTAGCTATTTCCTCGGCCTTGCCAAAACGGCCCAAAGGAATTTTTTTCAAAAATTCTGTAGCTCCATCACCGTCCTGCAGATAATGTGTCATATCGGTTTCAACAAAACCTGGTGCAATGGCATTACATCTGATATTGCGGCTACCCAATTCATGGGCTACTGATTTGGTAAAACCAATGATACCCGCTTTACTGGCTGCATAACTACTCTGACCTGCATTACCTCTGATACCTATGATGGAACTCATATTAATGATACTACCCGACTTGGCTTTCATCATGGGTCGGATTACCTGTTTGGTCATGTTGAATACACTTTTCAGGTTAATATCCATCACATCATCCCACTGTTCGGGGGTCATGCGTAGCAAGAGATTGTCTTTGGAGATGCCAGCATTGTTTACACACACATCAATGGCGCCAAACTCCTTTAGTACATCGTTTACAAAACTTTCACTTTCTGCAAAATCGCCTGCATTACTTTTCCAGGCTTTGGCATTTACACCCAATGCTTTTAACTGTGTTTCGAGGGCCGCTGCTTTTTCTGCACTGCTGTGGCTCACATAAGTAAATGCAATATTGCTGCCATGTTCGGCCAGTTTTAATGCAATGGCGGCACCAATACCCCTGGCGGCACCAGTTACGATAGATACTTTTCCTTCAAGTAGTTTCATAATTAATGTAGTTGATAGAATACAGTTGCAAATAAAACGAATTTATATAAGGAACATTGCATGTGGTTCTTAAAATAACAGGTACAGAAGTGAATGCCGGGTAAGTTGGTTAATATTATATGATCATCAGTTTGATCTCATCAATATATTTCCTGTCGTTACTTAATCGGGGTACTTTATGTTGCCCGCCCAATTTGCCCTTACTCTTTAACCAGTTATTAAATAACCCGGGTGGTACCGCATGAACTTGTGGAAGAGTTAGTGCAATGTCTTTGTAACGCTTGGCCTCATAATCGCTGTTCAACGATTTTAAGGCGCAATCCAGCTCAAAGGCAAAAGCATCTGTTGATGCAGGACTCTGTTCAAACTCAATCAGCCACTCATGCGCCCCTTTGCTATGATCGCCGAAATAAACCGGGGCGGCCGTATAATCTTTTACTGCCAATCCAGTTTTTTCCGCAGCTATGGTAATCGCTTTGTCTGAATTATCTGCAATTAGTTCTTCTCCGAATGCATTGATGTATTGTTTTAACCTGCCACTTACTTTTATCCTGAAAGGATTAAGTGAAGTAAACTGTATAGTATCTCCCACCAGATAACGCCATAAGCCTCCATTGGTGCTGATGACGAGCGCATAATTTTTACCTGTCTTTACTTTATCTAACCCGATGGTATGTGGTATTTGTTTTCCATATTCTTCCACAGGCATAAACTCATAAAAAATACCATGATTTAAAAAGAGCAACATACCTTCTTCATTAGGATCATCCTGCGCGGCAAAAAAACCTTCGCTGGCATTGTACATTTCAAGATAAGTACAGTCCTCTCCAATTAATTTTTTGAACTGTTCGCGATAAGGTGTAAAAGAAACGCCACCATGTATGTACAATTCAAGATCGGGCCACACTTCTTTCAGTGTTTGTTTACCCGTAATCTCCAGTATACGTTTAATTAAAACCAAAGTCCAGGTAGGTACTCCTGAAATAGAGGTTACCGTTTCAGGAATGGTAGACTGGGCCAGTCTTTCAATTTTCTCTTCCCATTCATCCATTAAGGCTATTGACAGTTCAGGTGTTCTGATCCAGTTGGCCCAGATAGGGGTATTTTGTAAAAGCACGGCACTCAGGTCGCCATAATTTACTTCTTCATTCACTTTACTGATCTGGTGACTGCCACCAATAACTAATCCCTTGCCGGTTAGCAAATGACTTTCGTTATGGTAATTATAATACAGTGTCAGTACATCTTTGGCACCCTGGTAATGACAGTCTTCCAGGCTCTCCTGTGTAATGGGAATAAATTTGCTTTTATCGCTGGTGGTGCCACTGCTTTTGGCAAACCAATTCACAGGAGTGTTCCATAAAAGATGCTGCTCGCCCTGCATTAATCTTTCGATATAAGGTTTCAGATCATCGTATTCATGAATAGGAACTGATGCTTTGAATTTGCGGATATTAAAAAGAGAGGTAAACCCATACTTGCGGCCAAACTCTGAGTACTGTCCATGTGTTACAAGGTCTTGCAACACTTCTCTTTGTGTGGCGATGGGGTCAGTAATCCATTGTTCAATGCGCCAATGCCTGAACCGGGCCAAACGTGATATAGCAGGACTGAGCAATTTCATGGTTGATACCAGCAAAATAAGGAATCGGGCTGATAAATACTAATCTGCGAATCTGGAGTTAAGATTATTCCCGAATAGGTAACTCATGAGTTATTCATGTACCGATGAAGGAGCCGTTTGTGTTTTACCCATTTCAATGATCCAATCTTTTCTTCTCAGTTCAAAATTGGTGCCGAGGTATAAACGTCTTACCTGTTCATCATCTGCCAGTTCTTCTGCAGTACCATGTTTGAAGATTTTTCCTTCAATAAGCAGGTAAGCGCGGTCGCAGATAGAGAGGGTTTCGTTTACATTATGGTCGGTAATGAGGATACCGATGTTTTTATATTTTAACCGGGCCACCACACCTTGTATGTCTTCAACTGCAATAGGGTCAACACCGGCAAATGGTTCATCCAGTAAAATAAATTTAGGATCAACAGCGAGGGCGCGGGCAATTTCTGTTCTTCTTCTTTCTCCACCACTTAAACTGTCGCCATTGTTTTTACGAACATGGTGCAGATTAAATTCATCCAGTAACTGGTTCAGCTTATATATTCTTTCTTTTTTGGTGAGTGAAGTCATTTCCAGTATCGCAAGTATATTGTCTTCCACACTCAGCGTTCTGAATACGCTCGCTTCCTGTGGAAGATAGCCAATACCCATCTGCGCTCTTTTATACATGGGCAGTTTGGTAATGTCTGTATCGTTCAGAAACACGGTTCCCTCATCGGGCTTAATAAGCCCAACCACCATATAGAATGTAGTGGTTTTACCGGCACCGTTTGGCCCAAGCAAGCCAACAATTTCACCCTGATTTACATTAATACTTACCTGTTTTACAACGGTTCTTCCTTTGTAACTTTTAACCAGTTGCTGGGTATGTATGGTTAGACTCAAAATCTTTGTTTTAACAAAAATAGGGCTTCTCATTTGCAGAAATACACCTGCAGGCCGGATTAACAGATGTTTTTATAAAGCGTTGAAGGCTGTATATTGCAGCCATTTAGAACCCGCAAGCAAGCAGGCATGAAGATTATAGAACATATTCAACAGGCAAAAGACACGCTGATTTCTTTTGAAGTATTACCTCCATTAAAAGGAAAGACCATTGTTTCATTATATGATCATCTTGACCCCTTGATGGAGTTTAAGCCATCCTGGATCAATGTTACCTATCACAGAAGTGAAACCATGTTCAAGAAAAAACCCGATGGTACTTTTGAAAAAGTAGAGGTAAGGAAACGTCCGGGTACCGTTGGTATTTGTGCGGCCATCATGAACCATTATCAGGTAGATGCTGTGCCACATATTATTTGTGGAGGGTTTACTAAACGTGAAACAGAAGATGCGCTGATTGATCTCGACTTCCTCGGTATTGATAACGTACTGGCATTACGCGGTGATGCAGCCAAAAATGAATCTGCCTTTGAACCAGAACCCAATGGTAATAATTATGCACTTGACCTGATTCGCCAAGTGAATAATATGAACAATGGATTATACATTGATGAAGACATTAAGAATGGTGGTAAAACCAAATTCTGTATTGGAGTGGCGGGTTATCCTGAAAAACATTTTGAAGCACCCAATCTTGAAATAGACCTTGCCAAACTCAAAGCAAAAGTAGACGCAGGAGCAGAATACATCATGACACAGATGTTTTTTGATAACCAGAAGTTTTTCGATTTTGTAAAAAGTTGTAAAGACATGGGTATCAATGTGCCGATTATTCCGGGATTGAAACCTATTACCAATAAAAAACAGTTATCTGTATTGCCGCGAATTTTTCATGTGGATATTCCAACTGATCTATCCAATGCTATCATGAAGTGCAAAACAGATGCAGAATGCGAACAGGTGGGAACCGAATGGCTCACACAGCAAAGCCGCGAACTGAAAGCATTTGGCGTACCTGTTCTCCACTATTATACACTAGGTAAACCCAAAGTAATCTGGAACGTAGTAAAAGAAATCGTTTAATGGCTTGAAACGTGAGAAGTGAAAGGTGAAAGGAGGGGAAATTCATTTCACCTTTCACTTCTCACGTTTCACTTCTCTCCCTTCCTCTCACGTTTCACGATTCGATATATCACAACATTAGTTAGCTCTCTTCGACTTGGCTTCAATCAAATCATCAAACTGTTCAAGACTGAGCTGTTTGGCGATAATGCGCTTGTCTTTATCTAATAAATACAAGGTGGGTGTTTTAAAAATATCGTAGAGCTGCCTGTAATTTGGCTGCCCTGCTTTTTCTTCAGCATCTCTTGCTGCTTTGGTTTGATAGGTATGTGTCCAGCCGGATAATTTATGCTCAGCGATAAACTTTTTCCATGCAGGCACTTCATTCTCATAAATGTTCACCCCATATATCGCTACATTCATACTTTTCCATTTATAACGATAAAAAGAGTCAAGGCGGGGCATTTCATCTTTACAATGACCACAGTTGGGGTCCCAGAAGGCAACAACTGTAAATGCTGCATTGATATTGTGGAGTGGAGATGGTTTTCCGGTAGTATCTGTTAAATTCAGAACAGGTGCGGGTTTGCCAAGCTGGTTGGCCATTAAACTATAAGCTCTTTCTATTACTGTTTTGCGGGAAGTAGCATTAAGAATGGTAGTATCTCCTTTGGCATAAAAATTTTCAAAGAGGTAAACAAAAACCTTATCCTGCCCCATAAATTCGGGGTTCATGTATTTGTTGGTGAACTTGGTAAGCAGGTAAGGATAAATTTCTTTCCCGGTACGTGCAGAGAGTAAAATATATTTTACTTCCTCAATAATTGAATCCGGTTCCGGTGAAACATAATATCTGAAATAGTCATCGAGTTTGGGTTCAAAAAAAGGTGTACGGAGCAAGCGGTCATCGCTAAACAATACATCATCCCAATAATGATCCTTTACATAACGGTATGGATAAGCTGAATCGGCTTTGCCATTTACCACAGGAACCGCAGGCACTTCAGGCCTTTTCATGGTATTGAACAACATAGCCAGTAATGAATTGGGGTGTTGCTGCATAATATTCGCCCTGTAATCCTGTAATTCTTTATCGGCTTTGCTGATTGCAGCAGCTAATCGGGTGGAATCGGCTTTGTTGGTGGCTGTTTTGTATGCATTGGTAAGTTGTTGCAGCAACTGGCCTTTTTCAACTGAGAATCCGGTATAGTTTTTAAAAAGATCATTATCAACCGATCCGCGGATAACAGCCTGGTCTTTTAAAGAAGTATCACCCACAATACTAAACTGCTGAATATTATCCATCAACACTTCAAACTGGATGGTCATTTGTGGCGATACCACAAAGTAGATACCACCCGTAAGTTTTTTATCCCCCTTGAATACGCCCTGGCTCTTGTCGTTCAACATGGCAGAGTCGACCAATGTTCTGCCGGTACCCATATAACTGCCCAGGTACACTTTGCAGTTTTTCAGAGGGGTAAGTGTAATGGCTATATTTCTTCCTGTTGAACTTGTTTTAGTAGTAGTTTTTGCCGGTGCCTGAGCTTTTGCTTTCTGATTAGTGGTTTTGGTTTGTGAAAAGCCGGTCAACGATAATGCCAGACAGGTCATCCATATTAAACAATGTTTCATATCCTTCATATTGGGCCTAAATTTAGGCAAATACTTAAATGGGTTCGTTAATCATCTGTCAAATACATCATTTCAGCCCTATCATAGTTACCTTTGCCCGGTGAGAAAACAAAAGAAAAGAATCGTTTTAGAAAATATCAGGGTAGAAGACTATGCTGCTGAAGGCCGATCACTGGCAAGGGTCGACGGTAAGGTTATTTTTATTGAAGGTGCCGTGCCGGGTGATGTGGTTAATGTTCAGCTTACTAAAAACAAAGCAGACTGGGCCGAGGGGCATGCCATTCAGATTAATATTTTTTCACCCGATCGGGTGCAACCTTTTTGCACGCATTTTGGGGTTTGTGGCGGTTGTCAGTGGCAGATGCTTCCTTATGAGCAACAGTTGAAATACAAACAAAAACAGGTAACAGATAATCTTACCCGTATAGGTCGTATTCATTTACCGGAGATAATGCCTATCGTGGGTGCAGGTGATACGAGCTATTACCGCAATAAAATGGAATACACGTTTGCCACCCGTAAATATATTCCTACCGATGTATTCAGGCAGATGAAAGCAGACGGTATTAATCCCGATGAACTACCGGGAGCGGCAGGTTTTCATGCACGTGGATTTTTTGATAAGGTGGTGGAAATAGATACCTGCCATTTACAGGCCGAGCCAACCAACCATATCCGGAAATTTGCAGCAACATACACACTGGATAATGGCTTACCTTTTTACGATATCAAACAGCACCAGGGCTGGTTACGCAATATGTTTGTGAGAAATACCAGTACAGGGGAGTTAATGGTAAATGTGATATTAGGTTATGAAGACAAAGAACACCGTGAAGCCATGTTGAATGGTATGCTCAAAACTTTTCCCGAGATTACCACATTGCTATATACCATTAATACCAAACGTAACGATAGTTTATTCGATTTAAATCCTCAGGTGTACAGTGGCAAAGGATATATCATTGAAAAACTGGAAGCTTTTCAATTCAAAATCAGTCCAAAATCATTTTTTCAAACCAATACCAGGCAGGCCGAAAAACTGTACCAGGTAACAAGAGATTTTGCTGAACTAAATGGCACACAAACTGTTTACGACCTGTATTGCGGTACCGGTAGCATTGGTATTTTTGTAAGTAAACAGGCAGCTAAGGTTGTGGGAGTGGAAGTAGTGGCAGATGCCATTGAAGATGCAAAGGAAAACGCATTGCTCAATGAACTTACTCATACCGCTTTCTTTGCAGGAGATGTAATAGATATTTGTGATGATGCTTTTTTTGTAATGCATGGTCGTCCCGATGTGGTAATTACCGATCCGCCAAGGGCAGGAATGCATGAAAAGCTGGTAAGAAAATTACTGGATATTGCGGCACCTACGGTTGTATATGTAAGCTGTAACCCTGCTACACAGGCAAGGGATCTGGCATTGCTGGATGAAAAATATGCAGTTACAAAAATTCAACCGGTTGATATGTTTCCGCATACCTTGCATATAGAAAATGTGGTGCAGTTGAAGTTGAAAAATTAAATTCGTTTACCTACTAAATACGCAGTGGCGTAATCAATATGACAGAATTCAGACCAGGGAGATTTGAAATATTACCAATCATCATCAAGAATCTGCTGATCATTAATGGTATTTTTTTCCTGGCGCAGATTACTTTGTCAAAAGGCGCGGCCCCTCTTTTTGCCTTCGAAGACCATTTTGCATTACATGCATGGCAGAGTGAATTGTTCAAACCCTGGCAGCTCATTACACACATGTTTATGCATAGTACAAGCGACTATTTTCATATCCTCGGAAATATGTTTGCCTTGTGGATGTTTGGTTCCGTACTCGAAAACGTATGGGGAGCCAAACGCTTTCTTATATTTTACCTTATATGCGGACTCGGCGCTGCATTGATGCACCTACTTTTTCTTTCTTACGAATTATCGCCAATGATCAGGGATTATGTATTGGTGGCACAGCAACAGAACGATCCCGAGGCTTTTACAGACGCAGTACTGAGTTTCGGCCGTAAGTATGAACTGGCCTGGTATCAACCTGAATTAATTAATTACCTGCGTTCGGCTCCTGCTAACAGAGAAATAACAGAACAGATTCTTACCAATATTACATCCTACCACGATAGTCGCCTGAATACAGCAACAGTGGGTGCAAGTGGTGCCGTATTCGGTATCCTAGCCGCTTTTGTGTACCTGTTTCCCAACACCTACATTTATATTTATTTCCTCGTACCTGTTAAAGCAAAATGGTTGGGTATTATTTATTTCGGGTATGAAATATTTTATGCAATACAAAATTCAGCGGGTGATAATGTGGCCCGATGGGCGCATATTGGCGGAGGATTGGTAGGTCTGCTGATTGTAATAACCTGGAACAAAACCAATAGAAAAACCTTGTATTAATAAAGTTACTGTGCGATATGGCCATACAATCTTATAAAAGCAATAGCAGAAAAATTTTATTGGGGCAGGATAATAATTCACTGGTATTCCTGTTCGCCATAAACATGTTGATGTTTGTGATTGTCACCTTTATCAAGGTGGTGTATTACTTATCAGAAATTCCTGACGAATTTTTTTATAAGCAGGTGTTAAACTGGTTAAGCCTGCCGGCACAAACGGATATATTTTTAACACGTCCCTGGACATTGATTTCTGCCATGATTACACATCACAGCGTGTGGCAACTGATCAGCAGTATGTTATGGCTCTGGTGTTTTGGTTTTATTTTGCAGGACCTGGCCGGAAACAATAAACTCATTCCTATCTATATTTATGGTGGTCTTGTTGGTAGCATCTCTTTTTTGCTGATGAATAATCTGGTACCGGTACTGGCCAATAATGTGCAAACAGTTGCGCCCCTGCTGGGTGCAGGCTCTGCTGTTATGGCTATTGCTGTAGCTACAACTACATTGGCACCCGATTATCGGGTATTTCCTTTAATTAACGGAGGTATACCACTGTGGGTAATTACGCTGATATTTGTTGCCATCGATTTTGCAACACTGGCCAGTAGCAATGCCGGTATTGGAGCCGGCCATCTGTTGGCAGGACTGTTTGGGTATTTGTATATACGTCAGTTGCGTAAAGGGTCAGATTGGGGGGCATGGATGAATAATTTGGCACATTGGTTGGATGATCTTTTCAATCCTGAAAAAAAACACAAACAGCAATCATCTTCCGATAAACATTTTTATAAAACCGGTACAAAACCTTTTGAAAAGAAAGCAAATCTTACACAACAGAAATTAGATGCAATACTTGATAAGATTAACCAGGAAGGTTACCAGTTTTTAACGGATGAAGAAAAAGCCTTTTTGAAAAGAGCCAGTAAAGAAGATATTTGATTTTTATACTGGTGATCTAATAGTAAGCCACAGATTCACGGATTAATGTACTATAATCTGTGAATCTGTGGCTTATTTTTTAATTCGATTCTATCTTAATCAGTATTTTTAACACATGGCAAGGAGCTTTTTCCGGCGAACAACTAAAACCCTGGTCGTTATATTAAATCTAACGATCGTTGTATTGTTTTTACTTGCCTGTTTAAGTCCTTTTTTAAATACGGCCAAATGGTGGATGATTGGTTTTACAGGACTTATTGTGCCATACCTGATTATCGGACTTATTTTTTTCATCATCTTTTGGCTCATTGTTAAACCGAAATTGGCATTGGTTTCTATTGCAACTTTACTTATTGGATTACAGCAGGTAAATGTAGTGTTTGCATGGCGCCCAGGTCCGGCAGTGAATGAAAGAAAACCAGAAGGGTTGTTTCGTGTAGTGAGTTGGAACATCCAGAGTTTTAACGGGTTTACGAAGAATAAGGAAGCCCGGAAAATGGCCAGAACTGAACTTGTGGCGTCGATTCTGAAATTTGAGCCCGATGTAGTTTGCTTACAGGAGTTTAATCATAAAGAAGGCAATAATCCTGAATCGGATAATTTATCTCTTTTTAAAAAAAACTATCCCTATCATCACTTCTCAAAAGATTATATAAGAGGTAGTGGTGAATACCAATCGGGCTGTATTATTTTTTCTAAATACCCCATTGCCAACACCGGGAAGGTTAAGTATCCGGTTGCGGAAAGTTTAATTTATGCCGATCTGGTGAAAGGTGATGATACCATCAGGGTATTTAATACACATCTTCAATCATTCAAGTTCAAAGAAGCCGATTATTCCGACCTCGAAAAAATCAGGGATCAGGATGATGAGGGGTTACGTGCATCCAAAAATATTGTCAGAAAAATGCGTTTGGCTTTTAAACGCAGGGGTGTTCAGGCAGGAATAGTAAGAGACGAACTCAACAAAAGTCCCTATCCTTCTCTGATATGTGGCGATTTTAATGATGTACCCAATTCATACACGTACTTCCATATTAAACAGAACTGGCAGGATGCATTCCTGAAAAAGGGCTTTGGTATTGGCCGCAGTTTTATAGCACTGGCTCCCACTTTAAGAATCGATTATATACTGACCGATCCCGCATTCCATGTAAAAATGTTCGATATGGTAGATGAGGGGCTGAGTGACCATATCATGCTGGTTTCTGATCTGCAATTGAAAAAATAAATATCTTCGCAGTATCATGACGCTGAAATATACCCATATCTATCGTTGCTGTTGTTGATCTGAAAAGAGATCTATAAAGGATCTGTGTCTTTAGTTATCCGTTTTATTTCCTCTAATTTACCAGCATGTCACTTAAAGTTTATAACTCACTTACCCGGAAAAAAGAAGTTTTTGAGCCCATCAATCCACCTTATGTGGGTATGTATGTATGCGGACCTACCGTAAGTGGTGAAAGTCACCTGGGTCATGCCCGACCCTTTATTACATTTGATGTGGTATATCGTTACCTCATGCACCTTGGATATAAAGTGCGTTATGTAAGAAATATTACAGATGCCGGTCATTTTGAAGAAGAAGGAAGAGAAGCGGAAGATAAAATCAGTACCAAAGCAGTATTGGAAAAACTAGAACCCATGGAGCTGGTGCAGAAATACACCAATCTCTATCATTGGGCTATGGCAAAGTTCAATAATCTGCCACCCAGTATTGAACCAACGGCAACAGGTCATATTGTAGAACAGATTGAAATGATTAAAAAAATCATTGAAGATGGGTATGCGTATGAAGCCAACGGGTCTGTTTATTTTGATGTAGAGAAATACAATACCGACTTTTCCAAAAAAGGGATGCCTTACGGTATGCTTAGCGGCCGAGTATTGGATGATCAGATAGATACTACGCGTGAACTCGATAACCAGGAAGAGAAACGCAATAAAAGTGATTTCGCATTATGGAAAAATGCCCCTCCCGAACATATCATGCGCTGGCAAAGCCCATGGGGAGAAGGGTTTCCGGGTTGGCACATTGAATGTTCTGCCATGAGTACCAAATACCTCGGCGATGAATTTGATATTCATGGTGGCGGTATGGATCTTCAGTTTCCACACCATGAATGTGAGATTGCACAGAGTACGGTATGCAATCATAAAACACCGGCACGTTACTGGTTACACAATAACATGATTACCATCAACGGCAAGAAGATGGGTAAGAGTTATAACAATGTAATCAAGCTAAGTGAGTTGTTTGAAGGTACACATCCCATACTGGAGCAGGCATATCATCCAATGACGGTACGTTTCTTTATTCTGCAAAGTCATTACAGGGGAACGCTCGATTTTAGTAATGAAGCCCTACAGGCATCCGAAAAAGCATTGCGCCGTTTATGGGAAGCTCATGAGTGGTTAAGCAAATACGAAATCAAAACAGATATTGCAGCTACTGATAAAGCCCAGGATGAAAAAGTACAACAATTGATCCGCGAGTTTGATGAATTCATGAATGATGATCTCAATACCGCGAAAGTGCTGGCTAATATGTTTGAATTGAGTTCGGTTATCAATTCCATCAAAGACAAACATATTAAAACTGATGCGATCAGTGGTACCACTTTACAATTGTTACAACAACAATTGAAATTGTATATCGAAAATATATTTGGTCTCACCGGCGATCGAACAGCAGATGATGGCAAACTCGATGGAGTATTACAATTACTCATTGATATCCGTAAAGAAGCCAAACAACGCAAAGATTTTGTTACCAGCGATAAAATCAGAAACGAACTGGCAGTATTAGGTGTGCAGTTGAAAGATGAGAAAGATGGGGGGGTGAGTTATTCGATACAGTAGGGGCGTGAGACGTGAAAGGTGAAATGGGAAATGGTTTTTTCTGCCTTTGTTGGTCGCCTACCAACAAGGGCAGAGGATCAGTATTTAAAATTCAATTGTCAGATCAATCTTACTCAACAGATCATCATATCTGGTCCTTATCCAGAATTGATTTTACCCGCTTCTCTAATTGTTTTTTGTCAGGCAGGTACAGTTTGTATTGAGAAACGAATATTTTATTGGAGATACCTCCGGTAGCATACTCTATCAGTACTTCATCCTTATCGGCAGAAAGAATAATACCAATAGGTTCATTGTCATCCTCAACACTTTCTTCGGTTTTGAAATAGTTGAGGTATAAGTTCATTTGACCTATATCTGTATGTTTAACTGCTTTTGTTTTTAAGTCAATTAAAACAAAACACTTCAATATCCGATGGTAGAATACGAGGTCTATATAAAAATGTTTATTACGAAATGAAATTTTATATTGCCGACCAACAAATGCAAAACCTTTGCCTAATTCTAACAGAAAGAGTTGAAGGTTATCAATAATTTTTTGTTCGAGTTGCTTTTCTGTTATCCGCAGGCTTTGTGAAATTTTTAAAAAGTCTAGCACATAGGGATCTTTTATTATCTCCGTTGGATTTTTTGTGGTATGCCCCCTCCTTGATAATTGTAATACCCCTTTTTTATCTCTGCTTAAAGCCAATCGCTCATATAAAGAAGCATCTATTTGTCTTTCCAATTCTCGCTTGGACCAGTTTTCAATAATAGCTTGCTTTTCATAAAACTTTCTTGCTTTATTATCTGAAATACCTAATAACACAATAAAATGGCTCCAACTCAATATGGCAGACACTGTCTGCCATATTGGATATGCAAGATAAAATCGTCGCATATCTAATACATTTCGTCTGCCAAATCCTTTGCCATGTATCAAACTTAAATCCTTTGAAAGCCTTGATAACAGGTCACTTCCGTACTCTGCCCTTTCCTGTCCTTGTTGTTCAAATTCAACAATGTGTCTGCCAATTTCCCAATTTACCTGCACCAGTGCGCTATTTACAGCTTTATAAGTATTCTGTCTTGTTGTCTCAATGGCAAGACCAATATTCTTAAGGAGATTTTTGTACTTACTTTTCGAAAGTTTCATTTAAACGGAATGATGGATTATGAAAACGACGGTTTACATAACCTTTCTTCCAGTATAAATAGCAACTATCAAGCATTGCTTTACAGAAATAAATTTCGGTATATTATATCACAAAAGCAATGGTATATTTTAAAGTACAGGGACAGTGTATAACGACCACACTGGCATAGTCAAACTTCTATAGCTTTTATAATTTCCGTTATTTTATTTCACAGAAATTCTCAGGCCAATAAAAAATCTTCTGCCCTGATTAGGGCCATACACATAGGTTGGATCAAAACTCAACGCATAAGGGTTTTCGGATGTTGCCGCAATTTGTCCATTCGCATTATACTTAACCTTCTTATCAAAAGGATCATGTGTACGGGCAATTAAAAAAGGGTTGCCTATATCGGGTGTCCAGTTCAACAGGTTTTTTACGCCCGCATAAATTTCTGTTTGTTTGAAACCAGAAAAGACAAATTGAATATTTTGAATACTCCATACCGGAGAGTTAGGCTTACGTGGATCAAGTGGTCCTAAGAGTGGTAAACGCATTGGTCCATAAAAGTTACCGGTATAATCAATGCTCAGATTCCAGGGTTTTATTTTATAGGAAACAGACCATGTACCTGTAATCTTTTCTGTAAGTATCTGCTGTGTTTTAATGCCATTTTCTACAAGTGATACATCCTGTAAAGTAATACCAGCCATCCCTTTTAACCCATTCAGTAAACTAAAATCTGTATTCAGTGTAATACCTTTACTAACTGCATATCCTTTGAGATTGTCGTAATTAATCTCATTCGGATTGGTTTCATAATCGCCAATAATGCGGTTATTAAAATGGGTGTACCATACCGAAAAATCAAAACCCAGTATGGTACCGTTTCTAGTGAGCATTTTTTTAGTGTAATTCAGGTTTACATTGTAGGAACGTTCAGGTTTTAATTCATTTCTAATGACTATTTTTCTGGCGCCTGTAAGTGCAGCATGATCTTCCGTAAACAAATTCACTACCCTGAAACCTGTTCCTGCATTCAAGCGAATATTCTGGTCTTCATTTATTTTCCATTTATAGGCTATTCTTGGGGTAATAATATTGCCATGAATAGAGTGGCGGTCATAACGCAAACCAAGTAATAACTGCTGTCGTCCGAATTTTATTTCATCCTGCACAAATACGCCAGGTAACCATGTTTGTTGAGGTGTATTTTTTGGATTCGAAGGGTTAGCATTGGCAGTAGCAGGTGTATTATCGTCGTAAAAAGTATATCGGACTGCAATGCCCGACAAGAGATCATGTTTGCCCACTTTTTTATCCCAGGTAAGCTGGTGAAAAAGAATCTGTTGGTTCGCTATGTATGAAGTGGTTCCATAGCGACTATCCTGTTGGTGTGAATTATAGGAAACAGAATACAATAGTTTTTCTTTGGTTGGTAACTGGTACTGACCCGTAAGTTCCCATCGGGTAGTATAAATGCTTTCACCATAAATGCTATCGCCACCCCTGAAATTTTTATTCCAGTGCATCTCACCACCCCAGCGATCCTCATTATAATAACGGGCGGCAAAACTGAATACACGGTTTTCTTTTCGGGACACAGACCATTTCTGGAAAACAGAAAGCCGCTTCTGGAGGGTTACATCTGTAAAACCATCTTTGTTATTATCTATCGGATGATCGTACACATAACCATTTAAACCTGTGAGCACACTAACTTTTTTCGAAGGGTATAATACAAAACCGAGATCGGCATTTTTTTCATTCCAGCTTGTATGCATGTAGTCTGCATACAATTTAGCAGCATGTTGTGCATTTTTGGTAATGATATTAATAAGTCCACCAACAGCCTCACTTCCATATAAAGATGAAGCCGGGCCTTTTACTACTTCCACTCTTTCAACCAAAGCATTAGGTATACCTGATAAGCCATAAACGGTAGATAAACTGCTCACAATGGGCATACCATCAATCAATACCATGGTGTATGGACCTTCGAGACCGTTGATATGAATATCGCCAGTATTACAGATATTACAGTTTAACTGAGGCCTCACTCCATTAACCTGCTGTAATGCGTCAAAAATATTGGGTGTAGGATTTTTTCGAAAGAACGCAGGCGTAAAAACCTCAACAGGAACAGGGCTCTCTGTTTTTCTTACTTCTTTAAGTGTTCCCGTAACCACCACATCGGGAATGGCTGTTTCAACAGATTTTAAAACGATATCAAGAATTAAGGATTCATCAGTTTTCAGTTGAATTTTTTTCCTGAAAGGTTCATAGCCAACCCGCTCAGCAACCAAAGTATAATTTCCGGGAGCCGGAGGAGTAAGGCTGTATAATCCATTACTATCGGAAACCGTTTGAGTGGTACTGTTTAGTAATCGCACTGAAACTGTTTCAATGCCTTTTCGTGAAGAACTTACCCTACCTGCAACTGTTGCCTGCTGTGCCCACAAGAGTTGTGTGATACTTATAAATACAATGCTCAGAATCGATTTCATGCTAAATTTAGTATAGTTCGATAGGTAAAATTATAAATGTTAGGCTAATCTAACAAAAATAGTTTGTCTTTTCTTTTATCTTTGGCGCATGTTATCTACTACGGAAGAGAATTACCTCAAAGCTCTCTTACAGCTTACGCTGGAACAGGCTGAAAAAGGCGAAGCAGGAACCAATGAACTGGCAGCCCAACTGGGTGTAAAACCAGCTACTGCTAACGATATGCTGAAGAAATTGAGGGAAAAACAACTGATTCATTATGAGAAATATGGCAAATCGTCTCTAACCACCGAAGGGAAAAAGAGGGCCATTGAAGTGGTACGCAAACACAGGTTATGGGAAACATTTTTATATGAACATCTTGGCTTTACCTGGGACGAAGTGCATGAAGTAGCTGAACAACTGGAGCATATTCAAAGTTCAAAACTTATAGACCGGCTCGATCAGTTTTTAAATTATCCATCCTTCGATCCGCATGGCGATGTAATTCCTACTGCAACAGGTGAAATGAAAATACCGGCAAAAAAAACACTGAATGAAGAAGAGGTAGGGCATCATTGTAAAATGGTGGGTGTAAAAGATAATTCGGCTACTTTTTTACAATATGTAGATAAGGTTGGATTGCGTATGAACCAACCCATCAGAATATTATCAAGACAGCCTTACGATGAGTTGATTGAAATAGAAGTGAATGGACAGAAATCCAGTGTGAGTCCGCGTTTCGCAGAAAACATTGTAATCGTGTGTAATGATTGCGAGTTACAAAAGAAAACCGATTAGAATCGGACTGTAAGGTTTAATGATTGCAATCATCGCTGTGTGCATGGTTATGGGATCTGCACATACGATAATTAATATAATGTGCCGTAATAATAAACAACACAGCAGGAATCAGTAACCAGAGTTCCCAGTGATGCCAGATGACTTTGCTGAGTAGTAAAATGATGCCAATGGTAAAAAAGCTCATTGGTATCCAGCTATGGTGGTGTTTTTTTCTGCCATGGTATAATGAGTAAGTGCCAACTGCAAATGCAAGCGCAATCATGGCGTACTCAAACCAGTTATTTTCAATGATATTATAACCAAACAAAGGAAGACTGCTCAAAAATAGAGGCAATACCGCACAATGAATGGCGCAAGCCAGTGAAGTGGCAATACCAAAAGCGTCCCAATTGATTTTGAAGTTCATGCGACTGCAAACATACAACATTGCAACATTGTTGCAAAATATATTTAAAGGTTTTTTACTTCCCTATTCTGAACCAATTGGGGCGTAACTTTGTGTTTTAGATGAAATATGAGTAGAAAATTAATCGGATACCTGTTGTTTTTTGCTGTTCTGGTAGCAGCTTTTTATTATTTCCTCTTCCGCGGAACAGATAACTGGAAAGTAAAACTTCCTCAACTGAGTTATGTTAAACCGTTTATGTTTACCAACCAGGATGGAGTACCTGTTACAGAAAAAGAACTGTTGGGTAAAGTAACTGTGGTGGAATATTTTTTTACTACCTGCAAAGGAATCTGTCCAAAAATGCATGTTGGCATGAAAGGTATTTATGAGGCTTATAAAGACAATCCGGACTTTATGATTCTTGCTCATACAAGCGACCCTGAAATAGATTCAGTGGCGAGGTTGAAAGTGTATGCAGATTCGATGAAAATTGATACGAAGAAATGGATCTTGGTAACAGGGAGAAAAGACAGTCTTTACAAAATGGCCAGAAACTCTTATCTGCTTGATGATCCAAAAAATAATTTCGAAAAAATAGAAGATCAGTTTATTCATACACAGTTTTTTGCACTTATTGATAAGAATGGAAAAGTGCGTGGACAGATCTATGATGGATTAAAAGCCGAAGAACTGGAAAAACTGAAAAAAGACATAGGAATACTGTTAAAAGAAAAAGGGTCAGGCCATTTTGTGAATGGTATTTTTACAAACAACCCTTAGTAAGGAGAAATGTTATGAATGATCGTATAGTAGACTTGCTGAAGAAAAATCATCTTAGTATAACTGAGAGCAGAAAAAAAATCCTGTCGCATTTTCTTGATGCAAATGGTGCATTGGCGCATGCAGATATTGAACACAGAAGTGGTACAGAATTTGATCGGGTAACCATTTACAGAACGCTGCAAACATTTGTAGAGAAGGGCATCATTCATACCATACCCACTACCGATAATTCTGTTCGATATGCGCTTTGCAAGGATGAATGTTCTGCAGGACACCATCACGACGATCATGTACATTTTATGTGTGATGAATGTGGTACTACTTATTGTCTTGATCATGTAGTTGTTCCACAGGTAGTTTTACCGGCAGGTTTTAAAGCTGTGCAGAATGATCTTGTTGTAAGTGGTGTTTGCAATAAATGTTCTTAGCGGCAAAAGCTATATCCAGACACATTCATTTATCTTCGTTCAAACTACTTTCATGATTCTTGTTACCGGCGCTACAGGTTTGGTGGGTTCACACTTGCTAAGGCGACTGGTTTTGAGCGGACAAAAAGTACGTGCTACTTATCGCTCCTCTATTCCTTCATCAGATATATCAACCCAAGTAGAATGGGTGAAAGCAGATATACTCGATATACTGGCACTGGAAGAAGCCATGCAGGGTGTACAGCAGGTATATCATTGTGCGGCTGTTGTTTCTTTCAACCCCGATCAGAAAAAACGAATACATCATGTTAATGTAGAAGGTACTGCCAATGTGGTAAATGCAGCTTTGAATGCGAATGTGCAGAAAATGGTTTTCATGAGCTCTGTGGCAGCATTAGGTAGGATTCGTGAAGATGTGGCCATAGATGAAACAATGAACTGGACTCCCGAAACCAGCAACAGTGAATATGGCAAAAGCAAATACATGGCCGAAATGGAAGTGTGGAGAGGCATTGGGGAAGGATTGAATGCGGTAATAGTAAACCCGGTTATTATACTTGGTGCAGGAGACTGGAGCAGTGGTTCAACTGCCATCTTTAAATCGGCCTACGATGAGTTTCCATGGTATACAGAAGGCGTAAGCGGGTTTGTGGATGTGGAAGATGTAGTAACGGTGATGACAGATTTAATGCAAAGCGATATAACTGCCCAACGTTTTATTGTAAGTGGCGCCAATATTCCTTACCGCTCCATTTTTAACCTGATTGCACAGCGATTTGGTAAGAAGCTGCCTTCACGTAAAGTAACCCCTTTTATGGCAGCTATAGTCTGGCGGGTGGAAGCCATGAAATCATGGTTCACCCGAAAGTCGCCCCTGCTTACTAAGGAAACTGCAAGAACGGCACAGGCAAAAGTGCATTTTAATAACAGTAAATTACTAAAAGCGCTTCCATCATTTTCCTATACACCTGTTGAAGCTTCAATTAACAGGATTTGTAAGGAATTAAAAATTAAATACCAGCTCCTATAAACATCATCCCTGTAATTTGAACTATCTTGTAGTGGTACATGAAATATGTGGTAACCATCATATTGTCCTTATCGCTTTACGCACCAAATGTGGCTAAGTTTTTGGCTTATGCAGAATGTTCTGCTTTAGCCGTAACAATGGCCGATCAAAACTGGTGCGATTGTATGTTTACGGAGAATACGGATACAGATGGTATTCCAGCTACTGAAAAACAAAAAGACATCCAGTTCAAAACAGACTGGAAATTTACTGCTGAGAAAAAAATAACAGTAGAAAATATAGACGGCTATCTGCTTTTGGTAAAAAGCTGTTGTCTCCAGCCTCAATTACCCACTCCCTTTTTGCCGGCTGTGTTTCACCCTCCGCTTGGTTAAATAAATACAACGTTGTGATGTTCCGGTAACCCGGAACCGTTTATTTATTCAATCCTTTAATCAATTTATCATGAAATCATTGATATGGTTTGTGGCTGCTGTATGCATGACCACAATTTTTTCGCTTGCCCATGCGCAGGCGCCGGTAACTTATGCCAATACTGCAATACAAAATGCGGGAGGCGATCCTATGCTGCTTGGCCATTGCGATATAGCACTTCTCAAGCAGGGTACCTTTCAGCAATGGTTTGTGCCGGGGTTTACCAGTTACCAGCCAGATTCATCTATTACCCGTTCGCTGAAGCCATTACTGAAAAATAAAGCCATTGAAATATTCCTCGGCACATGGTGTGGCGATAGCAGAAGAGAAGTACCACGTATGTTAAAAATGCTGGAATTGTGTGGCTACGATATACAGAAAGTAAAACTGATTTTTGTGAGTAATGCAGCCGATGCCTATAAGCAAAGTCCGCAACATGAAGAATCAGGAAAAAACATTAAACGGGTTCCGACGATGATTTTGTACGACAATCAAATAGAAACCGGGAGAATAATAGAATTCCCGGTTGAAACCCTGGAAAAAGATTTGCTACGTATCCTGAAAGGAGAGAAATATGTACCGAATTATAGTCAATTGAAATAAGTGAATAGTGAGTAGTCAGTAGTGAGTCCGGGAGCATTTACTCACTACTGACTACTCACTATTACCTATTCAACTCACCCCGACCCTCTCTGCTGCGAGAAGAGGGAGTATGAAGAAAAACTCCTTTCACATTTCACCTTTCACGTCACACGTCCCTCACGCCTCCATCACCTTCTTCCACAACTCCGGTATTCTCTTTATCCATACCAGCTCTCTTCTTTTGATGGAAGCATCTTCGGCGGGGTAGCCAAAATAGGTTTTACCACCTTCCAGTGAAGAAGGAACACCGCTTTGTGCCAGTACAACAGCATTGGCACCAATGGTGAGGGTTTTACTTACACCTACTTGTCCCCATAAAGTAACACCGTCTTCAATAATGGTTCCACCGGCAATACCTACCTGAGCGGCAAATAAGCAGTTTTTACCAACGGTAGTATCGTGTCCAATATGAACCATATTATCCATACAGGTGCCTTTTCCAATTCTTGTTTCTGCAGTTACACCTCTGTCGATGGTACAACCGGCTCCAATTTCAACATGGTCTTCAATTACTACATTGCCACAACTGAGCATTTTTTTAAACCATACATCGCGATTCTTTTTCGTGTTGTAATAAAAAGCATCGCTGCCGATAACGGTACCTGATTGAATAATTACATGGTCTCCAATAATCGTATGATCAAGTATGGTTACGTTGGGATGAATGATACAATGCTTACCAATTTGTACCTGTTCGCCAATAAAACAGTTGGGCATTACCACTGTGTTTTCACCAATAACAGCAGTGGTACT
Organism: Chitinophaga pinensis; assembly: GCA_943372605.1. Taxonomy (GTDB): domain Bacteria; phylum Bacteroidota; class Bacteroidia; order Chitinophagales; family Chitinophagaceae; genus Sediminibacterium; species Sediminibacterium pinensis_H. Next base: position 52,457 of record CALRZI010000007.1, on the reverse strand, counting down.
TACACTTGTTTGTGCTGGTGTAAATGGTCTGAAATGTTGTACAATTTTTAAATAAGATTCAAAAGGTTCATCAGTAATGAAGATGGTTTTCCCGTCGGGAATAATTACATCGGCTGTGTTGATGATGATAAAATCAGCAGCGCTGTTCAAACATTTATCATAGTATTTCGGATGATCCACAAAAACCAGATCACCACTTTCTACCTTATGAATTTCGTTGATACCGGTAATCATCGCTTGCGGATTTCCTTTGATATCAGCATTGATCAGCGATGCGATCCAGCTTGCAGAAACGGGTGCGGGAAACTTCATATGGCCCTTTTTTGTTAAAATCAAAGGTAACGAGCGCCTTTGATGAGAAATTATTTTACTTGGGTTTTAACGAAAAAAACTGCTTTTTTTTTCTTGTTGCAACCCGTTTCTCATTAACAACCGATAAGATACTCACATAAATGCAATCCTTGAAAACCCTTTATTCATCAATATTTCAGAAGATCATGTTTTAATGCTTGTTGAAATAACTATCGTTTGTCTAACATAAAATACAGTCGTTAAAATGCTTGTACAGTGCCCGGCTATTCACAACCTTGCCCAAAATGTGAATAAAATTGTTTAAAAATTTTTTTGCTTTCGATGAAACTCTTTTTAATATTGTGTAGGGAAATTTATTTCCCAGTACTTACTAACCCATCCATATACAAAGTCTCGCTTCTGCGGGACTTTTGTTTTACATGAATCATTACTTCATCATCTACAAACCTTATCTCGTTCAATCGCAGTTTTCGCCGGTTGAAGGAAAGCAAACATTGGCTGATTATTTTGATGTGCCGATAGATGTTTATCCAGTCGGAAGACTTGATCACGACAGTGAAGGTTTGTTGATATTGACCAACGACAAACAATTGAATCATCGTTTGCTGCATCCAAAGTTTAAGCATGAGAGAGAATACTGGGTACAGGTAGATGGAGCCATTACGCATGATGCAATTACACAACTATCGAAGGGAGTAACAATTGCTGTTGATGGAAAACAACATAGAACAGCACCTGCAACAGTACATCTGTTTGAAACCGACCCTGTAGTTCCAGTACGTAATCCACCCATCCGTTTCCGTAAAGAAATTCCTGCACCCTGGATCAGTATGGTTTTACAGGAAGGGAAAAATAGGCAGGTAAGAAAAATGACAGCAAGTGCGGGGTTCCCTACTTTGAGATTGATACGATACAGAATTGAAGAAATTACGATCAGTGGAATGCAACCCGGCGATCTGGTTAGTCTCTCAAAAACATTTTTGTACAAACAATTGTTCCATGAATAAATCTGTTATCGCACAAAACGGTTCTTATTACATTACTACGGACCGCAGCGCCATGGATATAATAACCATTCACCGGTATCTTTCAGAAGAATCTTATTGGGCTAAAAATATTCCTATAGAACTGGTTCAGAAATCGATTAACCATTCTCTTTGCTTTGGCATTTTTGATACAGGGAAACAAATCGGCTTTGCCAGAGTCATCACCGATCAAACCAGTTTTGCTTACCTGGCCGATGTTTTTATTTTACCGGAATACAGAGGGAAAGGTTTGTCGAAATGGCTGGTTGCAACCATACATGCATATCCCGATTTGCAGGGATTAAGAAGGTGGATGCTGATGACAATGGATGCCCATGGGTTATATAGCCAGTTTGGTTGGGAGCAGGTGCCAGATAGCCTGGTCAGCAGAATAATGCAGATACATAATCCCAATATTTATACATCTGCTAAGGAACAGGCTCCTGAATAATCTGCTGATCTTGCACCAATCTTGCCTGCTAAGCGTTAATTTTGCTGCTCTTTACGTAATTGTAGTATTTATATGAGTCAAGCACATTTATCGGAGCAGGAACTGATTCGCCGTGAGAAACTGGCCAAATTACAGGAAGCAGGTATCGATCCATTTCCTGCAGCTTTGTATCCTGTTAGTCACTATTCAACAGATATTAAAGAACAATACACAGAAGAAACCAAAGATGCTTTTACAGGCATTTGTGTGGCAGGAAGGGTTATGAGTATTAATGATAAAGGCAAAGTATTCTTTATTAAAATACAGGACAGCAAGGGTATTATACAATTGTATGTAAAACGCGATGATATTTGTCCGGAAGAAGACAAGTCGTTCTGGGACCAGGTTGTTAAACACGGGCTCGATCTGGGAGATATTATCGGTGTAACCGGTTATGCTTTTATCACCAAAACAGGTGAAACATCTGTTCATGCGCAAACATTTACGATGCTTGCCAAATCGCTTAAACCACTACCGGTGGTAAAACGCGATGAGGAAGGAAATGTGTTTGATGCAGTTACCGATCCTGAATTCAGGTATCGGCAGCGTTATGCAGACCTGATTATTAACCCCGATGTAAAAGATACTTTTGTAAAACGTACCAAACTCATTAATACCATCCGTACATTCCTGAATGAGCAGGGGGCACTGGAAGTAGATACGCCGGTATTACAGGCTATTCCCGGGGGTGCAGCGGCCAGACCTTTCATTACACATCATAATGCGTTGGATGTTCCTTTTTATCTCCGTATTGCGAATGAATTATACCTGAAGCGTTTGATTGTGGGTGGGTTCGACTGGGTATATGAGTTTAGCCGCAATTTCAGGAATGAGGGAATGGACAGGACACATAATCCCGAGTTTACGGTACTGGAATGGTACACGGCTTACAAAGATTATTTCTGGATGATGGAAATAACAGAACAACTGTTTGAAAAAATTGCCATTGCATTACACGGCACCACCGATGTACCATTGGGCGATAAAACCATCAGCTTTAAAGCACCATTCAAAAGAATCAGTATTCATGATGCCATTAAAGAGAATACGGGGATTGATGTGAGCGGTATGGATGAAGCCGGTTTACGCGATGTGTGTAAACAACTAAAAATAGACGTGCCTGGTAATATTGGAAAGGGTAAACTGATTGATGAAATTTTTGGTGCCACCAGCGAACATACTTTTATTCAACCCACTTTTATTATCGATTACCCGGTTGAAATGAGTCCATTAACCAAAAAACACCGTACCAAACCCGGACTGGTAGAACGATTTGAGTTAATGGTTAACGGTAAAGAAATAGCAAACGCTTATTCCGAACTGAATGACCCTGTTGACCAACGCGAACGATTTGAAGAGCAGTTAAAGCTGATGGAACGTGGCGATGATGAAGCAATGTTTATTGATCATGATTTTCTGCGTGCACTGGAATACGGTATGCCACCAACATCTGGAATAGGTATAGGTATTGATCGCTTGTGTATGATGATGACGAACCAGCCATCTATACAGGATGTATTATTGTTTCCGCAAATGCGCCCGGAAAAACTGGCAGAATAAGTATTATCTGTATTTGGGAATATATTGCCTTACTTCATCGGTAAAGGAACTGGCTTCCCGGTCATCTTTAAAACGAATGGTTAATTTATTACGGACCTCATACTGGGGTCCCTTTTTTTGTGTAGTGTAAACAGTGGCAAAAAAGAATTGCTGACTGCTTTTCAACTGAACAAGAATTTCGGAAAGGTTGTTTTTATTTGCGCTGAAACTTTCGGTATTTAATTCAGATAGCCTGCTCCAGAGTGTCAGGAATTTGCCAACTCTGTTTCTTCCTGCTTCTGTTTCTTCAATCCAGAACCAGATATAACCGTTTTTCTCATCAACCTTATAATAAGTTTTTACGTTGATGTGATTACCTGCATCCTCCGCGTTGATATCTACAGAACTAATCAGTTTACCATCTATTGTATAACGATAATCGCCACAATGGCCATGGAATTGTGCATGTGCAGAAACGACCATACAGGTCGTCAAAACCAATATCAAAGTAATAATACGCATCAGGGGGTACACGATATTACTACTATTTTCTAAACTATAATAGTCCTTGAGCTTAAAAGTAGATTAACACCTTAAAAGAGTAGATCAGCAGTTATACAAAAAGATCATTATACAACTGGCCTCCCGGAACAACAGCATATTTATCGAAATCTGTAATACCTTCTTTTGCAAGTACTTCCTCATCGATAAAAGTATTGCCAGTGTAACTCAGTCCTGTTTTTTGCAATATGTAGTAAACCGAATCAGCAATAATATCAGGAGTACGGCTCATTTTGGCGAGCGCCTCACCGCCAAGCAGGTTACGAACAGCAGCAGTATCAATAGTTGTTCTTGGCCATAAGGCATTGGAAGCAATACCTGCACCTTTAAATTCAGCAGCCCATCCCAATGCCAGCATACTCATATTGTATTTGGTAAGCGTGTAGGCAATATGTCCGCCCAGCCATTTTGGTTGTAGACTGATGGGGGGCGATAAGGTAATGATATGCGGATTGGTTCCTTTTTTCAGCCAGGGTAAACAATGTTTTACAACAAGAAAAGTTCCTCTAACATTAATGCTGTGCATGAGATCGAAACGTTTCGATTCGGTCTGTTCTGTAGGTGTAAGTTGAATGGCAGAAGCATTGTTGATCACCACATCAATACCACCAAATTTAGCCACAGCCTGTTCAACCATGGCTTGTATCTGCTCTTCCTGTCTTATATCAACCTGAACAGCCAATGCTTTACCGCCAGTAGCTTCAATTTCTTCAGCAGCGGTATAAATAGTGCCACCTAACCGCGGATCTTCTGTAACGCTTTTAGCAGCTACTACAATGTTCGCACCTTCTTTGGCAAGACGTAAAGCAATAGCTTTACCAATACCACGACTGGCGCCGGTAATAAGAATGGTTCTGTTCTGGAATAACATGTTGAAATAGATTGATGTACCTAAATTTAGGGAAACATCATTACCAGCCTAAGAAATCTTTAATTAATGTTTCTGTGGTCAGGCAGGCTTTCTGCAAATCATCATTCACAACAGTGTGATGAAAATGATGACTAAAAGAAATTTCATAGCTGGCTTTGTTAACTCTGGTAGCAAGACTTTCAGGTGTTTCGGTGCCGCGACTTTCTAAACGGCGCTTTAATTCTTCAACAGATGGGGGCTGTATAAATATAGACAAACAACTGCCTGTAAATTGTTGCTGTACATGAATGGCTCCTTTAACATCAATATCAAGTACAGGAACACGCCCCTCATTCCAGATTCGTTCTAATTCACTTTTCAGGGTGCCATAGTATTTTCCTTCATATACCATTTCCCATTCCACAAACGCCTCTTCATTTATTTTCTGCTGAAAATTTTCAGGGCTGATAAAATAATAATCTACCCCATCTTTTTCCTGTCCTCTCGGAGAACGGGTGGCGGCAGAAATGGAAAAACAAAGCAAGGGATATTTGCTGAGCAGGTAATGTGTAATTGAAGTTTTACCTGCGCCGGAAGGAGCTGTTATAATAATGAGTTTACCCTTGTTTGCTTGCATGCGCAAAGAAACAGAATTTTCAGAAGCCTGAAAAGGGGTTTATTGTTCATTGTAAAACTGCGGCTCTGTGTGGTGGGTTCACCGCAGAGCCGCAGAGGTAAAGAGGTTTCGCAGAGAGAAATATTAACTGTGCCAGGTTGTTTTTTCTGAGAGCGGTATATTTCTTTTTCCTTCAGCAGGTGTTTCATCTGAGTAACCGAGGTATAATAAACCCATTACAAGATCATCGTCTGCAAGACCCAGCATTTTTTTCATGCTTTCGTGATGGGCCATACCACCGGTACTCCATAAGCTGGCAATACCAAGTGCCTGTGCACCCAATAAAATATGTTCTATGGCAGCAGCCGTAGCAGCAATTTCTTCTACTAATGGTATTTTTTGTGTGGCCTGTCGTTTCATGTACACCAATATAAGATGCGATGTTTTTTCGCCATTCTGAATAATTCCCTGGTATTTGGCTGTAGTGAATTTATCTTCATCTGTATTAGCCTGGTAAAGATCGGCATGTTGCTGACAAAAATTTTTCAACCCATCTCCTGTATATACTAAAAAACGCCAGGGTTCTGTTCTTCCATGTGTAGGGGCCCAATCTGCCAGTTCTAATAATTGCTGAACAGAACTGTCATCAATTTTTTTCCCATTCAAGGAGGAAGGTTTGCTGCTTCTTCTGCCGGTAACTATTTGCTGAAAAGTTGATAGTGTATTCATCCTGCAAACATAACCCGATCGGCTTTTATAATGGAAACTGAATAATGCATAAACATTTTCGAAAAACGATAAAATGCTTTATATTGATAAGCATTTAAGTATAGGCAACTGCTTGTATCGTTTCACTATGGCAAATTGTTTGCTATGACCAGTAAGGAATTTCAATTGGTTTTTGATAATCTTCCCGGCATGTATTTGTTGTTGGCACCGGATGATCCAGATTATACTATTCTAGCCGCTAATAAATCTTACAGGGTAATTACCCGAACTACAGATATTGAACTGGAGGGTAACCCTGTTTTTTCCATTTTCCCCGATACGAAAGGAGCGTTTAATGCAGTTGGAAAAAAGCAACTGCTTGAATTGTTCAAAGAAGTGATTGTTTCAAAAAAATCAAATCAGGTAAACCAGCTTCGATACGATATCCCCGCAAATGATGGTTCGGATAACTTCATAGAAAGTTATTGGAAGATTATTAACACGCCGGTTTTTGATGATAAGGGAAATGCGATACAGATCATTAATTCCATAGATAATATCACAGATCAGGTTCTGTCAGAAATACAAAATGTTCAGGCATTAGCCGAATCGGAAGAACGGTATAAAAAACTCTTTTATACCAATCCAATGCCTATGTGGATTTATACTAAAGCCACATCTCGTTTCAAGGAAGTTAATGACGCGGCCATTTTTAAATATGGATACAGCAGGGAAGAATTTCTTTCTCTCTCCATTTTTGATATAAGACCTGAAGAAGATATAGACAAAGTAAAAAAGGCTCAAAAACACTTGCAGGGAGATTATTTAACGCATCATGATACCTGGCGTCATTTCAAGAAAGATGGAACATTGATGTATGTAGAAATAACGGCACATCATATAACACATAATAACGAGCCCTCCGTTCTTGTACTGGTAAACGATATTACGGAGAAAAAAAAGGAGGAGGAAAGACTGCGTTTGATGGAGATGGTGGTTAATAATACCAACGATGCTATTCTTATAACAGAGGCAGAACCTATTGAAGGCGATGGACCCAGAATATTGTATGTAAACAATGCTTTTACAAGAATGACAGGTTATACCGAAGCTGAAGTAATCGGAAAAACACCACGTATGCTTCAGGGACCGGATACTGATTTACAAGAGCTTTACCGTTTAAAAAATGCGCTCAAAAAATGGGAACCATGTGAGATAGAAGTGCTCAATTATAAAAAAAATGGGGAACCTTTCTGGAATAATTTTGCTGTAGCCCCTGTTGCCAATGAAAAAGGATGGTACACACATTGGGTAGCGATAGAAAGAGATGCAACAGAAAGAAGGAAGACCGATGCACTGATACGTGATAGCGAAGAGAAAAGAAGGCTGATCATGAATGCGGTTCTTGATGCTATTGTTTGTATTGATACCGATGGGATAGTTACTTTCTGGAACCCACAGGCCGAAGAGATTTTTGGCTGGAAACAGGATGAAGCGATGGGTAAACGTTTGTCAAGTATTATTATTCCGGAAGCATATCGCGCCATGCACGACCATGGTATGGAGCAATATAAGATGTCAGGGGAAGGGCCGGCCTTAAACACATTGCTCGAATTAAGTGCCATAAACAGGGATGGAGTAACATTTCCCATTGAATTGACCATACTACCCATTCAGCAGCATAACGACTCTTTTTTCTGTGCTTTTATAAGGGATATAACGGAAAGGAAAAAAGCAGAAACAGCAACACGAAGATCGAATGAACGATATGAGCTGGTGGCAAAAGCAACCAGCGATGCAATATGGGACTGGGATATGCGAACCGGTGTGGTTGTTCGTTCGGGCGACGGATTGCAGAAACTATTCGGGTATGATACTTTAAGTGCCAGTGGCGACAACGATTTCTGGCGCAAACATGTACACCCCGATGATTTACAAAGGGTGGTTGAGCGAAGAGAAATAATGCTGCAAACTACCACTAATCAATTTTGGGAAGATGAATACCGTTTCGAAAAAAGAGACGGTAGTTACGCCTATGTCTACGACCGCGGTTATGTAATCAGGAATAAGGAAGGCAAAGCCATCCGCATGATTGGTTCAACACAGGATATCTCGGCCCTGAAACGTTCCGAGCAGCAATTACTGGAACTGAATACTGTGTTGGAAAAAAGGGCATCGGAACTGGCCAGATCGAATAATGAACTGGAACGTTTTGCTTATGTGGCGTCTCATGATCTCCAGGAACCATTGCGGATGGTAAGCAGTTTTTTACAACTGCTTGACAGGCAATACTCAACGAAGCTGGATGATAAGGCAAGAGAGTATATAAATTATGCAGTAGGTGGTGCAGAAAGAATGAAGAGACTGATTCTTGATCTGCTATCTTATTCACGTGTAGCTACCGTGGCCGAGCCATTTCAGGCTGTTAATATGGAGGCTGTAGTGCAGCATGTTGTTCAAATTTTTGAATCGAGATTTGAAAAAGAAAGAATAACTTTAACTATCGGTCGTTTACCTGTAGTACAGGGTAGTGCCTCGCAATTACAACAGTTGTTACAAAATCTTGTAGGTAATGCGATTAAATACAAAAGCGAACGCCCCCCCCACATTGAAATTGGCTGCTCAGAAGAAGTTGGCCGCTATGTTTTTTTTGTAAAGGATAATGGCATTGGTATTAACCAGAAGTATTTCGAAAAAATATTTGTCGTGTTCCAGCGCCTGCATCCGGTTAATAGTTATTCAGGAACAGGTATCGGGTTGGCCATCTGCAAAAAAATTATAGAACGTCATCATGGAGAAATCTGGGTAGAATCGGAAGAAGGAAAAGGAAGTTGTTTCTTTTTCAGCATACCCAAATAAATAGTCACCCAAAAACAGTCATATGTCTGCTATTCAGGATCTCGAAATCTTATTGGTGGAAGATAATGAAGGTGATATCCGGCTTACCATTGAGGCTTTTAAAGAAGCTAAAATCAGGAACCAGATAAAAGTGGTAAAAGATGGGGAAGAAGCGCTGGATTACCTGAGAAAACAGAGGAGCTATGCAAATGTTCCATCGCCTGATATCATTTTATTAGATATAAATCTGCCAAAAATAGATGGTAAAGAAGTATTGAGTACGATGAAGAATGACCCGGTGTTAAAAAGTATTCCGGTCATCATGCTAACCACATCATCAGCAGAATCAGATGTACAGGAATCTTATGCCAATCACGCCAATTGTTATGTAATAAAACCGGTTGACCTCAACAAGTTTATGGATGTGGTTCGCAGTATTGAAGATTATTGGGTATCGATCGTAAAACTCCCCAATAAATCCTGATGTATAACATCAGATGCGCCTGATATCAGCACCAATATTTCTCAGTCGCTCATCAATTTGCTGATAGCCGCGATCAATCTGTTCAATATTCTGAATTACACTTTTTCCTTCTGCACTCAATGCAGCAATCAACAAAGCCTGTCCGGCACGTATATCCGGACTACTCATGGTAATACCACGTAGATTGGTTTTCCTTCCCAGGCCAATAACGGTGGCTCTGTGCGGATCGCAGAGAATAATCTGAGCGCCCATATCAATGAGTTTGTCTACAAAGAATAAACGGCTCTCAAACATTTTCTGGTGAACCAATACACTGCCTCTTGCCTGTGTGGCTACTACCAACACAATACTGAGCAAATCGGGTGTAAAACCAGGCCAGGGGTGATCGGATATGGTAAGAATACCGCCATCCATAAAAGTTTGTATCTCATAAACATCCTGCGCAGGAATATAAATATCATCACCCTGTATAGAGAACTGAATACCGAGTTGACTAAACTTTTCGGGGATGATACCCAAATGTTGTACGCCAGCATTTTTTATGGTAAGCTCACTTTGTGTCATGGCAGCAAGTCCGATGAAGCTGCCAATTTCAATCATATCGGGTAACATGCGATGTTCTGTTCCGCCAAGTTTAGTAACGCCTTCAATGGTTAAGAGATTGCTGCCGATGCCGCTTATTTTGGCACCCATACGGTTCAGCATACTACAAAGCTGCTGCAGGTAAGGCTCACAGGCTGCATTGTAAATCTGTGTAACACCTTCTGCCAATACAGCGGCCATCACAATATTCGCTGTTCCTGTTACCGAAGGTTCATCCAGTAACATATAAGCACCTTTCAGTTGTTGTGCCGATAATTTGAAACAACTCTGCACATCATCATATTCAAATTTTGCGCCTAATTTTTCAAAGCCAATAATGTGTGTATCAAGTCTTCTTCTTCCAATTTTATCGCCACCCGGTTTTGGTATGTACGCTTTTTTAAAACGAGCCAGCATGGGGCCGGCCAGCATTACACTACCACGTAAGCGACCACCTTTTTTCCTGAAATTATCGGAAGAGAGATAATCAATATCAATGGCATCTGCTTTAAAACGATAAGTGTCTGTATTGATTTTCTCCGTTTTCACACCCATATCCTGCAATAACTCTATCAGTAGGTTTACATCGAGAATATCGGGAATATTCGAAATGGTCATTTCAGCATCGGTAAGTACAACGGCTGATAATATTTGTAATGCTTCATTTTTGGCCCCCTGCGGAACAATTTCTCCTTTCAGGCGATTGCCGCCACGTACTTCAAATGAACCCATAGTATTTGCTTATATAGTTGTGTACACGAATGTAATAAATGGTGGCCTGCAAATAAGCCGTTGAATGAAAAAGCCCCGACAATTTTGTCGGGGCCTCAGAAAAATATCAGAAATAAATTAGTAACGTTTTTTGAATTGTCCGCCGCCACTGTTGCTACGGTTGTTATTGTTATTACGTCCGCCACCACTGTTATTGCGGTTGTTATTGTTATTACGTCCGCCACCGCCACCACCATTATTGCGGTTGTTACCGGCATTACGGTTGTTGCGTCCGCCAAAGTTTTGCTGCCAGCGACCACCACGACCACCGCTGCTATATTCATCGCGTTCAAAATTCTGATTGCGATGTTTGATGTATGGTGTGTTACTGAACTCGAGCTCACCACCGGTAATATTGTTCAGTTCGCTTCTGATGGCATCATCATGCACCAGTTCTTTATGCCAGTTGCTGTAAGCCAGTTTCATGTAATAGGCGATGGCATGTGCAAAGCCCGCTTTTTTCTCCGGATCTTCTTCTTTCAGTGCCTTATCAATTACCACTTCCAGGTTTTTACCCAAATGGGCATATTTTGGATGCCTTTTAGGATAAGGAAGCGGATCTGGTTTCAGCTTATAGGTTTCTCTTTTGGGAATGGGGTATGGACTGTCAACATCCAGTTTGAAATCGCTGATAAAAAACAGGTGATCCCATAATTTATGACGAAAATCTTCCACGTTTTTGAGGTGAGGGTTCAGAAAACCCATCAGTTCAATTACAGACTGAGCCTGTTGCTGTCTTTTTTCACGATCCTCGATGGTCAGTAAATAGTCAACCATTTTGTGTACATGACGACCATATTCACGCATGCCCAGGTAACTTCTTGAAGTATTATATTCCATGTAACGTTAATAAATGCAGCAACAAATGTAAGCATTTAAGGGCGTTGAGCCACAGATTTCGCCCGGGGAAGCGTTAAAGAAATCATTTTTTCAGCACTCCGCCCGGCTGTTTATCTTCGCAGCATGGAACAGATTGTGCAACAGATAGAGCAGTACAAACAGGAAATACTGGCTTTTGAAGCCAATACCCCCGATCTGGTGGAGGCTTTTCGTATTAAATACCTCGGTACCAAAGGACTGGTAAAAGCAGTGATGGGTGAAATGAAAAATGTACCGGTAGATCAGAAAAAAGCATTCGGACAAATACTCAATGAATTCAAAGAGTTTGCAGAAGCGCGTTATGCTCTATTAAAAGAAGGTGCAGGAGAACAGTCTGATACAAATACCGGAGCAAAAGATATTACCCTGCCCGGCGATCTGTTTCCTGTTGGAACAAGACATCCTCTGAACCTGGTACGTAACCAGATTATATCCATCTTCCGCAGACTTGGTTTTGCGGTTGCAGAAGGACCTGAAATAGAAGACGACTGGCACAATTTTGGTGCCATGAACCTGCCCGAAGATCATCCTGCGCGCGATATGCAGGATACATTTTATATCAGTCAGAACCCCGATTGGTTATTGCGCACCCATACCAGCAGTGTACAGGCGCGTGTAATGGAAACACAGAAACCGCCCATACGTGTCATTTGTCCGGGAAGGGTGTACAGAAATGAAACCATCAGTGCGCGTGCACACTGCTTCTTTCACCAGGTGGAAGGATTGTATATTGATGAGAACGTAAGTTTTGCTGATCTCAAACAAACCCTATACTTCTTTGTGCAGGAAATGTTTGGCCAGCATGTAAAAGTGCGTTTCAGGCCCAGCTATTTTCCTTTTACAGAACCCAGTGCCGAAATGGATATCAGTTGCCAGATATGTGGTGGCGACGGATGTAATATCTGTAAACATACCGGTTGGGTAGAAATATTGGGAAGTGGAATGGTGCATCCGAAAGTGCTGGAAAATTTTGGTATCGATTCAACCAAATACACAGGCTTTGCTTTCGGTATGGGTGTTGAACGTATTACCCAGTTAAAATATCAGGTGAACGACCTCCGTCTCTATTCACAGAATGATGTACGGTTTTTGAAACAGTTTACAGGGGTAGTGGGGTAAGAAGAGAGGAGACCATGGTCGATAGTCCATTGCCCATAGTCAATAGTCAATGGCAAAACAAATAATAGGACTCAACTAGTGTAAAAATACCCCTCTATGGACCATGGACCATGGACTATAGACTATAACCTTCCCCCATGCTCCACGCCACCAAAGGAATAGTGCTGCGAACAGTAAAGTATGGTGATACCAGTATCATTACTACTGTTTATACAGAACTGTTTGGCATACAGAGTTATTTGGTAAAAGGAGTCAGGCAAAGTACCAAAACATCTTCCGGTAAAGCATCTTACTTCCAGCCATCTGCTTTGCTCGATATGGAAGTGTACCATAATGAGCTGAAGCAATTACAGTTTGTAAAAGAATATCGCTGGAGTTATTTATACGAAGCGGTATTGTCTGATGTAGTGAAACATGCAGTGGCCATGTACATGATAGAAATGCTGCAACACAGTTTGAAGCAACCCGAAGCCAATCCCGAATTGTTTTACCTGATTGAAGACAGCTTGAAACAATTAGACAAAGGCAATGAAACTTTAACAGCCAACCTTCCACTCTATTTTATTTTGCATCTGGCAACTGAACTGGGTTTTAAACCACAGGGAAACCATGCATCAACAACACCTGTTTTCGATTTGCAGGAAGGTGTTTTTGTTGGAGCAACACCTGCGCACCCTTATTACCTGGATGGGTTACAGGCGGAAGTAACATCGCAACTAACCGAACTGCAATTTTATAACCAGCTTGAAAATATAAAGCTGAACCGAACTATCAGACGAAGTTTATTGGAATCTTATCAAACCTATATGGCATTGCATATTGCCGACTTCGGCGAACTCAAAACACTCGCCATTCTGCAGGAAATTTTAAGTTAATTAATTTTCCCTGCCCCGGATTTAAATCCGGGGTAAGAAGAGGAACTAAATAAGTCTTGTAATGTTTGCAGTGTTTTCTAACAAAAGCACTCCTGGTTTTTTTCCTTTTTCAAAACTTCCCAACACATCATCCATACCCAATGCCTTAGCACCGTTTAATGTGGCGGCTTGTAAGAGAACAGCCAGCGATAAATGAGGAAAATGTAATTGTAATGTTTTTATTTCTTCCAGCACACTTAACTGGTGATTACTGGCTAAGCTATCGGTACCGATACAAATATTCAATTTGTTCTGTAACAGGAGATCGATCGGTGGCAAACTGTTTTCAATATATAAATTGGCATTGGGACAAAGACAAAATGAAATGGGTGTATTGGTTTGAAGAACAAGGTCAATATCATCCTGGCTCGTGAAGCTGTTATGAACCAGTATAACATGTTTACCCTTTTGCATTTGATGAAAATAAGCAGGCAAACTATTTGTTCCCGGAGCTTTGAAAGAAGGGTTGGTGATACGCATCGTTTCATACAAACGAACAAAATCACCTGTTCCGTTTTGAAACAGTTCATTTTCTGCTGTTGTTTCCTGGTTGTGTATGGTGAGATACTGCTGTGTAAGGTATGGTTGCAGTAAACGCCATAACTCATCGGACACGGAATAAGGTGCATGTGGCGATAAACTGGAATGTTCAGGAAAAGCCTGTTGAAAAGCATGGTAATGCGCCAATGATCTTTCCATTCTTATATCGGTAATCAAAGGGTTCCAGCCGCTTACTTCAATAAAATTATGGTAGTGTAAACGGTTCAGTTTTTTCTGCGGAAGTGTAAGTGTATTGTTACAGATATCGCCCACAGCAACAATACCTGCTGACAGCATATTACTTTCTGCTTTTTCAATGGCTGCCAGTATTTCATCTTCCGGGAAATGTCGTTGGGTAACAACCTGTAATACAAAATCAACCAGTCCGGTATGTTCGGCAATCAGTCCTTTCATATGACTGAGTTCGAGATGACAATGTGCATTGATAAAACCCGGACAGAGTATACCGTTCAACTGTTGTACATCTTCACCCGCTTCGTCGGCTCTTACAATTGTTTCTATACTGCCGTCTTCTTTTGCAATCAGCACAAAATGTTCATCCAGCATTTCTGTGCCGGTAAATAACTGATTGGCTTTGAATTTACGGTACAACAATTGATCAGATTAGTGGTAACGAAGGTATTGGATATAAGAGTAGTTGCAAAGCAGCTTTATAATAAATAAGCCTTAATCCAGGTATTAACAACTCGTTATTTACAGGAATGCGTATAGTTACTAACTTCACCATTGTAGTGAATGGATATTTATTTGAAAATCTTATCATCAAAAATCTCCGGAATGAAAATATGGATGTTGTTTTTTTTTGTTTCAGGCGTTATAACTGTTAACGCACAAAAAAATCCGTTAAACGAACAAACATTGTATGCCAGTAAGGTAAACATGATGTTTACAAGTTTGAATGGTAAAAAAGTAGTAAGGGTTGTCAAGGACTCCACCGTAAAAGAACCTGATGAAGCCACTTTTGCCAGACTAAATGATATGATTTTTGAGAATGGTACTATTGAGGTAAAATTATTAAGCAGGTTGTTAAAAACAGCAAAGCCAGATGATCGCGGTTTTATTGGAGTGGCTTTCAGGATCAGTGAAGACAATTCAAAATTCGAGTGTTTTTATATCCGTCCAACCAATGGCAGAGCAGAGCAGCAGGTTCGCCGTAATCATTCTACCCAGTATTTTTCTTTTCCTGATTATAAATTCGATCGCCTACGCAAAGAAAGTCCTGAAATGTATGAGTCTTACGCAGATATGGGACTTGATGAATGGATCGACCTGAAAATTGTAGTGCAAGGCAAACAGGCAAAATTATTTTTGAATAACAGTAGATACCCTGCTCTAATTGTAAACGATCTGAAACATGGCGATCGGCTGAAAGGTACTGTAGGGTTGTTTGTAGATGTAGGTACAGAGGGTTTTTTCTCTGATCTGAAAATCAACCGTACACCATCGGATTAATGCTGTAGAATAGTTTTCAGAGTATTGTACAACACTGTCAAAAAATAAATATGGCAAAAACAACCAAAAACTTATCAGCCAAACAACTGGAAGAACTGATTGCTACATTGAAAACCCGTTTTGAAAAACACACAAAAAGACATAAGGGTATTGAGTGGAGCAAAGTAGAAGTAAGGTTAAAAGCTAATACTGACAAACTCTGGTCGCTCAGCGAAATGGAAAGAACAGGCGGAGAACCCGATGTTGTAGGACAGGATAAAAAAACAGGTGCATTAATTTTTAATGATTGTTCAGTGGAGAGTCCGGCAGGACGTAGAAGTTTGTGTTATGATCGTGAGGCACTCGATAGCCGAAAAGAATTTAAACCTGCTGACACTGCCATTGATATGGCCAAAACAATGGGTGTTGAAATATTAACCGAAGAAGAATACAGAAACTTACAGACACTCGGAAACTTTGATGCGAAAACCTCAAGTTGGCTGAAAACACCGGAAGCTATCCGTAAACATGGTGGTGCCATTTTTGGTGACTGGCGTTATCATCATGTATTTGTGTATCATAATGGAGCGGGATCTTATTATGCAGCGAGGGGTTTCAGGGCAGCACTGGTTATATGATAACTTAAACAGCTTAATTTTACTTATCAGCATACCGTAAAGTCCAATACAATTTATGAAGAAGTTCCACTTTTTTCTTTTTCTTGTCATCCTGTTTTCATCAAGCCTGAGTGCACAAAAAACCACATTGGCGGGTATCAATTTCACCACCGAAACTTACGGCAAACAACTTCGGCCGGGGATAGGACTGGTTATTGAACGTAAACTCACGAAAAGAAGTGGTATTGAAAGTGGCATTTATTATAGAACCTATCATACAGACTGGTCTACCACATTAACAAATGGGTCTAATCCTCCGGTAATATTTTATTATACAATAGCCGAAAGGTTTGTTTCGCTTCCTATACTGTATAAATTTTATTCCCGCATTGTGAACCTGAGTGCTGGGCTGAGTTTTGATTTTTACATGGGCTATCGTCAAAAAAATAAATCAGGTGCCGCTTTAGTTGTTAATTCATATAGTATAGACCCCAATATGGCCATCGGCGTACAGGTAAAAATGAGTAAGCCTGTTAAACTCGATGATAAACTGATTCTTGAACCGGAACTTCGTTTAAACCCTGTGATTACTTATGAAAGATCATATGCCGGTATAGGTATTACAGCTAAATACAGATTGAAATAATTGCAAGAAATGAATGCACTTTTCAAAACCTTGGAAACCAGTCGCAATAACTATTTGCGTTTTATAGAACCGCTTACACTGGAACAACTGAATACAATTCCTAAAGGGCTTAACAATAATATCATCTGGAATGTGGGTCATATTATTGTGGCACAGCAATCGCTGGTATATCGTTTATCGGGCCTGCCTATGCAGGTAAGCGATGAAATGTTTAACCTGTATAAACCCGGCACAAAACCAGAAAGAGCTATTACACAGCAGGAAGCAGATGCACTCAAACAATTACTGATCACACTCTGTGAGCAGACAAAGAAAGACATCGAAAAAGGTATTTTCACCAGCTTCACAGGAAGAATGACAGCTACGGGATTCGATCTTACATCTTTTGAAGATGCACTGGAATTTAATAATTACCATGAAGGGTTGCACCTGGGTATGATGATGAGCCTGCGTAAACTGGTATAATCTGCGCACCTGCTTTTTTATTGTTTTTAATGCCAATAAAACGTGAAAACAGATTTTCTCTTAAATCGGAGCCTATTTATAGGTACTTTTGCTAACGAATATGTTAACCTGGAGTAAAAATCGTAAGCATTACAGCATCGGCCACACCTGCAAAACCATCGCAGGTTTATTGGTTTTGATGACATGGCTGCTGGTGTTTTTTGCAGGTTCAGTAAAAGCCAATACTAGTGGCTTTCAATTAGCTAAAACCGGGAAGGCTTTTATTGATTCCAAAGCCAATCCAACCGAACAGCCGGCTAATCCATCTGAACCAGTTCCATTACCCGAAGATCCCGAGGCTTGTTTAGCAGAGCTGGAAGACCAGACCGATGACGATAAAAAGACCTGTTTCACCCCTCTTTTTATTCAATTTATTGCCTTACAGCAAACCTCGCAGGTACAGAACGTACAATCTTTTCATTACAACCAGGCTATACAACAACGCATAGCTATTCCCCTTTTTGTACTCCATCATTCTTGGAAGAGTTATCTATCCTGATTTTTTTGATTTGAAAATTTACATGATGTCAGTACTGGCATGATGTACAATTGTGTCGTGTGATTCCTCACCGGATACAGCCTCTTATCTACTCTCTAGTCAATCAAAAAAATCATGAAGCAATTTTTTATTTCCATCATTGCTGCAACCATTTTATTTGCTGCAGGTTGCAAGGAACACAAAGAAGAAAAACAGGAAGAAATACATTTTATTGTAACCAGTCCCATACAGCGAGATACAATTATTCACCAGGAATATGTATGTCAGATACATTCTATTCAACATATAGAATTAAGGGCACTTGAAAAAGGATACTTACAGAACATTTATGTGAATGAAGGACAGTTTGTGAAGAAAGGACAACTCATGTTCCAAATCATGCCACTCATTTACCAGGCAGAAACACAAAAAGCAGAAGCCGAAGTAAATTTCGCAAAAATTGAATACCAGAATACCAAACAACTGGCCGATAGTAATATCGTATCAAAGAATGAGCTGGCTTTGGCCAAAGCCAAACTCGATAAAGCCCAGGCAGAATTATCACTGGCAAAAGCTCACCTGGCATTTACAGAAATCCGCGCACCATTCGATGGTATTATGGATCGCTTTAATGTTCGTTTGGGAAGTCTGGTAGATGAAGGAGAACTATTGAGCACATTGGCAGACAACAGTAAAATGTGGGTCTATTTTAACGTGCCGGAAGCAGAATACCTCGATTATGTTTCGCGTGAGCAAAAAACAGATAATGCAACAGTAGACTTACAGATGGCCAACCACCAGTTATTTGATCAGAAAGGTATTGTTGAAACCATTGAAGCAGACTTCAACAACGAAACCGGAAACATTGCATTCAGGGCCACATTCCCAAATCCGAAACGTGTACTCCGACACGGCGAAACAGGAAACATACTGATGCCGGTGGTACTTAAAAATGCCATCCTGATTCCACAAAAAGCAACATTCGATGTACTAGATAAAAAATTCGTGTATGTAGTAGATGTCAACAATGTATTAAAGGCAAAGCAGATAACCATTGCACAGGAAATGCCGCATGTATATGTAGTGGCTTCCGGATTAAGTCCACAGGATAAAATCCTCGCAGAAGGTTTAGGGAAGGTGAAAAATAATGAACGAATCAAATATTCATTTGTACCCTTCGAAAAAGAACTTTTTGAGTTAAACAATTTACATGCCGAATAGCGCAGAACCCTAAAACATAAAATGATGTTTAATAAATTTATTAAAAGACCGGTTCTTGCTATTGCATTATCTGTAGTAATTGTTTTCATGGGTTTGCTGGCAATTAACACATCGCCGGTTGCCCAGTTCCCTGAAATAGCCCCACCCCGTGTAAACATTTTCATTGAGTTTCCGGGTTCCAATGCAGATGTATTGGTAAAATCAACACTCACCATTTTGGAAAGAGCCATTAATGGTGTACAGGGAATGCAGTATATGTTATCGGATGCCACAAGTGCAAGTGAAGCAAGTATTGAAGTAATCTTTGAACCTGGAACAGACCCTACACTCGCAGCTGTAAGAGTAAAGTCAAGGGTAGATCAGGTAATGACCAATCTTCCACCACTGGTACAAAGAGAGGGTGTTATTATTTCGCCCCTGCAGCCCAGTATGTTGATGTACTTAAACCTGTATAGCAAGGAGAACAATGTTGATGAAAAATTCCTGTTCAATTATGCCAACACATACATCTTACCTGAACTTCAGCGAATAAAAGGAATGGGTTTTGCACAGGCCATCGGTAGCCGTGCTTTTGCCATACGTGTATGGTTAGACCCTGAAAGAATGCGTGCATATAATATTTCGGCAGAAGAAGTATTGAAATCAATAGATGAACAAAGTGTATTGGCAAGACCGGGACGAGTGGGTCTCAGTTCAGGGAAAAAAGCGCAATCACAGGAATATGTATTTACCTATAAAGGCTGGTATAATAAACCCGAACAATACCAGGATATTATTATCAAAGCCACTTCAAATGGTGAGATACTTAAGTTAAAAGATATAGCCGAAGTAGAAGTAGGAAGTGAGTTTGTTGATATCTATTCAAATAAAGACGGGCACCCTTCTGCTTCGCTGGTACTCAAACAAAACCCCGGAAGTAACGCCAATACAGTTATTGCCGATGTAAAAGCAAAACTCGAGGAACTGAAAAAAGATTTTCCTCCGGGAATTGATTTTGAGATTAACTACGACGTATCAAAATTTGTAGATGCATCAATTGAAAAAGTGTTGCACACTTTGCTGGAGGCTTTTGTACTGGTAGCAATTGTAGTCTTCGTTTTCCTTGGCGACTGGCGCTCCACATTTATTCCAATTCTGGCGGTGCCGGTATCGCTGATTGGAGCATTTGCATTGATGAAGTTCTTCGGACTAAGTATTAACCTGATCACACTATTCGCATTGGTGCTGGCCATTGGTGTGGTGGTAGATGATGCCATCGTAGTTGTAGAAGCTGTGCATGTTAAGATGGAAGAAGAAAACTTATCGCCATTTGCCGCAGTAAAAAAAGTAATTCGCGAAATCAGCGGGGCCATCATTGCCATTACACTTGTAATGACTTCTGTATTTGTACCCGTTGCATTTATGACGGGGCCGGTGGGTGTGCTGTACCGGCAGTTCTCACTTACTATGGCGAGTGCTATTGTAATTTCTGGTTTTGTTGCACTTACACTTACACCAGTGTTGTGCGCCATGTTGTTAAAAAATACACATGGAAAACCCAAAAGAAAAACGCCTGTCAGCATGTTTATCGATTGGTTCAATAAAACTTTTGAGAAGGTAACAGGCCGGTACACAAAATTTCTAACGTTGATTGTAAACCGCAGGCTCATCACTTACGGACTTTTAATTGCGTTCACTTTCGGAATCATGAGTGTCAATAAAATTCTTCCGGCAGGATTTATCCCGAGTGAAGACCAGGGGCAGATTTATGCCATCATTCAAACACCTCCGGGTACTACACTGGAACGTACCAATGAAATATCCAGAAAACTACAATTGATAGCGCGAAAGGTAGAAGGTGTTGCATCTGTAACCTCTCTTGCCGGGTATGAAATTCTTACCGAAGGACGGGGATCAAACGCAGGTACCTGTCTGATTAATTTAAAAGACTGGTCTGAGCGAAAACAATCGGTTAAAGAAGTAATTGAAGAATTGGAGAAAGAGTCAAGAGACCTTCCTGCCAATATTGAATATTTCGAACCGCCTGCTGTTCCCGGTTATGGTACATCTGATGGTTTCTCGTTGCGTTTGCTTGATAAAGGTAGTGATGTAGATTACCAGGAGTTTGATAAAGTGAATACAGAATTTTTGGCGGCACTTCGAAAAAGAAAAGAGCTATCAGGCTTGTTTTCATTTTATTCAGCCAAGTATCCGCAGTATGAAATTTCTGTAGACAATGGACTGGCCATGCAGAAAGGAGTTTCATTGGGTAATGCCATGGAAAATTTGAATATCATGATTGGCAGTACCTATGAACAAGGCTTTATTCGTTTCAATAATTATTATAAAGTATATACACAGGCAGGTCCGGAATTCAGAAAACAACCGTCAGATATTTTAAACATGTTCGTAAAAAACGATCATGGTGAAATGGTGCCTTATTCTTCTTTTATGAAGATTAAAAAAATACAGGGCCCAAATGAAATCGCACGTTACAATCTGTATATCTCCTCATTAATTAATGGTACACCAGCCAAGGGTTATTCTTCGGGTGATGCCATTAAGGCGATTAAAGAAGTAGCAGCTCAATCATTACCACGCGGATATGATATTGCCTGGGAAGGTCTTTCTTACGATGAGGCCAAAAGAGGTAATGAAGCCTTTTACCTGTTTATCATTGTTATCTTCTTTGTTTATTTAATTCTTGCCGCACAATATGAAAGTTTTCTGCTACCATTTGCAGTATTGCTATCGCTTCCTCCCGGAATATTTGGCTCCTTCCTATTGTTAAAAGCAATGGGGCTTGCAAATGATATCTATGCACAGGTAGGATTGATTATGCTGGTTGGATTACTGGGAAAAAATGCAGTACTCATTGTAGAGTTTGCCGTACAGAAACACAATAAAGGAGCAACAGTTTTGGCTGCTGCCATTGAAGGTGCGAAAGCGCGTTTCAGACCCATACTGATGACATCCTTTGCTTTTATCGCTGGATTGATTCCGTTGGTAATGGCAACCGGTCCGGGTGCGGTGGGTAACCATACCATTGGTGCATCGGCATTAGGAGGTATGTTATTCGGAACGGTCTTCGGCGTGCTCATTGTACCCGGATTGTATTTCATATTCGGAAAACTCCAGGAAGGCCGATACCTGATAAGAGATGAAGACAAAAATCCATTGAGTGAGGACTTTGTTGAAAGTGATAATTCTCTTACGAAGAAGATCAAAAAAATTATTGCACGAATCAGAAATAAAAAAGACGATGAAACTACCAGCTAAATATATTTTACTTGTTGGCTCAATTGTATGGCTGAGCGCATGTAAAGTACCGACCATTAGCAGCAAACAGGAAGATAAATCGGTACCCGCGACTTATACCAACTCGCAGGATACTTCTAATATGGTAAAGCTGCAATGGCGGCAATATTTTACCGATCCCAATCTCATTGCACTCATTAATACTGCATTACATAACAACCAGGAACTAAATATTGTACTTCAGGAAATTGAAATGAGTAAGAATGAAATCATGCAACGGAAAGGAGAATACAAACCTACTGTTAATATTAAAGCGGGTGCCGCTGTTGACAGAGCAGGAAAATATACATGGGATGGTTTTTCGGAAGAAGACCTGAAAGCCAACCCTGATAAAGGGCCTAAATATATAGGTGATTTTATCGGCGGAGCTTTTTTCTCCTGGGAGCTGGATGTGTGGAAGAAACTGCGTACAGCAACAAAATCGGCAGTGGTGAAATATTCTTCGGTAGTAGAAGGAAGAAATTTTATGGTCACCAATCTTATTGCTGAAATAGCTGGTTCTTATTATGAGTTAATGGCATTGGATAACCAGTTGGAAATTGTACAGCAAAATATTTCCTTACAAAGTAATGTGCTGAAAATTATCAAACAACAGAAAGAAGCAGCAAGGGTAACACAGTTGGCGGTAAACAGGTTTGAAGCACAGTTACTCAACACACAGAATCTCCGGTATGAAATACAACAGCAAATCACTGAAACAGAAAACAAGATTCGTTTCCTAACTGGTAGTTACACAATAGCTATTCCAAGAAATGCTGCTTTGTTCAATTCCATGCCAATGGAAGAACTGCAAACAGGAATACCATCACAGTTACTGGTAAACCGTCCCGATATCAGACAGGCTGAACTGGATATGGAAGCGGCACGTTTAGATGTGAAGGTGGCCAGAGCAAATTTCTATCCGTCATTCAGTATGCAGGCTGGTGTTGGGTTTCAAGCCTTTAATCCTTTGTATCTTATACGACCAGCATCTGTTTTGTATAACCTGGCAGGCGATATGGTGGCTCCGCTGATTAATAAAAATGCTATCACGGCAACTTACTATAATGCCAATGCCCAACAAATACAATCGGTGTATAAGTATGAACAAACCATACTGAATGCTTATACAGAAGTGTTGAATCAGATAGCGAAAGCAGCAAATTTTAAAGCCAGTTATGAAATGAAGTCGAAAGAAGTAGATATTTTATTGCAGTCGGTGTCAATATCAAATAACCTGTTCAATTCAGCACGGGCAGATTATATGGAAGTGCTGCTAACGCAAAGGGAAGCATTAGAATCGAAAATGCAATTGATTGAAATAAGAATGAAACAAATGAACGCCAGGGTAAATATTTACAAGGCACTTGGCGGTGGCTGGAATTAAGAAGTTGAAAAACCGATAGAAGAGGGAAAGGAGTTATAGGACGGGTTTTGGTTGACTAAGAGGGCGGTCGGGCGACAGCCCGGCCGTTTTGTTTTAAGCGTACACAAGCAAAATGCTAATCTCCCTGCCCCGGACTTTAGTCCGGAGCGGGAAAATAGAAAATGTTTAATTTAGAGCAAATCATGACCAATGAATAAGAAGTTAATGCTCTCCTTTTTCCTGTTGCTCAATGTTGCAGGTATTTTGCAGGCACAACAGGTACTAAAACTCTACGAAGGCAAAGCCCCCGGCTCCGAAAACTGGACCTGGTCTGAAGTATATATTGAGAAAACCAGTTGGAACACACCTGTAGTGTACAATGTAGCTGACCCCACATTAACCGTCATAAAACCCGAAGCAGGTAAAGCCAATGGAACGGCAGTGGTTATTTGTCCGGGTGGAGGCTTTTTTGCCCTGTCAATAGAAAATGAAGGATTGGGTGTGGCCAAATGGCTGGCAACAAAAGGGGTAACCTGTTTTGTGTTAAAGTACAGGCTTGCAAAAGCATCTGGTGATGATCCGATCAAAGATTTCAATGCCTCATTTGGCGATAAGGATTTACAGGCCAAACAAATGGCATCTGTACCCATGGCAATTGCCGATGGAAAACAGGCAGTGGCATATGTAAGAAAAAATGCGGTGCAATTAGGTATAGACCCTAATAAAATAGGCATCATGGGTTTTTCGGCTGGTGGAACGGTAGCCGGTTCAGCCGCTTTTGGATATACCGCAGAGAATAAACCTGATTTTGTGGCGCCTATCTATGCTTTTCTTCCTCCTGAAATGCAGGGAACCGTGGTAGCAGATGCACCGCCTATGTTTATCGCCGTAGCTTCAGATGACCAGATTGGTTTACAAACGCATAGTGTTGCATTGTACACAAAATGGAATACTGCCAAACGTTCGGCTGAATTGCATGTATATAATAAAGGTGGTCATGGTTTTGGTATCCGCAAACAGCAACAACCCTCCGATGCCTGGGCCGATCAGTTTGCGGCATGGCTGGAGTTTCAAGGGTTTCTGAAAAAATAGGATGTAAGATTAAGTTACAAGGGGCAAGCCACAAGCTGCAAGTTGTTTGTGCTTAAGGGGCATGGAAATAAGCCACAGATTCACAGATTATCGCTCAGTAATCTGTGAATCTGTGGCTTATTTTTTACTCAATTTAAAATTCCGTTCAAATTTTTTATTGAAAATCAATCAATTACAAAGGTTCGATTAAAAATAGAACCCAAAATCTTTGGAAAATCGTGTTAATCGGGCCTACCTTTGCCACCCGAATTTCTCGGAACATTTTAAAACCGGCGGGATAGCGCCGGGTTCACTAAAAAAGAAATAAGATTATGAGTAAACTCCATTTCACCACCAAGCATGCAAATGCGGCTACCGTTCAGCACAACTGGTATGTGGTTGACGGTGCTAATCAAACCGTAGGTCGTATTGCTTCAAAGATTGCCGCTGTTCTTCGTGGTAAGAACAAGGCATATTACACACCACACGTTGATTGTGGCGACTACGTAATTGTTATCAATGCTGAGAAAGTTGTTTTCACAGGTAACAAATTCGAAGACAAACAATACATTAACTTCTCTGGTTACCCAGGTGGTAAAAAAGAAGAAGCTGCACAGGATCTGATTAAGCGTCGTCCTGAAGTGATCATGGAAAGAGCGGTAAAAGGTATGTTACCTAAAAACCGTTTGGGTCGTAAAATGATCAAGAAATTGTTTGTTTATGCAGGTACTGCACATCCGCATACTGCACAGCAACCTAAAGAACTGAAGTTCTAATCAACAACAAATTAGCTAATTACAAATTCCTGATAAATGGAAAAACAAAAAAACGCAGTTGGTCGCCGTAAAGAAGCTGTTACCCGTGTATTCATTAGCAAGGGTGATGGTAAGATCACTGTAAATGGTAAAGATTATAAAGCATATTTTCCGCTTGTGTACCTGCAAAATCAGGTAGAATCGCCTTTGAAAACTGCTGATGTACTGGGTAAGTACGATGTGGTAATCAATGCACAGGGTGGTGGCTTAAAAGGCCAGGCCGAAGCAGCAAAACTGGGTATTGCCCGTGCGTTGCTGGAAGTAAATGCTGAGTTCCGTCCGTCATTAAAAGCTGCCGGTCAACTGAAACGCGATCCACGTGGTGTTGAACGTAAGAAATTCGGTCATAAGAAAGCACGTAGAAGCTACCAGTTTAGTAAGCGTTAACAGGAGAGAAGCCACAAGCCTCAAGCTACAAGTTGCAAGCAAATACTGCTTGGCACTTATTGCTCATGGCTCACAGCTTTTGAAACAAAAATTCAAAAACTACAACAATCATACAAGATGGAAAATAACACTTCATTACAGCAGCAACTTCTGGAGGCCGGCGTACACTTTGGTCACCTGAAAAAGAAGTGGAACCCTAAGATGTTACCCTACATCTTTGCTGAGAAGAAAGGTATTCACATCATTGATCTGAATAAAACTGTTGATCACCTGCAGGAAGCATCTGCGGCTGTTAAACAGATCGCAAAAAGCGGTAAGAAGATCATGTTTGTGGCTACTAAAAAACAGGCGAAAGAAATCGTAAGCGAATGTGCCAAGCGAGTAAACATGCCTTTTGCAACCGAGCGTTGGTTGGGTGGTATGTTAACCAACTTCAATACCGTTCGTAAGAGCGTAAAGAAAATGCAGAGCATCGAAAAAATGCTTGCTGACGGAAGCGCTGAGAGCCTGACTAAAAAAGAGCGTCTGACACTGAGCCGTGATAAAGATAAAATGGAGAAAGTATTAGGTGGTATTGCCCAACTGGGTCGTTTACCAGCAGCTTTGTTTCTGGTAGATATTGGTCATGAGCATATTGCCCTGGCAGAAGCCAAGCGTTTAGGTATCACTACTTTTGGTATGGTAGATACCAACTGCGATCCTAATAAAGTAGACTTCGCCATTCCCGCGAATGATGATGCTACCAAATCAATCGCAATCATTACCAACTATATCGTTGCTGCTATTGCAGAAGGTTTGGCTGAGCGCCAGGCTTCTAAAGATGAAGAAGAAACAGACGACAGCAACAACGAGAACGAAGCAAAAGCACGTCGCTTAGAAGCTGAAGCACAAGCCGAAGCTGGTCGTGGTGGCCGTCGTGGTGGTAGCGGAGCTCCTGCTGAAGCGGGCGCACCAAAACGCCGCGTTCCAGGAAACCGTCGTCCTGCCGGTGGTGGTGGAAGCAGATAATGAAGTAATCTTAATTGGGTCATTACGTCATTATCTGATCGGGTAATGACATAATGACCCAATTTATATATACACTTCGTTGTTTTTGTCATCAGGCATTGTATTTGACAATACCTGTTCATCATTTAATAAAACAGGGTATCTGAAAGAAGCAGATAAATTTGCAGCCATAGCAGGTATCCATGTAATCAACATTATAAATTTCACATACCATGAGTACTGTAACAATTACAGCCGCTGATATCAACAAATTGCGCCAGGCAACAGGTGCCGGCATGATGGATTGTCGTAAAGCATTAACAGAAACCAATGGCGATTTTGAAGCTGCCATTGACTGGTTGCGTAAACAGGGACAGAAAGTTGCTGCTAAACGTAGCGACCGTGAAGCAAAAGAAGGTGTAATCATCGCAAAAACTTCTGCTGATAATAAAACCGGTTTTGTGGTTTGTATCAGTTGCGAAACAGATTTCGTTTCTAAAAATGCAGAGTTCGTTGCATTTGCACAGTCAATTGCTGATGCTGCTGTAGCCAACAATGTAAAAAGTGTAGAAGAACTGAATGAAGTAGTGATCAACGGAGCGAAAGTATCTGATATGATCAACGATAAACTCGCTTCTATTGGTGAGAAAATTGGTATTGCAAAATTCGAAAGAATTGAAGCACCATTTGTATCATCTTATATTCACGGTGCATACCGCATGGGTGTACTGGTAGGTTTAAACAAAGATGCCGCCGAAGCAGGTAAAGACGTTGCCATGCAAATTGCAGCCATGAACCCGCTGGCAGTAGATGCCAACAGCATACCCGCTGAAACCATTGAAAGAGAAAGAGCCATTGTGGTAGATACTATGAAAGCCGATCCTAAAATGGCCGGTAAACCAGATGATATGATTGCCAAAATTGCAGAAGGTAAACTGAATGCATTCTTTAAAGAGAATACCTTACTGGCCCAGGCATTTGTAAAAGATGGTGGTATAACAGTAGAAGCCTACCTGAAATCTGCCGGTGATGTAACCGTAACAGAGTTTAAACGTGTGGCTTTAGGATAATTGTATTTGAGTGGATTTTTATATGGAGGGAGATGAGTTTTCATCTCCCTTTTTTTATGTAGTGCCTTCTATCTCCCTTTCTCCCCTTCTGCCTGCGAAAAAAAAGTTTAGCAATTGGTAACCTACAAATGATCAAGGCATTTTTACAGGGAGAAAGGGAGAATAAGAGGGGTACTTTGATGTGAGATCGCTTTCTATATTTCCTTTCTTTCACCATTGTGTAATATCCTGAAATACCGATTGTTTTCAATCAATAAACCTTCTGACTTCTGATTCGGAAAACTTTTAGAGTAGTCTTTGGGATGTTTAACATCAATTCCAATCACTTTGCCATTGTATTGTCTGTTAACTTTTGATTGAAGCGTATGACCAACTACGATCGATTTTGCATTAAATTTACGTAACCCTTGTTCTACAACATGCTGAGATAAATCATCTTTGAAATAACCTCTAAACCAGGCAATGCCTTTATGCGAGGAAATTAATAATTGCTCTATGTTTTTCTTTGAATTTGGGTAGAAAGGCTTGTAATAATTGCTGCGAACAATCCGATTAATTTCATCTAAATCTGTTTTATAACCACTCAAATCAGGATGTAATCCTCCATGTGTAAAAAGAACACCATTAATTTTTTCTATTGTGTTTTTGCTCGACATCCATTTGCCAATAAGGGAGTTGGTACTGTACAAGTCGGTTTGCTGTTTTTTAAGAATAGAAGCAACATGATAATATTTTGGAGAAGTAGATTCAAAATTCCCCTGCATATTTTTCAATTCATGGTTTCCAAGAATAAAATGAACAGTTCCTCCCTTTTGTTTAGCTTCCAGTTCCAGTTTATAGATAAACCAAAGCACTTGCGTGGAAGAAAAATCTCTGTCCACAAAATCTCCCAGTAAAACAAGGTGACCATTTCCAAAAGTCCAGTTTAGTTTTTGATCAACCACTTTATTGTTGATCAAAAAATCGCTAAAGGTTTTAAAGCCGCTTTCAATATCGGAAATGGCTATAATTTTAGCATTGTCGGCATAAGTGTTTTTAGGGGTTTCAATATTGTTGTTTATGGTAAACTCAAAACGTGTTGAATCTAAAGGGAAGTAACAAAAAGCCGTGATTGCCGAATCCGAAACGAAATCTTTTTGGTCTACATAAAATCCCTCATCCTGGTTACCCCTGATATAATTGATCGTCAGCATACTATCATTTTTAATGAACACATAAGGGCCATCTTTATCCCAGTTCATCATAGCGGGATTTTCTGCGTAGCGAAAACTTGCTCCATGGTATAATCCAAAGGAAACAGCGATAAGTGCCAGTATTGCAAAAGTTGAAGCGATATGTTTAATGTACCTGAAGATTCGTTTTTTCATTTTTTGTTTAGGTTTCAGCAAACGTATTGAGGCCGAAAACACGCGCGAAATAATTGGGACAAACAACGCCCGGTATTGCATAAAAAGTAACCTGCAATACGTGAAGTGCATTTGTCACTGATTAGCAACACTTCAAAGCGTTTTAAAGGGTGTTTGCCAATTCTCTTGCAGACGGTTAGGAATGGTTGTAATATTGCCTTATGGCAGGACAGAAGCAAAATAGCAAATGGGTGATGGTTTCTCTTCTGGCAATTGCAGTTGTTCCTTTGATAATTACGGCTTACGAAGCAATTTTCAGGGGAGCTACATCTGTGATGTTTCTGGAAAATTTTCACCCAACACTTGTCTTCATTGTAATTTCCTATTATGTACTGCTTTTATGTTTAGGTATTGTATGGCTGGTTCGGCAAATCATTTTTATTGCTAAACTGAAAAATGAAAAAACAAAAGCCGAATTGATGCTTTTGAAAAGCCAGGTAAGTCCGCATTTCTTTTTCAATACACTCAATAATTTATATGGCCTGGTAACAAAGGATGCTCAAAAAGCGCAGGAATTGATATTGAAACTTTCGGATATGATGCGGTATAGTATTTATGAAGGGGAAAAAGAAATGGTTACCGCCGGGGAAGAAGTAGGTTTTTTGAAAAACTATATTGAACTACACAGGGTGCGTTATCATAAAGAGATATCCGTTGAGTTTAATTATGATATTGATGAAAACCAGCAGGTAGCTCCATTGTTGTTTATTATTCTTTTAGAAAATGCATTCAAACATGGAGTTGAAAGTTTAAGGGAGAAAGCCTATGTAAAAATGAAACTGACAACTTCACAGAATCAGTTACATTTTAGCATTGAAAACAGTTTTCAAAAAACAGATGCGCAATCAGGCATAGGGTTGAAAAATTTGAAAAGAAGATTGGCATTGATCTATCCTAATCGCCATGAACTGAGTTTTTCTGAAACCGAAAATATATATCAGGCACAACTAATTTTAAAGCTAGCATGATTAAATATTTAATTATTGATGATGAACATATTGCTCACGATATCATCAAAGGATATTGCGACTTATTGCCTGGTATGCAATTGATGAAAAACTGTTACGATGCTTTGGAAGCATTTGAATATCTGAATAAAAATGAAGTAGATTTAATATTTCTGGATTTGAATATGCCGGTGTTAAAAGGGTTTGAATTTCTTAAAACATTACAAAACCCGCCAAAAGTAATTGTAACAACTGCATACAGTGAGTTTGCCCTGGAAGGGTATGAATACAATATTGCCGATTATCTGCTCAAGCCATTTGGATTTGAACGTTTTTTAAAAGCTATCGGTAAGACATTTGGTAATTCCATCAGTCAAAAGACCGCTGCAGTTGAAAACAACAGTGGTTCGAACCGCCTCTTTGTTCAGAGTAATAAAAAGCATATACAACTGGAAACAAATGCCATTTTATATATTGAAGCAACCGGAAATTATATCAAAATAGTAACAACCGGTGAAACGATAACAGTTCGGGAAAAACTGTCTGAATTAGTGAAGTTGTTGCCAAAAAATGAATTTGTGCAGGTTCATAAATCATTTGTTGTAGCCCCGAAGCATATTCAAAGTATTGAAGGTAATATGATCATGCTCGCAAGTTATAAGATACCTATTGGCAAGATCTACAAGTTGAATGTAACTCAATTGTTGAAATAGCATTTCTATATACTACAACTGTAATCCTTAATTCCTCGGAGTGTCTTAAAGAAGGATGTCCACAGGGTTTTCAATTAGAATGTATCAGTTATGTTTTTTGAATCGCTATTATAAACTAAGTGCTATTCACTTAATCGGCTTTCTATATCCATTCTTTGGTGTAATACCCGAATAATTTCAATCTCTTTTTCGGATGTTCTATAGAATATTAAATGCGATTTAATTTTTGAATAGCGATACCCCTTTCTGATGTGAGAGAAATCCTTCCCTGAAGATGCGTTTTCCGATAAGTATTCAATTTCATCAAAAATCAGATGCACATATCTGTCTGCTTGTTCCTGCGACCAGGTTTCATAAGTATATAACCAGATTTTTTCAATGTCTTCAGCAGCCTTATAACTGATTTTATACTTCATCAGTTATATATTTTTCGTGAAGGCTCTTTACGAATTTTTTGCGATCAAATTTTTGAACAAACCCTGATTTTTCTCCTTTTTTCAATTCTTTAATTAACTCAGTCCTTTTGTTTTCTTCTTGTTCAAAAAGCCTGAGAGCTGAACGTACTACTTCACTGGCTGATGAAAAACGACCTGTTTCTATCTGGTGACTAATGAATTTCTCGAAATAATCGCCTAAAAGTATGGATGTGTTTTTAGCCATTGTATGGAAAATTTTTCGATCTAAAATACCAATAATTGGTATTTCCTCAAAAAACATTTTAGTTCTTTAGCAGTTTCCGAGGAATGAGGTGCAAAAGATTCTTTGTTTTACACAGCCCAACTGATCTACTTATTTCTGAAATAATAATCTGCTAAAGCTTTTACAATGACCTTAGGATTCGCTTCATCTGTATTGGTCATAATGATGATAGACAGGTCGTCATTGATAAAACGGGTATAGTGTGCACGAAAACCAAGATTGGCGCCACCATGTTCAATTACTTTGCGGCCGCTGAGCTCATCAATGATCCAGCCAAATCCATAATAGGCTTTTGAGTTCGGGTCGTTGGTTGTTTTGATAAAAGGCTTCCATAATAATTCCCAGTTCTCTTTTTTCAGGATACTGTTTTTTTCTCTCAATACTTTATCCCATAATATCATATCGGAACTGGTAGAAAGAAAACCACCACTCGGACGCACAGCATACATGGCATCAGCATTTACGAGTACTCCGTTTTTGTGCATATACCCATTGGCACGATTGGGAATGATGGGATAGAAATCGGTCATCGCACTATTTTTCATACCAGCGGGTAGAAGTAGTTTTTCGCGGATATAATCCTGCCATGGTTTGCCGCTTATCTGGGTAATGATTTCTGCAAGCATAAAATAGGCAAGATTGCAATACTGGTATTTTTCACCTGTCTTGAAATCAAGCGGTAAAGTGTAGGCAGATTTAATGATCACAATATCGGGTTGAATAACTGCATTTTTATAAGCGGGTCCCTCTCTTTTCAATCCCGAAGTATGCGACATCAGGTGTTTCACCTGAATGGGTCTCCATGTTTCCGGTGCATCGGGAAAAAATCTATGAACAGGATCATCAATACTCAGTTTTCCTTCTTCCTGTAATTTCAGGATGGCTACAGTAAAAAATTGCTTGCTTACGGAGCCAAGCCTTATAACTGTTTTTGCTGTTACAGGTACATTGAGTTCTGCATTGGCTAAACCATAGCCCTTATTCACCACCGGTTTGCCGTTTTTAATCACGGCAATGGAAAGACCCACTATTTTTTGATCATTCATTATTTTCTGCACAATGAAATCGGTGCTGTCTGCCTGTCCGAAAGCAAGCACACTGATGAAGAGAAGCAGACTCAATATTTTACTTTTCATACAACTGAATTTAGCGTATTAAATGTAGCATAAGATCAAACAAGGTTTAGTAGGCCATTTACACCGCCTGCTATTTCCTTTATCAAAACCTTTTCTGCTTTCTCGCTGCAAAAGGGGTTTAGTTGCGCTGCTCGTTTACTAATTGCCAAATGTTCTTACACTCCTTTACAGCCGGTGATGAAACAAAAGTAGATACCCACGGCCGTGGAACATTCAAAAATGTGACAGGCTCTATGAAAACCCGGGACGCTCTCCTCGAAAAGCAGGGATATCTGGTAAATTCTCCTCGGAAATAATGATTTTACTGCCCGCAAACCCAATAAAATCAATGGTTTCATTTTTCGTTCTCCTCAATGCCTCCTCGGGCCACCCCGTGGAACACCTGATTTTATTGAGTTCATCTTTCATTTCTCCTCATTGCTACCTCGGAATTGAAGGAACAACCCTTGCTGGTATTGCGTTCTGAGAGAGCCGCTCCTCATTGCTACCTCAATTGAACCTCGGGCAGGTTGCTGAAACCCTTGCTGCCACTGCGTTCTATTTTAGCTCCTCCTCATTGCTACCTCAATGATACCTCAATGATACCTCTTTGCTACCTCGGGGAGACCTTAGGTTTTAGGGGTTGGATGTTAGGAGTTAAGGGTTAGGAAGAATGTTAGCTTTTTCCTTCCTCTTAACCTCTAAGTCTTAATCCCCAACCCCTTATCACAAAATATTCCCCTTATAAATCAGGATGCCGAAAATATAAACGGCTGCGGTGATAAACTTTATGATCGTGGGCGGAGGTGGAAAAGAGGTATCATTGAGGTAGCATTGAGGTAGCAATGAGGAGTTTTAAGCAGGTTGTTGGTGCTTGGATAAAGATGTTACCTGCCATTTTATCTCAAATCCTCCCTTTCTATTTTATTTTCTTTCCTTCCATTTTGTTTCCACCCTGAGAAAAACTAAGACTTTTTACAGATCCATCAGTGTTTACATTAAACACAAGCTGGGCATTGATCTCTTTGATGAAAAAATGATCCTCGGCTTCAGCAAAAAGCTCAACTGCCGGCTGTCCCGTAGCCATGGCAAAAAGACGATCGTTCCGCATTTCAATTTCAATTTGAAAAGATGGTTGCAGTTCGTACACACCTACATATTTGACAAGTATTTTTGGTGCTAATTGTATGGTTGCTTTTTCTGCTAATGGTTTTTTATCAGATTCAATACCCATGCTCTTTATAATCCGGTCTGCATAAAGCACTTGCTTTTTGCTATTTTTTAAAGAAAAAGTATAAGCCGCAAAACTATTTTCAAACCTAAATTCATTGTCTGACAATGGCTCAAGTTTTATTGGTCGGCCTCCTTCACGTGTACTATAAAGTGTACCATTGTCATAACTTATAAAACGAACAACATCCTCAAACTGATAAGCGCCCACCCATTTGTTTAACGCTGTTTCCGAAATTTTTGCAGCAACTTTTTCTGCTATGGGTTTGCCCAAAAGAGCAGACACAGCTTTTATATTGCAGGCTTCCGGACCTTTACCATCATCAAGGTTCGTTAGTACGATTGAATAAATGTTGCTGGCAGGAATATAAATACCAGATGTAGTAAAGCCATTAATACCACCCGGATGTTCAATCGCTGTTTTGCCTGCTATTTCATTTATGGCCCAGCCATACCCATAATTACTAGGGTTCCCGTTGGTTAAAGTATGATTGGTAAAAGCTATCTGCTTGCTGCTTTCAGAAATGAGCAGGTTGTTGTGAATAGCTTTGCTCCACAAAAACATATCATCAATGCTAGACATCAACGAACCCGCAGCGTAAGGAATCGTGGTACTCATATACTCCGCATTTTCGTAATTGCCTTCATAGAACTGGTAGCCATTAACTCTGTTGGGAATTATTTTGTAGTCATCTGCATAATAAGAGTTCTTCATGCCGAGCTTATCAAAAATATTTTTTCGAATAAAATCTCCATAGCTCATGCCAGATAGCTTTTCGATGATATATCCCAAAAGAAAATACCCTGAATTGCTGTATTCATGTTTTTCATTGGGATTAAATTCCAAGGGAAGGTTTTTGAAAATGCCAATGATTTCACCCGGTGTCATATCAAGCCGGGTTTTTGTTCTGAATTCAGGCAAATTGGTATAGCTTTTAATACCAGAGGTATGATTTAGCAAATGGTGAACTGTAATTTCATTTCCTCTTGTGAAATCTGCGATATATTTTGACAAAGGATCTTTCAGACTGAGCTTTCCTTGCTCCATCAATATTAAAATTGCCACACTTGTAAATTGCTTCGTAATAGAAGCCAACTGAAATACACTTTCGGGCTTTATTGGCACATTCAATTCTAAGTTAGCCATACCAAACGCCTTTCTGTAAAGAACCCTGTTGTCTTTGGCGATCAGAACAGTTGCTCCAGGTGAATTGATCGGGTATGCCTGATGAAAGATAGTATCAATAGCTGCTTCTATGTTCTTTGTGAAAGCTGCACCAAAACCAGCGTCACCACGGAACGGGGCCTGCTTTCCTTGACCGAAAATTAGCTGAGTAACTAAAACTGCTATAAATGTGAATGTATATTTCATGGTTGTATGACTGATTACAAAAGATTGGAATTGCTTTTTTCAGGCAATAAATTGCCAGACCCAATAGATGAGTGTTTAAATTTTGCGGAAATAAGATGTGTTTTAAGTGCTATATTTTATCTGCGCAGGTAGAAGAAATACGCCAGATAACTTAGCCCAAGACTAAAAGCCATGATTGCTAAGGAATGAATATGAATAGGGGCAGTTAAATAGGTTAGTGTTAAACCTACGCCAATGCCACAAAATAGAATAGCCAACTTGGCAACTTCATGCTGCTTTTCTTTGTCATTTTTATCTGATAAATATGCTGATAGCTGCTCAGCCATTCCTCTGTCGATGAGTTTATTTTTTAAGCGAAATTCTAAGAAATACTTAACCAATGTAATGAGCATAAAGAGCAAAAATGCAATAAACAGAATAGGGAGCATAATTTGGCTTATAGGCTCTATTGCCGCAGGTTCAACAGCGTTTGATTGATTATCTGCTACCAGATTGTTTTGCGCAAAAACCTGAACTGTTGTCAGCAGAATGAGTATAGTTGGCACTATTTTTTTCATTTTCTAAGTGTTTTTGAATTGTATTCTATTAGACAGCGATTTAAAGTATCGGTTGCAAATTGTTTTTAAATATTTTATCCTCTTTTGCTTTGTATTGCTGAATAATGTCAACCAATAAAAAAAGCAATACAGCTAAACCTGTTCCTGTCACCAATAGTGTTGCTACAACAGATGTTGCATAAAATATGGCAAGTATCCTGGGTATAAAGGGAATGGAGAAAGATGCAATGGCGATTAACAGAAATGCTAAAATCCCCCAATAAACCAATGCCTGCTTTTTAGTTTTCTTCTTCTCATAAAGTACAATACGATTCATCGCCAAAGGGGTAACGTTAAAAGAGAAAGTTTCCGGTTTCATTGTCTGTACACTATCTATCAGAAGCTGATATTCTTCAAGTTTTTTCCGGCACATTGAACACGTTGTGAGGTGCGAGGCGATAGTATCATCCTGAAATTCTTTTAATAGATAAGCCTGCAACATTTCGTCAGTTAAATGGATACTGTTCATAACTGTTCCTTTTTATAATGTTGATTGATATTGTCTTTAAGTATTTTCCTTGCTCTGTACAGGTAACTTTTTATCGTTCCTTCGGGCAAATTGGTAATCTCTGAAATTTCCTTATTCGGCAATTCTTCCAGATGGTACAATGTGATTAATGTCTTGTACAAGGGAGGAAGTTTGGCGATTTCTGCAGTAAGAATTTCAACCGTTTCTGTTTTAATTGTTTCTAACGCTGGGTTATCTGTTGCTATAAATTTGTCTTCAAGTGTGTCTTCAATTCCGGTGATTGGAATTTTCTTTTTTTGAAGATAATTGATAGTTGTATTGTAAGCAATGTTAGCAATCCAGGTGGATAATTTGGATTTGAATTGAAACGAAGACAAATGTTGGTAGGCTTTCAGATAAATATCCTGCACAAGGTCTTTCTGGTCATCTGCATTAGTTGTCATTTTACCAACAATTTGCGTTACCAGTTTTTCTGTATTTTTTACCACAATGGCAAAACCCTGAATGTTTCCATTCAGGATACTGGTAACAATAGCTTTGTCAGAAAGATGATTGCCTTCATTGCTCATATTTCTTTATTAGACCGGCAACTAAGTATTCGGTTGCAAAATAGTTGCTTTTTCGGCAAATAGTTTATGAAGCAGTTTATTAGAGTGATAGGTGAAGGTGTGCGGCGTTTGTCTTTAAAAAAGCCTTGTTGGTGAAGGAACTTACTGTTATTCGCTAATTCTTAGCACTACATTACCTTTCTTTCTCCCCATACCAACATAGCGATGTGCTTCTACTATCTTCTCCATGGGAAAAATCTTGTCTATCACTGCCTTATACGCTCTTTTTTCAAATAGCTCTTTTAATAGTTTTAGCTGAGGTATTGATTCTGAAGCATACCCTGAACAGACAGTTTTATATATGCCGTTTTTATTCAGGAGATGACTGCATTGTTGTTTACTTGATTTACCAACAGCATCAAATATTATATCAAACTTATCTGTTGTTGTGGTAAAATCTTCCCTGTCGTACAGCATAATATTTTTAACGCCTAATTCAGAAACAAGTCTTTGTCCTTCTGAACTACAAACTGCTGTAATAGCAGCATTATAATATGTTGCTATCTGGATGGCTGCTGTTCCTACCGAACCCGTAGCTCCGATGATCAGGATTTTGGGGTTTCTGATTTCAGCTATTTTCGCTTTGTTCAAAAAATGAATGGCGGTTTGTCCGCCAAAAACGATGGCTGCAGCTTCTTCGTGAGTTGCATTGTTGGGTAATTCGATTACATTACTGTTTTCATCAACCGCAATATATTCAGCATAAGTTCCGAATTTGAAGCCAGTCATACCAAATACATGATCACCAATATTGAATTTGGAAACCTTATCTCCAATGCTTTCTACAACACCTGAAAAAACATTCCCTAAAATGGGTTGTCTTGGTTTTGAAATTCCCAAAACAAACCGCATTACAATCCTCATCAATCCTTTTACATCAAGACTTCTTACCCTTACATCTCCGGAGTTGACCGCAGCAGCAATTATTTTCACCAGAACCTGACTGTCTTTGGGTACTGGTTT
Source organism: Chitinophaga pinensis (assembly GCA_943372605.1). Lineage (GTDB taxonomy): Bacteria > Bacteroidota > Bacteroidia > Chitinophagales > Chitinophagaceae > Sediminibacterium > Sediminibacterium pinensis_H. The sequence goes on along the minus strand of CALRZI010000007.1, from coordinate 14,221 downwards.
GGAAACTTCCTGAATTTGTAAAACCTCAGGAGCGCCATATTGAGGGCAGATTACGGCTTTCATTTTTTCTTTTTAAAATTAAAATTGTACCCGAAATGAAGCCCGGGTTGAATAAAGTAGTTAGCCCATTTTTTTTCTACTGCTTTAAAAGATTCGGGAACATTATTTCTTACAGGCCAATAACTACATCCAATAGCCGGTTCAAAAAAGAAGCGTTTTTTGAAAAATGTAAACTGGTAACCCAAATGGAAATTCAGATACAATGTGTATCCGTTCCCTATTTTTTTATTATCCTGATCCATGTATTTTTCAAAAGCATTCAAAGCATGAACGGAGGTATAGACTCCTTTCCACCAAAAACGCTGGTATCCTACAGTTGGGGCAAGTATGCGTGCATGACCGGGATAGTTTTCTCCCGGTGCATCAAATGACGATGACCCAAATGGAATACCTATTGGCCAGGAATAAATAGATCTTTTAAATTCAAAGGAAACAACATCTTTAGGTGTTATTCTATAACCAATATTTAATTGCACATACTCAGGGTTATTTACTTTAGCGAAATTTCCCAACATCAATAATGAACTTCCAACGAACCATCTTTTGTAAGTACTGTCTTGTTGGGCATCTTGTGCAGTCACCTGTAAACTGCTTACCAACACTAAGGCAAATCCAATCCATAAAAATTTCTTTTGCATATCTTTCCTTATATAGGTTAAATGATACTGCAAAACTAGATTGGTGATACAGAGCAACTCGTTCACTTAAGTTAAAAAATACGTGTGCTATTTATATAATTAGATAGCATTAGGTGTTTTAAACTTTAACCCTTTCCTGAATTAGATTAGGCTTCCGGCCTTAGAAAAAAAGCGTTAAGAAATTTGCGTAATGCAGCGTAAAGCAATGGATGATGCCTGGCTTTATTCCATAGAACATGCACAGCTACGTTAAATAGATAACAAAAAGCCTGGCTTTAGACTTCTCCAGAGGAGTCCTTTGGACATCTATTGTAGCGTAATGAAGTAAATTTTAGCTTTTTTTCTACAGCCTTGTCCGAAGGACTCCTTTGGAGATTTTTTTTGTTACTTTTTTTCATCAAGGAAAAAAAGTAAACGGAGGGCAAAGCTGTGGTGATGGTGCTTTGAGTTTAAAATATCTAATCCTTATTATAGAAAATAAAAACACACATTAAAAGCTGCAAAGTATAAGCCAGTTAAAATAAATGATCTTTAACCAGATCGTACCGACTTAGTTGGGACGGTCTGGGGGCAATTAATTTTAATAGCACCAAACGGTACGTTTTAACTCTTTTTTTCAAGAATCCTGGCTCTTAATCTGCTTAATGATTGTGGTTTAATGCCTAAAAAACTTGCTAACTGGTGCTGTGGAACACGTTGAATAAGGTCGGGTCTTTTTTGTAGTAAGTTCAGGTATCTTTGTTCGGGTGAAGATGTTCTGAATTCATCAAAGTCTATTCGTTGTTTGGCTAATAATTCTTCCGACAATTTCCTGCACATGAGTTCAAAATTTGGAAATTTAACGTTCATTTCTACTTCCATATCAGAATTCGAAACGGTAATAATACTGTCTTCAACACAACTAACAAAGTATTCAGAAGGCGCTTTGGTTATAACACAATGAGGTGTAAAGGCATCCATTTCTGTGAAGAAAGCTGTTGTTTTTTCTTCTCCGTCTATGATGTAATAAGTACGGATACAGCCTTTTAAAACAAAGTAACTGTCTTTCGAATTTTGCCCTTCTTTGAGTAAAATCGTCCCTTTCTTTACTGTGTGGAACAGGTCTAAAGAAAGGATTGCATTCTTCTCCTCTTCAGTTAGAGAAACGTATTTTGATATGAAGTCGAATAGTAAATCTTGCATTGTTTTTTTATTAAGGTCGTCTCATACACTTGTTACTCACGGTTATACCTGCGTTCGGCATGGCATTTGGAAAATGTACAGACTAAATCTGAGGCTAAATTAAGATACTGAAGTTGAAAATAAATACTGTTTTGCCCATCTGTGTTAGAATAGCAGCGAAAGCAGCACTATGATGAGCATTTATTCGTTGCCCCTGTTGACGAAAAACTGCCTGTTAGCGACTGTTTTTCTTCTTTTCCTCATTTTTTATTTTTTCAAGCATATAAGGCCAGTGGGGATTTTCCGGATCGAGTTCGAAGGCTTTTTCAAAATATTTCACAGCAATTTTCTCATTCTTGTTTCGTCTATAGGTTTCTCCCAAACTTTCATACACAAGAGGAGAGTTGGGATACTCTTTTACATTCAGTTCATAGATTTTTATGGCTGCCTTTATTTTTTTATTTTTTCTCAATTCATTACCTAAATAATTGAGTTGATTTTCATTAAAACTAAACAATGTGTTTTTTGATTCTTTGAGCTGCAAATATAATTTAACAGCATCGTCAACACCATTTTTTGCTACCGTATTTCTGAGCGTATCCAATAAAGGCCAGGTATAGGTGTATGGCTCAATTCTGCGATTTGGCTCAAGAATATACCTGCCAATATCAGTTACAGAATTGTTGGAGTTAGATAAAACAACTACACCTGTTTTAGTCTTTTTGTCTATTCCCAAAAAAGTTCGGTAACCAGGCATTCCGCCATCTTTAAAAAGTACATTGCCATCTTTATTTACGAGTGTCCAACCCATTGTAGCATAAATATCATCTCCATCTTTTTTAGCCTGCAGAACATGGGTTAGTTCCATTGCCGGTAACAGCGCTGTTTTAGTGAGTCCCAAATTGGCTGCTGCAAAACTCAGCAGATCATTCACGGTTGAACGTAAAGCTCCGCCAGCACCAATAGCACCCAGATCGGTTAAACCAACCTTTGTTCCTGTTTCTGCATAACCTATTGCCAGATTTGTTTTTTGTTTTGCTGATAATGCAATAACGGTATTATTCATTTTTAGCGGCTTGCAAATTTTCTCTTTTAGTAAAGTTGTAAAATCTTTTTTAGCAGTCAAGGTTAATATATTGCCTAATACACCGTAGGCAACATTTGAATATCTCCATTTAGAGTCAATATCATAAGGTGGTTCAAAATGTGAAACGTATTCGTAAAGTTTGTCTATGGTGTAATCAATATAGGGCTGGTCTAAATTTTGAGGATCAACATTATAGGGAAAACGAGGCATGCCAGATCTGTGGGTTGACAAACTGAGCAAAGAAATTTCTTTTCCGTTTCTTACAGGTGTTTTTACATTTTTGGGAAGTGTTTTGGAAATAGGATCATTCAGATTGAGTTGCTGCTTTAAACTCATATCAGCCAATAACAAAGACGTGAATACTTTTGTAATTGACCCAATTTCATAGATTGTATTACCGTCTGGCAGAGTGGGATCAGTATCACTTTTTACACCTGCTGCAAATATTTGTCTGCCACTTGAGTCAATAATCCCGACAATAATACTCTTGCTTCTTTTATTGGCAACTTCTTGTTGAATGATTGCTTTTATGCTGTCAACGGGAATTTGAGTAAAAGCAATATTTGTAGCTGTTAGCAGGGAAGCGATTAGTATATATTTTTTCATTTCTTTTTTGGAGTAAGGAATACGGTAGGTTAATATAACTGCTAACAGACAAGTATTGCCGAAGCCTGGGAATTGAATTTCTTTCGTGTTACTGACTGTTGCTTAGTAAAGATAGAAAAGATGAGGATATGCGCATGGCTAAATAGATAAGGGTAAGCTAGATATGTGGCTGAGCAGAAATACAAAAGCTGAAGCCAAATGATGAGTTTTATGCAGGTAGCTCTATATTGTAAATGAGAGCAAGAAGTATGTGGTAGATGAACAGGTAGGTGCAAAACTAAATGTTATACCATAGCTGTGTAACTGGCGCCGAGTCGTCTACGAGAGACATCGGAAAAGAACACTCTTCGGAGAAAGAAAACCCATATTAGCTGCAGTGCTACGTCTTTATTATTGGGTAATGGTTTTCAAAATCCAAAAGGAATTCAACTATATCTCCTTGGTCACAAAAAAAGTCAGTGTCATTTTTATCTCTTGCAATTAGATGTTGGTCTTGTAAAGCTGGCGTTATTATAAAACTCTTCCATTCTGCTGGTTGCTTTAATTCGCCTGTTATTCTGTCAATGACTCTATTGTCAAAATGGAATTTACCATTATGAGCAGCGGCATTTCTAATGTGTCTAAAAAATTGTAAAACCGGAGAGTCTGCTAAATTGAAACTCATAATTTTTTCCCACGCAGATATAATTGTCATGTGTGTCAACTCTAAATTTTTAGTAGTCAATCCTCTTTGCTCGTCAACAAATTGCACTGCTGAAGAATTAGGAATCATGCGGTACAAATTTGTTTGGTCTTTAGTCCGAAATCCAGGCACAAAAATTAATGGAGTAAAGGTCTGTGTTTTAAAAATTTCTTGTTGTACTTCTTCGGGAAAGTCCAAACTTTTTATATAAGCAATAAATTGGTTGTCGTCAGTAAACTTAGCTCTATGCTTTAAGAAAAACCCTCTGGCAAATATTTCATTAATTCCAAATTGAGCAAATGAAAGTGTCGCAATAGATTGATAAAAAAAATTGTTTTTGTCCAGTTTGTGGATTAAGTGTTCCATGAATGTTCTGTATTGCAGCTAAAGTTCGAGTATTTGTGAAGGCAGGGAATTCATTGCTCTTCCAGCCCGGTACAAAAGCCCATTAGAATATATGTTGTGAAGTTAAGAACTAAAGCTGAACATTGAATGTCGAGCCCGAACTGCTGCTTATGCTTGAACATAGCTGATGTTACATTGTCAAGCCCTGCTTTTGCAAATACTTTTGTTAGGCGATGTTTTGATTTGTTAATGAGTATTTGTAATAACAGTTATTTCGCAAATGAAGAGCTATTTGTTTGGATAGAAGAGCATCCACAATACAGTTGTTATTTATTATCAACTCAAGCTCTTCTCCGTCAACAAGAATCATTTTCATGTTCTTAAGAATATTTCGTTGTGCCGTGTCAATTGCGTCTTGGGTGAAACCAGAAATGGAAATTAAAAGTCCATAGTTATCGTCAAGACCATTCATCATTTTATCAAGTAGTTGTCGCACAGCATCAACGCCAGCTTTACTACTCGTCCACTTTGTCTCAATTAAATAATACTTACTATCAAATACACAAGCCCCGTCTATTTGGGTATAGGTTTTTTCACCAATAGCATTTTTGTATGAATCCAAAGAATTTATATTGCACCGTCTTAACAAGTTCGTAATAAAAGACTCAAATTGAATTCCCCTTGAATATTCATCTTCCATTTCTTTCAGTATATTGAACTGCTGTATTATTTTGAAGTAATCATCTTTTCTATATGTTTTTTTACGATAATCATATTTTGTCGATATTTCCTCATCAATTTTACTAAGCATTTCCTCGAATTCATTTTTAACCTGCATCCACCAGTAAAATCTACTATCGGATTTTTCTTCTGCAATTTCTAACAAGTAGGAAATTTCATTATAGTATTCTTTAATGTCTATTTTAATCAATAGACGAGCCAAATTTGTTAATATAATAGTGTTATTGGGGGAAAGTGCTTTTGCTATCCTATAGCAATTTTCGGCTAAATAATTATCCTTTAGAAAATGCCTAGAAAATGTGCCAAGGTTGTTCCAAATTGAAGAATCGGTTATACCATTAATAATAGCATTGTCTATATAATTCTTATTTTGATAGTCATCAAGTGCTGAATCTGATATTTCAACAAATTGATTCCATGTAAAACCCTGGTCTTTCGAAAAAAGTTTAAAAATTAAATTTGAAGCGATATCAAGCTTATTTAGACAAGCTAAAGTAAAAGCTTTTGCTACTAATAATCTGGGAAATTCATAACCACTATTTATAGCATCTGAAAGTAGTTTGTTTGATTCCGTCAAATATGCATTCAAAATCTCCTCTGGTCTATTTCTATATGACAGCGAATTAGCGGCTTCTCCAAATATATACGAGTTTCTATATAATCTCCTTTTATTTGATTCAATGGAGGTGTACTTAATAAATATACTACAACAGGCATCAGGTTGAAATGTAAACCTGTAAAAAAAGCAAAGAGATAAATAGGATAATGCGGAGTTGGAAATCTTAACTGCTTTTAAAAAATTTTCTTCTGCTTGTTTAATTGCAGTAGTGTATAATTCAAAAGTTTTACTATTAATTGCAGATTTAAAGAAGAGACAAAGCCCCTTTTGTATATAAATATTAGAATCCTTGTCGTTTAAGCTTTCAGCTTTTTGAAGACATCTTAAAGCTTCATCAATCCTAGAAACTCTTTCAGTGAATAGCTTACAAAAATACCTAGCCTTAAACCTAAGGTAGGTGCCTTTAAGAATTAAAAACCGATAATCGCTTGTATTTTCAAAGTAGGTATTAACGACAGTGATATTCTTTAGAAGTAGCTTATCAAGTATTTTGTTTTCAAGAAACCCTGTCGGATTAAATGCTATTTGGTCTTCCAAAAAATCGATAAGAGTATAAGCATATTCTATTTGAAACTCTTTATTGTCAATTTTTGCTTTCCACTTTTCAAGATATTTTAATAATTCATCCCATTTAGCTTCTCTTTTCTTGGTATCAAGAGTTAGATAAATTATTTCTTTTTTAAGCGATGAGTATAATGTCAGTATATTATCATTAGGCTCAGATTCAAATGCATTTCGAACTATAGGCTCATTTTCAATAAGTATTGACAAGACCTTGCTTGGTGACAATTCAGCCTGTATAAGGGTCAATATGTTTGAAAGACTGTTGTCCATAAATATCGCCTAACTCATAAATATACGAACCTTTTTAACAAGTATATAATGGCGCAATCTTATCTAATCTGTTGAAAAAGAAATAGAGGAGAAACATTCGTAACTCCAAAAATTACAAACACCACTACTCGTATAATCCAATGAATACCAATCATCTAACATCCAACCCCTTTATCGATTTCCAAAAACAACATAAACGTGTGATCCCCAAGATTGTAACAGAGAACCCTATCTTGCGTTAAGCAAAAAAAGATTGTAATGAGATATATACTCTTTGTGCTGGGCCTCTATTTAAGTACCACCACTTTATCACAAACCTTTCATATACAGATAGATAGTTCCATCACCAAAAACCTCACCGGTAAACTTTACCTATTTACCCAAAGCGACACATCGAAACGGGTACCCAATAATCCAGACCCTTCTCAGCCCATGTTTGCATGGAATATTAAGAACCTGCAAAAAGAAATAACCCTCTCATTCAACAAGGCCGATAACCGCTTACTACCCGATGGCGCTAAAACCCTGAAACCCGGCTATTATAAACTGGCTGGTGTTATTGATACCGATTTTGAAGAAAGAGGCACATTTAATCCGGGAAATGTGTATGCACGTAAAGAAGTGCTGTTACATGTAAATGAAAAAGGCGAAGGACAGGCCAGTATGCTGTTTGAATCGGTGGTAACAGCAAGAAAATTCAGGGAAACAGAACTACAGAAAGAAGTGGTGCTGAAGAGTACACTGCTCAGCACTTTCCGTAAGAAAGATATATTTATTAAAGCAGGTGTTCGTTTGCCATCATCTTATACTACAGACAGTAAACGCCATTATCCCGTTGTATTTGTAATACCCGGCTGGGGCGGTACCCATTACGATCTCGGCAATAATATGACCATACAACGTTATGGTATGACCCAGGGTAAAGAAAAAATTTATGTGTACCTCAATCCCGAAACACAGTCACCATTTGGCTTGCATGCATTTGTAGACTCAAGGGTAAATGGTCCATGGGGTAAGGCATTGGTAGAAGAACTGATTCCGCATCTTGAACAGCAATTCAGAATAGTAAAAGATGCCAGCCAGCATTTTGTAATGGGACAAAGCACGGGTGGTTATGCTTCTTTGTGGTTACAGTTGAATTATCCCGATGCATTTGGAGGCTGCTGGGCCGTATCGCCCGACCCGGTTGATTTTTCGTCTTATATAGGCATTGATCTTTATGCAAAAAATGCAAACGTATTTTTCGACCAGCAGGGAAAAGCCATCGGCACTTTTTTTATGGATGGCAAACCCTTGATGACCACCCAGCAAATGTCTGACCTGGAAACCTTTCTGGGAGATGGAGAACAACTACAGGCTTTTGAAGCAGAGTTTGGTGTACCCGATAAAAATGGAAGACCCCGCATATTGCATAACAGGGTTACCGGAAAAGTAGATGCGGCCGTACTAAAAACCTGGGAACCCTACGACCTCGGTCTCTTCATCCAAAAAAATGGACAAAAACTGGAACCTAAGCTCAAAAACAAAGTGCATGTATATGCAGGCGACAAGGACAATTTCATGTTACATGAAGCGGTAACAGCATTTGGGAAAAAAGCAGCGGGTACTTCGGCTGTGGCTGAACTCATTCCGGGTGCTGATCATTGGAGTATCTGGTCTGCCGCCTTTACCACCCGTGTGCAAAAAGAAATTGACGAAAGAATAAAATAAATCCTCCCCTTCTCCCTTTCGCTTTGTTAAAAAAGTGTAGCAATAAGAACACTCAAATTTGCAAGACCTCATTAACAAAGAGAAAGGGATAAGGGGAGTTTTTTATAAACTTAACACCAGTTCGCAGTTGGGGAACTCTTTATGCCATGGGGCAACAATTAATTCATCTTCGGGTTTTATATTGGCAACCAGTGTTTCTAAGCCTGTGAAAGTCTGTAGCAAACGATAAATGCCCTTAACTGTTATATCGGTGTGTTTAATGTAGAGGTATTCTAATTGATGCAAATGCAGGATACAGTCCAGGTTGTCATCATGCAAAGCCATACTGCCCAGATCGAGATAATATACCTGTTCTAGTTTTTTGAGCAATTGTAAACCATCTTCGGTTACATAAGAACCACGTAATACCAGCCTGTCAATGGCTGTTACATATTTGGTGATGAAAAATAAAGTTTCATCTGTTGTATCTCCATCCGGCACGCCAAACTGTGAGATATGCGCCGGGATATTTTTATTGTTTTTGGTGTTGAAATAAGTTTGCAGTAAATACTTTTCCTGGCTTTTCGATAACATGGGATACTGGTTTTCGTAAAGCTACTAATTGGCAACTGAATAATAGTTTTATTGCCACTGAAGGCACAGAATTCCACTGAGATTTTTCTGTGCCTTCAGTGGCAATAAACGTATTCAAAATCAACTATGCTTTATATACTTTCTGGTTATAGATATAAGATGTAATACCTGCTGCAAATACCAGTATCATGATACTCATACCCGGATCTACACCACCTACTTTAATAACAGAATACATGGCACCCACTAAATCGAAAGCCAAACCTGCATAAGCCCATTCCTTTAATTTTTTAAATGAAGGAATAAGAATGGCAATGGAACCCAATAGTTTGGCTACTCCTATAAATGGAATGAAATATTCGGGATAACCAAGATAGCCGGTAAGAAATTGTTTCGATTCTGCATTCAGCATGATATTCGGAATAGCCGAAAAAATCATAAAACCGGAAAACAAAATAGTGGTGATCCAGTAGATTAGTTTGGTTTTGTTCATGTTGGTTGTTTTGGGTTCTTATGAAGTTATGAAATGCGGGTTTTAAAACCACAGAGTTTCACGGAGTTGAACACGGAGTGGCACGGAGGGTTTACTAGTAGGTTGTGAGTGAAACCTCCGTGAAACTCTGTGCCTTACTCTGTGCCACTCTGTGGTTAAAAATCGTCATCTCGCACATTATTCTTTCGCCCAGCAATTAATCATCCAGTTAATGCCATACTTATCAGTAAAACCACCATAGTAGGCACCAAAGAACATATCCTGTAAGGGCATTTCTATTTTGCCTCCGGCTGATAATTCATTGAATAATCTTTCAGCCTCTGTTCTGGTTTCAGGTTCTATACTGATATGCATGTTATTACCCTGCGTAATTGTGAATCCCATTTCCTTAGGTGCATCGGTACCCATAAGTATGTGATTGCCGGTAATGGGAAGTTCTACATGTAATACCATTTTTTTAATTTCTTCTGCTACCGGTGGATGGTTGCTGTCGGCAGGTAAATCGCCAAAGCGTTTGATACCACCTGTTACAAACGCAGTTTTGAATACAGACTGATAAAAGCGAAATGCTTCTTCTGTTTTGCCATCGAAATTGAGATAGGTACAAACCCTTGCTGTTACACCTGTTTTCATTTCGGAACGTAACTGAAACTGCGCCTGTATATACTGATCGAGGTTTTCCATAGCCATGGCAAAACCTTCTTTGAAACCCATTTCAACAATTTTTTCCAGATCAGCCAGTGTCTGATAGGCAATAACGATGTTTACTGTTGTTACTTCATCTTTTTCGGTAAAACGATTGGTCCAGTGGGCGCGGGGAAAATTGGTATTGATATTTCCATCCTCATCACAAAAAGCATCAAGACCTGAAAAAGTAACATGCGGATCAATATGTTCATAATCTGCGCGACACCAATGGCAATCGCTTTGAGGTCCAATCATGCTGTAGTGCCAGTAACCACCTTCGCGGAAGTCCATCGATTTGGTAACGGTCTGGTAAGGTTTGGGAGCCCACCACTGGTCGAGCAGTTCTGGTTTGGTCCAGGCATCCCATACAAAAGGGAGGTTGGCATTAAATTCACGCTGAACATGAATGGTATTGTTTTCTTTGTTAACCGTGAAGTCAAAAAAAAGTGTACGGCTCATTTCTTTTGTGTTTTAAGGGTATTTAATACTTTATCTAATTGATTGAATCTGTTTTCCCAGAGTTGACGGAACTGTTCGAGCCATTTATCGATCTCTTTCATTTTTTTGGCATTGAGGGTATAATAAATCTCTCTTCCATTTTGCTCCTGCTCCACCAGTTTACATTCGGTAAGAATTCGGAGATGTTTGGAAACAGCCTGCCGGCTGGAATCAAAATGCTCTGCAATGGCGTTGGGTGTCATGGCCTGAAAGGCAATCAGTGCAATAATGGCTCTTCGTGTAGGGTCGGCAATGGCCTGAAAAACATCACGTCTCATGAGTAATTGAATTATTGTGAAACTATTCGGTTGCAAATATATGCGCAACTATTTGGTTTCGCAAAATTTATTTTAAGAAGTGGGAAAGACGGGAGTCGGAAAGTCGGAAAGAAGCAGATAGCGGTTTGTAAATCAGAATATATAAAGAAACTGTAAAGACACAGATTAGCAGATTTTGATGTTATCATCTGCGGCTTAAACAGACTATGTTAAAGAACTAAATAGTTTTTCTCCATCTAAGTTCAAGGCTAACAAGTGCCAGGATAACAAGAATTTCTAACATAAAATAAATGATACCAGCTAAACTGAGTTGGTCAGCATTAAGATAAACCAGCAGTAACGAATAAGCAGCATACAATACATTACAAACGATGATAACAGTAAGTAATATTTTTTGCTTTCTTGATTTACTCAACAAACAGGTAAATGAATAACAGGCAAATAAAACCGGGAATGGAATCAGTAATTGAAACATGGCATCAGGTACACTAAAAATATTCTTATAATACTGAACCACACACAGTAATACAGCAGACAATAATGCTCCCATTCCATCTATCAGAAAAATCTGCCAGGGCTTTAAAGAAAAAATATTGAATGACATATGTTTTATTGATTGATGAGTACCCGGTATTCAGCCGGAATAACTACTCCCTTGAATTGATTGGTAAGACCATAGAAAATAAATACGGTTAAACATATACCCAGTATGATGATACAGTTAGCCTGTTGTTTTGGTGAAGTGCCAAACAATGGTATCTTCATTTTTTTAGCGTGAATAGCAGCGATATGTCCAAAGAAAGCGAGTATGGCCAATGCATAATACGGAATAAAAAAAAGATTGAAAGGAAAACTATTCAATCCCGCAACACCAAAGTAAAAGTTGGTATCCAGGTGTAATAATAAACGGCCGGCTAATACAGCACTTACATGAATGATGAGAAAGAGTGCCATATACAAACCTGTCCATAAATGGAGTTTGTCATAGAATCCAGCCACCAGTTTTCTTCGCATTTTGAACAGACGTAAACCCGAAACAATCTGCACCAGCACCACTATCAATAAAATGGTTTCCACAAAAGGGTTGCGGTATACCGTACGAAACGACTCCATGGTAGTAATATGTTTTTCAAGCCCCTGTGTTGCAGTCAGATGATTGAAGAGATGAAAACCAATAAAAAGACTGATACATAATCCGGAGAAATAATGGATGCGTTTAAGTGTCATAAGCGGCAGGATAAAATTAGCTTGTCAAAAGTAGGTAAGATTTAAGCCAGACCTTTTAGTTGGTATTAAAATAAGTTAATCGTAGACGAACAACATTTTTTAGTATATGAATGTCATTTTTATTTGACCTTGCCTGGTAAGTATTACTATGATTTCTTAACCAACGTCAATAACCAGTATCGAACTACAGATTAGGTTTGCAAAAACCCGTTCCTGTATGGTTGAAAACTCTGGTAAACTATTTGGCATATCAATGATATTGTCGTTTCTATCTTATGCGGTTGGTATGGGTTTAATGGATATCATCAATACGCCTGCACTGCAACCTTCACAATTTCTGGAGCAAAGGAGCCGGATTATAATCGGAGGAATACTGGTTGTTCTTGTTCATTCAGTATGTAATGTGGTGTTGCTGATGATAATGTTCAAGAAGTTGCTGTTGTTCCACAACATGCTTTCACGATTTTACCTGGGTGCAGGATTGCTCGCAACGGTTATGCTGGCTTTAGGAGGTATTTGTATGCTCTTGCCGGTTTCTCTGGATCTTTCATCGGGTGATGCAGTTGCAAAAGATCCTTTTGTGTTTAATGCGCTTGTTTCATGGTCTTCCAGAATAAATTTTTATGCTTACCAGACAGGCATGTTTATCTGGGGTATTGGCGGCTTGATTTTTTGTTATCTGCTGAACAGGTCAAACCTTGTTCCATCGGTATTTCCTGTATGGGGTTGTATAGGATATTTGGTATTCATTACCGGAACAATTCTTGAATTGTGCGGCTTACCTGTGGGTGTACCTTTTTCAATACCCGGAGGCCTGTTTGAAATTATACTTAGTGTATGGTTAATCAGGTATGGATTTAAAAACATGCTACCCGGATAAAATGGACCTACACTTGTTTTAATTCAATCGAAGAGGCTCAGCTATTTTTTTCGGCAATGCGTTTGCGTATCCTGCTCAGTGATTCTGGTTTTACGCCTATATATGTTGCAATATGGTACTGGGGTATTTTTTGAAAAATATCGGGTTGGGTTTCGAGGAGTCTGAGATACCTCATTTCAGGTGTTTCGGTTAAATAAGATGACATCCATTGTTGCTGCTCTGCAAAAGCTGTTTCCATAACGGCCCTGGAAATGGTTTCAAAACGCGGAAACTGTTTGAATAATTCCTGTCCCTTTTGTTCATTGCCAATTACTATCTGCGTATCCTCTATACATACCAGACTTCCCTCCGCAGTTGCATTACTGTTAAAGCTGGTCAGTGAAATAATCCATTGCCCCTTTTGGTAAAAATGAGTGGTTGTTTCTTCCTCATTTACCAGTTTGAATTGTCTTACAGAGCCTTCGAGAATAAAAAAACTGTCTTTGTTATATTGACCCTCTCTCACAATCATTTGCCCTTTGGTAAATTTTTTTGTTATCAGGCTATCCAGTATGGCTATTTTTTCATCGGGAGAAAGTATGGCAAATCTTGAAAAATATTGTATCAGTGGATGATCCATGGTTAACCGGTCTTATAACAGTTTAGACTATAAGGGTGAGCTTATGCTGAGTCCTGTCCTACATCAAATATAGTGCTGTTGATTTGTGTTTGAAAGTTTTGAAAAGTGGTCGGTGGAGAAAGTCATACGGTTGTATTCGATTTTTCCACTTTGTTGAAATTTTCCAGCACTTGAAGAGCACAAATGCAGTCATCAGTTTTCATCTATACACCTGTCAGGTGTTTTCCCGATCACGTTCCTTGTTCATCCTGTTTTTTTCCACTTTATTTTCTGCATCGGGATTCAGGTATTTTTTATCTTTTCGGTTTTTACGGATCAGAAAGATTACTAATGCTAATGCAAGTATTACCACAATAACCATAGGTAATGCATCTTTCGTTTCCATATTATAGGTTTATTGGTAATACAGTTCTGCAATAGCTGTAAGGTATAAAAAGAAGGTGAGGAACTGAAGTGGAAGAAGGTATTGGTATTAGTTTGTTA
>CALRZI010000006.1:0-202453 GCA_943372605.1 Chitinophaga pinensis | reverse complement strand
TCAATATGCTTACTCCTGAAACTGTACATGAACAATCGTTATTAGTTAATAGAAGATGGGGAAAATCCTCTTCTTTGCCTATTATTGTAAACCAATAGTAGGATTAAACAAAAAACTGTAAACTTATTTTAGGACTAGACAGTTCTCTCGTTCTCTGCGGTGGGTTCCTCACGTCACCCTTACGAAGGAAGGGACTGCAGAGAACGAGAGAACACAAGGTTTACGCAGAGGCGTTTATATAAATAAGGGTATAACTAATTATAACAGCCCTTTGGTTGAAGGTAAATGATTGGAGAAGGGATCGCGTCTTACAGCCATTCGGATGGCTTTGGCGAAGGCTTTAAAAATGGCTTCAATTTTATGGTGCTCATTCTCTCCTCTACATTCAATATTCAGGTTACATTTGGCAGCATCACTGAATGATTTAAAGAAATGGAAAAACATTTCCGTAGGCATTTCACCAATCTTTTCTCTTTTAAACTCAGCATACCATACCATCCAGTTTCTGCCACCAAAATCAATCAGCACTTTTGCATCTGCTTCATCCATGGGTAAAGCAAAACCATATCTTTCCATTCCTCTTTTATCAATCAATGCTTTTGCAAATGCTTCTCCTAATGCAATACCTGTATCTTCAATGGTATGATGTTCATCAATATGTAAATCACCTTTTGTTTCAACAGACAAATCGATCTGCCCATGTCTGGCTATCTGGTCGAGCATATGATCAAAGAAACCAATACCGGTATGAATAGATGATACACCTGTACCATCAAGATTCAGGTTAATGCTAATTTTCGTTTCATTGGTATTGCGTTCATGCTGCACTTCTCTCAAGCCCAACTTCAAAAAACTATAAATTGCTTTCCAGTTATCAGTTTCCAAAGCAATGGTTGAACGCAGTTCTGCTTCCTGTTCTGCTGTAAACGAATGAAGTGGCGATTTTAAATAAATGGCTTTACATCCGAGGTTTTTAGCCAATTGTATATCGCTCCACCTGTCGCCAATAACATAAGAATTGGCCAGATCGAATCTAGAAGTATCAAAGAAATGTTGCAGCAATGCCGTGCCCGGTTTTCTGGTGGGCTGATTATCTGCTGCAAAAGTTCGGTCGATGATCATTTCATCAAACACAAAACCTTCACCTGCCAGTGTACGGATCATAAGATCATGATAAGGATGAAAATCTTTTTCGGGATAGCTGTCTGTACCCAACCCATCCTGATTTGTTACCATCACTTTGTAATAATCAAAGGATGCAGCAATCTGCGCTAACGCTGTGATACTTCCTTTTACAAAGGCGGTTTTTTCAACTCGGTCAATCTGAAAATTTTCAGGTGGTTCCTGTAACACTACTCCATCACGATCTATAAATAATACTGGTTTCATTTTCTTACTTGATTTTTGCACGCGCTGCTTTTACTTCTGCGGCCGTAACCGCTGATGCTTTATTGCTCCAGTTGTTTCTGATATAGGTTAATACATCTGCAATCTGTATATCAGTAAGATCCGGATTAGCAGACATATTGTTGTCATAATATTCACCATCCAATTCAACCCTTTCTGTCATTCCTTTGATAATCACACGCACCAGGTATAGCTTATCATTCCCCTTTACTTTTGAAGCCCCATCTAATGGCGGGTTAAGTCTGGGTACACCTCCACCATCCATCTGGTGACAAGCCATACATCGTTGCAGGTACACTGTTTTGCCTCTCTCCAAAGAAGCCTTTATGGATGATTGAACCGCCGTTGTCTTCTTTTCTGGCACAATAAAGGCAGTAGTGATCAACACAATAATTATACTGTAACCAAACTTCATGTAGGCTTATTTAGATGGGTAGCTGATTTTGTAAATAGTTCCTTTCACATCGTCAGATACATACAAAGAACCATCGGGTCCCTGAGTAAGTCCGCAAGGTCTGTGCTGAGCATCTCTTGGATTTTTCACTATCCCTGTTCCTGAAAAACCATCTGCAAACACTTCCCATTTACCGCTTGGTTTGCCATTCTTAAAAGGTACAAATACCACATAATAACCTTCCTGTGGTAATGGTGAGCGATTCCATGAACCATGAAAAGCAATAAAAGCACCCTGCTTGTATTTTTCAGGAAACTGGTTGCCGGTATAAAATAACAATGCATTCGGACCCATATGTGCAGGGAATGCTACTAATGGATCAATAAAATTTTCGCTGCTGGTTTTCTTTCCGTCACCACCATATTCCGGTGACACTATTTTCTTTTGCTGAAAATGATCATAATAAACATAAGGCCATCCTGCGTTATCACCTTTGTTAATGGCATATAATGTTTCTGATGGAAGCTCTGCACTTACCGTTGTATCAAACTTATCAGGGTACAATGTGTACAGCATATCGCGACCATGCATGGTAACATATAATTTGTTCTCCTGCTTGTTCCAGTCTAGTCCAACCACATTTCTTAACCCCGTTGCATAACGAACACCATTGTGATAACCCTGATCTGCCTGATCTACTTTAAACTGCCAGATACCACCTGCCGAATCCAGTATCGGACAAGGACTCATTCCTTTTGAACCTTTGGTTCTGTCTATTTCCTGGCATGAGTTAGATGGCGCACCGATATTTACATAAATATTTCCTGCATCATCTAGTGCTAATGACTTCGATGCATGCTGACGTTTATCCCATAAACCTTTAACAATGCGTTGCGGGTTTTCTGTATCAATTACATCTCCCTTATCATCCAGCTTATACCTGAATACATCCTGATCTGATGATGCATAGAGGTAACCTTTTTTAATAGCAATGCCTGTTCCGTAGTAATTGGCAAAGGTTTTAGTTATTTCCATTTTACCATCTCCATCTGCATCTTTCAGGTAAACAATACCTTTCCCTTCCTTCAAACGTTCCAGTTTCACATATAAACCGCCCTGTTCAGTGGCAACAATATGTCTTGCCCTGCCCAGATTATCCGCAACAACCGAAGCTGAAAAACCAGCAGGTGTTTTTAAACCGGCATTTACCGGATCGGCCACTATTTTTTTTGCAGTAGCAATGGTAGAATCATTTGCTGCAACAAAATTGATGGCTGCGCAAATAATACTTAAAGAAAACAGAACCCTTTTTTTCATATACAATTGAATTTGGATTGAAATTACAAATGAAAACACAGATTTATTCAGTTTCTCGGTGAAGAGTACCATTCCTGCATGGCATCCACCAAATCAGTGTTCTCCTTTTCAGTGCCAATGGTAATTCGCAGACAGTTTTCACAAAGTTCTACATTGCTCCTGTCTCTGAGTACAATACCCCTGGCTAGTAAGAACTCATATATCTTTCTGGCTTCGGCTATTTTTACCAAAATAAAATTAGCATCTGATGGATATACTTTCTCTACCGTGGGCATCGTTTCAAATACTTCTGCCAGTGCATTGCGCATATCTACCAGTATTTTAATCATATCATTCACCTGTCCTACTTCTTCCAGTGCTTTTAATACCAGTTCCTGTGTTGACTGGTTAATATTATAAGGTGGTTTCACTTTATTCATCACTTCTATAATAGATTGCGATGCAAACGCCATCCCCAGCCGAAGTCCGGCAAGCCCCCATGCTTTACTTAGCGTTTGTAACACCACCAGATTCGGATATTCTGTAAGTTCCTGTACAAATGATTTTTGTTGCGCAAAATTGATATAGGCTTCATCAAGCACCACAATGCCGTTGAAATTATTCAATACCATTTCAATATCTGTTCTGTTCAATGAATTCCCGGTTGGATTATTGGGAGAGCAGAGCCAGATGATTTTTGTATTAGCATCGGTGAGATTTTCCATATGAATCAGATCAAGCTGAAAATCGGGTAATAATGGCGCTTTGCGTATTTCAACATCATTGATGTTCGCACTTACCTCATACATGCCATAGGTAGGCGGACAGATAAGTACATTATCTGTCCCAGGCTCACAGAAACAACGGAATAATATATCAATACATTCATCGCTGCCATTTCCTAAAAAAATATGTTCAGCGCCAATGCCTTTTATGCTACTCAGTTTTTGTTTAACGGCCTGCTGGTGTGGATCGGGATAACGGTTATACCATTTGGTCAGTGGCGATCCCAGGCTATTCTCATTGGCATCCAGAAACACTTTGGCTTCTCCGCTGAATTCATCACGCGCAGAAGAATAGGGTTTCAATTTTTTGATATTGTCTCTTATAAGTTGTTCCAGGTTAAACATATAATAACTTACTTGTCATTTTTAAAATCTATTGTCTGATGAGTACTGCGTTTTTGTGTGCATCCAATCCCTCAGCCGCTGCCATGGTTGCAACGGTTGATGCAATATCTGCCAATCCTTCTTTGCTGAGTTTTTGATAGGTGATCTTTTTTACAAAAGAATCAACACTCACACCACTATAGGCTTTTGCAAAACCATTTGTCGGCAGGGTATGATTGGTACCGCTTGCATAATCGCCCACACTCTCCGGTGAATAATTACCCAGGAACACAGAGCCTGCATTGATGATTTTTTCAGCAATCAGCTCATCCTCTTCACAGGAAATAATCAGGTGTTCAGCAGCGTATTCATTTACGAGGTCAATTGCTTCATTTAAATCTGTTACCAGAATGACTTTGCTGTTGGCAAGGGCTTTTGTGGCAATTTCTTTTCGCGGTAACTGTTCCAATTGTTTATTCAGCTCTTCAAATACTTTATCAACCAATCCTGCGTCTGTACTCACCAATAAAACCTGGCTATCCGATCCATGCTCAGCCTGGCTCAGTAAGTCGGCCGCCACAAAAGCGGGATTAGCCGAATCATCAGCCAGTACGCAAACTTCACTAGGACCTGCGGGCATATCAATGGCAATGCCATCCTGTTGTACAAGTTGTTTGGCACAGGTTACATATTGGTTACCCGGGCCAAATATTTTATACACCTGTGGAACTGTTTCAGTACCATAAGCCATGGCAGTAATAGCCTGCACACCGCCGATGGTGAAAATTCTTGTGATGCCTACCAGATTAGCAGCATATACAATCGCGGGGTTAAGTTTTCCATTTTTATCCGGAGGTGAACATAGTATCACTTCTTTACACCCTGCTATCTGCGCAGGTATGCCAAGCATGAGAATGGTGGAAAATAATGGTGCCGTTCCACCAGGAATATAGAGACCTACTTTTTCAATGCCCACTGCCTTTCTCCAGCAACGAACACCTTTCATGGTTTCTATTACTTCAACCCCTGTTTTTTGTTGCTCGTGAAAAGTGCGAATATTGTGCGCAGCCTGTTTAATGGCACGTTTTAAATCATCGGGTACCAGTTCAATCGTAATAGCAATTTCCTGTTCCGTCATTTCCAAACGATCCAGTTGAACACCATCAAACTGCTTTGTAAATTGAAGCACTGCTTTATCACCATCCTGTTTTACCACATCCATCACAGCTTTTACCTGCTGTTGTAAAGTGGCAGTATCTATAACAGGTCTTTGCAGTAACTCTTTCCATTGCAGACGCTCTGGATATTCTATACGTTTCATATGCGTTGACTTAGAATCTGTTTAAATTATATTTTGTTTTACGAGCTATGAGCTGTGAGTTTTTTTTAACTTGTTGCCCCAAATAATCAAAACATCGTTTCACTTTTCACTTTTCACTTTTCACTTTTCACTTTTCACGTCTCATGCTTATCAAACAATCATTTTCTCAATTGGCACCACCAATATTCCCTCTGCCCCTGCTGCTTTTAGTTGTTCAATGATATCCCAGAAATCATTTTCATTCAACACACTGTGTACACTGCTCCAACCGGGATCGGCAAGCGGTAATACAGTAGGGCTTTTCATACCCGGTAACAATGCAATGATTTCTTTCAGTTTATCGTTCGGCGCATTCAGTAGGATATATTTATTGTTCTTTGCTTTTTTAACTGACTGTATACGGAACAGTAGACGTTCAATTAACTGCACTTTTACATGATCGAGTTCATTGTTCCGTATCAATACAGCCTGCGATTGCAGGATGGTTTCTGCTTCCTGCAAACCATTCATGAACAGGGTTGAACCACTGCTTACCAGATCGCAGATGGCATCGGCCAAACCAATACCGGGAGCAATTTCTACGCTGCCGCTGATTTCATGTATTTCTGCATTTACTCCTTTTTCACGCAGAAAGGATTCAACAATTACCGGATAGCTGGTAGCGATTTTTTTGCCTTCCAAAAATGAAGCATCTTTATATTGTTCACCCCTGCGAACAGCCATGCTTAGTCTGCATTTACCAAAACCCAGCTTCTCTACTACAGTGAGTTTTTTCTTTTTTTCGTACACCACATTCTCACCCACAAACCCAATATCGGCCACTGCATCTTCCACATACTGGGGAATATCATCATCCCTTAAAAAATATACTTCAAGCGGAAAATTGGATGCTTCTGCTTTCAGTTTGTTTACGCCATTGCTGATATCGATACCACATTCCTTCAACAAACGAATGGAATCATCGTGCAAACGGCCGCTTTTCTGGATTGCTAATTTTAGTTTCATAGTTCTGTGTTAAAATAAAAAGGGCTCACCTGTTGGTAAGCCCTTTAATGTTTATGATCAGCACATAACACCAACAGCCTACCCTCTGGGTAAGTAATGATGATGGTGGATATGTGCAAATTGTTTCATGAGATGGCAAAAATACAGTCAATGCCGTTCGTACACAAATTTTTTTCGCCCGATCATCCATTACCCATACACAACTACCCGGGAATCCCTAACTTTCATCTCCCCAAACACAGTACACATGCGAAAATTATCCTTTTTTCTCCTGGTAGTGCTTGCCACATCCACTGCAATGGGGCAGCAAAGAAAACTGGTCTGGCGCGATGAGTTTTCGGTAAACGGCCTCCCCGATTCTACCAAATGGAACTATGATGTGGGCGGTCATGGCTGGGGTAACAATGAATTACAATACTACACATCGAAGAACGCACGCAATGCAAGGGTAGAAAAAGGTTTTCTGATTATTGAAGCTCACAAGGAACAAATAGGCGACAATAAATATAGTTCTGCAAGAATGGTTACCAAGGGCAAGGGCGACTGGACCTATGGCCGTATTGAAGTACGTGCCAAACTACCCAAAGGTTTTGGCACCTGGCCCGCTATCTGGATGCTAGCCAGCACCCCTAAAATTACCTGGCCCGATGATGGTGAAATAGATATTATGGAACATGTAGGTTATAACCAGGGAACCATTCATGCATCGGCTCATACCAAAAAATATTTTCACAGTATCGGCACCCAAAAAACAGGAACCGTATCTGTTCCCGATTGCAGTGAAAAATTTCATGTGTATGCACTGGAGTGGGATAAGGAAACCATTACCATGTTTGTAGATAAGAAACCTTATTTCAGTTTTAAAAATGAGCACACAGGTAATGATGCATGGCCTTTTGATAAACCCTTTCACCTCCTGCTCAATATTGCAGTGGGCGGCTCCTGGGGCGGACAAAAAGGCGTAGATGAAAAAGTGTATCCACAACGGATGATTGTTGATTATGTAAGAGTTTATCAATAGAGTCCCGAAGACGGGAAGACTGGAAGTCCGAAAGATGATCGTCTCATTTAAAAACATCTTTCGGACTCGCGGACTTCCTGACTTCCGGTCTCCCGGACTTTCGGACTAATAAAAAAACCACCAACTAAAATAGAACACTATGAAAAAATGGTTCTTCGGTTTGTTGATGCTGGGTTGCAGCTTTACTGCTTTATATGCCCAGGACGACAATACCTATCGCACACCTGCTAAAGAAGTAATGGAACTGCTTCTTGCCAAGCCTACACCTTCTGTAAGTATCGATGGAAAAGCAGAATGGATGCTTCTCAGTGAACGCAACAGTTATCCAACGGTTGAAGAATTGGGTCAGCCTGAATTACGTGTTGCGGGCCTGCGCATCAACCCGAATAATTTTTCTCCGAGCAGGCAGAACTTCATCAACAATTTCACCCTGCAGAACATTAAATCGGGACAAATTTCACAGGTAAGTGGCTTACCCGCCAATTTACTGGCAGGTGGTGTGAGCTGGAATCCTTCAGAAACAAAAATTGCTTTCACACATACCACCGGCTCACGTGTTGATTTATATGTGATTGATATTGCTTCGAAAAAAGCAAGCAGGATCAATAAACAATCATTGAATACGGTGCTTGGTACTTCTTATACCTGGGTGGATGACAATACCATCATCTACAAAGCGGCTACACAATCTGCGGCCAATGCACCCAAAAGACCTATTACACCAAAGGGTCCAACCATACAGCAGAACCTGGGTAAAGCGGCGCCAAGTCCTACTTACCAGGATCTGATCAAATCGCCTTTTGATGAACAGTTGTTTGAGTTTTATGCCATGGGCCAACTCATTCAGAACAAAAATGGAGTGGAAACTGTGTTGGGCAAACCCGGTATTGTTTCAACTTTCAGTTTATCGCCCGATAAAAAATACATGATGGTGAGAACCATCCGTAAACCTTTCTCTTACCTGGTTACAGCCAATGGATTTCCTTCCACCATCAGCATTACCGATCTTACGGGTAAAGTAGTGAAGGTATTGGCTGAATTGCCTTCTTCTGAAGGAACTCCTTCCGGCTACGATAACACACAAAATGTACCAAGAGGTTTTGACTGGCGCGATGATGAAGCGGCAACCATTACCTGGGCCATGCCATTGGATAGTGGTCTGATTAAAAAACAGGTAGAATACCATGATGCAGTATATGCATTAAGTGCACCTTTTACCGGTGAGGCCAAAGAACTGTTCAAAACCAAAACACGCTATGGCGGCACTACATGGGGTAACGAAAACCTCGCACTGGTACAGGAAGTATTAAGATCAAAACAAACCATTCGTGTGAGCAGGTTTAACAGCAGTACTGGTTCATTTGAATTACTGATTGAAAGAAACCAGACCGATGCGTATAACAATCCCGGTTCGCCTGTTTTAACACGCAACAAATTTGGCAGACCTGTAATTCAGACTACAGATAACGGAACAAAAATTCTGATGAACAATACCACAGGTGCTTCTGCCAAAGGTGATCTTCCTTTTCTTGCCAAGTTTGACCTGGCCACTAAAAAGAATGAAATAATCTGGCGCTGCCAGGAAGGTGTGTATGAAACAGTAAATGAAGTGCTGGATGCTGATAAACTGGTTTTATTAACGCGCAGAGAATCGCAGACTGATGTACCCAACTATTATATTAAGAACCTGGTGCTTCGTATTGCCGATAAAGCCATTACTCAATTCAGCAATCCTTATCCACAACTGGAAGGGGTGAAGAAAGAAAAAGTAAAATACAAAAGAGCCGATGGTGTTGACCTCACCGGCGACCTGTATTTACCCAAAGGATACAATAAAGACAAAGATGGTCCTTTACCACTGATCATCTGGGCTTACCCAAGAGAGTTCAACAGTGCTGCTGATGCTGCACAGATTCGTGGTAGTCAGTATCGTTTTACCACATTAAGCTGGGGCTCTCCTATCTACTACGTAACTCAAGGTTATGCTGTACTTGATAATGCAGAAATGCCAATTGTAGCGACTTCTTCCGATAAAAAACCCAATGACAATTTTATTGCGCAGTTAAAGATGAATGCTGAAGCAGCTATTGGTCATTTATCTGGTCTGGGTGTTGCCGACAAAAATCGTGTAGGTGTGGGTGGACATAGTTACGGTGCTTTCATGACCGCTAACCTGCTGGCACATACCAACCTGTTTAAAGCAGGTGTGGCAAGAAGTGGTGCGTATAACCGCACGTTGACACCTTTTGGTTTCCAGAATGAGGATCGTACATACTGGCAGGCTCCGCAATTGTATTATGAGATGAGTCCGTTCAGTTATGCGGATAAAATTAAAACGCCCATCCTCTTAATTCATGGCGACAGTGATGATAATACCGGCACCTATCCCATCAACAGCGAACGTTTATATGCAGCCATCAAAGGTCATGGCGGAACCGTTCGTTTTGTCTTTCTGCCTTATGAAGCACATGGTTATCGTGGAAAGGAAAATGTATTACATACTTTGTTTGAACAACAGCAGTGGTTGGATAAGTATGTGAAGGGAGCAAAATAATATTTAGTTCAACTATAAAAAAGCTATCCGTCTGAGGCGGATGGCTTTTTTATAGTTGAAATGGGACACGGATTGTCATGATTATAATGATTTATCATGACAGATCATTATAATCATGACAATCCGTGTTCTATTCTTCACATCAGGCTTCAGCAATACTACCTATTGTTTCAACAACCCTTCCACTGTTTCTTCAAACTCTTTCTTCAATGTTTCATGTCGTTTTCCTGTTCCCGGGCCTTCAAAACCGGCATGTATTTTTGCCACTTTCCCATTCTTTCCAATAAAGATGGCCGTGGGGAAGTATTTTATTTTGGTAAGCTGCGGTAAAGTCTTTTCAGTACGCAAAGTATCCGATACTGTTACCCCTGTTACCAGCATGGGATACTGAACATCAAATTTTTTCTGGAACTTTTTGATGCTGTTTACAGCCAGGTTAAAATCTTCATAGTATTCATAGGCCAGCGACACAATTTCTACACCTCTGTCTTTGTACTTTTTATAGAATGAACTGAGAAAAGCTGTTTCATCCATACAATTCGGGCACCATGATCCCATGATCTGCACAATCACCACTTTATCCTTGAATCTTGTATCCTGTATAGATACCTGTTTCCCATTAAGATCAGGAAAACTGAAATTGAGTTTTTCTTCTCCCTCTTTCATAAACATGGCTCCGGCATCGGGTAAACTCACCGAATCATTTTTCACTGCTTCCCATGGTTCTATGCTGGTGGCACCGGAATAATAAAATCCATTGCTGATAGATCTGTCGCTGTTAATATGCGCTTTGAAAAAATAAGCATGACTTCCATCAAAAGTAGAAAGCATTAATGAGTCGCCATCAACCACACCTTGTAAATAACGATAATCGCCACTGGGTGCAATAAAAGTTCCGGACAATTCGTTATCTTTTTGTACAAACTCGGCAATAGCAGGTCTTGGCGATCCGTCTGCTCTGAAAAATGTTACCGCCCATTTACCTGAAATATTTCTGTTTGCATTTTGTTTGGTACTAAATCTTTTGTCGGTTCCGGCTACAGCTTCAAATGGCATATCAATAAAACCAGATGACCCGGCTTTGGTCCAGGTACCTTTTAATTTATTGTTCCCTTCTTTTACCAGTTTGAAAGATGATTCAAAAACGGGCATATGTACCAGTATAGAATCGCCATTGAGTAATATATCTGTTACTTCAATTTCTTCTTCCCCATTTTTTATTAGCCAGATTAAAGAATCATTTATCTGTTTTACTTCAAAGTTGAATACAATGTGATTACCATCTTCGCGTAGCAGCTTCCCCTGCCACTCACCTGTTTTTAATGATGTTGATGTACCACCCGTACAAGCCGCAACTAAAACTGACATATAGAGAAATATTTTTTTCATAGGAAAAATTGAGTTTACAAATGTAAAGATAGTCCACCGAACAAGTATGTTAACACCTCCCCCTGCGAAAACTCCGCGTTCTCCTTTCTCTGCGGTGAAAAGTAGCTTAAGTTCACCGCAGAGAAAGGAGAACGCGGAGGTTTCACGGAGATAGATTGTTATTACATAAAGCCTAAAATCTTTATCTTAGAGCAAAGCCAACCCTTTATGAGACTCCTGATTGCTGCTATTGTATGCCTGTTCAGCATTGGTTTGCTGGCACAGGATCATTACCTGTTTGTAGGCACTTATACTTCCGGAAAAAGCAAGGGTATTTATGTTTTTCGTTTTAATTCACAGAACGGCGAATTACAATGGGTGAGCAGTACCGATAGTGCTACTAATCCTTCGTATCTTTCTTTATCACCCGATGGCACAAAACTATATGCGGTGAATGAAACCGGTGGTGAGCAACCAGGCTATGTAAGTGCTTACGATTTTGATCAGGCTACAGGTCAGTTATATTTTATCAATGCACAACCCAGTGGAGGAGATCATCCCTGTTTTGTATCGGTTGATAAAACAGGAAAATGGGTGATAGCAGGCAATTATACCGGAGGCAATCTGGCAGCTTTTCCTGTTGATAAAGAAGGTGGATTACAGCATTACGCACAACTGATTCAGCATGCAGGCAGCAGCGTTAATAAAAGCAGACAGGATAAACCCCATGTGCATGCTACTTTCTTTTCTCCTGATGATAAATATATACTGGCTCCTGATCTTGGTACCGATAAAGTAATGTTATACCAGTTCAATCCCTTACTCAAAAAACCACTGAAACCAGCAGCCATGCCTTTTGCGGCTTCTGCGCCCGGCAGTGGACCAAGACATCTTGAGTTTCATCCGAACCAGCGTTTTGTATATGTATTGGAAGAATTGACAGGCTCCATCAAAGCATATCGCTACAACAATGGATTTATGACAGGTGTTCAAAACATTGCCACACATCCTGCCGACTATCAAGGTCAGCCCGGGAGCGCCGATATACATATTTCACCCGATGGTAAATTTTTATACGCTTCTAATCGTGGTGATGAAAATAACCTGGCCATTTTTTCCATCGATCAAACCACCGGGAAACTCACCGCCAAAGGTTACCAGCCGATTCCGGGTGCAGGACCAAGAAATTTTATCATTGCACCGAATGGTAATTTTATTCTGGTGGCCAATCAGAAGACCAGCAATATTGTCATCTATCGTGTAAACAAGGAAACAGGTTTATTACAACAAATGCTCAGACAGGTGGAAGTCCCCAGTCCTGTTTGCCTGAAACTTTTACGGATGCAATAATCAATGCGTTTTCTTTGTTTCTTTCTTATCCGCCTGGCTCAACAAACCACCAACAATGGCGATGGCCATGCCCATCATCAGGAAAAGATATTGCAACATATTCTCTTCTCCTATGATGATCATCTGTGCAATCACTAAAATACAGATGATGGCTCCCTGTACAATTACCAGCAGATGAAAATGTCTGATTCTTTTTATGACTGTGGCAATAGTAATGATTCCCAATACCCCGATGGCCAATAAAATAATCCAGCCGGGTGTGGTAAAATCTTTAAACATGGTTCCATTGAGCCAGTAAAAAGGAATACCTAATGAGGAACCTGTAGGATCTGATATAAGACTGTAACCACTATACAATGCTGCAATAACGGCAAGTGCGAGCATTGCGATGGTAAG
Source organism: Chitinophaga pinensis (assembly GCA_943372605.1). Taxonomy (GTDB): domain Bacteria; phylum Bacteroidota; class Bacteroidia; order Chitinophagales; family Chitinophagaceae; genus Sediminibacterium; species Sediminibacterium pinensis_H. Next base: position 189,232 of record CALRZI010000006.1, on the reverse strand, counting down.
TTGACGGGCAGCTTTCATACGCAAGGTTTATCGTTGAGAAGTAGATAGTCTTAAGATAAACAGCTTTTTCCGCCCTTGCAAGCGCTTCACATCAAACCTGCATAAAATGTCAATTACCCGTTTTGACAGCCTGCTACATTTTCTTCGTGGCCACTACTTCAATATCAAATACGAGCACACGATTGGGTGGTATGTCTTTACTGCGGGTTCGTATACCATATGCCTGTGCCGATGGAATGATCACCCTTACCTTGCCGCCTACCCTGCATTTAGGCAATGCCAGTTGCCATCCACGTATGAGTCTGCGCAAAGGAAAAACGGCAGGCTTATCTTTTGTCTGGTCAAATATGCTGCCATCTGTGAGCAATGTTCCTTTATAATGAACCGTTACCGTATCTGTTACCGATACATATTCGCCAGTACCCTGCTGTAAAATATGATAGTATACCGATTCAATACTGCCAGTTGTATCTATCTTCCCGCTCTTTACTGCGTCTGCTATTTCCTGAATGTCTTTTTTGGCCTGTGCAAGACTGTCTGCATCTTTTGTATAATCAATAACCGGGGCTTTACCCGTGTTGGGTCTTTTAAACTGATCGTTCTGCTTTGATTCCTGTTTCCTGAATCCGCCATTCCATAAATAAAATTGTTCATTGGTTACACCAGCGCCATAATCAAACCGATCTCCTGCTTTACCGGTTGCATCTGTTGTAAAGATGGCATCAGTTAAAGCTACCCAGCGACCACGCTGCTGTTGCACCCATTGGTTCCCAAATAAAGCCTTACGTTGCAGGTGACCATTTTCTCCCACAAAATTTTCATTGAAAGAATACAATCTATTCAGTGTATTACCATCTTTTGGCGCCCTGAATGCGGCGATCAGTTTCCAGCGTTGTATTTCGGGAACAAAAAAGTAACCAGTATAAATAGTAGTTTGAGAAGCACTGTCGGCAAGTGCTGTTACAAGAAAGCGATAAGTTTCACCCGCTTTCCAGTTGTACACCCAATGACTATGTCCGCCTGTGCCTTCATTACCAAAATCGTTGGCCACTACAGCATCACCTTTTGCCAGTAGTTTTACTTTATTGGAATCGGCTACTTTGCCGCGATCAATCGCTTCATTACCTGCATCCCAAACGGAAAATATTACACGGCGTTCATTTTTGCTATTTACCTGTATACCAAAATAACCTCTTGAAAAACCAGTGGCCATGTAGTAACTGTATAAAGGATCATATCCTTGCGGAACCGTTATTTCATTATAAAAACTGATGGCCTTAATGGAATCAGCTAATGGATAACGCAGGTGAACAGATGCCGAATTTAATCTTGACTGTTTATTAAAACGCAAGCCTTCAGCAGCAGTGCCAGATAGCATGAGATTACCAATTCCAAGTGTTCCCGGTAATTGTTTTTTTAAAGAAAAAATCAGCTCTACAAAACCTGTGTCGATTAATTGTATCGTTCCAATCTTTACTTCCTTAGCTGATGTAAAAACGGGTATGACAACATTCATTTTTTTACCCTTTACTTCAAGTGTCAGTTGTTTGGCTGTTTTAACCGACAATGCATTCAAAGCGATATGCAATTCGCCGGTTCTGGAATTATGTATATAAAAACGTACCCGTTTCGAAGTATCCGATAACACATATGCATCTTTTCTTATTGAAGAGCCTATATCCAATACACCGGCATCATGCGTTGTTCTATACGCTGTATAAAAAGGAACTGTAATTTTTGTTTGTGCAGCAGTTTCAACAAAGATGAATAACAATAAGCCGAATAAAGCAATAGTGCAACGCATGTGTTTGGTTTTAGTATTACCAAACTTACTGAAACATGGTGAGAGTAGTTATTTATTGCCACTGAAGGCACTGAAAACACAGAAAAAAAACTTCTCCAAAGGAGTCCTGCGGACAGTGTACCTCTGTGTTCTCTGTGGCAATTTTCCTTTAGTAATCGAAGCAGGTCCTACCTTCAATCAGACCCTATCGTGCAGAAAATCCCTGAACCAGTATCCCGATTGTTTGATGGTGCGTAATTGCGTATTAAAATCTACATGTACCAATCCAAATCTGGCATGATATCCTTCTGCCCATTCAAAATTATCGGTAAGGGTCCATGCAAAATAACCACCAATATTCACCCCTTCTTTTTTGGCCCTGAGCAAAGCGGTGAGGTATTGTTGAAAATATTGGATACGTGCTGTATCGTCAATTACTCCATTCACCATCTGATCTTTATAAAAAGCACCGCTTTCCGAGATGATAATTTCTTTCACACCACCATATAACCAGAATCGTTTGATCATGCGGTAGAAGCTGTCTGCATTTACTTCCCAGCCCATACCGGTATGCGGCACTTTTCTTGCTACTGCTTTTACTTCAGATGCCTGGATATAAGGAATAAGTGGGTTGTATTTTACGGTTGTACTGAAATAATTCTGTACACCGATAAAATCAAAGTTAAACTGCATCCTTTCAGTGTACTTCCACGCTTTATTATGAAGATGTAATTTATCCAGCAAAGTAAAACCAGACTCCTGCGGATAACCCCTGCCAAGCAGCGGTTCTACAAACAAACGGTTCAGTAAAATATCAGCTCTTCGTGCAGCTTTAATATCTTCTTCTTTCTGTGTAAATGGCATTACTTCACTACAGGAAAAACTGGTGCCAATATTTGCTCTTGATACAGCAGCTCTTATCAACCTTCCTCCTTCTGCCTGGCATAGCACAGCATTGTGTACTGCAGGTAAAAAATTACTCAATCCTGTTTTACCGGGCGCATGCTTACCTATCATATAACCCAATGAAGTAAAACCCATCGGCTCATTCAAAACGATCCAGTTTTTTACCCGATCGCCAAACGATTCTGTACAAACATTTACAAAACGGGTAAACCATTTGAGCATCTGGTGACTTGTCCAGCCGCCTTCTTTATGTAAAGCGAGTGGTAGATCCCAGTGATATAAAGTAACATATGGTGTTAGACCCAATTGCAGGCATTCATCAATTACCCGGTTATAAAAAGCTATCCCTTCCTTGTTTACCCGCCCCATACCTTCAGGTAATATGCGGCTCCAGGAAATGGAAAAGCGGAAACTGTCGAATCCCATGGCTTTTACCAGCATGAGATCGTCTTTGTAACGATAATAAAAATCGCAGGACACATAAGGCTTGGCACTGCCCTTAATCTTGCCTTGTTTACGTGCAAACTGATCCCAGACAGATGGGCCACGACCATCGATATTCCAGGCTCCTTCATTCTGAGCGGCAGAAATGGCCACTCCCCATTGGAAATTCCGACCAAAAGATTGTTTCAATAAAGCGTGATGCTGGTGCAAAGTGCTGGTTTCTGCAAAATTCCTGCATAGACATGGATGGTCAATATTAAGGTTTTGTTACCAACAGTATACAGGAGTGGAACTGGATCACTATTTTTATTGTATGATCAGCTACAACCCTAAAGACTGGATGCGGTTTCTGTTTAGTATTCATAAAACAGAAACCATCCGACAACTATTCCCTCTAATCATATTTATTGGTTTTTATTCATGGGGCATTGTTTACCTGGAAGCTAATTATCTCAAACTTTCAGAAAGCAGTCATGCCAAGAATATTACGATCATGCATAGCCTGCTGGGCTTTGCCATTTCCATGCTGCTTGTATTCAGAACCAATACTGCTTATGACCGCTGGTGGGAAGGAAGAAAACTCTGGGGTGCACTTGTAAATAACAGTCGCAACCTGGCCGTAAAACTCAACAGTATACTGCCCAATGATGATGATAAGAACCGCATGTTCTTCAAAAAAATTATCCCGCTTTTTGCCAGTGAACTGAGGGCTCATTTACAAAATGAAAAAACAAGACTGGCATTGGACTCCAGTCCACATCCCGAAATTGTCGGGTTTGACAGCAGCAAACATATACCCAACCAGGTAGTAATGATCATGATGAATAAAATCAACCTGCTGCATCGCGATAAGCAGATTAGTGATTATCAGTTATTGTTCTTAAATAATGAACTACAATCCTTCCTTGATATTTGCGGTGCCTGTGAGCGTATTAAAAACACACCTATTCCTTATTCTTACAGTGCTTTTATCAAGAAATTCATTTTTGTTTATGTAATTACCTTACCGCTTGGATTCGCCTTATCGCTTGGCATGCTTACCATACCGGTAGTGGTTTTTATTTTTTATGTACTGGCCAGTCTGGAAGTAATTGCTGAAGAAATTGAGGATCCGTTTGGTAAAGACGATAATGACTTACCCATGCAAAAAATTGCTGAAAACATCGGCAGAAACGTTAACGACATTCTCAACTAAAAAACTCTCCTTCTCCTCCACAGGAGTCCCTTATTATACTTATTCTGTAGTGAAATCGAAGTTCTGCTTACTAAAGCGACCGTTACGTTTTCCTTCAATACTGGCATACATAGTTTGCTTTATCCGGCGATAGGCAATTCGTTGTGGAAAATCGTGAGCAGGGTGTTCACTTACAAACTCGTTGGCGCGGAGAAAAATTACTTTAAAGGAAACTGGTTTCCCTTCATTTTGATTGCTTACAGTAGGTATATAGTGCCACTCTCCGTTTCTGAAAGCCATTTCAATGCGTTCCTGTGGAATGGTGTCGTTATTTGATTTTACAAATACACTTCGTCCCTGTAATGTGCTGTCATTTTTTGCTTCCCATATTTCAACCACTGTTCCCTGTGGTGTACTTATTTTCCAAACACCCATCATCCATTGAACAGCTTTGGTTTGCTGTGCCACAGCTATATTTCCAATCAGTAAAAATGCAATAATGACAATAACCTTATTCATATTTTTAATTTTATCAAAACTGAAGATATCTCTGTCATGAAAATTGTAAAATCGCGACAATTCTCAGGTGCCGCTGAATAAATGACTCATCTTTAACTGATCGGCATAAAATTCTCCCGGCGTTACACCTGTAAATTCTTTAAAGTCTTTGATAAAATGTGCCTGGTCGAAATAGCCATTTTCGTATGCCAGTTCAGTAAGATGCTCAAATTTTCTTTCATTCATCATTTTCAATGCTGCCTGTAGCCGAATAATTTTGGCCAATTGTTTTGGACTTAACCCAATAACTGCTGCGAATTTTCTTTCCAACAGTCTGCGATGCACCTGTATTTGATCAGCCAGTTCATCTACACTAAGCTGACCTTTTAATTCCAACAATACTTGTACACTTGATGCAGCTACCCGGTCGCTCATTTCGGGATTTTTTATTTGTTGCAACAGGAAATTTTCTACCAGACTTATTTGTTCATCACTCTTTTGAACTTTACATACTGCCTCTCCCAATAAGTTTCCCTCTTCTCCAAATAAATGCTCCAGTGAAACAGCTTTATTATCCATTTCCCGAATGGGCATATTGATAAATGGTAGAAATCCTTCCGGATGAAACCGAACGGCAAAAATTTTAGTTTCACCTGTAGCAGCTATTTCCAGCGGCTGTGTAATTTGTCCGAAAACAAAATGTCTGGGCTGTACAATTGATGTTGCATCTGGTAAATACTGCCGATACAAATCGCCTGCATGAAAAATCATTTCCATGCAACCATCAGGTACAATTCGTTGTATTTCTTCTTTATCTGATGCCGGTGCAGACAATGTCCAGTAGCATTTAATAAAAGCTGCCAGTTCTTCCTGCGGTAAATAGGTTTGATAATCCATAATATATCAGCTTGCTTCAAACCAGATGGGTTTGGTATCATCAGGATCAGCATTGTAATTAATAAAGAGTTCCTCTCCTGCTTTAATGGGTTTTACGCTTCTGATCTGCATCAGGTCATGTTCAAAGTCCATTTCATAAATACAGTTGGCAGCATAGGAATGATTGTACACCGATAAATATCCCAGCGCCACACATGCACTTTTCAGGTCATCACCCCATTCAAAAATATAATCAAATAAAAGGGTCTGTTCTACTTTAGCCCTCTCTTCCGGGTTTAGTACAAGTACAGGCGATATCTCTACGATCGTTCCGGTTTCAATATCTGCTGTTGTGAATACACCACGGCCTCGTTCAGGAGAAGCTGCTATGGAAAGAATAGGAAGTATCATACTATAAGTTTGATGCGTGAGATACCGGTTCCAAAATACGCTATTTCTTGTGTTCAGGTTTGCCTATTGATCAATCCCCCGTAAATTGCGCTTATGTCACTCGAACTCGACCAACCCGGCATCAATGAGCAGTTTGAATTGCTTATTGCGAAAGAAGATAAACTGGAGATCAGGGAATTTCTTGATCACCAGAATATCAGTGATGTGGCCGAACTCATTAATGATTTCCCGGAATATGAGGCCCAGATTATTGCCAATATGGCCATACACAGGGCTGCGAGTGTTTTTAAGATTCTTGATATTGCCCAACAAAAAGATATTGTAAAAGAACTGCCTTCTGCTAAAACAGCAGAATTATTGAATGAACTTCCTGCCGATGACCGTACAGACTTTTTAGAGGAACTTCCCAAAGCAGCTATTCGTGACCTTATAAAATTACTTGATCCGGAAGAGCGCAAAATTACACTGGCCATGTTGGGTTATCCGGAAGATAGTGTAGGCCGGTTAATGACCCCCGACTATGTGTATGTATATGCATATAATAAAGTATCGGAAGTGTTTAGTACCATTCGGAAATTTGGCAAGAACAGTGAAACCATTGATGTTATTTATGTGATAGATGAAGGTGGTGCATTAATTGACGATATCAGAATCAGGGATGTAATACTAGCAGTACCTGACAAAAGGATTGATGAAATTATTGACGGGCGCGTTGTTTCACTGAATGTGAATGATGATCAGGAATATGCTAACCAGGTATTTAAAATGAATAACCGTGTTGCATTACCGGTTGTGGATGATCATAATATACTGCTGGGCATTGTTACCATTGATGATATGTTATGGGTAGCCAATGAAGAGTTCAGTGAAGACATGCAGAAAATTGGTGGTACAGAAGCGCTGAATGAACCTTATCTCGATATTCCTTTGTTCAAACTGTTCAGAAAACGTGTGGGCTGGCTCATCGTTCTCTTCCTTGGCGAAATGCTTACTGCTACAGCCATGGGATATTTTGAAGATGAAATTGCCAAAGCCGTAGTGCTTGCCTTATTTGTACCGTTGATTATTTCGAGTGGCGGTAACAGTGGTTCACAGGCTTCTACATTAATTATACAGGCCATGGCAGTTGGTGAAATAACCATTGGCGACTGGTGGCGGGTATTGAGAAGAGAAATACTGAGTGGATTACTATTGGGAACTGTATTAGGTATCATTGGTTTTGTACGTGTATCGGTATGGCACTCTTTCTTCCCTGAAATTTATGGTGAACACTGGATGATGATAGCTTTTACAGTTGGGTTTTCCCTGATTGGTGTAGTTTTATGGGGAACCTTATCAGGCTCCATGCTCCCTATCTTCCTGAAAAAACTGGGCGCCGATCCTGCCGTTTCTTCCGCACCATTTGTAGCCACACTGGTTGATGTAACCGGACTCATCATATATTTCAGCTTCGCCTATTTCTTCCTGCAAGGCCTATTACTCTAATCATTTTCCGCATAAACTCTGTGTTCTCTCGTTCTCTGCGGTGAGCATACGAGCCAATTCACCGCAGAGAACGAGAGAACACAGAGTTTACGCAGGGGTATTTGCAAAAAAAAGTTCCACCGGCTGAGATGGAACTTTAATCAATCGAATACTAAAAATCGTTTATCCAAAAATAAAAGAAGGATCGCTTTCTAATTCCTGTGCCAGTTTAAGCAGTGACCGTCTGGCATACAAAGTAGCCGTAATTCTCAATATCAAAATGGCACCAATTGCAAAAGGTGCATATAAAAGAATCGTGGTAACGGTTCCCAGTTCATCATAAGGAATAATGTTTGCAAACACCATCAAAAGATACACTAGAATGGTATAAACGGGAAGTACGGTCCAGAATGAATGCTGCCCTAATGAATAAAGTCTCACCAGTTTTTTTTCTACTACAAAATTCTCAGTTTCTGCGAGATGGCTCAACTGAACTTTGAAAATTTGCTTTTTACAGGAAAAAACATTGATCTCTCCTGCTATACTACGGATATCTTCCGCAGAGGTAATAAAGGTCCGCTGTTGCATACAATAAAAGTTAGAGTCAGCGGGGGGTTACTGTCTACGATGTAAAAATACGTACATAATTTGAATCTCCACCTGTGAAAAGACGCAATTACCGATAAATAAGTATAGGAACAGAGAAATAAGGAATAAGAAATAAGAAATAAGAAGCAGGGAAGGGATGTACATGAGATATTAGATTTTCAATATCAGACATCAGAGATCAGCAATTTTTCTCCTGAGGTTTTCTTTTACATGGCTGAACCATTCGTCTTTTAAAATACTTAAAACAATAGAATCGCGGCGGCGGCCATCGGCTTTTATGGTATGACTTCTTAATACACCTTCGGATGTACATCCGATGCTTTTCATTGCGGCAATACTTCTTGCGTTGTTATTATCGGCTCGAAATTCTACCCGCTCCATATTCATTTCTTCAAACGCAAATTGTAACAGCAGGTATTTACAATGCTTATTCAAACCAGTACCCTGAAACGCTTTACCATACCAGGTAAATCCAAGTTGTAAGGTCTGGTGCTGCAACTGTATATCGTAATAACGTGTACTGCCGGCATAGGACTGTGTTCTTTTGTCGAAAACGATAAAAGGATATTCATTTCCGGCAGCCCGGGCATTCAGTGCAAATTCTATGTATTTTTTAAGATTATCTTCTCCTGCTGCTTTTTGCGATGAATAAGTCCAAATTTCAGGCTCATTCAGGGAGAAATACCGCAAATTATCGCAATCCTCCACTTTCAAAGGACGCAATAAAACGCAATCATCTTCAAGTATATATTCTTTTAAAAGATCAAATGTGTAATGCATTGAATTTATTTAAGTTTAAGTTGAATATTTGCAATCCAGCGTAATTTTCAGACTTGAAAGTTAGCGTTGATTATTTACCTGTTAAAGAGAAAATTTATGTGTGGTATTGTTGGATATATAGGTCATAGAGAAGCCTACCCCGTTGTAGTAAAAGGTTTAAAAAGGTTAGAATACCGGGGGTACGATAGTTCGGGTGTAGCCCTGATCAACAATGGCCAGTTAAATGTGTATAAAAAGAAAGGAAAAGTGGCCGAAATGGAAGAAGCCACTGTGGGTAAAGATGTGCATTCGCATATTGGTATTGGTCATACCCGCTGGGCCACACATGGAGAACCCAGCGACAGAAATGCACACCCACATGTATCGCAAAGTGGTGAGCTGGCCATGATACACAATGGTATCATTGAAAACTATGCGCATATTAAACAGGAGCTTATTTCAAAAGGTTATGATTTTAAAAGTGATACTGATACAGAAGTATTGCTCAATTTTATAGAAGACATCAAAAAAAATAACGACTGTTCGCTGGAAGAAGCATTACGCATTGCCCTGAAACGTATTGTAGGTGCTTATTGTATTCTTCTCGTTTCAAAAGATGATCCTGACACCATCATTGCAGCAAGAAAGGGTAGTCCGCTGGTCATCGGCATCGGCAAAGGAGAACATTTTCTCGCCAGCGATGCTTCACCCATTATTGAATACACAAAAGAAGTAGTGTATGTAAATGACTATGAAATAGCCATTGTTCGTGCAGATGAATTGATCCTAAAAAATCTCGGTAATGAAAAACAAACACCTTTCATCACCAAACTCGACATGGAGCTTGCCGCTATTGAAAAAGGCGGGTATGAACATTTCATGCTGAAAGAAATTCACGAACAGCCCGATACTATTTTCGATTGTTTAAGAGGAAGACTACTACCGCAAACCGGTCAGATTATTATGAGTGGTGTCGACAATCATATTGAGGCTTTGAAAAATGCTCAGCGAATTTTAATTGTAGCCTGCGGTACAAGTTGGCATGCAGGTTTAATTGCCGAATATCAGATTGAAGAATTATGCCGCATACCTGTTGAAGTAGAATATGCATCAGAGTTTCGGTACAGGAACCCGGTTGTAAATAAAGGAGATGTAATTATCGCCATATCGCAAAGTGGTGAAACAGCAGATACACTGGTGGCACTCGAAAGTGCGAAAGAAAAAGGTGCATTTATTTTTGGTGTGGTTAATGCGGTAGGCAGCAGTATCGCCAGGTTAAGTCATGCAGGCGCTTATACCCATGCCGGACCAGAAATTGGCGTAGCCAGCACCAAGGCATTTACAGGCCAGTTGGCCGTATTGGCCATGATGGCGCTGAAAATTGGCTATGCCAAAGGAACCATTGATCAAACCCGTTATCTATCATTAATGAAAGAACTGGAAGCTATTCCTGAAAAAGTAAAAGAAATTCTTGCTGATACTTCCAATATCAAACGTATTGCAGAGAAATATAAAGATGCCAGCGATTTTCTTTTCCTCGGTCGCGGATACAATTTCCCTGTGGCGCTGGAGGGCGCTCTCAAACTAAAAGAAATATCTTACATACATGCTGAAGGATATCCTGCTGCAGAAATGAAACATGGCCCTATTGCATTGGTGGATGATAAATTACCGGTGGTTTTCGTAGCAACAAAAGATTCCTACTACGAAAAAATTGTTTCGAATGTGCAGGAGATCAAAGCCAGAAAGGGGAAGGTTATCGCAGTTGCTACTGTTAATGATGACATTATTCCCGGCATGGCAGATGATGTAATGTTTGTACCCGATACAGATGAAGTAATTGCACCACTACTCAGCACCATTCCACTGCAATTGCTGAGTTATTATGTTGGACTGGCTAAAGGGATTGATGTTGACAAACCAAGAAACCTTGCCAAAAGCGTAACGGTAGAATAATATCAACTCAAAGCGACAAAATCGAATCGTGCATGACGCAAAACAAAATCAGCAAATCGCCGCTTTCGTCACTGGGTTATCATTTTATTGGTAACGAATGGCTGCCAAAAGGTAAGGATGAGTATTACCTGCGAAACATTCAAAACCGTAATGGCATTGCCTATCGCATACTGAATGCGTATGAAATTGAAGTGCTTGTACGCAACAGAAATACCAGCGATGACTGGAACAAAATTTTGGTATCGGACGCATTCAACCCGGAGCTGGTAAAAAATTGTAAATTTTTCGGTCTTGTACGTATCGGGAAACTTGAACCTTTCTGTCTCGGCTTCAGCGATCTGAAAGTGCCTGTGGGTTTATACAATTCCACCATTATCAGTTGCGATTTCGGAGACAATGTTTGTGTAGACAATGTAAACTATCTCTCCCATTATATCATTGGCAGCGAAGTCATCATCACCAATGTAAACGAACTTGTTGCTACCAATCATGCCAAATTTGGCAATGGTATTATCAAAGAAGGTGAATCGGAAGATGTAAGAATCTGGATGGAGATCTGTAATGAAAATACCGGTCGTCGTGTTTTACCTTTTAATGGCATGCTCGCCGGCGATGCGCTTTTATGGAGCAGGGATAAAAATGATACGCTATTGCAGGAAAAATTCAGACTCTTCACAGAAGCCCGCTATGATAACAGGAGAGGATATTATGGCAAAATAGGCGATCGTACCGTTATTAAAAATTGTAACATCATAAAAGATGTATGGGTTGGAACGGACGCGTATATAAAAGGTGCCAATAAATTAAAAAACCTCACCATCAATTCAGGAGAAGAAGGCCGCACCCAGATTGGTGAAGGTTGTGAAGCGGTAAACGGCATCATTGGTTTTGGCTGTAAAATGTTTTACGGTGTAAAAGCGGTACGTTTTATCATGGCTTCACATTCTCAACTGAAATATGGCGCCAGGCTTATTAACTCCTACCTTGGTCATAATGCCACGATTTCTTGTTGCGAAGTATTGAATTCACTCATTTTCCCGGCACATGAACAGCACCACAATAATTCATTTTTATGTGCGGCACTTGTAATGGGGCAAAGTAATATTGCCGCAGGGGCAACCATTGGATCGAATCACAATAGCCGTGGAGCAGATGGTGAAATTATTATGGGTCGTGGTTTTTGGCCGGGGCTTTGTGTTAGCCTTAAACACAATTCTGTATTTGCAGGTTTTACTATTCTCACCAAAGGCGATTATCCGGCAGAGCTTAATATCCGTTTACCTTTTTCGCTTGTGAGTAATGATGTGAGTAAGGATCAACTAATAGTAATGCCCGGTTACTGGTTCCTCTATAATATGTATGCATTGGCAAGAAATGCATGGAAATATGTTGACCGGGATAAAAGAACAGAAAGAGTTCAACTAATTGAATACGACTACCTGGCGCCAGATACCATCAATGAACTGTTTGCATCATTAGATATTATTGAAGAAGCCACTGGAAGAGCCTATCATCGTAAACAGAATACCAGTAAAACAATACTCACCAAAGAAGAAGCCATTGTAATCGGCAAACAGTTATTACTGAGCGGTAATAAACTGGTAGATGAGTTAGAAATTACGCTAGACGGTTTTGAAAACAGCAAACGAAAAGTAGTGCTTGTGAAAACACGCATTGCCTATCATCTGTTTATTGAACTGATTCGTTATTACGGAACCATTCATCTATTGGATATTGTTAGTGAACAACAAATCAAATCTCTTGATGCACTGAAAGCTGTTCTTCCTGCCAGAACAAAAAGAACAGAATGGGTTAATCTTGGTGGTCAACTTATTACTGCTGATGAACATACACAGTTAAAAGAAAAGATTAAAACAGGAAAAATAAAATCCTGGGATGAAGTACATGCCCATTATACCCTACTTGGTAATAAATATGCCGGACAAAAAAGAACACATGCTTTGGCTTCTCTGGCAGAAATTACCGAATGGTCACTAAAAAAAATTGACACCCAAAAATTGGGGCAATTATTCAATGATGCACTCACCACAAAAGAATGGATGACCAAAGGCATTCACGATTCAAGAGCGAAAGATTACCAGAACCCTTACCGTAAAATGGTGTATGAAAGTTTTGAAGAGATGAACGCTGTAGTGGGTAAACTGGAAGACAATAGTTTTATCAAGCAACAACTAGCAGAACTTCACTCATTCAAACAAAAGATTGCGGGATTAAAAAAGATATTTAAAATCAAATAGTTTTTCACCTCGGAGAAATGCGAGCGGGAGTTTACGCAGAGATTTCATTTATTATATGTGCGATAGAATAAAAAAGGGTAACCTTCGAAAGAAGATTACCCCTGGTTTAAAATCCTGATGGATATTGGATTTTAAAACCTCAACCCCAGACCCAACTGAATCTGTTGGTTAGTCCATTTATCTTTATTGTCGATATCGTTAATGTTTTGCAAGCCAATATTGTACCTGCCATAAATACGTAAAACTTTAAAGTTGAGTTGTCCGCCGGCAACCATTGAAAAATCTCCTCCCTTAAATGCCGATTCACCATTTTGTAACAGGGTTTTATCCTGGTTAAGCAAAATACCAAACTGTGGACCCAGATTTAAGGTGAGGATACTTCCTACATTGTAACGGAGCAATATCGGGATACTCAGGTAATCAAGTTTAATTTTCTCTCCGCTATTTAAAGGATTTACTTCACTGGCATAAATGGTATTAAAGCTGGAACGTTTGGTAGCGGTTTGGCTCCATAACACCTCGGGCTGGATACCCCATTTTTTGTTAAAGTCTATTTCGAGGAAACCACCTACATGGTAAGCCAGATCGAATCCATCACTAAATGACTGACCTGAAATTTTATTGAGGTTGGTTCCTACTTTGGCTCCCAGCCTGATACCCTGTGCCTGTGCAGAAAAGGTAAACACTGTTACCGCAAACACTGCTAATAATGCTTTCTTCATAAGGTTTATTTTATTCTTCATACCTGTTTCAATGACCGTGCCAAACTCGCCAGTTAAGACCCTAAGCGGCCGCGTTTCGTTGTATAGCAGGTCAAAAAAAACAGTTTAGGCAAATTTGTAACGTTATTCAACGTTTTTTTATTGTAACTGTTAATTCTTTATGGAATTTTTAACTGATAAAGAAATCGACAGAATCATTGAAATGGCCTGGGAAGACCGAACACCTTTTGAAGCCATTCATTTTCAGTTTGGTATACAGGAACAACAGGTAATTGAACTGATGCGCAGTTACAGCAAAAAAAGCAGTTTTCAAATGTGGAGGAAAAGAATGAAGGGACGAAGCACTAAACATAGTCATCTGAGAGCCACAGGTGTTCATCGTTTCAAATGTAACCGCCAGCGAACGATCAGTAATAACAAGATCAGTAAACGATAGCTCTTTATTCGTTTATTTGTACAAATTTATGCGTATGCGCCTGTTTTTCCGGTTTTTTGCTGTTGCTTCATTCATTTCCCTTACCAGTACTGCCCAGCACAACCACAATACCGGCAATGGGTATGCAGATAGTGTTAATCAAGGACTGATTGCAAAAGACACCATGAAGAGCAGCCCGAAAAGAGTAGCCATGGAAACCATTGGTAATACCCATATTCATATCGAGTATGGTTCGCCCGGCGTAAAAGGAAGAATGATCTGGGGTGGATTGGTAGCCTACGACCAGGTATGGGCAACAGGCGCACACAATGCTACAACAGTCGATTTTTCAACTGCCGTAACTATTGGCGGAAAAAAAGTTGCCAAAGGAAAATATGCACTCTTTACCATTCCCGGTAAAGAGGAATGGATCATCATCATTAATTCAAGAAGCAAACAACACCTAGCAGATGAATACAACCAGGCTGAAGATATTGTAAGGGTAAAAGTGAAGCCCGTGAAAAAAGATAAAATGGTACAACGACTTACCTATCGTGTTGAAAAAAATGGAAAAGATGCTGCTATTGCTATTGAATGGGAACAGCTTAGGGTGGTGTTGCCGGTAGCAATATCGTGAGACGTGAAAGGAAGAATATCCCTTTTCACCTTTCACGTTTCACCTTTCACGTCTCACGTCTCACGCTTCCAGCTCTATCACCGTAATCTCCGGCAAAATCCCTACCCTGCCGGGATAACCGATAAAACCAAAGCCACGGTTTACATAGAGTTTTTGTTTGCCTTCTTCGTACAAACCAGCCCACTGTTTGTACATCCACTGAACAGGACTCCATTTAAAGTAGGGGTTTTCGATACCAAACTGCATCCCATGTGTATGGCCCGCGAGCATAAGATCGATATCGGGATATTCTGTTCTTACCTGAGCGTCCCAATGACTGGGGTCGTGACTCATGAGAATTTTGAAAGGAATATTTTCTGTTCCGGAATGGGCTTCGTTCATTTTACCGTATTTGGGAAAACGCCCTTTTGCACCCCAGTTCTCTATGCCCAATAGTGCAATCTGTTCTCCGTTACGTTCCAGTTTTACATGTTCATTCATCAATAAGCGCCAGCCTATATCGGCATGCACTTTTTTTAAGGCATCTAAATTAGCCGCTTTTTCAGTGGCTGTTGGCCAGGCAACATAATCGCCATAGTCATGGTTACCGAGGGTGCTGAATACCCCATGAGGCGCTCTTAACCTGGCAAATACTTCTTTATAATCATCCATTTCACTGGCACGGTCGTTCACCAGATCGCCGGTAAACAGAATCAGGTCGGGTTTTTCCTGTAATATGAGGTCAATACCATGGCTAACAGCTTTCTTGTTCTGGAAACTGCCGCTGTGAACATCACTGATATGTACCAGCTTAAATCCACGGAAAGATGCCGGCAGGTTGGGAAATTTTAATTTGATACGTTTTACCTGATAATTATACTTATTGCTGAATCCATACAATAAAGTACCAAAAAGAGAAGTGCCTAAACCCAGTCCGAGCCAGCTTAAAAAAGTAGATCGGGGTATTCCACCACCATTATTACTCATGTATTGTGCGCCTGTACCCGGAAATATTTTGCTCATAAGCCATAATACCACCCTGCGCAGGTCATCGGTCAGGAAAAAGAGGGCTGCAATAAGTTTGGCAAAAAATAAACCCACCAATATGGCAAAAATATAGTTGCGATAGAACCTCGAATTTTGCAAAGCCTGTACATAGGGGAAAGACACTAAAGCCAGTAACGCAAGAACCGAAAAGATCCAGTATCCGGCATGAACCCACATACGTGCCCTGTCTGACAGGTTTTGTGTAACAATTCTAACTGCTTGGAATACATAAAAATCCAGCAATAACATGATCAAAGCAATGACCCAGAGTGTACCCGCGTTCCGCATGTATTAGTTTTATTGTGTTCGTAGACGTACAGATGGTGAAAATATTGCATTTTGGGGACTATAGTCTATGGTCGATGGTCCATAGCCCATAGGATTTTGTGCTTTGTCTCTATTCTACAAACCATCAGCCTAAAAAAGGAAGCATAAACTATGGACCATGGACTATTAGCCATCTGCTGCTTCCTATGGATAAGATTCTTTCAAAAGATGTGTCCGAAACCGTATTTTTGGCATCCTTCAAAATTTTGGCAGATATGGAACTCACTTATTACGGACATTCCTGTTTTCAGGTGGAACTGAAGGGTAAAAAAATTCTTTTCGACCCGTTTATTACCTATAATGAACTGGCTAAAGATATTGATGTAAACAAGATTGAAGCTGACTATATATTTCTCTCTCACGGACATGCCGATCATATTGCCGATGCGGTTGGCATAGCTAAGAGAACAGGTTGTACTGTGGTGGCTGCTGCGGAAATTCAGGAATGGTTGAATAAACAGGGAGTGGAAAAAACCCACCCCATGAATACGGGAGGTAAATGGGCTTTTGATTTTGGCACTGTGAAATGTGTGGTGGCGCAACATAGCAGCGGTTTACCTGATGGCAGCTATGGTGGTAACCCCATGGGCTTTTTATTCATGACAGAGGAAGGTAATTTTTATTACAGTGGCGATACAGCACTTACGCTTGATATGCAACTGATTCCTTCCTGGACAAAACTTGATTTTTCGGTATTGCCTTTAGGCGATAATTTCACGATGGATGTGGCTGATGCCGTGCGGTGTGCCGATTTTGTACAGTGTAAACGGATAGTAGGCGTTCATTACAATACTTTTGGTTTTATAAAAATTGATACAGAAGCTGCTAAACAGTCTTTTGCTGCAGCAGGTAAGGAATTATTCCTGCCCGCTATTGGCGCTTCTATAGACCTTTAAAACATAACGTTCGTTGTTTACGAACAGAAGACAATTATGGCGAGAATTATTGGAGTTGCCAATCAGAAAGGAGGAGTCGGTAAAACGACCACGGCCATTAATGTGGCGGCGAGCCTGGCCGTATTGGAATTCAAAACATTATTGGTGGATGCCGATCCACAGGCCAACAGTACAACAGGTGTAGGTTTCGACCTGCACAATATTACCAGCAGTCTTTACGATTGCATGGTGAATAATGTTGTTGCTGCCGATGTAATCCTGAAAAGTGAAATACCCAATCTCGATATCATTCCTTCACATATTGACCTTGTAGGTGCGGAAATTGAAATGATCAATTACCCCAACCGCGAAAATGTAATGAAAGGAATACTGGATGCAGTAAAAGATAAATATGATTTTGTAATCATCGACTGCTCCCCATCTCTTGGTTTGATTACTGTAAATTCATTGGTAGCATCGGATAGTGTGATTGTTCCTGTACAATGCGAATTTTTTGCATTGGAAGGTTTGGGAAAGCTGTTGAACACGATCAAGATTGTTCAAAGCCGTTTAAATCCTGAATTACAGATAGAAGGTATTCTGATGACCATGTACGATGGTCGTTTGCGTTTATGCAACCAGGTGGTAAGTGAAGTGAGAAGACATTTTGATGAAATGGTATTCTCTACCATCATTCATCGTAATACCCGTTTAAGTGAATCGCCCAGCGTAGGTAAACCTGTTATCCTGTACGATGCAGAAAGTAAGGGTGCCATCAACTACTTAAATCTGGCAAAAGAAATATTACAGAATAACGGGCTCACAAAGATGTCGAATGAAGAAAGAATTATTGAGTAGTCGATAGTTTATAGTCCATGGTCCATGGTAAGCAAAAGGTTTTCGCTATGGACTATCGACTACAGACCATGGACCCAAAAAAACACACATGACCAACCCAAAACAAAATAAAGAACTCATTGGTAAAGGGCTTCGCTCTTTATTGCAGAATATTGATGCTGATTTAAAGACTACTTCGGGTGCTTTAAAAACCGATGTGGTGGAGCAGGTTACACATATCAGTCGTATTCCTTTGTCTGATATCCAGATCAACCCCAAACAGCCCCGTCGCGATTTTGATGAACAGGCATTGAATGAACTGGCCGAATCATTAAAACTGCATGATATTATTCAACCCCTTACTGTTTCGAAACTATCGGGTAATAAATACCAGTTAATTGCAGGTGAACGCCGTTTTCGTGCGGCTAAACTGGCCGGATTAAAAGATGTACCG
Source organism: Chitinophaga pinensis (assembly GCA_943372605.1). Taxonomy (GTDB): domain Bacteria; phylum Bacteroidota; class Bacteroidia; order Chitinophagales; family Chitinophagaceae; genus Sediminibacterium; species Sediminibacterium pinensis_H. Next base: position 170,801 of record CALRZI010000006.1, on the reverse strand, counting down.
GTTTACATTCGCCAGGCAAACGACCAGCAATTACTTGAACTTGCCTTACTTGAAAACTTACAGCGTGAAAACCTGAATGCAGTGGAGATTGCATTGAGCTATAAGCGTATGATGGATGAACTGGATTATACCCAGGAGCAGGTTGCAGAAAGAATGGGGAAAGAAAGAAGTACGGTAACCAATTATATACGCCTGCTCAAATTACCTCCCGATATTCAACTCGCAGTAAGAAGTGGCAACCTTAGCATGGGTCATGCCCGTGCGCTTATTAATATTGATACGGTAGACAAACAATTATACGTTTACAAAGAGATTCAGCAAAAAGGACTTAGTGTTCGCCAAACAGAAGAATTGGTTCGCAAACTGTACCAGGCCGATAAAACAGATACTGTTAAATCTTCTGCAAAAGCCGACCTGCCGCCTGCTTACAAGAAAATTGAAGATAATTTAGCGTCACACTTTGCCACCAAAGTGAAAATGGTTCATAACAAAAAAGGGTATGGCAGTATCACCATCGAGTATTTTTCACTGGAAGAACTGAATAAAATACTCGACGCCATGAATGTAACGGTGAGTTAATAGCTACATGCGTGTATTTCGTTTACTCATACTATCTGTTTTACTGTGCAGTACAACATCTATAGCACAAGCGCAATCTGATAAAGAACAGTTGGCTAATACCAGCATGTTCAATCAACAAGACAGCACATTAAAAAAAGACAGTTCTGCTACTCCCATCAAGAAAAAAATAATCAAACCCCACGACCCCAAAAAAGCACCACTGCGCGCATTGTTACCAGGCTGGGGACAGGCTTACAATAAACAATACTGGAAAATACCGGTGGTATATGGTATACTTTCCATTCCTGTAATTACGTTTGTTTACAACAACAACATGTACAAGAAAACAAGGTTTGCTTACGAAGCCTTGTTTAAAGCACAGGAACCTACAAAAGACAGTACAGATTACAGGCTGATTGACCCGCAGTTACAAGGGCTCAGCATTACATCAGTTCAAAGCTACCGTAATGCATTCCGCAGAGACCGCGATTATTCTATTTTATGGTTTGTAATTGCATATGGATTACAGATTGCAGATGCCACTGTTTTTGCACATCTCAAACATTTCGATGTTAGCAATGACCTGAGTATGCAGGTTACACCTACTTTTAACCCGGTGACCAGATCACCAGGATTTGGATTAGTGATGAGCATCAAATCACCTAATAAAAAACCCGTTAATATCCGATAACGAATCATAAATACAAGGAGATGAATATTATTTTAGTAGGCTATGGTAAAATGGGAAAAGCCATTGAAGAAATTGCAGTAGCAAAAGGCCATACCATTGTGTTAAAGATTGATCTTGATAATGCACATGAACTCAATGCCGACAATGCTGCTAAAGCAGATGTAGCTATAGAATTTACCAGTCCGCACAGTGCTTTTGACAATGTAATGAAATGTCTTGAATTAGGCATTCCTGTTGTATGCGGTTCAACAGGTTGGTTAGATAAATTTGAAGCTGCCCGCCAGTTATGCGAACAAAAAAATGGCACGCTGGTATATGCAAGCAATTATAGTATTGGTGTGAATCTTTTCTTTGAAATCAATACACAGCTTGCCAAACTCATGAGCAAGCATCCGGATTATGATGTATCGATGGAAGAAATTCATCATACACAGAAAAAAGATGCACCCAGCGGAACAGCTATTACACTGGCCGAACAGATAATGGAAGCCATCAGCAAAAAGAAACAGTGGGTAAATACCCCATCTACAAAAGAAGATGAACTTTCTATCGTTTCCGAAAGAATTGATCCTGCACCCGGCACGCATAAAATAAAATACAGCTCTCCTATTGATGATATTGAAATCATTCATACCGCACATAACCGGAAAGGTTTTGCCGGCGGTGCTGTTTTAGCCGCAGAATATGCTGTTCAACACAAGGGAGTATTGGGAATGAAGGAAGTGCTGGGTTTATAATCTCAGCGACCATCCTGCTTTCAAAAACCATGCATTTGATCTGGCAGTAGATGCGGGTTGCTTCCAGCTATTGGTAGTAAGTTGTACTTCGAGCAGCTTGAGTATTTTTAATCCGCCCCCCAGTTCATACACAAAAGAAGAACCTTTAGTGCCGCTATGTGCATAGCTCTGTGTGGCAATACCTCCATGTGCCTGTAAAAAAATACTACCCACCAAATAACGTCTTACCCCTACTTTAACCGGCACAATACGCAGGTTACCCGCAGCAACACCCAATCTGCTGCTGAAAAGCTGGTAACCAATACTGCCTGTAAAAATGGTTTTCCCTAATCCGAGTCCGCCGCCAAATTCGCCGGATACACCGGCGCGGTAATTGGCATTTAAACCACTTCCAGCCGGGTCTGCATAAGCAAGGTTACCAAATACAAGTGCACGGGGTCTTTTGAGAATTTGTGCCTGTGAAAAGGTACAAAAGCCCATTACCATGATAATAAATAGAGAAAGTTTTGATACTTTTCGCATGAGATTGATTTCTTTGTAAAGAAAACCATTTTTGGTGAATGATATAACATTGCACCATTAATGAAAATCCCCTCAATCAACCCCTTATGCTGTCAAAAAAAACACAATATGCGTTTAAAGCCCTTACCTTTATGGCCGAGCGCAAAAAAGAGGGCCCGATTTTGATTGCTGAAATTGCCAGCAAGAAAAAGATTCCGCTGAAGTTTTTGGAAAACATCCTGCTTGAATTAAAAAAAGCCGGTTTGTTAGAGAGTAAGAAAGGAAAAGGCGGAGGCTATTTTTTCAATGTTGAGCCCCATAAAATCCCCCTGGCAAAAGTGATGCGACTTATTGAGGGTCCTATTGCATTACTGCCATGCGTTAGTCTCAATTTCTATGAAAAATGTCATGACTGCAATGAGAAAAAGTGCGGTTTGAACAAGGTCATGATTGAAGTAAGAGATAATACATTAAAAGTTCTCGAAAATAAAACAGTAGCCGACCTGGCTATCCAGTAACCACTAAAACTAACAGTATGAAAAAATGGCTCATTCTCCTTATCTGTATTCCATTTATATCGGAAGCACAGATTCCTGTATTAAGCGGGAAAAACATTGTAAAACTCAACGTAAGTTCACTTGTTGCGAAAAACTTTCATTTAACCTATGAAAGAAAACTTACCGGACGTATTTCTGCTTCGCTGGGTTTCAGAACCATGCCAAAAGGTACACTGCCTTTCAAAAGCACATTTGAGAACCTGGTAGATGGTACTGATTTTGATTTCAATAAATTTCAAATGGGTAATACTGCTTTTACCCCTGAGATCCGTTTTTATCTCGGCAAAGGCAATCTGAGAGGGTTTTATGTAGCACCTTATTTGCGATTTGCTTCTTTTGATATTACTGCTCCGGTTAAATATACTTACAACAACGGTTCGGGTAATGTAACCGAAGAAGCTCCTATCTCCGGAAAAATCACCTCAACCAGTGGTGGTCTCATGTTTGGCACACAGCACAGAATATTCAAAGTGCTTACCCTGGATATTTGGATCATTGGTGGTCATTATGGAAGCAGTAAAGGAACCTTAAGTGTGGTAAAATCATTCGCAACACAACAGGAAAGAGATGCATTGAAAGCTGAACTGGACGGCATTGATGCCAAACCATTCAAATTTACAAATGCAGTGGTTACCTCTACAGGTGCCAGCATTCAGTCAGATGGTCCATGGGCAGGTATCCGTGGAGCAGGTATCAATATCGGTTTCAGGTTTTAATTACATACTTATTGATAAAAGAAGAGCCGCAATAATTGTATTGCGGCTCTTTTAGTTTACCCCCCGGTAAAGATTTGATTGATTGCAGGAATAATTCCAGTGTCAAATCGTTATATATGATACCAAAAGGATGAAAAACGTTGCACCGGTTTTTATTTTTCCAGGTTCTCCAACATGTCTTTTGTCATTTTCGACAGATCATACTCCGGTTTCCAGCCCCAGTCGCGGGTAGCTACACTGTCATCAATACTTTGCGGCCAGCTATTGGCAATCTGTTGACGATAATCAGGCGCATAACTCATTGTAAAATCTGGTATATGCTGGGTAATCTCTGCCCCTATTTCTTTGGGTGAAAAACTCATACCCGAAACATTATAAGAAGTTCTTACTGCAATTTTATCTGCGGGAGCTTCCATCAGTTCCAGCGTGGCACGAATGGCATCTGGCATATACATCATGGGCAAATAAGTGTCTTCCTGTAAAAAACATTTATACTTACCATGCTCCAGTGCCTCGTGATAAATTTCAACCGCATAATCTGTGGTGCCACCACCGGGTGCAGATTTATAACTGATGAGTCCGGGATAACGTAAACTGCGCACATCCACACCATAACGCTGGAAATAATAATTACACCAGAACTCCCCCGCATATTTACTGATACCATACACAGTCGTAGGTTCTATAATGGTTTGCTGCGGACAGTTTTGTTTGGGTGATGTAGGCCCAAACACTGCGATACTGCTGGGCCAGTAAACTTTGGTGAGTTTTTCTTCGCGGGCAATATCGAGTACGTTTAATAAGCCCTGCATATTCAGGTGCCAGGCAAGGTTGGGATTTTTTTCTCCGGTTGCAGAAAGAATAGCTGCCAGTAAATAAATCTGTGTAATGTTCTGGCGTATCACCTGCACATGCAACATTTCTTTGTTCATTACATCCAGACTTACATAAGGACCTGTTCCTTCCAGTAAAGGATTTTGTTCACGTAAATCGGAGGCAATTACATTACTGTTGCCATATAATTTTCTCAATGCCATCGTCAGTTCAACACCTATCTGACCCGATGCACCAATCACCAATATTTTTTCTTTTTGCTGCGACATGCAATCTTGTTTTAGAGAAGCAAAGAAAAGGAAAAAGTGAATAGTGAGTAGTCAGGAGTGAGTAAGTAGGCTGTTTTTACTCGCTACTGACTACTCACTACTCACTTTCCTGCTTTCTCATCCACAATTCCGTAATTTTATCCCCTAAACAAGTTTCATGATTCCAGCTTATTTGGCAGATTTATTCAGACATCAGCAATACGATTCCAATAATTTTTTCCTGATTGCAGGTCCATGTGTAGTGGAGAGTGAAGAACTGGTAATGGAAGTGGGTGATACGGTATCGAAAATTTGCGCAGATCTTGGTATCCCCTATGTGTTTAAAGCCAGTTACAGAAAAGCCAATCGCACCAGTGCATCATCCTTTACAGGTATTGGTGACGACAATGGTTTATCACTCATCAAAAAAGTAGGTGAAACCTATAAACTGCCAACAACATCTGATGTTCATGCGCATGATGAAGCAGCTATGGCCGCTCCATTTATAGATATTCTGCAGATACCGGCATTCCTTTGCCGACAAACAGATTTATTGATTGCGGCTGCCGATACAGGTAAAATAGTAAACGTTAAAAAAGGACAGTTCCTTAGTGGTCCATCCATGAAATTTGCAGTAGATAAAATAAAACTGGCAGGTAATAACCAGATCATGCTTACGGAACGAGGTACCACATTTGGTTATCAGGATCTCGTTGTAGACTATCGCAATATTCCCTGGATGCAGGAACATGGCTGTCCGGTTATTATGGATTGTACACACTCACTTCAACAACCCAACCAAACCACAGGTGTAACAGGTGGCAATCCCCAACTCATTGGCACCATTGCCAAAGCAGCCATTGCAACCGGAGCAGACGGTCTATTCATCGAAACCCATCCCAACCCCGCCGTAGCTAAAAGCGATGGTGCTAATATGCTAAGACTTGACTTATTGAAACCGTTGTTGGAGCAGTTGGTGAAACTTAGAGGAGCGGTGTAGAAACAGAGAAATAAGGAATAAGAAATAAGAAACAGAGTAAGTATTGACGCAAACAACTTACTCTGTTTCTTATTCCTTATTTCTTATTTTATTCTTCTGCTTACCAGTTCCTCAAAGGATTTCTCCTGCCTGCGAGGATATAATTTTTGATATTGATCCAGAACGCGAGGATCATGTAGATGATGACGGGGGAGCCCATGGTGAGGAAGGATATGTAGATAAACCACATCCTGATTCTCGAGCTGGCGATACCCAGCTTTTCACCCATGGCGGTGCAAACACCAAATGCCCTCAATTCAAGAAATTCTCTGATCTTTTGCATAATCTACTATTAAATAAAGGGGGGTTTAAGGGGCAAATTAGAAAATTTTGGTGAAAAGAAGGCAGTTGATAATCAATAGACCATAGTCCATGGTAAAAACTTCCAGATTATTGGCTATGGACTATCGACCATAGACCATATGCTATCTCCTTTTTTCGTAAATTCGCACCTATCAGAGGTAAAACATCGATTGAACCGTCATACAGACTTTCAATCTGCCATCTGAGATCTGACATCTGATATCCTACATCAGACATCAGACATCCCAAATCATACATCTAAAATTAATATTCCATGGCATTTGACATTGAAATGATCAAGAAAGTGTACGCTGAGATGCCCGCTAAGGTTGATGCTGCACGTAAGGCGCTGGGACGCCCGCTTACCCTGTCGGAGAAAATTCTTTTTGCACACCTGCACAAGGATCAGCAACTGAGTAGTTTTGAAAGAGGTAAATCCTATGTTGATTTCGCCCCCGACCGCGTAGCCATGCAGGATGCAACGGCCCAGATGGCCCTTTTGCAGTTTATGCAGGCCGGCAGACCAAAAGTAGCCGTTCCATCCACTGTACACTGCGATCACCTTATTACTGCCAAACTGGAAGCCAAAAAAGACCTTGAAGTGGCTAATGCAGAAAGCAAAGAAGTATATGATTTCCTCGCCTCGGTATCTAATAAATATGGAATCGGTTTCTGGAAACCGGGTGCAGGTATTATTCACCAGGTGGTGTTGGAGAACTATGCATTTCCGGGTGGTATGATGATTGGTACCGATTCTCACACAGTTAATGCCGGTGGTTTGGGTATGATTGCCATTGGTGTAGGTGGTGCCGATGCCTGTGATGTGATGGCAGGTTTACCCTGGGAACTGAAATGGCCTAAACTGATTGGTGTTAAACTAACTGGTAAACTGAGTGGCTGGACAGCTCCAAAAGATGTTATCCTGAAAGTAGCCGGTATTCTTACTGTAAAAGGTGGCACCGGTGCAATTGTTGAATATTTTGGAGAAGGTGCCAGTGCCATGAGTTGTACAGGTAAAGGGACCATCTGTAATATGGGTGCCGAAATTGGTGCCACCACTTCTACATTTGGTTACGATGAAAGCATGAGCCGTTACCTCAAAGCAACTGGCCGTGAAGAAGTAGCCACCATGGCTGATGGTGTGAAAGATTACCTGAATGCCGATCCTGAAGTGTATACTGCTCCTGAGAAATATTTCGACCAAATCATAGAAATTAACCTGAGCGAACTGGAGCCACACCTGAATGGGCCATTCACGCCAGATTTAGCTACTCCTATTTCTAAAATGAAAGAAATGGCTGCCGCCAACGGATGGCCCACCAAAGTAGAAGTGGGTTTAATTGGTAGCTGTACCAACAGTTCTTATGAAGACATCAGCCGTGCCGTGAGTTTGGCACGTCAGGTAAAAGAAAAAGGACTGAAAACAAAAGCACAATACACTATTACACCCGGTAGCGAACAGGTTCGTTATACCATTGAGCGCGATGGTTTCCTCGATATTTTTGCTGAAATTGGCGCTACTGTTTTTGCCAATGCCTGCGGCCCCTGTATTGGTATGTGGGATCGTGTAGGTGCTGAAAAAGCAGAACGCAATACCATCGTTCACTCTTTCAACAGAAACTTTGCTAAACGTGCCGATGGTAACCCCAATACACTGGCATTCGTAGCGTCACCAGAACTGGTAACCGCATTAGCCATTGCAGGTGATCTTACTTTCAATCCTATTACCGATACACTCACCAATGAAAAGGGAGAACAGGTTAAACTGGATGAACCTACCGGTCAGGAATTACCACAGCGTGGTTTTGCCGTTGAAGATGCAGGCTACCAGGCACCGGCTGCTGATGGAAGTGGTGTACAGGTAGCAGTTGATCCAACTTCTAAACGTTTACAACTACTTGATCCTTTTGCAGCATGGGAAGGAACAGACCTGAAAGGATTGAAACTCCTCATCAAAGCAAAAGGTAAATGTACTACTGACCATATTTCTATGGCGGGACCATGGTTGAAGTTCCGTGGACACCTCGATAATATCAGTAACAATATGCTGATTGGTGCCGTGAATTTCTACAATGAAAAAACGGATCTCGTAAAAAATCAGTTGAGTGGCGAATACGGTCCAGTACCAGCCACACAGCGTGCTTACAAAGCAGCCAATATTGGTTCTATCGTAGTAGGTGATGAAAACTATGGTGAAGGTTCTTCAAGAGAACATGCAGCCATGGAGCCACGTCACTTAGGTGTTCGTGCCATCCTCGTAAAATCATTTGCCCGTATCCACGAAACCAACCTGAAAAAACAGGGTATGCTGGCTTTGACTTTTGCAGATAAAAATGATTATGAAAAAATACAGGAAGACGATACCATCGATATCGAAGGTCTCACAACATTTGCACCAGGTGAGCCATTAACAGTTGTATTACATCATGCAGATGGTTCTTCTGACCGTATCACTGTAAACCACACTTATAACCAACAACAGATTGAGTGGTTTAAAGCGGGTGGTGCGTTGAATATTATTCGCAAGCAGGTGGCGGGTTAATTTATTAACCTGTTTCAATAAAGAATCCCCCGGTATTATGTCGGGGGATTTTTTATTATAAAAAGTAAATTGTTATCTGAGGTGTATTCCGATTTCTTTATCGATGTCGGCCTATTTCTGTAAACTGAATATAACTCTCGTTCTTAAAGTCTTTATAATGGAACACTTCGAAAACAATCTTTACCAAAATAGACCTAAGCCTGACTATGATTTTTTCTTTTTCGTCATTTATTATTAAACTGAATACAGTTTGATTATCCGATAAATCAAACCCTAATCTTTTGAGCACATCAATTTTTTCATCCGTAAGCAGGAATTTCTTTACATGATGTTTAACATAAGGCAAACTCACATTCAGTTTTTTATTCGAATAACTAAACCGCAACAACAAATTATTTTTCTTATTAAGTATTAGCTTAAAATTCTTGATCTTTTTATCAATGAGATCTTTAAGCGCTTGCTCCAGAATGGTTTCGTCGTCCTTTGATATTTCCTGTGAAGGTGTCTTATTGAGATCTTCAATTTCTTTCAATGTATTGAGTATCTCTTGTTCAAAAAAATCCCGCGCATGAGCGAACTTTTCATTTTCTACCATCCTCTTTAAACCTTCAATTCTATGTTCGCGAAAAAATTTCTGCTCATATAACTTATCATCAATACTTCTCAACGTATAAAGTTGATGATTTAACCGATATAAGGCCTGCGAGTGATAATGAGCAGCCAAATAATCTGACTCAGCAAGAAACTCCTTGATCCATTGCTGAAGTTGAAGTTTTTCTTCTTCGCATTGTGCAATTATCAGTTGGATTCGATTTTCCACTTTGGCTATTTAAGCTGACGGTTAGGTTTATTACACTCTAATTACAATACTTTGGGATGGGGATGACTAATATACGAAAATTGAACAATCATACATACTAGAGAATTAGAGAAAAAATTATTCTTGTTAGGCCTTCTGTTAATCGAGCCTTCATTGCTGTATTTTTACTACTACCCTATTTACAGCTGTTGTTTTTCTCAGTCAACTCAGTTGGCGTATATCCAAAATGTTTTTTAAACGCATAAGAAAAATGCGATAAATTTTCGAACCCAACTTCATAACAAACATCAATCGGTTTCTTTTTCTTTTCCACAAATTGATAGTGTGCCAGTTCTAATCTTTTTTGTGTGAGCCAACGCTGGGGTGTTGTATTAAACAACTTATTGAAGTCGCGCTTGAACGTCGTTAAGCTACGTCCCGTGAGGTAGCCAAATTTCTCCAATGGAAGATTGAACATAAAATTCTTTAACATATAGTCTGCCAAATCAATCTTACCCGGTTCGTCAAAATTTGTTAAAATATGATCTATGTTTTTATCAATCGTCCTTAGAATACTGATAGCCTCTCTAATTTTCAATGAAGCGGTATCTTCAGGAAGTTCTTTTAAATCAAAATAAGGCACCAGTGAAGCCATACAACTTTCAAGTAATGGGTGATTATTAAACAGATAAATTTTTTTGGCCTCAACTGCCTGCCCCTTTACCTCTAAACTGGAGTAGAAATCTCTTAACCTGCTTACAGACAAATGCATCACGACAGTTTTATGCGGCAGTCCGTCAGTAGGATAATTAATAATTGTTGCCAGTTGATTCCTTGGTATCAGGAAGATATCTCCTTTCCTGAAATAATAAGTCGCATCAGCCTGTACAATTTTGGTTTCTCCCGAAATAAACCAGATGAGCATGTGGTGTTCGAACATAACATCTGACTTAAAAAACTTATCCTCATAACAGGAAAGTTTGATATCATCTGTTATATATTTCGCCTGATATTCCATTGTTTTTCTTTTGGAGTAATTTCCTGAAAGAGGAAATTAATACTATAATAGTAAAAATCATCACTAGAAATTTTCTGTACTTACTGCATTTATTACCGCCTTACCCACCATATCAGTTGAAGCACTTGACGGTGAAACAACAGCAGATATCAATGATAACAGCATAACATACGACTGTTAATTTAATAACCGGAACAGATGTACGCAGCGTAAAACATGTTTTGAATTAATTGACATTGAAAGTAATACCTGTCATTTCTTCACTTAATGTCCAAAGACGCTTGGCATTCGCCTCATCTAATGAATATCGTTTTACACCTGCCGATGATACACTGTCATCCGCCAATACGGCAATATCTGCATCTTCGCAATACACACCCCCTATTTGATTGAGTTGCGAACTGGTAGCACACCAAACAGTAGTGGCAGCTCCCTGAGAAATGGTTTTAAGTGATGCTGCTACTTCCGGTAAAAGATTTCCCTCAGCATCGCAGAATCCCATTTTTTGAAATAATTCTAAAGGAGCTTCTCTACCAAGTTCAGTACCTGCGATGGAGCCAGGATGCAAAGAATATGACCTCACATTAAAAGCCTGCGCCCGATTGTCTAATTCCATGGCAAATAAATTACAGGCAGTTTTAGATTGACCATAAGCTAGTAAGGTTTCATATTCCCTGTCCAGAAAATTAGGGTCTTCAAAATCAAAGTCTGCAAACTGATGGCCCTGCGACGAAACATTGATAACCCTTGCAGCACCTGATAGCTTGAGTGCGGGCCATAATCTGGCTGTTAATTGAAACTGTGCCAAATAATTAGTGGCCAGTTGCGATTCAATGCCGCGGTTATCCTTTCGCAGTGGTACCCACATGATACCGGCATTATTAATCAGCAAATGAAGTGGTTTTCCCGAAGACAGAAATCCTTTAGCAAATGCATCTATTGATGCCGGATTCATTAAATCCATTGCAACCAGTTCTATATTAGCAACCCCTTCCAGGTTTCTTTTGGCTTTTTCAATGTCTCTTGCCGGAACGATGACTGTTGCGCCCGCAAAAGCAAGTGTTTTAGCTGTTTCCAAACCAATACCCGTGTTTCCACCTGTTACGATGGCAATTTTTCCATGAAGATCAATACCCTCAATTACATCACATGTTGTTGATCTGGCATTAAAGCCAGAGTCTATTGGCTTTTGTAACGCTCCCTGATAATTAGTCTGTTTCATCTTTTAAAAATTTTACTTGTTATTGATGGAACAAAACTAACCTGGCTATCTCTGCACCACTTTGTTCAAAAGTCCGAATTTACTTTGTTTAAAAGGTCAGACTTAGCAATTGCAGAGATGGATTATTGGTTTTCTGATATAGTAGTAAATAGCCAGGCGAGCTCATTTCTACTGACATACTTCCTTGATATTGACTCGATTATAAAGGACAGTGATTACACGGTCAACACACGGTTTAACACTAAAATTGTGTTGAACTGTGTGTTAACTATGTTGTTAATGTGTTGTTGGTACCTGTAAAACCTTAGTAATAAACGAGTTATATAGGGGTATTTTGTACCGGAAAAACGACCGAATTTGGCTCCCGCAGGAGCGTACTGATGGTGGGCAAAGCAACTTTAATAGTGAAGGGGAACAGGAGAATAGCGTTGCGGACTTATATCCTTGCGTACCCAAGTGTTTCAATATCATCCATACTTTGGGTGAAATGGGTTATGCCGTTGGCTAATACATAAAGGCTATCGGAAATCCCGGTCACCTGTTGATACAGATGATCGGTAATGAGCAACCCTTTCTGTGTTTTTGTTTCCAGCAACAATTCTTTCACCTTTTCTATCTGAACAGGACTTAAATATGTAAAAGGTTCATCCAACATAGCAAATTGCGACGGTGTTTTTATTATTAAATAAAGTTCCACCAGCCTGAATTCACCTCCCGAAAGATTTCCAATTGTAGTATTATATTTTGAAGCAAATTCGGGGAACAGTTGCTCGAATGCTGTATAGTCTAACTCAAAATCTTTAAATATTCTTTTCAGAGAAAGTCGCCTAGGAATAAAATTGAACTGCGGGAGGTATAATAATAAGTCGGGGTGGTTGAAAGCTAGTTTTTGAGAGACATTATCAAAGCGAACAGATTTTTCACATGCTAGGCTTCCATAAATAATGTTCATCAGACAAGTCTTTCCTTCTCCGTTTCTGCCTAGCAGTCCAGTTATCTTTCCTGTTTCACATTTCAGATACACACTGGATAGTATTTTTCTCCCGCTAAATTCCAGTTGGATGCTATCTGCTTCGAGTGTATGCATCATCTGATTTTATAAGTGAAGATGATGAGTAATAAAAAGAGCGTGAAATCAAATACCAGCGTAGCCGTCCAGAGTAAGGTTTTGGATAGACCTAAATTGAAGTAATAGTAATACGTCTTTCTTCTATAACTGTTTACGAAATAATAGGTAAGCCCAAGACTTGCTATTTTAAACCAGAAAATCGTTATAAAACTGCTGAATCCATATTTCCAGAAAATGCTGATGCAACAGGCTGTAATCAGTAGTGAAAACAATAGAAAACTTTGGTAAAAAGAACTGATAAGTCTTATGGTTTTACGTAATTGCATTTACTGATTTTCTGCTCGTTGTTATGCAACCACTGTCTACACAAGTGGAAGACAGTGGCTACATCTACTTATATTAAGTAAGATAATTATTCTAAACTTACCAGCACAATAACTGAGACAGTAACGAATTGTTAAAAGTAAATACCAAAACGGTTATGCAGTAATCACTTAGTCTGTTGGCGCTTAACATTCCAAAAATTATAGTCTATCATCGGGGCATTTTGAACACCTACATTATGTCCAATTGTTACAATCTGTCCGCGATGATAAGTCGTATGAATAATTAAATGCTGGAGGTATTCATACTTGGGAAAATTGGAAGAAAACCATTCTGATTCTATTAAATACAGTTCTCTCATAGCTTCATTATTGTCTTTCACATAAGTTGCCAACAGTTTAGCTTCATTTACCAGATTCTCCATTTCCGTTTTAATATCTACACTCGTAGCAACATAATTAAATTGTGGTGTTGGTGTTTCACGAATCATCGACGACCAATACAATTGAGTGTCGCTAATATGCTTCAGTGTTTTTGCCACACTGGTAAAACTTGATGGGCACTCCTTTTGTAATACTTCTTCCGGGAAAGGCTGTAACCAGTTTACCAACTGTTCTGTTACCCAAATATTATAGTCAACGCTGTTTATCATTGATGTTTGTAAACTCATTGTATTTCTTTTAGTAACTCATTATTGATTTTATACTGTGAATATATTCCCCGACAAAATATGCCGGGGAATAGCTCAACTACTTCACATGCTCATCCGCACTCGGTCCATAACTACCGGGTATCGGAATATCCAGTAAACGTAGATACACGCCTAACTGCGCCCTGTGGTGAATAATCTGGCTGAAGATCCCACGCAGAAAACTTTGTTTTGTTTCTACCGTATAAATCTGTTCGCCATTACGCAGTGTCCAGTTTTGGGGAAGTGTTACAGGATCGGCATTTTTAAGATCCGTACGTCCTTCTTCCAGACTTGCTTCAAAATATGCAAGAAGATCAGCGGTGTTTTCAATAATCTTGGGACTGTAAGGGTGCAGTCCAAAATCAAGTTCATCCGAATTCAATACCATACCAATCCATGTGGGTAACTCTGCAATATGGGTAGCCAGTTGCTGAAGAGTCATACTTTTAGAATGGGGTTTCCACTGGTATTTGTCGTTGGGTACCAGGGCCAACATTTTACGGGTTACTACTGCTTCGTTTTCCAGTTCCTGCTGGAAGGCTTGAATGATTGTCATAATTGATTGTTTTAATTGATAACACAAAACAACCAGTGGGGACTGACAACCCTATGGCAGCCGGTTTAAAAAAATATGAAACAGAGAAATAAGGAACATGAAATGAGAAAGTGTGTTTTGTTATGTAATATAGCACACACACTTCCTGATTTCTTATTTCATGTTCCTTATTCCTCTGTTCTCTCAGTATTCCACGGGTATATCCTTCATGTAACTGTCCAGCGAAATATGTTTTCGATGAATAAACGGAGTATCGGTATTGGTGAGTTTCTGGATGCGTGCCACTTTAAAATCGCGGTAGCCGTTTCTTTTATGACACCATGCAATCAGGTGCCAGGCCAGTGCATAGAATATTAAACCGATGGGTTCTACTTTTCGCACACTGGGTTCCTGATTTTTATTGAGATAGGCAATCTGTATCATGGTACGACCAGTGATGGCTTCCTGTAACACGGAGAGATAGGATACTTGTAAGGTCATACATTCCGGTACCCGTAAACGAATACGCGAGGAGAGCGTTTCCAGTTTCTCCTGCTGAGTGGCCTGCAATACATTTTTTACTTTATTCAAAGCGCTCGAATAATTTTTCTGGATTGACCGATCCGAAAAACCATTGACCACCGCTTCCATCAGCAACAAAGCATTGGCCTCTTCACTGGTAAATGATACTGGCGGAAGAAAATAACCATTCACAATAAAATAACCCCTGCCTTGTTCAAAACTCACAGGCACACCGGATTCATTCAATGCTTTGATGTCGCGGTACACAGTTCGTACACTAAGGTTAAATTTTTCTGCAATTTTTTCAGCTGGTACATATTTTTTCGATTGCAGAAAAGTAAGGATGCTAAACAGGCGGTCGATGCGGTTCATAAAAGTATATAGGAAATGAAAGATAGATACTCAAAACTGATCGCCGAAACCGGTCAACAAAAAAGCGACCAGTTGTGGTCGCTTTTCGTTTTGAGCATTTTATTGATCAGGCCTTTTTGCCCATTCCATTTACCCAGCCAACTACGGCACCGGTAATAGCTCCCATTACAGCCGATGCTGCAATATCTACCCAAACGCCATTCAGTGCCAGAATATTGGAGGTTCCATACATGGTAAGATCAAAAGCAGCTCCCATGATCAACCCAATAATAGCACCCGCAGAAAGTCCGGCAGACAATGTGCTGATATTGGCCCAGCGGTTGAAAATATAAGAATACAAAATACCGGTCAACAAGTTACCTGCAATAAGCGCCCACCATACCATATCGGCATCGGCACGCATAACGCCCGTTGCGGTGCCACTGTTCTGGGCCATAAAGTCCATTAATAGCATTCCATAAATAAGCCATCCTGCAAAAAATGCAACAATTCCTCCGGCAATACCGGAAATCAACATTTTTGTGGTGTTCATAAGTAATCGTTTTAAGGGGGGGGGTAATGATTTGTCTGAACAAAATAGAAAGCAGCATGCGTATATGCAAGTGCCACCCCCTTTATTTCTGTCATTGTTTATAAGAAGGGGATAACCCGCAGGTAACCTTCACAAACAATTATCTTTCAAAACCTGTGTTTAACCATCATCTGTCCCTATTTTCACGTCTTTAATGTAATGCTGATCGATCCTGCTTATGACACTTAAAATTTTAACCGTTGCCGGTCTTGCCACTTTTGAAATTTATGCCGCCATACCCGCCGGCTTTGCTTTTGGATTGCCCGCCTGGGTTATTTTCCTGGCCAGTTTGATTGGTGGATTGGTAGGCGTATTTGTGGCTACTTTTTTAGGAGATAAAATCAAAACCTTTCTCGCCAAATACCGTAAACCCAAACCCGAAAAACCCAAAACAGGTTTAATTTATACTATCTGGGAAAAATATGGCATCATTGGTCTGGGCTTCTTCGGCACCATGACTGTTGGTGCTCCGGTAAGCATTGGCGTAGGTGTAGGTTTCAATGTGCCACTACAAAAATTATTAGTATGGTGCTGCCTTGGTGTATTTACGAGATGCGCACTGTTTACAGCCATTGGTTATTATGGTTTGAAGTTGTTTTAGAAAAGTACGGGAGACGGGAAGACCGAAAGTCCGAAAGATTTTTTTTACATGCAAGACCTCCGTGTAACGCTGTTCAGTATTCTGTGCAACTCCGTGGTTAACCACAGAGGTAACGGAGTTAGGCACAGCGTTACACAGAGACATCCTATTTAAAAGAACTCTTCCCTGACTTTCGGTCTTCCGTCTTTCGGACCACATACTCACATCAGGTAATATTTTTCCGCCTGCATTCTCTCCGGTACGGCCTCATCATTAATCATCTGGCGCAGGTTTCTTTCTATGCCTCTCGATATAGACATCATGGGTGTATCGGTGGGTCTATTTTCAAAAGGATCCTGCAGGTGTACAGCCATTCTTTCAATCAATAAAAAGAAAGAGGCAAGAATGGTTACAAGTGGAATTTCAATAGCACCTACAAATTCAATTACACCAAAAGGTAATAAGAGTATAAAAAAGTACAAGGCAAAATGAATGTAGAGGCTGTAAGTCATTGGGAATACCGTGTTTTTGATTCTTTCACATTTACCCATAGCATCGCATAACCTGCTGAGTGTATCATCGAGCCCTACCTGTTGAAATTCATTGATCCATCCTTCTTCCAATGCCAGTTTCAAGTCTTTTGCATGTAAGTTCAATAAAGCATAGGGAACGCTGTCGTGGTTTTTTACAAAAGTAATTTCTTTTTTAGTGAGCAGTCTTCCAGAACCTTCGAGCGGGTCTAATCCACGCAAACTTTTTCCAAGGCTATAACACCATGCTATCTGCCGATTTACAAAACGGTCGATAAAATGTTTCTTTTCCGGGTCATTATATCCCGTCTGAACAAAACACAGTAATTGCCTGGTGAGGGTTCTTGAATCATTTACAATTGATCCCCATATAATTCTTGCCTCCCACCACCTGTCGTATGCCTGATTCGATCGGAATGCCAGTAACAATGATAACACCGTTCCCAATATGGTTGGCACGCCTAATGGAATAGATAATTCATGAATATTGTACTCCTTACTCAGGTACCAGATGGTAAATGTGTATAATGAAATCAGTACGATCTCGTATTTGATTTTACCCAGTACATATTTAACCGGAATTTTTCCCTTCAATAACATAACTACTCCTTTTCAATTACTTGTAATTCGATCAAATTGTTAATAGTAAAAGTGATACATTGGATTGCATCAGTATGCGTTCCAGTCTTTGCTCACGCATAAAATAGCTGGATAGTTTGCCCATTTTTATGGTTGGTATATCTTTCGATTCCATCATGTCTGAATAGCCAGATAATTTTTTCTCGACTGCATTAAACTGGTACACCAGCGCTTCAGGAATATCTTGCTCTCTTTTTCTGACTGCATTGATTAATGAAACAGCATCAGACATTTCACGTGCTGTGTGATAAGCCCTGGTTTGTGGCTGTAATAATTCTTCTGAAATATTGGCCAGATCAGATTTTGCGATATACATAATAGGACAACGTGAGCGGCATAACATTCTGAATACGTCGAGGTGTAATTCTTTTCCGGCTTCCTGCCACTCTTCGCGTGAATAAAAAACCATATCGGTGCCAAATTCCTGCACATATTGTTTGAATACGGCTGGAGAATCACCATAAATTCTATCAATGCTATATCCCTTTACTATCTGAGCATTTTCAGCTTCTATTTTCTTTATGTTGATGAGTGACTGGTCAGAAAAAACATAGCCCGATGGCTGTCTGGCCATGGTCATCAGATCGTTTTCGTTATCGGGTATGGGTACTACTTGGAGAAAAGTGCAATGAAATCCTTCGTTGCTATACAATTTTGTAGCCAGACGAAACAGATGTACCGCATGTTCAGTGCATCTTGTTGGGATAATAATCTTTTTCATACCTGTTTGATTTTGATGATTAAAACGATTTGTTCGTTATTAAAAAGCAAAACTACCCGACAGGTATTGGAGCGGTTTAAGGATTCAATTAAGACTCAGTTAGAAGTTTCTAAGAGCGGCATTAGAAAAGCCTGAAAACTCTAATCCCGCTCTAACAACTTTTTTAAAAGTACTGAAAATCAGGGTATTAAAAGCAAAAATATAAGTAATTTTTACCATGCAATAAGATAGCCGATGCTTTACTACTGCAAAACACTATTAAAAGTAAAAGTCGCCGTTTACACTTGAGATTTAATAGGGAACCGCATTTCGGCACGAGTACCTGCTCCTTCCATGGAGGTGAACTTTATTTCGCCACGGTGTATACGGATAATTTTCTGTGCGAGCGGTAACCCCACACCATACCCTTTGTACGCAGTTGTATTGGAGGCCCTGAAGAAAGGATCAAAAATATAACGGAGTTCTTTTTGTGGAATACCGATACCATGATCTTCTACCACAAGAATACACTGTTTGTCAGTTGCACGTAATGAAATAGTTACCTTCCCGTTATCGGAATATTTACAGGCATTTTGTAACACATTGGTAATAGCAAGTTTTAAAAGGTTGAGGTTACCAACAATTGTAATACGTTCTTCATCATCAGGTAATTCTTCAAAGTTGATGGTTATATGGTTATACGGATCAGTAAAATCAACCAGCTTTTTTACAGCGAGTACCAGTTCATCTATCCTGATATTACCCATAAACATTGCATTCACACTATTACCCGCTTGTGCCAGTTCCAATAAACTCGTGGTTAAATGATGTAGCTGATCTGCTTCTCTCGAAATAACAGACAACGCCTGCCTGTATTCCTCAGTACCCCTTTCTTTATCAAGTGCCAGTTCAGCTTCACCAATGATAGCAGTTAGTGGCGTTCGTAATTCATGAGAAAGTTTATTTACAAAATTTCTTTGCGTTTCAAATGAAGTTTCGAGCCGGTCGAGCATATCATTAAACGTTTGTGTGAGGTCGGCTATCTCTCCCTTGCCTTTTTGCTCAGGCAAACGCATATCGAGATTAGATGCACTGATCTTTTTCACCCCACTAATAATATTCGATATTGGATTTACTATTTCGGCCGAAAAAAGAAGTCCTACCACAAACACTATAATCACAGATAATAGTATTCCAAGAAAAAGATTCTGGCGCATGTCTTTCATGGCCTGTTCACCTGATTCATTCCTTGCAGACATCAGTACCGTATATTTTTTGCCTTCGTGCTGATAAGGAATGGCTACATAATATACTTTACCGATAATAAATTCTACCCGTACATTTTGAGCCATCTGGTTTTTGAAACCAACGGGCAGTATAATGCCTTGTCTTTTTAATGAATCGCTGTTGGGCAGGTTATCGAAAAAATATTCGCGTTCTTCTGGTAGACGTTGCAAGTGTTTCTCCCTGATTTCATTATATACGATGGCACTCAATGTCTCCTCTTCATAATGTGCTTGCGCAGCTATACCTCCGCGAACAGACAAACGGTGAAAGAATTCCTTCTCAACAGATTTAGTACTAAAATGATAAATGAAAATACTCAGCATCATGATAATGCCACCCGTAAGTATGGTAAAAAGTGTGGTGATCTTATTGCGAATATTCATCAGGCAGTCTCCTTCATCATATAACCCATACCAATCATCGTATGAAAAAGCTTGGCTTCCCGACTCTTATCAATTTTTTTCCGCAGGTAGTTTACATAAACATCTACCACATTGGTACCGAGGTTAAAATCTATATCCCACACATTTTCCAGTATCTCCATGCGGGAAAGCACTCGCGACTGGTTTTTCATAAAAAACTCCAGTAATTTATATTCGGTTGATGTGAGTGAAATAATTTCATCATCGCAGATAGCCATTTTGGCATCGGTATCGAGTTTCAGGTTGGCTATTTGCAAAATATGCGAATCATTAGCCTGTGTTTTTCTGAAAGTTCTCCTGCCCAGCGCATTCACCCTCGCAATGAGTTCATTTATTTTGAAAGGTTTTACCATATAATCATCTGCACCGCTGTCTAAACCGGTGACAATATTTTCTGTACTACCCAAAGCCGTCAACATTAAAACGGGCAGATCTAGCCCCATCGATCTGATCTCCTTACAAATCTGCACCCCATTCATGCCCGGGAGCATAATGTCTAAAATAACAAGGTTAAACTGGTGATCACGAACCATTTGCAGACCTGTATTTCCATCCATTGCTATGCTTACTTCAAGCCCTTTTTCCTTCAGACCGCGTTCTATAAGCGAGATCACCGCTGCTTCATCCTCAATCAGTAAAATCTTCATGTGTAATTATTTAGTCATCCCGATCAGGTCTCAGATCATGCGACGATAACAAAAGATGGCCAAAAGAGTTTCATTTTTGGTTGTTTTTAACAAAAAATTTGCCAGAAAAGGTTTTTGTCATTCTTTTTTCAAATTCCCGGACTTAAGATATACGGGCTCATTTTTTATTATCTTGTCTGAATAAAACAACCAAAATGAGATATTCATTACTACTGCTTCTGGTCATTTTTTCTTTGACCTTTTCAACGGCCTATGCCCAGCAGAAAAAACAACTGACTACTGCTGATTATGCCAAATGGCAACAAATTGGCACCACCGATTTATCGCCCGATGGTAACTGGGTAGGTTATCATATTTCTATCCAGGAAGACAATGACACCCTTTTTATTGTTAACCGCAAAACGGATAAAGTATATAAACTCGAGTTTGCCACCAGTTTCGAATTTTCAGGCGATAATCAGTGGGTAGCTTATCGTATTGGTATTCCTTTTAAGGAAGCAGAAAAATTACGCGAACAGAGTAAACCCATTGAATATAAAATGGGATTACTCAACCTGTCTACCGGTAAAAAAGAAGTAGTTCAGAATATCAGTCGTTTTGGTTTTTCAAAAGATGGTAAATTTCTTGCTGTATATCTTGCGCCTCCCAAAGAACATAAAGACAAGGGCAGTGTATTACTGGTAAAGAACCTTACTGATGGTACAACGCATACCATTGGTAATGTTACCGAATATGCTTTTAACAAGAAAGCCGATTATCTCTCTTATATAGTAGAATCAGCCAATACAGCAGGTAATGCAGTTGAATTGCTGAACCTGAAAAATTACAGCCTGAAAATTATCGCCAGCGATACTTTAAAATTTTCAAAGCTCAACTGGCACCGTGAAGGTGAAGGTTTTGCTTTCTTCAAAACTTTCAAAAACAAAGATTATGAAGAAGATAATGCCACTGTACATGGATATGTGAACCTCTACAATAATCCTTCCCTCAAAACATTTGATCCCAAACAGGCAACTGCTTTTCCTAAAGACATGCGTATTCACAATGGTAGTACCCCAAGATTAAGTGATGACTTGAGTGCCCTGTTTTTTGGTATTAAAACATGGACCGCCAAACCCAAAAAAGAAGAAAAGAAACCGGGCGACTCTGCAAAGACCGCTCCTAAACCTGTAGCGAAGCCTGATGATAAATTAGCTGCTGTTGATATCTGGCACTGGAAAGATCCTGAAATTCAACCCCGTCAGAAAGTTACTTTCGGACAGGATAAAGAAGCAAGTTATTTATCGGTATGGAATATTGGCAGCAACCAGTTCATTCAACTGGCGAAAGAAAACACACCTGTTGCTTTATTAAGTGGTAATCAGGCATATGCCATTACTTCTACTAATAAAAAATATAAACCTGCATTTAAAGAGGATTATGCCGATTTCTATCTGGTGAATACTAAAACCGGAGAAGAAAAATTATTGTATGAAAAAATGCTTTCCGGATTTTTTACAGGGCCACAATCTTCACCTGATGGCAAGTACCTGTATTTCTTCCGTGATAAGAATTGGTGGATATATTCCATTGCTACACAACAAACAAATAACCTTACACAGAATATCAAAACTACTTTCTGGAATACAAGAGATGACCATACTGCCAGCAAACCTCCATTTGGCATGGGTGGCTGGCTAAAAGACGATAAAGAAGTTTTGTTGTATGACGAATACAATATATGGGCCGTAAAACCTGATGGCAGTGGTGCAAGAAAAATTACCAATGGCGAGAAAGAGGAGATCACACACCGTGTTACCAGAACCGATTTTGAATATCCGTATATCGATGACAGCAAACCCATTTATATTTCTTTGTATGGCGATAAAACAAAAAAATATGGTTATGCAAAACTGGAAAACAATACAGTTCAACCACTCATCTATGAAAACCTTTCTGTAGGCCGTATTACAAAAGCAACAGAGGCCAACAGTTTCAGTTTTGTAAAACAGGATTACAACCTGTCGCCGGAACTATATGCAACAGATGACTTCAGTAACAATAAAAAAATTACCGGTACCAATCCGCAACAGAATGATTTTTACTGGGGTAAAAGTGAGTTGGTAAACTTCACCAATAAAAAAGGCAAAAAAATGCAGGGTGCTTTATTTTATCCTGCCAATTATGAGCCTGGTAAACAATACCCGATGATTGTGTATATCTATGAACTGTTATCCAATACAGTGCATGGTTATGTTACTCCATCTGAACGCAGTGCTTATAATACCACCAATTTTACGAGCAATGGATATTTTGTTTTCAGACCCGACATTGTGTACGACACCAATGAACCCGGTATGAGTGCTGTTAACTGTGTGGTACCTGCAGTAGAAGAAGTATTAAAAACAGGCATGATTGATAAAAGCAAAGTAGGTTTAATGGGTCATAGCTGGGGTGCTTATCAAACAGCTTTCCTTATTACACAAACCGAAATCTTTAAAGCTGCATGCGCAGGTGCTCCTTTAACAGACCTGATCAGTATGTCGCTCTCCATCTATTGGAACAGTGGTACACCTGATCAGAAAATTTTTGAAACCAGCCAAGGTCGTTTCGATGGTCCATGGTATGAGCGTACACAGGAGCATATCCGTAACTCTCCCATGTTTAATGCTGCAAAAATAAAAGCACCATTATTGGTTGCTTTTGGAGATAAAGATGGCGCTGTTGACTGGCACCAGGGTATTGAAATGTATGGCACCATGCGCAGAATGGAGAAACCACATGTAATGCTGGTGTATGCCGATGAAAACCATGGTCTTGCAAAAAAAGAAAACCAGATTGATTACCAGAAACGCCAGCGTGAATGGTTTGAACATTACCTCTTAGGCAAACCCGCTGAAAAATGGATTGTTGATGGTATCAGTTATATGGACAAAATGAAAGCCAGGGAAAAACCCGCTGGACAATAAAATTCACTCACAAATAACAAAGCGACTCTGCGCAAATGCTGTTCCCTCTCGTTCTCAGCGGTAAAAAAATCACCGCTGAGAACGAGAGGGAACAGCGTTTCGCGGAGTCATTTACTAAGTATGGATATTAAGAAAGTTGGGGGAATCGATTATTTTAGTTCACCTTTCAATTATTTATATGCAAACTATTAAAACTGCCATTCTATCTTTTGGCTTATCGGGTAAAGTATTTCATGCGCCTTTTATTCACCTGCATCCTGGCTTTGAGCTCACTTCCATTTGGGAAAGAACAAAATCGGAGTCTGTAGTAGTGTATCCTCATGTGCATATTGCCAGATCGTTAGAGGAATTACTCGACGACAAAAGCATTGACCTGATCGTTGTCAACACCCCAACCGGAACACATTTTGATTATGCTAAAAAAGCATTAGAAGCGAATAAACATGTAGTTGTTGAAAAAGCCTTTACCACTACTGTTGATGAAGCCATTGAACTGGATCGTTTGGCAACAGAAAAAAACAAACTGCTTTCTGTTTTCCAGAACCGAAGATGGGATAGCGATTTTCAAACCGTACAGAAAGTAATCAGTAACGGCTTATTGGGATCAGTTCATGAAGCAGAATTTCATTTTGATCGATATAAAGAAGAACTAAGCCCGAAATTGCACAAAGAAACAGCCGGGCCGGGCGCAGGTTTATTGTATGATCTCGGTCCGCATTTAATTGACCAGGCTGTATGTTTATTTGGTATGCCTGATGCTGTATTTGCCGATATCCTTACACTGCGCAACAATTCGCAGGTTGACGATTATATTGATCTGCTTTTATATTACCCATCTATAAGAGTTCGATTAAAATCGAGCCTGTTGGTGAAAGAACCTGTTCCTTCTTTTATTGTTCATGGTTCACATGGATCATTTATTAAATCGAGAGCCGATATACAGGAAGCGGCATTACTGGCGGGAGAAAAACCTAATCAACCTAACTGGGGCGAAGAACCTGAATCGGAAATGGGATTGTTGAATACAAAAATAAATGGTGTAGAAGAGCGTAAAAAAATTACAACCATTGCTGGCAATTATAGTCACTATTATGCCCGCTTATACGATGCACTTACAGGCAAAGGGAATAATCCTGTTTCAGCGAAAGATGGAATAAGGGTGATGCAGATACTGGAAGCAGCAAGAAAAAGTAACCAGGAGAAAAAAGTTATCGAATTAGATCATGTTGCATAAGTACCCGCTGCCGCTTCAAGAGGCTTTTGAACAGGAAGCTGATCAAAAAGAAGCATTAAAAAAACTCTAAAAAAAAGCCGGATCACATAATGATCCGGCTTTTATATTTCATTCAAAAAGATGATTACATTTTTTTAGCATCTTCCAAGAACTTGGCCAATCCGATATCAGTTAATGGGTGTTTTAAAAGACCCAGAATTGAATCGAGTGGACAAGTGCAAACATCTGCACCCAGTTCAGCCGCTTTTGTAATGTGTAATGCACTACGGATAGACGCTGCAAGGATTTCTGTTTTGAATCCCTGGATATCATAAATATGACGGATCTGACCAATCAGTTCCATTCCATCCCAACCACTATCATCAATACGACCAATAAACGGTGATACATAAGTAGCTCCTGCTTTTGCAGCGAGAATAGCTTGTCCGGCAGAGAATACCAGTGTACAATTGGTACGGATACCATTATCGGTAAACCATTTAATGGCTTTTACACCATCTTTAATCATAGGAACTTTCACTACGATATTCGGATGGATGGCTGCCAGTTTTTTACCTTCTTCTACCATGGTGGCAAAATCAGTAGATAAAACTTCTGCACTTACATCGCCATCTACCAGTTCGCAAATGGTTTTGTAGTGGTTGGCAATATCCGCTTCACCTTTTACGCCTTCTTTGGCCATTAGTGATGGATTGGTAGTTACACCATCCAGGATACCTAAGTCGTTTGCTTCTTTAATTTGTGCAAGGTTACCGGTGTCAATAAAAAATTTCATAGTGTATAAATTAAAATCCCCTTTGTCTTCCCTTCAGGGGAGAAAGGGGGAAAAAATGGCAGGCTACTCACATCGCACCGCTCAACCGCCTATCCTTGCTGCATTCCTGCCCTGGGGAGGTTCAGCAGGAGCTGGTCGTGTAAGACCTGCCGGTGCAAAAGTAAGGGTTGGCACTTATTTTCCCTAATTTTTTGAGTGAGTTATCGGGTAATTGAAAATTTAACCCTTTGAGTGCAAATATATTAGCCACAGATTCGCAGATTTTAATCTCACAGCCCTGCAACTATTTTAAGAGATCAGGTAGCGCAGAGTTATGGATATGATTTAAAATCCGTTGCCAAAATTTCTTGAATTCAATCTTGTAATACCCACCAGTTCATCGTGACGGCTGCTCAGTGGCCGGAAATAGAATAATATGAGGTATTCATTTTCTGTTTCCCAGTAATTGCCTTCTGTTAACGCAGGATCAGATTTTGCCCCGGCGCGGTTCTTATCTTTTGTTACATAATTGTAACTGTAATATCCCTGCTTCAGGAAAAGCGTTTTTTTATAGATACCTTTTTCTGTATCAAATTCCATCAATGAACTATCCCCCGCCTGGTTACCCGTGAATTCTCCGGTAATAAATACATCTTTCCCAACAAAAGGTTTTGCATTTGCAGGTAATAAAGTAAAATCTACAAAAGCATAATCGCCCTGCCACCAGGGGTTGATGGATTCGGTAGTGCCGATTTCATTCCACCCGTTTCTGTCATTAAAGAAAGCGTAGCGCAAATCGTTTCGAATAAGATCAGGTTTTATATAAATATGGTTGGGCTGCGTGTTTTTATCTATTTTATCAACCCTGTCACTCGAAAAACGAAAACTACGCAGGTCGGCCCAACGATATTCTTTTCCGGCTGGAAATAAAGCATCCTGCTCACCATTATATTCCAACACATTGTTGCGGATAAATGCGGGCTGCAATCCTGTTGCCGCATCATCCCACCTGTTATTTTGTATGATAACAAGTCTGGTTTGCTGTTGCGGACTCATCACATTCAAATCTTTTGTTGCTACTGTTACCTGCAGTTTCTGATGGGTACGTATGAGGCTATTGTTAAAAGGTTGCGATATTCTTGCACCTATACTCACTTTATCATCAACCACCATAATACGTTTGGTAAAAGCGAGTTTCGATGTATCTCCATCTAAAAAAACTTTTAACAGATAGTTACCGCTTTTACTGGGAACAGCACTTCTTTCGGGTAACAATGCCTGATAATGTACATAGCGTGTAAGGGCTATGGAAGATGCGCGGTATTGCGATAACCGGTTCTGGACAAACCCTTTGATATAATCAAAAGGATTCAATAAAGCTGGCGACCAGTCGGCATTACACAACTGATAAGTATAAAAGAAATTTCGGGGATAAGCCGCCATATCATCGAAGTGCAGTTCCAGCTGATCGGCACTTCCCAGTCGTATCATTGGTATGGACTGCTGGTCGTTCTGTTGAAACAGTTTTATGGTTCTGATACCTTCCATATACACACGATCGGGCTGGCGTTGCGCAAATGCAGTATTTATACCAAAAAACAATACCAGAATAATAAAACGACCACTCATAGTTCTCAAATAAGGTTCTAAACAATACAAGATAGTACAATACAGAAACACAAACGTTATTAGTTCCGATCATTCAAGCCCAGTTCGTATTTTTACCAAAATCATGCCATTTGGGACTTTCTTTCGACATAGCTAAAAGAATTGCTTTTAATCACCAGCATTCTTTTTCCCGTTTCATCATTCGCCTGTCGATTGCTGCCACCACACTCAGTGTAATGGCCATGATTATTACACTGGCATTTGTGAATGGTTTCCAGCAAACGGTTTCAGAAAAGGTATTCAGTTTCTGGGGGCATTTAAGGGTACAGAAATACGAAGCAGGCAAATCGCTGATTGCTGAAGAAACGCCACTTACCATGGATAGTTCCATTCAGAAAACCATCAGCCTGCAACCCGGTGTAGTGAGGATACAGAATTTTGCTACCAAATCGGCAGTAATAGAAAATAAAAATGAGATTGAAGGTGTTTTGATAAAAGGGATTGACAATGGCTACGACAGCAGTACACTTAAACCCTTTATGCAAAGCGGAAGCTGGATCAACTTTACAGACAGTCCTTACAGCAAAGAAATCATCATTTCAAAAGCATTGGCGAGTCAGTTGAATATTGCAGTGAATGATACAGTAAAAGTGCATTTTGTTTCTTCTATTGACGATAGCCGTACCTATCGTAAACTACTGGTGAAAGGCATTTATAAAACAGGCATTGAAGAGTATGACAAACTCTTCATTATGGGCGACCTGAGACTTATCAGAAGAATAAACGAATGGAGGGATGACCAGAGTGGCGGTTATGAAATTTTTGTGAATGATTACAAACAAATGGACAGCACCAGTAAAGTTTTATCAGCTACATTACCTGCTGAATGGATGAGCAGAACCATTCGGGAAGTGTATCCTAATATTTTCGACTGGCTCGATATTCAGGATGTAAACAGAGATGTAATTTTTATTGTAATGTCTGCTGTCGCCATCATTAACCTTATTACCTGTTTACTCATTCTTATCCTCGAACGCACAAGAATGATTGGTGTTTTAAAGGCATTGGGTGCGAGCAACTGGACCATCCAGAAAATATTTCTCTACCATGCATCGGTCATTACGTTTACCGGTATTGGCCTGGGGGCATTTCTGGGCATTGGCATTTGCTGGTTACAACAGCTTACCGGTTTTATCAGTCTCGATGAAGCCTCCTATTATGTGTCGCAGGCACCTATGGAAATTATCTGGTGGCAGGTAATAGCTGTACTAACAGGAACTGCGCTTGTTTGCTACGGTGCACTTTTATTGCCTTCTGTTTTAGTGAGAAAAATAAGTCCGGTAAAAGCCATCCAGTTCAGATAAATTAACGCTGTGTCGATCTCAATTGCGACAACAGTATGCCGGTAGCTACTGCGGCATTCAAAGATTCGGCCTTGCCAATCCTCGGTATGGTTATGGCATGATTGATGAATGGCAAAATCGTTTCACGGATTCCTTTCGATTCATTCCCTATTACTAATATTCCTTCTTTTGGCGATGCTGTGGTGTACATAGACGTTCCATTGAGCAATGCTCCGTACACAGGCACTTCTTTTTTTGCTAATTCAGGTTCAAGATCTCGATACCATATTTTAACACGCAGGAAACTACCCATGGTTGACTGTATTACTTTAGGATTATACAGTTCTGCGGTATCCTTACTGGCAATAATCTGATGAATGCCAAACCAGTCGGCAATACGAATAATCGTACCCAGGTTACCGGGGTCCTGTATGCCATCCAATACAAGGGTAAAATGATTTTTCAGTTCAGGTTCACCAATCGGCTCCTGCTGTTCAGCAACCAGCAATACCTGATTTGGTGTTTGTAATGCACTTATTTTTCCCAACTCAAAGGGTGCAATACGAGTAATGGGGACATTGGTCACAGGTGCCTCCCATTCTTCCAGTGCATAGATGTTTTTTACAGGATATCCAGACTCCAGTAATTCACCCGCCAGTTTTACTCCCTCGGCAAGAAACAACCGTTCAGCCGTCCTTTGTTTTTTCTGGCATAAAGATTGAATATATTTGAGCTCATTCTTGCTTAACATCTACTATGCGTTTGATCGGAAAAAGAGAATCCCTGTTATTTATTGTCGCAACTGTTCTGTTGACAGGTCTTTTCAGCTCCTGTTCTCAACAGCAACGTATCAAAGTGATTAATTATCCTGAAAACAGACCATTTGTTTACAGTAATCAAATCAATATCCTCGACACGCTTCCCAAAGATGAGAAAAAACGATTAATAACCGAACTACAGAATTACTGGGAAGATAGTTTGCAGGTTAGGATTGTTCAAAAATATCTCGGAGTTGTTCGAAGCCGGCTTATTAATCCACCAGTATTCGATAGCAGTAATCTTGGCCGTTCCATTACTTTTATGAATGCTTACCTGAATAGCCAGGGGTATTTTTATACGGGATTAAAAGATTCTGTTTCTATCGACACCTTTAAAACACAGCTACGAACCAATGTGTTTATGAACATAACCGTTGGGAAAAATATCAGCATTGATTCTGTTTCGTACAATTTTACAGATTCTATTTTACAGTCACTGGTATTGAGCACTACTTCGGAAAGCCTGCTTAAAAAAGGAAAACCTTATACCAAACAGGTGATCAGTGATGAGCTTGACAGGCTTACTAATTTGTTCCGTCAAAACGGGTATTACAACTTCAACAGAGATGACCTGATTGCCGTAGTAGATACATTAGATACAAAATTATTACCCCTCACTCTTGACCCTTTTAAACAGGCAGAAATTATTGCACAGGCTGCTAAAAAAAGAAAGGACAATCCTACCTGGGATGTTAACCTCACACATAGACCCATATTAGATTCCGGCAAATTGCGGCAGTATAGTATGGGCCGTATTTATTATTATCCTGAAACAGGTATTGCAGATATTCCTGATAGTGTGATCAGAAGAACCGACTTTAAAACAGATACGTTCAGAAACGGTATCATGAAATACCAAAAAGGATTGTTTCGTTTCAGACCTATGCGTGAACATACTTATTTAAGCAGAGGCGATAAATACAATGAAGCTGATTTCTATAAAACCATCAACCGCCTTGGACAACTCGGCGCCTGGCAACAGGCTGATGCGATATTACATGTACGCGATAATGATACACTCGATATGCATATTCTGTTGGTACCAGCTATCAAACAAACACTGGCAGCCGAACTGGAAGGAAGCCGAAATTCAGGAGATGTAATAGCAGGCAATACACTGGGTATTTCTACCAACCTAAGCTATACCAACAGGAACAGATGGCGACAGGCTGTACAGCAACAGTCTGTAGTGCGGGCAGGTGTAGAATTAAATCTTTTGAGTCAGGATAATCCACTTTTACAAACTTTTTTATTGAGTGGAAGTCATACCTATGTGTTGCCACGTATTCTTACACCGTTTGGCAACTGGCGCTCTCTCCGTAATCTGGAAAACAAAAAGACTTTATTTACATTAAGCAGCTCTTATATAGACAGAAAGACTTACTATAACATCACTTCTTTTACTGCCAGTATTGGCTACGAATGGCGCAAACCTGTAAAGAATGGTGACCATGTATGGTTGTACAAACCATTAAATATTGAATTGTATGGTATTAAAAGATTACCAGGTCTTGATAGTCTTATTAAAAACAATCCCTTTCTACAGGCTTCTTTTAATGAGGGAAATATTGTAAGCCAGAGTTTATCATTTATCAGAACTACCAACAGTCCAAACAACAGGAATAAAAGTCATTACCTGCGAATTGGTATTGAAGAAGCCGGCGGTTTATTTGGCTTGTTACCGGGTTTAAAAAACAATATCTATCGTTACATTAAAACAGAAGCGGAATACAGGCAACGAGTATTGTATCCTAAATCGGAATTGGCTTATCGTGCGTTTGCAGGATTTGGATATAATTACAGCAACGATCCTGCCATTGGCAGAACACTCCCTTTCTTCAAACAGTTTATCGTTGGTGGTCCGTACAGTATGCGTGCATGGGGATTGCGTCAATTAGGATTAGGTAGTTCTGTCTTCAGCGATACTGTTAACAGTAGTTACCGCGATCGTTTTGGTGATATGCAGTTAGAAACCAATATTGAATACCGCTTTCAGCTTGCTGCTCTTGGCTCGTTCAAAATAGGAAGTGCCGTATTTGCCGATATTGGCAATATATGGAACCTCAAAACGAATAATCAGGATCCTGCTTCAAAGTTTTCAATCAGTAATCTTGGAAGAGATCTGGCAATTGGTATCGGCACTGGTTTAAGATTCGATTTTTCTTATTTCCTGATACGTTTCGATGTAGCTTATCGGGTAAAAGATCCTGCCAGGAGTACCAATGGCGGCTGGATGAGTTTTAAAAACTTTGTATGGTCTGAAACAAGAGAAAAAGGATTGAAAGTAAACAATGCCGCACTGCAATTTGGTATTGGTTTACCCTTCTGATGATGTGCTCTTTAATACATCAATTGTTTTTTCAAAACTAGCCAGACTATCAGCATCTGTAACTTCAAAAGAACCTATACGCGTTCTTCGCAAACTACTCATATAACCTCCTACGCCTAAAGCGGCACCAAAATCATGTGCCAGACTCCTGATATATGTACCTGTTGAACATACTACCCTGAAATACACCACAGGTAATTCAATTTTTTCAATAACAAAAGAGTTAATAGTTACAGGACGAGGGTCCAGTTTCACTTCCAGTCCTTTCCTAGCAGCGAGGTAAACAGGTTTACCATCTTTTTTAATGGCCGAATGCGCGGGCGGCATCTGCATAATCGGACCGGTAAACTGTTGCGTTGCAGCATGAATCTGTTCATCCGACAAATGCGTATAGTCTCTGATGTTTTCCGGGGTTGATTCGAGATCGTAGGTTGGCGTTGTTGCACCTAATGTAAAAGTACCTGTGTACTCTTTCTCCATACCCATATACTCATTAATCTTCTTAGTGAATTTACCGGTACACACAATCAACAAACCCGTTGCCAGTGGATCGAGTGTTCCGGCATGTCCCACTTTAGATATCCTTGTGAGAATACGCACTTTTTTCACCACATCGAAAGAGGTCCAGTCGATAGGTTTATCCAGTAAAATCACTTTTCCATCCAGGTAAGGTTGTAAGGCGGGGTGTATTTCTTTTTGCTTCATGAAAGCTGCTCGGATCTTCTAAAATCTGATTTAATAAGCCCTTGCAAACAGCACCCGCTGGGCAGATGGTTTACCGGTCAATATACACGCCCCTTCTTCCTGCTGATTATTCAAAGGAATACAACGGATGGTTGCTTTAGTCAGTTCTTTGATCTTTTCTTCGGTTTCGCCTGTTCCATCCCAATGTGCTGAAATAAACCCTCCCTTATTATCTAGCAAAGCAACAAATTCATCCCAGCTATTGGCGGGTGTAATATGTTCGTCTCTGTATTGTTTTGCTTTATTGTAAATGTTCTGCTGAATATCTTCCAGCAACTGTTTAACGTGTGCAGAAAGACCTTCAAGCGATACCGTATTTTTTTCTTTGGTATCTCTTCTTGCTACTTCTGCCACATTGTTTTCCAGATCGCGTAAGCCCAACGCTATACGAACAGGCACACCTTTCATTTCATACTCTGCAAATTTCCATCCTGGTCTTGTATTATCGTTGTCATCATACTTTACTGTAACACCCAATGCTTTCAGTTCAGCCATTAACTGATGAACGCGTTCATCAATTTTAGCTTTCTGTTCTTCTCCTTTATAAATAGGAACAATGACTACCTGTATCGGTGCTATTCGTGGAGGCAATATCAATCCATCATCATCGCTGTGTGCCATTACCAATGCTCCAATCAGTCTTGTACTCACACCCCAACTGGTGGCCCAGACATATTCCAGCTTATTGTTTTTGTCGCTGAATTTTACATCAAATGCTTTGGCAAAATTCTGACCCAGGAAATGTGATGTACCTGCCTGTAATGCCTTACCATCCTGCATCATGGCTTCAATACAATAAGTCTCTTCTGCGCCGGCAAAACGCTCATTCGGTGTTTTCACACCTTTGATAACAGGTACGGCCATCCAGTTCTCTACAAAATCGGCATATACATCCAGCATTTTTATGGTTTCTTCTACTGCTTCTTCTTTGGTAGCGTGTGCCGTATGTCCTTCCTGCCATAAAAATTCTGCTGTACGCAGGAACAAACGGGTACGCATTTCCCATCGAACCACATTGGCCCACTGGTTTACGAGGATGGGAAGGTCACGATAAGACTGTATCCAGCCTTTATAAGTATTCCAGATAATGGCTTCGCTTGTTGGACGCACCACCAGTTCTTCTTCGAGTCTTGCTTCCGGATCAACAATCAGCTTACCTTTATTATTGGGATCCGTTTTTAAACGATAATGTGTTACCACAGCACATTCCTTGGCAAAACCTTCCGCATTTTTTTCCTCCGCTTCAAACAAACTCTTGGGTATGAATAAGGGGAAATAAGCATTCTGATGACCCGTTTCCTTAAACATTCTGTCCAATACATCTCGCATATTTTCCCATAAGGCAAAACCATAGGGCTTAATAACCATGCAACCACGAACGGCGCTGTAATCGGCCAGGCTCCCTTTCAAAACGAGGTCATTATACCATTGAGAATAGTCCTGTGCCCGGGAAGTAATTTCCTTACTCATAAAATATTATAATTCTCTTAACAAAATACATTACTCACAGATGTTAGTTGGCAAAATAATTGCCGCAATATCTATGAAGCCTACAACAGCGCAAATGTATGTAACTTCACATTATATAACCTTGTCAATCCTCATGTTATGAAAACAACGTTACTTATCTCATTACTCACCATCGGACTACTATCCGGCTGCTCAACGGCTTACAAGTCGGGGCAAACACCGGATGATGTTTATTATTCACCGGCCCGTGAAGGCATGAGCAGAAAAGAGGAAGACAAGGCCAAAGAACAGCAGGAGCGTTATGAAGAATACATTAGCAGTCAGGATGATCGTTACCTGCGCATGAAAGTAGCCAACAGAAACCGCTGGTCAGGTATAGACGATTTTGACTACTGGTACGACAGCCGCTACGATTTCAACCGCTGCAATCCATACAATAACTGGAACACTTATACATGGAACAACCCCTGGAACCTCGGACTGGGTTATGGTGGATGGAGACCCCAGTTGGGACTCGGTTATGGATGGGGCTGGAACAATCCGATGTACACTGTAATTGTGTATGCTTCTCCTAAATTTTATACCGGCAGCACTTCTGGTAGCAACCTGGCTGCTTACAGAAATACCAAAGGCTTTAACAACAATAACCAGGGATATTACAATCCTAAAACCGGTTCATTTGTAAATACCGGTGGTGGTAATAATAACAGTTTTGGTAACCTGTTGAAAAGAGTCTTTACAGGTGGAAGCAATGGTTCATCAGGAACTTCTGTTGACCGACCTGTAAGAAGTTTCACCAACACAAGTAATGGTTCTACTGCCACACCTAGCAGTAATGCAGGGGGCAACAGTGGTGGTGTAAAAAGTACAGGAAGCAGCGCCAGTTCTGGAAGAGGTGGCAGGGGCAATTAATCCATCTTTTGTTGGAGGCATTAATAACAGCAAGGTGCATGGCACCATTACTAAACCTATATCCAAACGCATTGTAATATGAAATCATATCTACCCTTTATAGCAATTCTGATCACCCTCACTGCTACAGCACAAAACCCGGATTATTCTCTGAGAATGGCCTGGTTCAATCAAAATGGTTCTGCCAGAAACATTGCCACAGGTGGCGTAATGGGATCATTGGGAGGAGAAATTACCGCTAACCACGTAAACCCTGCCGGTTTGGGTTTATTTAAAACCAATGAATTTGTTTTGTCGCCCGGCTTTTTATTTAACAATAACAAATTCAAATACCGCGGCACCGATACACTGAACAGTAAAAATAATTTTGGTTATGGTGCTTCTGGTTTAATCCTGAGCAGTAGTTATAAAAATAACCGTAAGTGGACCAGTAGCGCATTCGCCATTTCTGTGAACCAACTTGCGAGTTATAACAACAGGATACAGTTTAAGGGCTTTAACAACATGAGTTCTTTCTCAGAACAATACCTCGAAGAACTCACACGCGATCTCGCAGATACCAATGCTGCATTGAGTAATTATATTTTTGGTTCTTCACTTGCGTTCAGAACATTCCTGGTTGACACTGCCAATAATGCTTCCGGTAATTTTATCGGCTATCAGAGTCTCGTTCCACTTTCAACAGGTGTAAACCAGCATTATGATGCTATTACACGCGGAGGTTACCATGAAATAGCATTAGGTGTGGCAGGTAATATGGAAGATAAATTATATGTTGGTGGTAGTTTTACTATTCCCGTTATTTCTTATACAAGAGATTTGGTGTACAGAGAAAGCGATGCCACCAATGATCCTAATAATCAGTTTAGCTATTTTGAGTTTAAAGAACAATTCACTTCGAGAGGTTTAGGCATCGGCGCCAAAATTGGTACCATTTATAAGCCCAAAGATTACTGGCGTATTGGTTTCGCTATTCATACACCACAGTTGATAAGTTTTCAAGACAGGGTACGGGCTTCTATGACGACTAATACAGAAACTTATGTTTCGGGAGGAGTACGTTCTGCAACCAGCGATAACCTTAATAGCGGAAATCCCGGCAACAGTAATTATAACCTTGTTACTCCCTGGCGCGCTATTGTAAGTGCCAGTTATGTGTTCAGGGAAATTAAAGATACCCGCAGACAAAGAGCATTTATCAGTGCTGATCTTGAATATGTAAACTATCGTGGTTCCAGGTTTTTTGCACATGACGAGAATGATCAGGCACTGGTTAATTACTACGATATGCTGAATGATGTAGTCAAAGACACGTACAAGGGCAATATCAATTTCCGTTTAGGTGGCGAACTAAAACTTCATACGATAATGTTCCGTCTGGGCGGTGCTTATTATGGAAGTCCTTATAAAGACAGTGAATTAAAGGCTCATCGTATCATGGCAACAGGTGGTGTAGGCTATCGTGATAAAGGTATTTTTATTGACCTGAGTTATGCGCATGCTTTTAACCGCGATGTTCAGTTTGCATACCGCTTAAACGACAAGCCTAATACTTTTGCAGAACAAACAGGTTCAAGGGGAAATGTGATGTTGACATTTGGGTTTAAGTTTTAGTTTATTCACCGCTGAGAAAGGAGTTAACAGAGATTACGCAGGGTCTATATTGTATTGACGTAATATTTCGAAGATTTGATCTTTTATATTTTCAGCAGCATTCACCCAGTGGATGCTGCTGTTTTTTTTGAACCAGGTCATTTGTCGTTTGGCATATTGTCTGGTGTGTTGTTTAATCAGCTCTATAGCTTTATTTAAATCTGCTTTCCCTTCCAGATGATCAAACAGTTCCTGATAACCCACTGTTTGCAAAGCATTCAGGCGACGAAATGGAAATAAAGATGTTACTTCTGTCAATAATCCAGCCTGCATCATTAGATCTACTCTTTGATTGATGCGTTGGTTCAGCATTTCGCGGGGCATTTCCAAACCAATCTGTATGATACGAAAAGGTCTTTCCGCTTTTTTTCCCACTCTGAATTCTGTAATCGATTTTCCGGTGGCTTCTATAAACTCGAGTGCCCGCATTAATCGTTGAGGGTTTTGCTGTTCGGCTGTTTGCCAGAAAACAGGGTCTTTTTGTTGTACCTGATCCTGTAACCACGGCAACCCGTTTTTTTCATACACCCGAATAATTTCGTCACGTATAGTTGATGGTATAGCTGGCATTCCATCAATTCCTTCGCTGAAGGCTTTTATATAAAGACCTGTGCCGCCAGTCATAATAACAACCGGATGATTGGCAAATAATACTTCTGCCTTTGCCAATGCATATTGCTCAAAAACACCTGCATTTACTTCTTCCTGTATAGAATGTGAGGCAATAAAATGATGCTGAACTGCCGCTAGTTCTTCCGGTAAAGGCCTGGCTACGCCAATATGCATTTCACGATAACATTGTCTTGAATCGGCTGAAATAATTTCTGTGCTGAATTGTTGCGCCAATTGAATGGCTACTGTTGTTTTACCAACTGCAGTCGGACCTGCTATGATTATAACGGTGAGTGGCGACAAAATAAAATATTGTACATTTTCCCTGCCCTAGATTTAAATCCGGGGCAGGGAAAATGATTAAAACTCTTCTTCGTTGGTTTCTTCCGTTTCAGAATCGTCTGAGTCAGTTTCTCCATTCTCTCCTTCTTCACCAAAGCCATCTGCGGCTTCGGTCAGATCATACTTCTCTTCAATATCTGCAAACTTATCGCCCAGCAAACTCTTTGTACCATATTGCTGCGGACCAATACCTTCTACCCTCGATAAAGCAGGATAATTCAGCTTTGCATTCTCTTCTTTACTTACATTAATTAGTTCTACCAGGAAAATCCAGTTTTTGGCGAAATCGTAGAGATATACAAATTTTTGGTTGGTATCCCTGATCTCACTTCCGATGGTGGTATCGGCCATCATCAATGGTTCGGCCACATAGGTCTTATCGTACTTTTCAAAACTAATTTCACGACCACGCTGCCAGTTATCGTTACTACGGAAAAAAGTAGCCTGGTGTTTCTGATCGAACTCATATGCTTTGAGAATGGCAAAATGCAGCTCAATAAAATGCTGGGTATGTTTGATAACAATATCACGATAAACCGCATCGTCTTCTTCCAGGTAAATCCGAAATTTTAAAACCGCCATTCTGTATGCTTAAACTTTAGTTGATCAATATATTCCAAACGCTAAAATACAATTTATTCTACCGCCTGCAAGTTCAGTTCTGCTCCTTTTCCCAGCATGAACACCCTTGCCGCCTCATACTCATTAGGAATGATTCCATCCAAAATGGCTTCCCGTATCGCATCTTTTATAATACCTACCTGCCTGCCCGGGGTTAACCCGAATGTCTGCATAATTATTTCCCCCGTAATAGGTGGCTGCCAGTTCCTGATTCTGTCTGCACCTTCTACTTCAGTCAAACGCTGTTTTACCAGTTCGAAATTTTGCAGGTATCTTTTTACTTTCGATTTATTCTTACTGGTTATATCAGCAGCGCATAACATCATCAATGCTTCAATATCTTCTCCTGCATCAAACAGCAACCGACGGATGGCGCTATCAGTAATGTTTTCTTTTGTTAAACTTATCGGACGCAAATGCAGCAATACCAGTTTCTGCACCTGTTTCATTTTTTCGTTCAGCGGCAGTTTCAGTTTGCCAAATATTTTCGGTACCATTCTGGCACCTACTACTTCATGACCATGAAAAGTCCAGCCATGCCCTTCTTCAAAA
The DNA here is from genome assembly GCA_943372605.1 of Chitinophaga pinensis. Lineage (GTDB taxonomy): Bacteria > Bacteroidota > Bacteroidia > Chitinophagales > Chitinophagaceae > Sediminibacterium > Sediminibacterium pinensis_H. The sequence goes on along the minus strand of CALRZI010000006.1, from coordinate 132,204 downwards.
CGTTTGGTGGCCGGTTTGCCAATATCGTGCAATAATGCTGCCCATCGCAACCATAAATCATCTGTATGTTCCGAAATATTGTCGAGTACCTGGAGGGTATGGTAGAAATTATCCTTGTGCCCAATTCCATCAATATAAGCTGCACCATACAGATCAACCATTTGGGGAAATATCTTGTGCAGTAATTTGGTTCTGAATAAAAGATCCCATCCAACAGATGGTTTTTTACACAACATTATTTTATTCAACTCATCCGTTATACGCTCCTGCGAAACAATAGCGATACGATGTACATTGGCTTCAATAGCGGCCAATGTTTCTGGAACTATAGCATACTTGAGTTGAGCCGCAAAACGAATGGCTCTCATCATACGTAAAGGATCATCACTAAAAGTTTGTGAAGGCTCTAAGGGCGTTACAATAATTTTATCTTCCAATGCCTGCTTCCCGTTAAACGGATCAATTAACGTTCCATAGTCAGCAGTGTTGAGACTAATGGCCATGGCATTGATAGTAAAATCGCGCCGGTTCTGGTCGTCTTCAATAGTGCCGGGTAACACATCCGGCTTGCGGCTGTTATCGGTATAGCTCTCTTTCCTGGCACCTACAAATTCTATCTCGAGGTCATCTATTTTTATTTGTGCCGTACCAAATGTCTTAAAAAAAGAAACATGTGGTTTGGGTTTAAAATATCCGGCAACTTCATGAGCCAAGGCAATGCCATCGCCAATACAAACAATATCAATATCTTTTGTAGGTCGTCCAATCAGTTTATCGCGCACAAAACCACCAATGAGGTAACAGGGCAGGTTCAATGCTGCTGCTCCTTTGGCAATGGTTTCAAAAATATGGGTCTCTTTATCAGTACAAACAATATCCATGTGCTGCAAATGTAATTCCTTTCCGGTTTTAACCCATTGGCAGTGTTTTCAGTAATTGTTCCACACGAATATGTTTGGCACAATTGAAATGCCCCTGTGGACATTCTGCATGTCCATGAAGACCACATGGCCGGCAACTCAACGGAACGGGTGTTTCAATTACAAAAGACCTGTCAGAAAGCGGTCCATAGCCAAAAGCGGGTATGGTGGAACAATACACGGCAGTAACAGGTGCATTTACCGAAGAAGCAAAATGCATGGGTGCAGAATCATTTACATAATTCATTACGGCATTTTTCATCAATGCTGCCGATGATAAAAAAGATAATTCACCTGCAAGATTTATTAACGGTCTCTCACACTGTTTTTCAATTGAACTGCAAAGCGACTTATCTCCGGGCGCTCCCAATAAATAAACAGCATACTGCTGTGGCAACTGCCTGATCAATTCCACCCAGTGTTCTGTGGGATATTGTTTGGTAAACCATACAGAAGCAGGTGCAATACAGATATATGATTTATCCTGATAAACAGCTACACGTTCGAGATCTCCCATTGAAGGGTATAATCTGGGTTTTGCGGCCTGATCATCAGTGATTGAACGTATCAATGCATGATTTCGTTGTATTTCGTGTACCACATCTTCTTCTCCTGAAAAATGATGCGACACTTTTTGTGTAAACAAAAAACTCAATGGATTCTTATCAAAACCTATGGTCTTTTTAGCACCTGAGAACGCGGTTAAAAAGCCTGTAGCCATATAACGCTGCACATTCACAACAACATCATATTGCTTTTTACGAATGGCAAAAAGTAATTGCAGTAAGTGTTTGTACTTATTTTTCTTTTTATCCCAGATATGTATGGTTTGAAGAAAGGGATGATTAGTAAATAACCCTTCATTACCTTTTCGTACAACTATATTAATGACGGCATCGGGGAAATGCTGGTGCAATTTTTCCAGTAAGCCAGTTGCGAGTACTACATCGCCAATAAAAGCAGTTTGAATAACCAGAATACGCTGCATGCAACAAAACTACTATAAAGCTGTCTTTCAGAAGGAACACTATTCATATTCCAGCTCATTGCTGAAAAATTCCCAGTCGAAGAGAAGAAAACTACCAGAAAAACGTTTCAGTATATTTTTCCTGTTTCGTGAGGAAAGGCTTCGTCTTCTCGATTCATTGGAACTGATGGCATGGCGATCAATTCCCAGGTTGAGAATCGCCTTTAAAAAGGGCTGAATCTTATCATTTGGTACATCCAGGATTACGCGTGCCATTGCGGTTGTTTTCTTACTTTAAGTTTGCATTTTATTACAAGAAATGCAATTAAAAGTTCAACAAAGTTCTTGCCACAATGTGGCAGATTGCATCTAATCAATTCAAATACAATAAATTAACAGAAAAATCGATTTTCGCACAGGGTTATGCACAATTATGGGCGTATGATGGTCAATACGCCATTTTTATCCCATTTCACTACAGATGAGGGTTTATAGTAGTTTTCATCGGCCTGCCTGTATCTCACCACATAGTCCACTCCTTCTTTAATAATAGGTTCTATATCCTGAAAAGACTGCGGGGCAGGGTAGCCGGATACATTGGCTGATGTACTCACCAATGGCTTTCTGAATCGCTTGATCAGGTGCTTACAAAAACTGTCTGTTGTAATGCGAATACCGGCTGATCCATCTTCACCCAGCAAAGCATCGGCAAGACCAATTGCCCCATCATAAATAACCGTAATGGGTCTTGATACCCCCTTCACATAATCAAAAACCTGTAGGTCGGGTTGTGTTACATATTGCAGAATATCCCGTTCGTCTGCCACCAATACAATCATAGCTTTATGATCGGGTCTTTGTTTGAGTTGAAATATTTTTTCTACTGCACTGGAATTAGTGGCATCACAACCTATTCCCCAGATGGTATCGGTGGGATAGAGAATCAGGCCGCCTTTTTCCAGCACTTCCAGACAGGCATCAATATCGTTTTGAAATGGCAGCATCGTACCTGCAATGTACAAATTGTACCCAATATGCTGTCGATCATACAACCTTTAACTTGAACCTGTATGTTTGCAAAAATTTTAAGGTTATGGAACTGAAAGCATTAATAGAAGAAGCCTGGGTGAACAGAGAATTGTTACAGGCCAATAAACATAGTGATGCCGTTAGAGCAGTCATTGAAGAAGTAGACAAAGGTCGTCTGCGCGTTGCTTCGCCAGAAGATGGTAAGTGGGTGGTAAATGAATGGGTGAAACAGGCCATCCTCATGTATTTCGGCATTCAGCAAATGCAGACATGGAGCATCCCTCCTTTTGAGTTCTATGATAAAATGTTATTGAAATCGAATTACAAAGAACTGGGCGTTAGAGCCGTTCCTCATGCAGTTGCACGTTATGGTGCATATGTGGCAAAAAATGTGGTACTCATGCCCAGCTATGTAAATATTGGTGCGTATGTCGATGAAGGCACCATGGTTGATACATGGGCCACTGTAGGAAGCTGTGCTCAAATTGGCAAAGGCGTTCACCTGAGTGGCGGCGTAGGTATTGGTGGTGTACTTGAGCCATTGCAAGCGAGTCCTGTAATTATCGAAGACGGTTGTTTTATTGGCAGCAGGTGTATTGTAGTAGAAGGTGTGGTGGTTGAAAAAGAAGCGGTCTTGGGTGCCAATGTGGTATTAACACAATCAACCAAGATCATCGACGTAAGCGGTAATGAGCCTGTTGAATACAAAGGACGTGTACCCGCAAGAAGCGTTGTTATACCCGGTAGCTATACCAAAAAATTCAATGCAGGTGAATACCAAGTAAGCTGCGCCCTCATCATCGGTCAGCGTAAAGCCAGTACCGATCTCAAAACCAGCCTGAATGATGCATTGAGAGATTTTAATGTGAGCGTGTAATAGTTAGTCCATAGTTTATAGTCCATGGACCATGGACTATAAACTATGGACCATAACCCATCTAAAGTGAATAACCAGATCCAAAAAATAAGTCTGCCTGGTTTTCTCATCACCATTGGTGGTGCCATTTTCTTTTCTACAAAAGCCATATTTGTAAAACTGGCATTTCTGGAAACAAAAGTTGATGCGCTTACTTTACTGAGTGTGCGCATGCTTTTTTCCCTTCCATTTTACATAATTGCAGCCTGGATAGCGGGTCGTAAGGACGAGGTTAAACCACTTACAAAAAGACAATGGGCATGGATCATGCTCATGGGCATTTTTGGTTATTACCTGAGTAGTCTCTTCGATTTTATAGGTCTGCAATATGTTTCGGCAGGTTTAGAAAGGTTGATTCTCTTTCTTTATCCCACATTTGCCGTACTCATTAATACCTTTTATTTCAAAACCAAACTTAGCCGTGTACAGGTTATTGCACTCATACTAACTTATATTGGTATTGGCATTGCCTATTGGGGCGAAATACGTTCGACACAATATGGACCGCATTTTTTTTATGGTTCTTTCATGATTTTTTTGTGTGCCATCACTTACTCCTTTTACCTTGTTGGTACAGGCCGGCTTGTAAACAGTGTTGGAGCCACACGTTATACTGCTTATGCCATGCTTACGGCTACCGCAGGTATTTTTATTCATTACCTGCTTCAACAGCCCGACACAACGTTTCAGATGAACACATCACTTGTTGGTTATGGTATTGCACTTGCTATTATTGCCACAGTATTACCTTCTTTTATGATGAGTGTGGGCATGAAAAAAATTGGCAGTAATAATGTGGCCATCATAACCAGTATTGGCCCGGTTTCTACCATTTTACAGGCTCACTTTTTTTTGGACGAGTCGATTATTATGGAACAAATCATTGGCACTATTCTGGTGATTATTGGCGTACTGCTGATCGGCTGGCAATCTAAAACTGCCGGTGAACCTAATCAGTAAAACCGAGTCTGGATTCATTTACCGACCATTTCCTGTCGTTTACCGCCCTTTTGTTTATCATAGCCTAATTCTGCTTTTACAGCTTACTGCACTTGTATAGTTTTGTTGAAAATTACAAACAATGAGAAACCGAGGTTTCGATATAAAAAGCCACAATGACCGTTTTTACACTGGTATCATTTTAATCCTTGTTGGCGCCGTTATACTACTGAAAAGGGTGGGCGTGTATATTCCATCCTGGTTATATGACTGGTCGGCCATTGTTATACTGGTAGGTATAATATCTGGTTTGAAAGTAAAATTCAGGGGTGTTTCATGGATCATCATGATCGCCGTTGGATTGTTCTTTATGTCTGATGAACTCATTAAAGACGTAGAGATCCGTCGCTTTCTCTGGCCGGGATTGATTATTGGTATTGGTATCTTATTCATTTTCCGTCCGAAACTGAGTTCTTTGAGTCAGGATCCTTTATTCAATTTCAAACCCAAGGAAAAAGCAGATAATGAAACCGAGTTTCCCCCGTCTTCAGAAGACCGGATCGACAGCACTTCTGTTTTTGGTGAAGTAAAGAAAATGGTGACTTCCAAAAATTTCAAAGGAGGAGAAATAGTATGTTTTATGGGTGGCTCACAGATCAATCTCTCACAAGCCGATATACAGGGGCCGGTTTTTCTGGAAGTAACCATTGTTTTTGGTGGTGCCAAACTGGTGGTTCCTCCCAACTGGGAAATTCGTTCAGAAACGGTAGCTGTATTTGCCGGTATTGAAGATAAACGCAACCTGCTTCCGGGTAGCAAATTCGATCCGGACAAAGTATTGATCCTGAGTGGCACATCCGTATTTGGCGGTATTGAAATCAAAAGTTATTAATCAACCCATTCAAAAAACTGTTTATGGAATGGTTCCTGGCAAAACTTGTGTACCGGTTTCAGTCTCCATCTGATCCTGATCATATACAATTTGATGAGCAGTTACGACTAATACAGGCCGATGATGAGCTGCATGCTTTTCATAAAGCACAACAAATTGGTCAACAGGAGCAGCTTATTGCCGATGAGCAAACCATCCACCAAATCAACTGGTATTTTATTGATGTAACTGAATTGTATAAGCTCAACCAAATGATCGATGGCGCAGAAGTATTGTCGCAGCTATGCCTGCCCACCGACTCTATTCGTTACCAGCGTGAGGTTCGGTTAAAAGCAGGATATTTGTTATCGTCTTGTACAGATCAGTTTCTGCAAGCACTCTAACCTATGGTGGCACCCATTACAAAAGGACGTAGTTTTTACCTGGCATTCATTACCTGGTGGTTGGTATGGACGATTATACATATATGGGTATTACGTGAGTACGAGATTAGTCTGGTGCAGTCAGTGGCCGATGCCTTTACTTCCAACTTTTTATTGGCCTGTTTTTGTTTGCTGGTAGTAAATAATATGAAATACTATTTGCCCAGAAATGAAAGATATTGGTACATACTCATCATCAGCCTGGTATTGAGTAGTCTCTATCTTTTCCTGGTAAGAACCATACTGAAATTCTGGTTTAAAGAAGATGATATTTACCTGAACCTACTCAGGCAATCCTTTTACATTCGCTATGTTACCGGTTTTCTGATGATCGGTTGTATGTCGATGATCAGTTTGTTATGGTACACTTTGTTGGAACAGCAAGAGAATGAACAAAGAAAAGAGGAAGCTGAAAAAATTTCAAAAGATGCTGAACTATTAAAGCTACGTCAGCAACTGCAACCACATTTTTTATTCAACAGTCTTAATTCCATCAGTGCGCTGGCAGGTACACAACCCGAAAAAGCCAGGCACATGATTCAACAGTTGTCCGATTTTCTGAGGGGTACATTAAAAAAAGAAGAACACCAGCAGGTTAGTTTGCAGGAAGAGATACATCATTTACAATTGTACCTTGATATTGAAAAAGTACGTTTCGGGCACAGGCTGCAAACAAATCTTGAAATAGATGAACAGGCTGCTAACATGCAGATACCTGTTTTACTATTACAGCCTGTAGTTGAAAATGCCATTAAATTCGGCTTATACGATACTACTGAAGAAGTGCTTATCAGTATTAAAGCAGACGGATCAAAAAGCGACATGCTGGAAATTACAATTAAAAACCCATATGACCCTGCTACCACCATTGCCACACAGGGTACTGGTTTTGGACTCGCTTCAATAACAAGAAGGCTGTATTTGCTGTATGCCCGACAGGATTTAATACGCACTTCAAAAACAGACAAATTATTTACCACCAATATTTTTATCCCTCAATTCAACCATGAAACTAATCATCATTGATGACGAGCCGCTTGCAAGAAGTATTGTAAAAGAGTACCTCCAGGCATATCCCGATATTGAACTGGTGCAGGAATGCAGAGATGGCTTTGAAGGCGTAAAAGCCATCCAGCAGCACCAGCCCGATCTGGTGATACTTGACATACAAATGCCCAAGATCAATGGTTTTGAAATGCTGGAGTTGATTGAAAATCCACCTGCGGTAATTTTTGCAACTGCTTTTGAAGAATTTGCCATCAAAGCCTTTGAAGCACACGCCATTGATTATTTGTTGAAACCATTCAGCAAAGAAAGATTTATAAAAGCCATTGACAAATGGCGATCTACTGAAAAACAATTACAACATAGCAGAACCAGTGAATTACTCGATACGATTTCTACTACATTACAACAGCAAAACAGGATTGTATTAAAAGACAATGGTAAGATTAAAATCATACCAACAGCCCAGGTACAATATTTTGAAGCAGCAGATGATTATGTAAAAATTCATACAGCGGATGGTGTATTCCTGAAAAATAAAACCATGCAATTCTTTGAGCAGAAAATGGATCCCTTACAGTTTATACGTATTCACAGATCATACATGGTGAATGTGCACCTCATTAGCAGGATTGACCCTTACGAAAAAGAAGGGCATCTTGCCATTTTGAGTATTGGCATAAGATTGCCTGTAAGTAAATCGGGATATACCCGTTTAAAAATGGCTTTAGGAATTTAGCTACAACTGTTAAGCTAATTATACTTTGAATTTGAAACCAGTTTCTCAGCAGTTTTCTGGACAATATCTGGAATAGAAGAAAAATCTTTTGCCTTATCAAGAAAATAATCTGCTCCGGCCTGCATACATTCTATTCTGTATCCAGACAATGTATTGTTGGTGAGTATTACAATAGTAGGGTCGATGGTGGTTTTACTACGTATATCTTTCAGCATTTGTAGCCCGTTTTTTCCGGGCAGGTTAATATCCAAAAAAACGAGGGCCGGATTATATGATTCAATCCATTCTGCAGCCTCTTCGGCGCTGGTAGCTGTGCGAATTTCTTTTACCTGCTTCATTCCTTCCAGCAGATGCTGGATACGCTGAAGAATAAATTCAGAATCATCAACAAGTAATATTTTCATTGCACGGTCCACCATAATGGAAAAAGGCATCATTAGAATATAAATTTAAAAAGAGCTTTGCAGAGTTATTACACCCTACAAAGCTCATACAGCCTAAGGCTATAAGGTTCTTCAAGGATAAATACGTTTCGGATTTGGCTTACTGCCAATCCTGATTGAATCTTAAAATAAGGATAGTGGAATTTTAATCTGGTAGACGATCGGCTTATATGGGGGGAAGCACAACCTCTATACAAAGGACAACTCTATTTAACCAATTTGCAATAACACGACCTGTGAAAAAAATGTAGGTTTTATACTACACAAAGCCCGTGATTTTTCCGGATACAATCAATACTAGACAAGATTGTTCTGAATTGCGTATTTCACCAGGTCAGCATTGTTATGCAATTTCATCTTATCCATGATTCTGGCCCTGTAGGTACTAATGGTATTCACATTCAGGGAAAGTATTTCCCCGATTTCTGAAATACTTTTTCCCATTACAATCATCTTAAATACTTCAAATTCACGATCCGATAATTGTTCGTGCGGGGCTCGCTGGTCTTTTTGTTCCAATGACCCAGCCAATACTTCAGCCACTTCACTTGTAATATATTTTCTCCCACTGAGTATTTGCTGCACAGCTTTCACCAGTTCATAAGGAGCACTTTCTTTGGTAAGATAACCTGATGCGCCAGCTTTGATGGCGCGAACTGCATACTGTTCCGGAGTGTGCATGCTCAACATCAATACAGGTGTGTTGGGCGCGTGTTCCTTAATTTGCTTGAGTATTTCAATACCTGAATAACCAGGCATACTGATATCGGAGATAATGATATCCCATTTTTCACTGATCGCTTTTTTAAAAAGATCTGCTGAATCAGGTACATCATGCACTTCAGCAAAAGGAAGTGATTCCAATAAAATTTTACGTAATCCCTCCCTAATCAGGCTATGATCATCTGCTATCAATATTCTCATTTAAGTTCCCTTTAGTCAGTCAGTGGATATAGAAATCGGTTATGCAATATAAGGCTACTAATATATGCTATACACGCAATTATATGCTGCTTTATTGTTCCGTTACACAGATATATTTTCCCGGGATAACCTGAACATGACAAACCAGCAACAATACAACCTGCTTAACGACAAAAAATGATTCTAAGCAAAACGACCATCTGAAAGTTACTCATTTTTATGAAAATACATCACGTAAATTTTCCATGAGACAGAAATGACTAAAATAGAGAATGGGGCAACTAGTTGCCCCATTCTCTTGGTTTTTACAGTAGAATATAGGATTCTCTATATTAAAGGAAATTGGATCGAGGGAAAAAATGTAATAAGGTATTATTACATTTTTCTTGGTTTTTTAAGGATATCAGCGAAATAATTCTTTCAAATCATTTACTGAGTGCAAGATATGTTAACAGGGAGGTTATAAGGCTGTTTTATTCACTGAATTACACCGTTGAAAACACTGAATTTTATTACATGTAATTATGACATTTAAACAAAAAATCGATAAATTATACTAATAATCAATCAAATACAGGATAAATAATAATAATATAATTAAAAAATTAAATTTTATGACCATACTAAATCAGGAACAGGAAGCAATAATTTCTCTGATCTTCTGTTCATCGAGTGGTTTGGAATAAATATTTTTTACCGTTGCATAGGTACGGGCACGGTCAATATCTTCATAATAAACAGAGGATGTAAACATGATGATATTGATTTTGTCAAAACCCAGATTCTTAATCTTATCAAATTCTGCCAGGAAATCCCAGCCATCCATAATCGGCATATTGATATCCAATAATATGAGATTGGGAAGTCGCTCAGGTTGTGCTGCTCGTTCTATTAAGTAGTCAATCGCATCCTGACCATTTAATGCGATGTCAATTTTCGGAGATACCATATACAAACGCAACATTTCTTTACTGAGAAAATTGGTAACATCATCGTCATCAACCAGCAAAATATGATATGGATCACTACTCATACAGTTCCTTTTTTTTCTTGAGGAACACATGAAACATGGTTCCTCGATTCACGATACTTTCCACGGCAATCTTCCCCTCCAATGCTTCTACCTGGTTTTTAATAATGTATAAACCAAGCCCCTTGCCGTCTTTGTTATCATGAAAACGCTGATAGAGCCCAAATATTTTGTTGCCATGTTTTTCCATGTCAATTCCAAGTCCGTTGTCTTTTACATAGAGTATCACATAATCACCATCATCTTCTGTATAAACCTGCACTACAGGCGGCACACCGGGTCTTCTGTATTTGATGGCATTGGTTAGCAGGTTCAATAAAATACTGTGCATTACCTTCCTTGAGAAAAATATTTCTGGTGCTTTAGAAAAATCTGCCTGTATTACTACTTCTTTCAATCTGATTTCTTCGGAAATCAATTCTTTTACTTTACTGAGCTCTTCTTCAAATACCAGGCGATCATCGCGATCGGCTTTGTTAATTCTTGATGACAATATTTCATTCAGGTCATTTAACGTAGCATGCAAACGCTCTACGCTGATTTCCATCTTTTCCAGAAACACCGTATTTCTTTCAGACAGACCACGGTCGAACAAACCCAGTAAGCTGATCAGATTGGCAACAGGTGCCCTTAGGTTATGGGATGTGATATAAGCAAACTGTTGCAACTCATTATTACTGTGCATGAGTTCCTGCGTAAGCTCTTTTAATTCAATTTCTTTTTGTTTGATATCATCAATATCAAGATGTATGCCCGACAAACGTATTGCTTTGCCTTCTTCATCGCGCATACTGGCCTTACTCATGGTTAATATCCATTTCCACCTTTTGTCTTTTGTACGCATCCGTATCATGGCCTGGTAAACACTGCTTTTCCCTTCCAGGTGGTCTTGCAGTAATTGCATCAAAGGTTCTTTCTCATTAGGATGCAACAGTTTTTCAAATGTTTCAAACCTGTTGGGCAATTCATCGGGAGCATACCCCAACATTTTTTTCCACTGGTCATTAAAAAACACCTGCCCTGTTATAATATCCCAATCCCAGATACCTAATCCGGCAGCTACTGTTGCCATTTCCAGCCTTTGCTCGCTGATGGTCAATAATCGTTGTGCATTGGCCCTTTCCACAATTTCCCTTTCCAGTTCTTCGGTTCTTTTTCTCACTGCTTTACGTAATGAAAATCCATACAGTACAGAGAGCAATAACAATACCAATATTGCCATTAATACATATGCTGTATTTCTCAGGTATTTTGATGACACTTTTTTTGTACCATCATATAGAAATCCGCTTAAATCTGGCTGTACCGGAATTACACCCAGTTTTTGATGCACATCTGCAATATGCCGCCAACGGCCTTCATTCATATGACCAATTTCAACCAGATCGGGAAGAATCAGTTTACGCATAGCTTCAGCTTCTACCAGTAGATCATCTTTGGTTACACCTCTTTCCTTAACACCCGGAAGCGTTAAAATATAATCGGCCATTTCTGCAGTGTGCGACAAAGCATATGCCCATCCTTCAAAACTTGCTTTTCGAAATTTGCCGATTGTAATAGGATCCGTATCAGCCATGTTTTTCCTGGTAAACAATATGTCGCCGTAAAAATCAATACCATAATTAATGGGCAGAATATAAGAAGGCTCTATACCCATTTTTCGTAACTGGTTTATTTCAACCGATATATATGCAGTAATAGCATCAGCTTTGCCTTCTATCAGATCGGTATTTTTCCATGTATGCGAAAGTATCTTTAAGGAATCGGGATCAATTCCTTCTTTGAGAAATACAGCTTTCAATTCGGTCCAACCCTGATCAGGTGAAGCCATCAGTCTTTTTCCAATCAGGTCTGAGGGTACATTGATATTTTTTTCTTTGAGAGATAGGATGGTGTAAGGCGAATGTTGAAAAATGGCACCCAATGCTATCAGTGGCTCACCTTTTGCATAGCTCACAACTATATCGGAACCTGTAATACCAAAATCGGCCCTGCCAGATAACACTTCAGGAACCGGAGCATGCTGCGGGTCACCGGCAATAAGCTGCACATTCAATCCTTCCTGCTGATAAAATCCTTTGAGTTTAGCTGCATAATAACCTGCAAACTGAAACTGGTGCCACCATTTCAGTTGAACCCGCAAAGTATCACCGGTAGCATGGGATGACCCGTTTATGCCGGTTAACAGCAGAAAAATAAAAAGGTATCTGGCTATTTTCATTGATCCTTTACAACTTATCTTATTGCTCCATTAAGATAGTTGTTTTTTTGTTCTTTCAGAATTATGAACAAACAACAGTAAATCTTTAGACAAAAAAATAGAGACGGTTAAACCGTCTCTAAAAGTGCCCAGGACTGGATTTGCAGTCCATTGAATATCATTAGTTTTCAAATACGCTGTCATTATCACCCGCTTGCCAATACCTCTGCATATGTGCCAGCCTGAATCCGAACCCTGGATTATTTACGCTACAAAAGCTCAAGTTCTTATCTGAATAAATATAATAAATTTTTAGAATATCATAAACTCAAATTGTACTATAGACAATATTCCCAACCACTTGAATCATTTAACAATCAATTTTAACAAACCGAAATAATGAAAAATAATTATTATTGAACAGTTAGATTATATAAAATCTTAACCTATTCGATACGATTTACTAATGCCCTTTTATGGCAAAGACAGGTTAAAAATTAATACCAGCGTCACAACTCACTTAATCTAAAATATACTCATCAAATTTATTCTTCACTGCATAAACTATTAGCCCCGCCTTATTCTTTACACTCAATTTTTTTGCCAGTTTATTGCTATAATCATCAATTGTCCGAACACTAAGAAACATCCTTTCAGCAATTTCCGTATGAGTCATCTCTTTGCATAAATAAAATAATATTTTTTTATCGGTTTCTGTTAATTGAGAACCGCCATTACGGTTTGTAGCTCTTTGTCTCTGCATATCCCTCAATATATAGGGTGTTAAATGTGCCGGCAAATACCATCCCAATTGATTGACTATTTGCAAACACTCAATCAATGTTTCAGCAGTAGCTCCTTTACTAATAAAAGATCTTGCTCCGGCAACAATCATTTCGGTTACTATTTCTTCATCAGCACACATAGAAACCACAATAACCTTAACAGTAGGAAAACGGCTATTAAACCATGACAACGTTTCTTTTCCGTGAACCCTTAACAGATTCAAATCCATTAACAGTATTTCAGGAACAATTCCTTGTTCAGCTAGTTTTATTGCATCACTACCATCTGCTACATCAAATATTACATCGCAAACTAGCTTACATTGAATCAACTCTTTGATACCCTGCCTAAAAAGTGCATGATCATCAACTATTCCAACTTTGAATTTCATATCAAACATTTACCAGAATATTTTATACAACGAACAAATAGGCTATATTAGAATAGTGCTCTTTTATACAATACCTCTCCAAAATTTGGTATCCTTCTTAATCTTCTGTTTAGTATCTTATCAAAGTCTGAATAAGAGGTTAGATTTTCACTTTCCACCTGCTCGATCACAGGTTCTGAAGGCTGCACTTTGGTTGCAAACCACGATATATGTTCACTTGGTAAAGAAAGACCCAATATCATCCCAGGTAAGCCCCTGAATGATTCAGGGCCACTTTGAACACCAAATTGTTCTGAGAAAAATCCTACGACATAGATTGAATCAAATAGTAATCCATTTGCTCGCCTGCAAGTATAGCCAGCTATATCCTTTTTTTCATTAGTTAACTTCCATTGTATAGATGGAATACTATCTCCGCTTAATACATAGGATTTACCTAGAACAAACTTTTTAATCAATTTTTTACCAGTCTCCAGATCCTCATAAACAGTATTTTGATCTGCCGGCATTTCATCAAACCTATTGGCTGGACCATTATTTTTTGAATAACTGTAATTTGTGCTTTTCCACCCGACTGATAAAACGAATTTTGCTGTGTAAATTTCAGAACCCGTTTTATCAACAAATGACTTCATAGAGGGATGATTATTAAATGTTGCTGGGATATTCTGTGTTCTTTCATATTCTATTGTACCAGTTTTAAAGAGCGTTTGCCCATTCGCGGCAGAGATGATCAAGTAACAAATAGAAAACAGAGTGACATAATGGATTTTGTTTTTCATGATTTCTTTTTATTTAGAGTTTTTGAAAACTGATATTGGAGACTCATTTGCCAATAATTTCCAATAACATTATATTCTTGTTGTGAAGTATAATTTGAATATACATTGCGGGAAACCCCAGTATTATTGCGAAGAATATCAAACCCAGAGAATCGAACTTCTAATTGCCTGGATTTTAAAAAGCGGTGACTTACTGAAATACTTAATCTGGCAATTTTTTGTTCTTTTCCGAAGAATTCCGTTGATGGTATTTTTGTATAGTAAAAGCTACCCCTTAAAAATGCTTGTGGATTAAAAAAGATTCTAATCGATGGCTGCCATATTAGATTGTTTGTTGAAATTGATTGCCTGATTGGAAGAATTCGATTGCTATTATATTTTCGAAGCGTAAGTCTGTTTTCAAAATCGAAAATATTATCTTGAAATATTTTTGTAGTCAATGCTAAATCCAGAGAAAATGACCGAGTTTGGTTTAATTGACCGTTGATATAGTGAGTATAATTTGAAACATTATATTGAGGGCTTAATCCTATATCTACCCATTTTTTTATAATACTATAATCGAAATAACCAAATAAACTCCCTCCCCATATCCCTTTAACATTTATCCATTGAAATTTTCTTTTACCAAATCCATCTATCCATTCATTTGTGGCGAATCCTTTTTTATAGTATTGAAACGATCCACCACCAGATATTGATAAGCCTATATCATTCAAAAACCAGTAGTATTGAACATTGCCTTTGTGTAAATATGCAGGTTCTAAATCAGGGCTACCGATTTGCTGATTTAATGGATCAGAATTATTAACTACAGGTTGAAGTTGATCAACTCTGGGAATAATGGGTTGTGCATCGTAATATATTACAAGCCGGTGCTGTGGATTAAAACTATAGGTAAAACTCATCGAAGGAAACAATAAACCATACGTACTCGATTTCAAGAGTTTACTTCCTATCCTTTGTTCAATTGATACTTTCCCAGCATCAAAGCCAGCCAAAAAGTTTATTTTTCTAATTTTAAGCACGTAATCAAGCCCACCTAGAATGTTAGTCCCTTTCATCCTGTATTGATTACTAAAAGTCGAATCAGGAGAAGCAGATGGCAGTGTACCTAACTTGTTAAAACTTTCAATTTTTCTCTGATTATTATACACCGAAAAACTGGTATTGAAACTCATCCAACTGTACGCGGAAAACGGAATTGTAAGCATTGCCTTATTGCTTGAGGCAACTCCTTCATATTTATCCGTTTTAAATTGATTGGTAACATCTACTTGTACAATTTGCTGAGATGTAAACAAGGAATCACTAGAATATAATGTACCATTATATTCACTGCTATATATATTCAGTTTACTATTTAGGGTAAACCGTACATCTTTTTTAAATTTCTGTCTCCATAAAACACTTGCATTACCACGTTGGTCATAACCTTGTGTATGAACCGTACGAAACTGTCTATTAATAACCTCAATATCATTGCTGATCAGTTCATTATTACCCAGATAATTTATTCTCTTCTTATCATTACTTAAATCTACACCTATAACCAGATCACCTGAACCCGAGACAGGAATTGTACTTTTAATGACTCCTTTTAAAGATTGAATAGAATTGTTGGAACTAGCTTTTTGAATACGTGAGAAAAGACTGTCATTTAAAAGATACTGAAGTGAATTTTGACTAACTGTGTTAACAGCCAAATCCGCATATCTGCCAACAGCATTTAACAATACCCCATTTGAATATCTGTCACTATACTGAAAACCAGATGCAAACAATAAAGGTTTGCCTTGTCCATGAAATTGACCATCCCAGTCATCTAAAACAGAAGTTGCAGGTTTACTATTCCCGACTCCTTCTTCTGAGTCAAGTGAAAAATCACTATAAGTTCGCTGTTCCTGCCAGCTCAATCCTACTGTACCTGTATTGGAATGAAGTAAATATCCCGCAATGCGCTCGTTTCCATTAAACCGACTAAGCATTACCTGATTATCAAAATAATTCTTTGTCCCTTTAGACAAGCTCGCCTTACCTAAAAGACCTTTTCGTTTATCAGGCTTGAGCTCCAGGTTAATTGCTTGAACTGATTTACTGTCATTGGTTTTGGAAAAATTCGCCTGATCTGATTTTTTTTCATAAAGCTGAACCTTTTGAACCATTTCGGATCGCAGAGAACGGGTTACCAAAGTGGGGTCTTCGCTGAAAAATTCTTCTCCGCCGACCAACACTTTTTCCACTTTTTTGCCATTAGCCTGAATGCGACCTTGAGCATCAACATAAAATCCTGGAAGTTTCTTTAGTAGTTCTTCCACATTAGCCGACTTATCAATTAAAAAACTATCAGCCCGATACTCAATTGTATCTCCTTTGAACCTAATTTTTGCAATATTGTTTCGAACTATAACATCCTCTAACATTCTAATTGCTGGCGACAATCCCACACTAATAGAAATATGATCAGATTTCTTTTCAACTGACACCATACCGGCGTAATCTTTATAGCCACTAAAAAAGACATGAATCAGATAGGCACCTTCTCCGGGCATTTTTAATTTAAAGTTTCCCAAACTATCAGTCCTTCCGGTTGCGACAATCATAGAATCCCTGGCTTTTGAAATAATAATAGAGGCTTGATGTAATGGCACGTTTAAGGATGTATCATATACTCTGATAAGTATATCTTTTTGCTCTTGACCGAAGCTAAACTTTAGGCAAAGCAATGCCAGTAACAGTTTTATAGACCGTTTCATAATGTCTCAGTAAAATTTAATTTTTGAAGAATTCCGATCAGTTATCGTCCTTCTTAGATTTGCCCAATTTCCAATAGGCAATCAAAAAACCTCCTCCTACAAAAAGTGATACAAATATGATATGTGCAAGAATTCGATTACTACGCATAAAACTCTGCCCTGCAAAATATCCGGCCAACAGTCCAATGCCGATACCAAAAAAAATACAAGCGTTGAGAAAAATCCTATTAATACCCTGTCCCTGAGCATTATGTGGCATCATCCCTCTTTCAATCATAGCCATATTCTCTTTATTTCTCAGGTACCTGATTCCAAATAAGAGAAGTATAATGAGCACGATAAACAAAACACAGACTATCCTAAATGCTGTCTTATCCATAGTAGATAATTTAATTAATGACTTTGACACCTTTTTCAGAAGTAAGGTTACAACAACTCTTTAAATAAAATAATTTTATTATACTAAATTTCCGTAACCTTATACTTTTGTTTGGTGTCAAAGTAAAAGCATGGCAAGTCCAATTAGGGATGAGGAACTAATCGATAAAATTCTCGAAGGGAATCGGGAAGCCGTTACCGAGCTAATACTTAGGTATCAGGACTATGCATTCAACCTATGTTTTAAAATACTGGGGAATAGAGAAGATGCCGAAGAAACAACTCAGGATTGCTTTGTTAAAGCCATAATGGCAATTTCTGCATTTAAAAAAAATGCTTCCTTTAAGACTTGGTTATATCGAATAGTGTACAATACATCCTTAAATAAACTTAGGGAAACTAAAAAGTATAATATCAGATATATTGAAACGATATCTGATGAACATTTAGAAATTTCTACAACTTCCAAGAATCATGGCTTTGATGAAAAACTTAAAAAAGAACGGATTAAAAAAGCTTTGGATACCTTAAATCCAGAAAATAAAGTAATTATGTCATTATTTTATCAGGAAAACATGACAATTGAAGAAATTGCATCCATTACTTTATTAAGTCCAAATCTGGTGAAAGTAAGAATGCACCGTAGTCGTGAATTACTAAGGCCAATCTTAAAAGATATCCTAATGGATGAAGAATAATCATGAAATAATACCAGACATTTTATGAATCAATTGAACCCCAACAAAGATCAAAACCAATTCGAAAATATATTTGGTAATATACCCACTGAACGGTTGTCAAAAAACCTTTCTGAAAATATCTTTCTAGAATTGGATTCTCCAAAGCCTAAAAGCCTAAGTAAAAAAGAAAAAAGGTATGGCTTAATTATTTCTATCTTTTCCTTAAGCCTAATTTCAGTTCTCTTAGTTTTATTTTTACCTAATTCAAGTGAAAAAGAGTCAAGTCAAGAAAGTACAACTATTGTAATCGAAATCATTCTTTTGATTTTTCTGATAGCTTTATTCTTTTTTTTACGTCAACTTAAGCGTACTAATTCGAATATCAAAAAAATAAAAGCTAAATAAGCCTAATCAAAAATGCCAAACTACCTTTCCCAGCAAAAGGTCTTTTGGAACACATCCCCAATATCTGGAATCCCTGGATTGCTGAAAATTATCCCCTAACATAAAATAGTAATCCTGCTGAAAAGTATATTCTTTTAATGCATTGCTTCCAAGAAGTATTGAATCGTTACTTATTCTAAGTTTTGGATTTTCATACAATAAAAGTTTTTTATACAATCGCAAATTATACTCTGTCAAGGAAATTGTCGAACCTTTTTTGGGAATCCAAAAAGGTCCATATTGATTTGAAGTCCAATCCCGAAATAGTGTATCCTGAGGAAATAAAAACATTTGGGTTTCTTGTCCATCCATTACTTCAAATTTTCTTGAAGATTTTCTATGGTTAATAACAATAGTATCTCCGGGAAGCCCTACACATCTTTTAACAAAAGTAACCCCTGAATCTCTTTTTGAAATATTCCACACTGGTGTTTGAAAAACTATTATATCATTTACACGAAGGTCGCATCTAAAAAATGTTTTTTTAGATGAAGAAGCTGAAATTCGTTTGTTTACAAGCAGAACAGTCCCCACTTTTAATGTAGGTGCCATAGAGTTTGAAGGAACTCTGTACCAATCGAAGATCAGTATATTACCCCCGATTAAGATCGCACATATGATAAAAAAAAGCATAATAAAACTCTTTTTCCTGCTCATTATTTTTCTGATAATACATTAGCAAGAAGACTAACCTGATAGAGTCTTGTCATAGTATTAGCACTAATTGTAGCGTGAACTGCGACTTCACCTTCTTTGTCTTTTGTAGACATATTCAAAACAAGTCTTGCGCTATCACCAGGTGGAATTTGCTTTTTTGATAATGTAAACCCTGTACAAGTACAATCAGGATTCACATATTCGATGATTAGATCAATAGGTCCGGTATTGACAATACTATAAACCCCAGAAATAGTCTTGTCAGGTTCAACATTACCAACATCTACTCTTCTGACAGGGATTTTCAGATCCGACAAAATGATGTCAGTCTTTGTGGTATCCTTACTAGTCTGCTCATTTAACTTAGCAATAGACTCGTCATTACAAGACAATACTCCTATCGCCAATGTTAGTCCAAAGAATATTTTAGAGAATCCAGATATATAATGATTTTTCATAGTTTATTTTAATAATTTAAATCTATATAATTGTATTGAGCCCTTCTCTTCATCAGGTCCTCTAGACAAATAAACATAAGGAGCTATGTAACCAACATACTTAGCATTAAGAGGTATATCAAAATCCGCGATTAACTGATTTTGTTTATATAATTGAAGACCACTAGTTTTTGATTGACCATTTTTATGATAGGTTCTTACAATATAATCTGATGCCGGAATAATGTCGATACCATCAAAGTGACCCTTATTTTTCATTTCCCGAGCCCTCAGTTTACTAAACTGCTCATAATCTGTTGTATGCTGGTAGTTGATATCCATTTCCCGACCCAACTTTCCAAAAGCATATTTTATTTCAAAATCCCGATTTGTTAGATACATGAGACTATCAACTGGGTAACCTATCACCATTTCATCCTTTCCCATAAGGTCATAAATTATATATGGAAATATTCTGGCTCCTGGTTTTGTCCGATAGATTGGAGAGAGTCGACCATAAATATCAGTAACGTCTCCTGTCTTAATATTTAGCTTACCCATAACTCTGGAATCTGTAGCATAAGCATCAGTGGCCGGAAAAAATGTTTTATGCTGAGAATAAATTGGGAGATACACATTTCCCTCATCTGCCCTTATATCCTGAATTCCATAGGTTATAGAATACATAATCGGATCACTTGGATCAGGATTATCAGCAATAAATTCCTTATTCCCCCTAGGATGCCACTTTATGAGATAATCAGATGTTTTAACAAAATTGGAGTCAAAAGCATAGATATCCCAACTTGGTCCCATAAACAAGTGACCACCATCCTTGGTGGGAATATAATTTGATATTTTCTTACAGGACAACTCATTTTGCTGTTCGCCTTGTCCAATTTTCTGGGAAACAAATTTGCCGGTAGTATCAAAAATGTAAAACCAACAAAACTTATGGTCTACAAAAACAATCTTATCCTTCCATGTATGCAATGTCCCGTTGAAGGAACTGGATATTGAATCTAAATACATACTATCTATAGAAAATTCAGACAACATTGCGGGTTCTGCATTATTTACTTGAATATTCCAGTTTATATCTTCATCAATTTTTGATTTACATGAAATCAGTAGTAAGATGGAAATGAAAAGTAGAACTGGTGAATAAGGCTTACTCATTATTATTAAAAATTGAATTAATAAGAAGATTCGCCGCTATCGGCGAATCTTCAAAAATTGCTTTATTAAAGCGATCCTACAGGAAGTTGTTCATCATCCTGACAGTTTTTATTATAAGACTGGCAGTCGTTGGTTCCCTCTGGCGCACAACTAGCTCCATAGTTATTTGCAAGACATTTGTCATTTCCACCTAATAAAGCACAATCGCAATCAACTGCTTCAACAGCTTGTGCTTCTTTCAAACGGAAGGCAGATGAACCTGAACCGTTAGATGTAAACGAAACAGTTGTAATAGCAAGTGTTGCTACCACGCTTAAGAAAAGGGATGCTTTTAAGTTTTTCATTTTTTGTTTTTTTACTGATTATGAATGGACAGCCTGATTCATCTCCTTAGACCTCAGGCATGGAGTCATAGGAGAAGAGCACATTTAGCAAAAAAGTATTTGCAACTACCCTTTCGCCTGTGTACAGTCTTAATAAATTTCCTTAACTAAATTAATGCCCAAGGGGGGGGTGGGACTTATGATATAATTGTGATCGTTTCTTTCAATAAGTAATTATACCATGATGAAAGTACAGGAAGAATTAATTAATATATACAGTATTTTTACTGTTTTTTACTGCGATTTCTACTGAATTTATTAGAAGTAGGTTTATGTTATGAGAACCTAGAACTAAAATGAACTATAGTCGAAATGTTCAATTACTAATATTTTTAAGCATTACAGCGAAAATCTCTCCCATAAATCAGGTCAATAGAATAAAATTTACATAAGATATGAGACCAAAAGATGGTTAAAATTATTTTTTAATCCAGCCAATGTTTAACTTTTAATTTAAAACTCACTTTTAGTTCAAATTCAGAGTGAATTTCTTTAGTAAATATTGAAAATGGGTACTTTGATCAAGCAAATATTGCCTGAACCTAATGACGTAATTTTCAGTAATATTAGCAGGTGGTAAAATGGCCTTTTATGTAAGCGTGCCAGTGCTGCGAGGCTGTTTTCCAAGTGTCTGTTGCCATAGCGGCGATTCTGCGTGACAAATTCCCGGTAATAATCAAAGAAATTTGTCATTAAACGGTGCTTTCGAATATACCCTGAAGCGATGGATTGCTGCTCCAAAATCATCCGTGATTTTTTCATTTCAAGGATGGCTAAAGTCTCCTTGTTATGATCTCTTTCAACCTGATTTTTTGAATCGGCATAAGTCCAGAACCCAGTCGTGACGGGCTGTCCGGCATTTCGACCAAATTCAATTCTGTAAAAAAAATTCTCCTCGTTCTTGGAAAATGATTTAATCACTTTAATTGCCCTACAACTGATTTTAATTGAACGATCCACGGCTAAATTAATGTCGTAGCCGTTGGGCAAACCGTTGGGCATTTGTTTGTCAACTTCAGTGGGAAAAAGCGAATAAAAAAACTTGTTAAAAATGAAAAACCCATTGATTATCAAGATTTTATATTGATAATCAATGGGTCAAAAAAGTGGAACGGTGCCCAGGACTGGATTCGAACCAGCACATCCTTGCGAACGCTGCGACCTGAACACAGTGCGTCTACCAATTTCGCCACCTGGGCAGTGATCTGGAACCCTATTTTAATATGGGTTACAGGTTTCAGGGCTGCAAATATAATGGCAAACACCCCTATTTGCCAAAGTAAATTTTACATAACACTATTCTATACAACCATCAGGCTGCAACCCCTGATATCACTGTTATCAAGTCGGCCCCATACCTCAAAACGACCATCAGGATAAACCTGTCCCAGATCTTCCGTAGCTATAAAGGAACAGCTATATACATTCGCCAGATCAATTACCTGTATTACTCCCCTTCCCGTAGTACCCGCACTGAGCGGATCTTCCTCATCGCGAACCATTATTTTCATCCATGGCGGACATTCAAACAGTCCTTCTCCTTTTGAATAGGCCTGGCTTAATAGTTCAGTCATTCCATATTCGGAATGGATCGCGTTTACACCCAGTTTATCAGACAGAATCTGGTGTACTTCAGCCCTGGTCATTTCTTTTCTTCGTCCTTTCATGCCTCCGGTTTCCATGACGATCGTATGATTCAGCTGCTGTGGAAAGGTTTCAGCAAAATCAAGCAGGGCAAAAGTTACACCAAGCAAGAGGGTTTTCTGCCCGCTTTTTTCCAGCAGGGCGAGGGTATTGTTTAATCTTTCATGATCATACAGGTAAAACCCGCTTTTCGGATGCTTGCTATCGTTAATCAGTTCTTCAGCCATCATTACCAACGATGAATGCTGGCGTTCCAGATAAGCCGGTAACAAAGCCAATATACACCAATCGGTAACAGGCCCATAAAAGCGCTCAAAAGCCTTGTTAAAACTTTGCCTGTACAACTCCAGGTCAGGCACCCAGTGGCGACTGTTCCGGGTTTGCGTAGTGCCGCTGCTTTCAAAATAATGAGTGGCGCTTCGTTCAGTAAGAATTGTTTCCTGCTTAAAAAATGATACAGGCAACGATGGAATCTGAACAGGTGTCTCAATAGTAGCAGGTGTTCGCCCGGTTATATCACACCATTTCCGGTAAATAGGGTTGAATTGGTACTGATATTGGAACACAGCCATACAGGCAGTATCGAACTGACCGGCCGCAAGAGAGAAAATATTGTTAACATCAAACGGCAACCCGGTCATCTATTGTAATGTTTTAACTAAATTTGAAATGAAAGCAGAACGAATGAAGGCAAAATTATTGATATTAAGCGCAATTATACTCGGCATCACTGCCTGTAAAAAAGATACCTATACCACCCGCCCGCAACTCGAGTTTAAAAGCGTCAACGGGAAAGTCTTTGGCAGTGGATCTGCTATTATCTTTTCCATTGAATTTACCGATAAGGAAGGTGATGTACAGGACAGCATCTGGGTACAGAAAATATCAAAAGTAAACGGGTGTAATAGTTTTAATGACCGCGCCAAAATTCCAACTTTTACAGCTACCAGTAACCTGAAAGGTGTATTTGAAGTGGGTTACAGTACAGGTTTTATCCCCGGTAGTAATTATACTGTTATCCCAACCTGTTCTAAAAACGATACCTGTTTTTTCCGTTTCTGGGCAAGAGATAAGGCAAACAATATAAGTGACACTGTTGTATCTCCTGATATTGTTATTATTAAATAAGTTGTTTTAACCCGGCAATAAAGCATTAAAAAGCTGTTATTGAAATCTGCGGAACGTTTTTTTCAACACTTCTTTTTTGGCAACTATTTCTATGGCTGCTGTGTGGTGGCACTTGCCATAGAAGCCAATCTGCAACAAAGCTATCCATTAAATAAGGTATTGTTTTATGTGCTTCTTTTTGCCACAACAGTACTTTACTACACACATGCATACCTGAGCGAAAGCCATCTCCCAACAATCAATCCCCGCCATCAATGGTTCAGACAAAACAGGAAATGGGTATATGCATCGCAATGGCTATTTACAATCAGCATCGTTACTATTGGTATTTACCTGTTTATTGAATGGAAAAACCAGCTTTTACAAATTACACCCGGACAATGGTTCTTGCTCTCCGCATTCCCCCTACTGGCCGTCTGGTATTATGGCGATAGACTTCCTTTGATTAAAAGTTCAAGTTTACGATCGAATGGCTGGATCAAACCATTTGTCATCGGATTTATCTGGGCCGGTATGGTAACCATATATCCGGCTTTCTTTTCTGCACTGGAAAACAACAGACCATATCGAATCGAAACCTTCCATTTCCTGCTTTTTATCAAAAACGGCATGTTTATAACCATGTTATGTATTCTATTCGATATCAAGGATTATGCGGCCGATCATAACCAGGAATTAAAAACTTTTGTGGTTCGTTACGGGCTCAGGAAAACTCTTTTCCTGATCATCATGCCGCTTACCTTGGTGGGGTTGGGCACCTTTCTCACCTATGGTTTTACGCACTCTTTTCCGCACTTACGAATGTTCATCAACACTGTTCCCTTTATTTTGTTGATAATTGTAACCTACCATATGCACCGTCGTAAAAGCATTCTCTATTATCTTGCAATCATCGATGGGTTGATGCTGGTTAAAGCCTTATGTGGTATCATGGGCAGTTTTATCGGCTCCTGATAACCAACATCATCCTTATTTACTTATTCATTCAAATTATACAGCATGGCCAAGTCTAAGACAGTAACAAAAGCAAAGTCAAAATCTATTCTGACAGATAAGTCACTGGATTTTTTAAAGAATTATATCAATACGCCATCACCTGTTGGCTTTGAAAGCAGTGGCCAGAAAGTGTGGATGGAATATATTAAACCATATACAGACAGTTTTTTCTCCGATCCTTATGGAACAGCAGTAGGTGTAATCAATCCAACTGCACCTTTTAAAGTAGTGATTGAAGCACATGCCGATGAAATCAGTTGGTTTGTAAACTATATCAACGACCAAGGTTTGATTTACCTGAAAAGAAATGGCGGTGTTGATCACCAGATTGCCCCGGCCATGCGTGTCTGGATTCATGGAAAAAAAGGACCGGTAAAAGCTGTATTTGGCTGGCCGGCTATTCACACAAGATTAAGCAATCCAGATGCAAAAGAACCACAGCCTAAAGTAGATAATCTCTGTCTCGATTGTGGTGCAAGAAATCGTAAAGAAGTGGAAGCCCTCGGCATTCATATTGGCGCCGTTGTTACTTACCAGGAAGGATTTGACGAACTGGCCAACGATTTCTATATCGGTCGTGCTTTTGATAACCGCGTTGGCGGTTTTATGATTGCCGAAGTAGCGAGGCTGCTCAAAGAAAATAAAAAGAAATTGCCCTTTGCATTGTATGTGGTAAATGCCGTTCAGGAAGAAATCGGTTTAAGGGGTGCTGAAATGATTGCCAGAAGGATAAAACCCGATGTGGCCATTATTACCGATGTTACCCATGATACCAGTACTCCTATGATCAGTAAAATTATAGAAGGTGATATTCAATGTGGCAAGGGCCCTTCACTGGCTTATGCACCCGCCATTCACAACAAATTGTTGAAACTGGTGGAAGATGTGGCTGAAAAAAATAAAATACCGGTACAATTCCGCACACTCAGCAGAAGCACAGGCACCGATACCGATAGCTTTGCCTATGCCAATGATGGATGTCCGTCGGTATTGATTTCAATTCCTCTGCGTTATATGCATACCACAGTAGAAATGTTACACAAAAGTGATATTGAGGAAACCATTAAATTGATGTACCATAGTTTGCTGGCACTATCACCAAAAACAAACCTCAGTTATCTCTAATGTATGATGTCTGATGTCGGATATTTTTATGTTTTCACAAACAAAAATCCGACATCAGACATCATACATCTGCGATCGTAAAAAGATTCCTAAGTTTGCCCGATGAATATGTGGAGTGAACAAAAACATATACGTATCGCTGTTCTTGATCTTTATGAGGGTCAGGCCAACCAGGGTATGCGTTGTATCAGGGAAATCGTTCGTGATTGGTGTGCAGAGAAAGGTTTTGAATTATACTATGAAGAATTTAATGTGCGCCAGCTACTGGCAGTTCCAGACACTTCATTCGACCTCTATATTTCCAGTGGCGGACCGGGGTCTCCATTAGAATCGGAGGGCAGCGAATGGGAATCCGCTTATTTCAAATGGCTTGATGATATTGAATCATGGAATTTTTCTGCACAGGAAGCAGATAAGAAACATGTGTTTTTTATATGTCATAGCTTCCAACTGATCTGCAGACATTATGCTATTGGTAATGTATGCAAACGAAAATCAACAGCATTTGGCGTTTTCCCTATACATATGCTGGATGGCGGCACCACAGAACCTGTTTTTGATGGATTAAAAGATCCTTTTTATAGTGTAGACAGTCGCGATTACCAGGTAATTGAACCCGATATTCATAAACTGCACCAAATGGGTGCCTCTATACTGGCCATTGAAAAGAACAGACCACATGTTCCATATGAAAGAGCCATTATGGCCATTCGTTTTAACGATCATTTTATAGGCACACAGTTTCACCCGGAAGCCGATGCTACAGGTATGCATATGTACCTGATGAGAGACGACAAAAAACAAACCGTTATTGAAAACCATGGTGAAGCCAAATGGCAAAGCATGGTAGAACAATTACAGGACCCGGGGAAAATTCTTACCACCTACAAAACTGTGTTACCCAATTTTCTTCAGCTTGCTACACAGGAGCTGGTGCTTGAGAAATAATAAATTAACAGCTAGTACCTGTAAATATCTTCTTCTTATCAAAAGGTTTTTATATTTTCAAAGACCTAAAGAAGAGTTATGGTTCCATCCATCAGACAGGCTTTTAACAAGCAATTCAGTACTGAACAATACGAGGCTTATTTAGCAGACTTAAACAACCTGTTCCCCGGTGCTATAGAGTTTCGCGTAGCAGAGACTCCTGTATTCATTGATCGTGCTTTCAAAGAAAAAGTACTGGGTGCCTGTGAAAGTATTGTAGATGTAATTACGCAGTTCAATTTCAACGTACTTACCTCACATGCCATTCCTCCCGATGTAAGGGTCCCCAATGAAAATGCACATACCCATTTTATTGCTTTCGATTTTGGCATCTGTGAAAATGAACAGGGCGAATACGAACCCCAACTCATAGAAATGCAGGGCTTCCCTACCCTTTTTGGTTACCAGGTTTGGCAGGATGAAGTAACACGTCGACATTTCAATGTTCCTGAAGGATACAGCACCTACCTGAATGAATTCAACCGCGATTCATACATTTCACTGTTAAGAGAAATACTGCTAGGTAATCATGCCACAGAAAATGTAATACTGCTCGAAATATTGCCACACCAGCAAAAGACAAAAATTGATTTCTATTGCACCAGTATGTACACAGGCATTCCGGTAGTTTGTTTAACTGAACTGATACAGGAAGGGAAAAAGTTATTTTACCTGGGTGCAGAAAGAAAAAAAATACAGGTTAAAAGAATTTATAACCGTATCATTTTCGATGATTTACAACAACAGTCAGCAGCCATTCAGGAAAAAGGGAAATTATTACTGGAAGAACTTGAAGTGGAGTGGGTAACACATCCAAACTGGTTTTATCGTATCAGTAAATACACATTGCCCTTTATTGATCATCCCTATGTTCCCAAAACTTATTTTCTGAATGAGTTGGATAGTATTCCGGAGGATCTTGATCACTATGTATTAAAGCCTTTGTTTTCTTTTGCCGGACAGGGTGTAGTAATTGATGTAACAAAAGAAGATATTGCTAAAGTAACCGATCCTGAAAACTGGATATTACAGCGGAAAGTAAAATATGCAGATGTTATTCACACACCCGATGTTCCCGCCAAAGTAGAGATCCGCATTTTTTATTTCTGGAAAGATGGAGAAGCAAGACCCGTTGCCACTAATAACCTCGCCCGGTTAAGCAAAGGAAAAATGATTGGCGTACGTTATAATAAAGACAAAGAATGGGTTGGCGGTAGTCTGGTTTATTTCGAAGAATAATAAATATCCCTGCGCCGGATTTAAATCCGCGCAGGGATATTTATTTTCTTTTGCTTTTAAGGTATTTATCATTGATAATAGTGCTCATCGTTTTGCCATAGACTTTACTTTCCACCCAGGAAATAACATCTAAATATGCGAAAGCCCTTGTTTCAAACCGGCTCTTTTCATAATGTTTTATCTTCTGTAGAAAATCTTTCAGTGCTGTCTTTACTTCTTTAGCCGGCATCTGAAAAGAGTTGCGCAGAAAACGAAACATTTCCTCCTCTACCACCGTAAGATTTTCCATCTTAGCCATGAAACGGTATACCGATTTAATCAACGAAGTTTCAATCAATTCTGCATTGCCTAATTCATAATGCGCCATCAGATGAAGCAATCGGGCGTAACACTGAAGATCATTACGTAAATCAACATGATCGTTGATGATTCTTCTCAGGTAATCAATACAGGTATTATAATCGCCGCTGCCAAAATACAAAGTGGCTATTTTATAATTAAA
Source organism: Chitinophaga pinensis (assembly GCA_943372605.1). Lineage (GTDB taxonomy): Bacteria > Bacteroidota > Bacteroidia > Chitinophagales > Chitinophagaceae > Sediminibacterium > Sediminibacterium pinensis_H. The sequence goes on along the minus strand of CALRZI010000006.1, from coordinate 103,284 downwards.
TACCAATATTCTATGCTGATCAATATACAATGCATTTTCTGCGAGTTGTGTTTCAATATAAGGCACAAGTTTTAGTCCTTCCTGGAAAGTGCCTTGCATGAGATGTTGATTCAGCCTGGCACTCGTGATATAAATAAAACTATGCACCCGGAAAATATCATGCCGGTTAGGAAGGTCTGTAGCCGCAAATGCTTCGAATTTAATGAGTGCTTCTCCAAATTTTTTGAAATTACGAAGATCGAAATGTGCATTCAGTAAATTATGTAGTCCTTTGATATAATGTCCTGTTTCAACTTCTATCATTCCCGGTTCTGTTTCAAACAGATTTAGCCATTGCTGGCTGTAACGATAATACATCAGGAAATCCTGTCTGATAAATGCATACCAGCAATAACTCTGGTATAAGTAAAGTCTTTCATAAAAACCATGCAATTTATCTGCATCTGCGGGCAATTGCGATTTAAAAAACGCTTTGATGTCTTTCTCATCTGCCTCATTACGTGCATGCCCGTTTTTCACATACCAGCTATACAACTGTAACGCCAGATTAGAAAGCTGTGTAATAATTTTTCTTTTTTCATTCACCTGGTTCGCTTCTTGTGTCAGTTGCTCGGCCCTGTCTTGCATACTCCGGGTAATATGCAGGGTTTCAATCTTTTTCTCGAGGGAAATAATCTGGATCAGGAAACTGTCCTGATGATACTGGTGTGCCATATCTTTTGCACGATCCAGTATTTTCAGGCTCTGGTGATATAATCCCTTGTTATAGAGTATACGTGCATGATCGAGTTGTTCGTGCAACTGCATATCAATACTTTCTGTACTCTTCAGTAACCTTAAGCTCGATAAAAGCTGTTTATACAAATGCGTTTTAAGATTGGCGAGTTGTGGTTTCTCTATACCGGAGAGTTTTTTAAGCAGGTTTTTCTCATCAAAATCAGCCATTTTTTCCATGGCATCGAAGAGCTGGATGATTTTGAGGTCGTCTTTGGCCGAATTTCTTTTGATATATAGCTTGAAATGTCGTTTTTCCGATTTCTGGAGCGACTTTATGAGTTGAAATAAGGGATCCTGTGTACGGTTGGGCATCATATCAATTTTAACCAGAAACCCAATAAAATAAGGGGTTCCAGACAAGAAAATCCTTTTTTAGCGTAAAAAAAAGCAGCTAAACTTGTCTTTTTTACATTTATTATACGACCTACTTTTACATCAGAAAGCAATCGTAATTCATACGGCAAGGCAATCGAAGAGAGACAACAAACAATCGCAATCAACGCTCTAAGCGTTTAAGATACAAAGGGATAAAACCCTCAAGAATTTTCGTATGGCAAGCAATCGTAGAGGTCGTTCCGTTTCCACGGAGGGACCCTTTTTTTTGCAATATACTCAATTAACCCTAATTGCCGGGCAAATTTATTTCTATGATTTGGGTTTCATTCTTTCCCTTGCCCAGCCTAAGGCCACTTCAAGCTGCTCTTCTCTTGTAAGATCACTGTTATCCAATACCACAGCATCGGCTGCCTGTCTCAGTGGGCTAAACTCCCGGTTACTATCCACATAATCTCTCATTTCAAGGTTACGTTTTACTTCTTCAATGGTGATAGCAGGATTTTTCTCATACAATTCCTTAAATCTTCTTTCTACCCTCACAGCAGGATCGGCGGTAACAAATATTTTAAGTTCCGCTTCGGGAAATACAGTTGTTCCAATATCGCGACCATCCATTACGATTCCTTTTCTAACACCCATTTGTTGTTGCTGTGCCACTCCAAATTCACGTACTTCTTTTAAAGCTGCTACTTCACTTACCCTTTCACTTACTACCATTTCGCGGATAAGCAATTCCACATTCTCATCATTCAGGTACATATCACTTTGTCCGGTGAGTGGGTTGTATTCAAATGAGAGGTTAATTTCCGACAAAACCTTTGTTACCTGCGCAGTATTACCACAATCAATATGCTCGCGAATGAAATAGAGGGTAATAGCCCTGTACATGGCACCACTGTCGATAAATACATAATTCAGTTCTTTGGCCAGTTGTCTTGCCAGTGTACTTTTTCCGCAGGAGGAAAAACCGTCTAATGTGATGATTATTTTTTTCATACCAATTACAGGCGACAAAGTTGCAGTAAAAAGAGCGACTTACAAACACAAAAAAACCGGCTATTACGCCGGCTTTAATTAGGTGGTAAGATAATCAGGTTATCCAGGTAATACTACGCTGTCAATAACATGAATAACCCCATTGCTCTGGTACACATTACTGATGGTAACCGTTGAACTGGCTCCTTTTTCATCTGTAAGCATCAGTTTCTTTCCTTTCATAGATGCTTTTAAACTTCCTCCTGAAACTGTTTTTAACGTAGCTGAACCGCCACCGTCTTTAATAAGTTGCGCAATAGCAGCAGCATCATATTTACCAGCCACAACATGATAAGTGAGGATTTTTGTGAGTGTCTCTTTATTTTCTGGTTTTACCAGTGTTTCAACTGTGCCTGCAGGTAATTTACCGAATGCTGCGTTAGTAGGTGCAAATACGGTAAAGGGACCAGATCCCATTAATGTTTCAACCAATCCGGCGGCTTTCACTGCTGCTACTAAAGTTGTGTGATCTTTTGAGTTAACCGCATTTTCTACAATATTTTTAGATGGATACATGGGTGCTCCACCTACTTCTACTGTTTTTTCCTGTGCAATAGCTGCATTAAGCGAAGCAGCAGTACAGATCATCATCAATAACTTTTTCATACTGTAATTTTTATTGTATTGGGTTTATTTGTTTACATGTTTATCTACGAGAGATAAGCAATTACAGTTTTAGGGGTCGCTCAAATTTTATCTTTTATATAGGTGTCTGTTTGGAATTTTTTCCCGGCACACAAAAAAACCTGCTGTATAGCAGGTTTTTATTGTAAAATTTTTTTCGTGAACAATCAGTAAAATGTCAGTGAAACAATTCAGCCTGTATTTTTTTCATTTCATCGGCAACACTTTGTGCATTTGCATCACCATTTTGTAGTTGAGATATAATATGCTGAAAGCTTTTCTCATCCCTGTTCTGGCTCAGTTTAAAAACTGCATTGGTTTGCTCCACTTCTATTTCAAAACCAACAATGGCTTTCATTAATCGTTGAAGATAATCTTCATGCAATTCTTTATAGAGTGAAGGAGATGATGGATTGTTTTCAAAATAAGCAGTCAGTTCATCCAACATACCAGGCAATGCTTCATCGGGCAAATAACGCAATGTACCTTTCGCGTGTACCGTCATATAATTCCATGTAGAAGCTTGTTGTTTGTTCACATACCAACTGGCACTTATATAAGTGTGGGGGCCGGTAAACAATACCAGGGCCTGACTATTCTCTAAAAATGCTTTGTGGTGATCGGTCTGTTTCATAAGATGGCCCGCCAAAAACAATTTGCCATCTCTTTCTCTTGGCAACACTGGTATTTGTGTTGCCACAGGTTGTTGATCTGCAGCTACACCGATGAGCGTTGCAAAAGGATGTTGCTGTATAAATTCATACACACGTTGTTTATCTCTCTCCTGGTAAACGGGCAAATGGTACATGTACTTCGCTGATTTTGATTGCTCAAAACTATAAAAGTCTTTGCTGACTGAACCGCCGTTTATACCAATTCTGTGTTGACGTTTATGTTGTTACCTGCACAGGTTTGGTTTGAGGTATACTTGCGTTCCTGATGGCAATATTTCTTACGGCATTGGAAGCAAACTGGCGAAGCGCTGCTTTACTCAGTTCGTCTTTGCCAACCATGGCCGGAACCCCCATATCACCCCCTTCCCTGATATCCTGCACCAAAGGAACCTGCCCTAAGAATGGCAGGTCGTATTCTTCAGCAAGATTTTTGCCTCCATCTTTTCCAAAGAGATAATACTTGTTATTGGGTAATTCAGCGGGTGTGAAATAAGCCATATTTTCCACCAGACCAATAATAGGTACGTTGATCTGCGCCTGTCCAAACATCGCTATCCCTTTTTTTGCATCAGCCAGCGCCACGTTTTGTGGTGTAGTCACTATAACAACACCTGTAACAGGCACTGTCTGCATCAAAGTAAGATGAATATCTCCAGTGCCAGGAGGCATATCAATAACAAGATAATCCAGTTCTCCCCATTCAACATCGGTTACAAATTGCCTGATGGCACTGCTGGCCATAGGTCCTCTCCAGACTACTGCATTTTTTTCATCTACCAGTAATCCTATACTCATCAGTTTAATACCAAACTTTTCCAATGGAACAATCATTCCCTTACCATTCACTTCTTTCATCATAGGTCGTTCGCCACGTACCCCAAACATTATGGGTACGCTGGGTCCATAGATATCTGCATCCATCAAACCAACTGAAGCACCTCCTTCTGCCAATGCCAGTGCCAGGTTTGCTGATATGGTACTTTTCCCCACACCTCCTTTTCCACTCACCACTGCAATAATATTTTTTACGCCAGACAATACCTGCTGGTTGTCTTTTCTGGTAGTAGAGGTATTCGATGTGAAATTCACCTTAACATTGGCTTCTTTGTTCACCAGTAATTTCACTGCATTTTCACTGGCCGTCCGCATCATATCTTTCATAGGACAGGCTGGTGTGGTGAGCACAATTGTAAAACTTACATTATTATCTTTTATCTGAATATCTTTTATCATATTCAGTGTAACCAGATCCTTTCCTAAATCGGGTTCCTGCACATTACTCAGGGCATTCAATATTGCAGCTTCAGTCATCACGCAAGTTTTTGTTAAAAAAGTCAATGAGGATGCAAAGTTAACCGCTCGCAGCCTTACTTTGTCAGAATTCGTATTGTTTTCAACAATCTCTAAAGCCGGTTGTTGTCGATTTTGGGAAAACCATTTGTATTTTTACAGCAATGAAATTATTTGTACGCATTTCTTTTTTCTGCTTCATCGTTCTGCTGACCAGTGTTAAAGCAACTGCGCAGCAATCGCCGAATGTGTACAGGGATTCGGTGGTACAGCTATATGGTGTTGTAATGACTGCCGACAGTCTTCGTGCCATCCCTTCCGCCAGCATTATTGTAGAAGGAAAAGGGCGTGGTACCATTACCAATCCCGATGGCGTTTTTTCCATTGCGGTGCTAAAAGGCGACAGGATTACATTTTCCTGTATCGGCTTCAAGAACAGGAGCATTGAAATTCCCCTGAATCTTACTGATAATCAATATAGTGTTATTCAATTACTGGTAAGCGACACCGCATATCTTCCAGCCACCATTCTAAAACCCAGGCCTACCAGAGAGCAATTTGAGCGTGATTTTGTAAACAATAAGGTTTCTGACGACGCTTATGAGATTGCCCGCAAAAATACCGATGAGGCCCAGCGAAGAATCCTAATCAACAGTTTACCTGCTGATGGCAAGGAAGCCATTAATTACCAGCTTCGCCAGCAAGCCAATAAATATTACTATTCAGGGCAGTTACCGCCTATGAACATCCTTAATCCTGCTGCCTGGGCCGACTTCATCAAAGCCTGGAAAAGAGGGGATTTTAAAAGGAAGGACTAAGATTCAGTCAATTTTTACTGATTTTAGTTAATGAGGTTCGTTTGGTACCAACCTGCCGCTTTACATTTGCGCATATTAAACGATTGATTTATGCCAATTAAAAATGTAAGTGTTATAGGCGCGGGCACCATGGGTAATGGAATTGCACATGTTTTTGCGCAGAACGGATTTTCAGTTCATTTGATTGATGTGAATGCCTCTCAGCTTGAAAAAGCATTACTGACTATTTCAAAAAACCTTGACAGGCAGGTTGGTAAATCCATTATAACTGAAGAGGAGAAAACTGCCACACTTTCCAGACTCATTATGGAAACAGATATTAAGAAAGGAGTAGCCAATGCTGACCTCGTAGTTGAAGCTGCCACAGAAAATGCAGAACTGAAACTTAATATTTTTCGCCAGTTAGATGCAGCGGCTCCTGAAAACTGCATACTGGCTTCCAATACTTCTTCTATCTCCATCACTAAAATTGCGGCTGTTACCAAAAGACCCGAAAAAGTAATCGGCATGCATTTTATGAACCCGGTACCGGTAATGAAACTGGTGGAAATTATCAATGGATATGCCACTACAGCAGATGTAAGTGAAACAATTGTTGAGCTGAGTAAAGCATTAGGCAAAGTTCCCTGTGTGGTAAATGATTACCCGGGTTTTATTGCCAATAAAATATTGATGCCCATGATTAATGAGGCCATTTGTAGTTTGTATGAAGGTATTGCAGATGTGGAAGCCATCGATACAATCATGAAACTGGGCATGGCGCATCCGATGGGCCCTTTGCAATTAGCCGATTTCATTGGGCTTGATGTATGTTTGAGTATTCTACAGGTATTACATGATGGTTTTGGCAACCCTAAATATGCGCCATGTCCGTTACTGGTGAATATGGTAATGGCCGGAAAATTGGGAGTAAAATCTGGCGAGGGTTTTTATACTTATACGGCTGGCAGTAAAGAGCTTGTTGTAAGTTCACGTTTCAGAAAATAAATATCGAAGGGATGAAGATGGCTTCATCCCTTTATTTTTAAATACACTTATGTTTTTTATTCTTTCTAAACTGTTGTTATTCTTATTGATCCCGTTTACGTGGATCATGATTTTATTGGTTTGGATATATTTTACCAAATCGGCAAGATTAAAAAGAAGACTAACTATTCTTACGATTGGCATAACCGTCGTTTTTACAAATCCCTGGTTATACAAAAAGGCAACATTGGCATGGCAGACACCTAGAAAAAACCTATCTGCACAGGAAATTTATGAAACAGGAATCTTGCTGACAGGCATGGTTTTATTTGATAAAAACAATGAAGGTTATTTTGGTTCTTCATCAGACAGATTTATTCAAACAGCCACCTTGTATCATACTGGAAAAATTAAGAAAATATTGGTTACAGGAGGAGGTAGCTCATTGCTTTATGACTATCCTGCCGAAGCTGAATACCTTAAAAATGCTTTGGTAGCCAATGCTGTTCCTGAAAAAGATATTATTGTTGAACCGCTTTCGCGAAATACCTATGAGAATGCGATATTCAGTAAGAAGATCATTGATTCATTACAACTTAAGCCGCCTTTTTTACTCATTACCTCAGCTTCGCATATGCCAAGATCAAGTGCTGTGTTCAAAAAAGCAGGTATTCCCTTCGTAACTTATCCTTGTGATTATAAAGTTGCGAAGGAGAAATTTTCGGTAGATGGCTTTCTTTTACCTGATGCCAGTCTGTTAAATAAGTGGTCAGAATTACTAAAAGAAATGATCGGCATACTCGCCTATAAATTTACCGGGAAGGCTTAGTTTGGGTTATTTCAACCGTATGCAAGTCTTTTAACTTATACAGTACATCATCAAGCCTGGCTTTAGGTACACCAATCCTGAGATGACAAAACAATTGCATCTCCTGTAATAATATTGAACAGTTATATTGTTTTACCAGTACCATCACTTCATTCATGCGGGTATAATCAAACTGAAGATCATACAACACTTCAACAGGTTTCTGAATAACAGGCACCAGTTGCAAAGCCATTGATGCCGCTGATTTATAGGCATTAATCAATCCCGGAACACCTAACAAGGTTCCTCCAAAATACCTTACCACTACTATTCCGAGGTTGGTTAATTCTTTACTATCTATTTGCCCAAGTATGGGCCGGCCGGCTGACCCTGAAGGTTCTCCGTCATCGTTTACACGGAACTGGTTACCATCAATTCCTATCCTGTATGCAAAACAATGATGCACTGCTTTTGGATGTTCTTTCTTGAGATATTGCAATTGCTGTTTGAAATCTTCCACCGAGACCAATGGAAATGCATATGCCAGAAAACGGCTACCCCTGTCCTTAAATTCAGCAAACCCGGGTTTATCTATTGTCTGATAATAATCTTGTTCTGTCATAATTGATCTCCAAATGCAATCAGGTATATGGCAAGTAGCGACAAGAGTATCCCAAGCCAGTTGATTGTTGATAAACGTTCTTTAAATAATATCCATGCTACTACAGCGCTGAATAAAACTATTCCCATATTATTTACCGGAATACTCGCGCTGGTTTGCCATGGACTCTGTTTTAGAAAATGTACAAGACACCAGATTGAAAAATAATTGGGAATACCAATCAGTACACCCGCAAAAAGGCTCTTCCATTGAAACTGTTGTTTTTTTCTTATAAGTTGAGTTAGTAATACCAGTGAGCCGATAGATGCCGCAGAAAAAAAGGAACTCACGAGGTAATCATTGTTATTCTCTTCTGTCACGTAAGTAAGTTGTACATGATTTATCAACGCATCAAGCAAACCGCTGCTAAAAAATAAAACCAATGGCAGCATGTACACCATCAACCCTTGTTTGGTTTGGGTACCGTTATCTGATCTTCTGGTATAACAGGTAAAGACTACTGCAACCAATGCCAACACAACGCCTATTGCTTTCCAGCCTTCCACTGTTTCATTATACAGGTAGACGGATAATATCACCGGAATAATTAATGATAATTTATTGGCCACAGAAGCAACAGCAACACCATTTTTTTGCGCCGTTAATGCCACTACATTGAATATGCTCACAAACATGGCCCCCATAATACAGGCCCATTTAAACCAGGGCATCCCTATATTAGAAGCATGAACAGGAAAAGAACCATTCACAACAGAACCTGTAATTACACAGGTGATATAATTAAATACAATTGCCTGAAACACATTTACACGATACTTCTCACAAGCCTTAAAAGACAAAATGAGATAACTGGTTAAAACAATACTACCAATTAAATAGATCATCATATGGCAAAAGATTGATCGTTATGATAAAAACGGATTTCATCAGACTCAATGTGAATTGTTTCAGATGCCTTCACTACAGGTAATTCAGGCGCTTTTAAGCCTATTCCCGTCTTCATGTTCAGATTAATGATTACGCGCAATTCATCCCAATATTTTTCTTTCAAAAAAGAATTCAGCAAAGCTGCACCTCCTTCAACCAGAATACCTTGTATTTGTAGTTTGTAGCAATATGCCAGTATTTGATGAATAACCGATGATCCGGTATTCACTTTTACATATTTAATCGCCCCTTCTTCTTCCTCCTTTTTCTCATTGAATACCAAAACAGGATTACCATCATTAAACATGGCAAGAGAAGCTGGTAAACGAAGATTTTTGTCAATCACCATTCGCAATGGATTTTTACCATACCATAAACGATTGGTGAGAGAGGGATTATCTTTCAGTGCCGTTTCTGTGCCTACCAGAATTGCAGATTCTTCAGATCTCCATCGATGAACAAGCCTGTTCGTATCAGGATGGGTTATCAGCAATCTATCGGCTGTATCAGAAGCCATAAAACCATCAGATGTCTGTGCCCATTTTAGTACAATATAAGGTCTGCGTAACTGATGAAAACGAAAAAAACGCTGATTCAGTGTGATGCATTCTTTTTCCAACACATTTACAATAACTTCCACTCCTGCATGTTGCAATTGTTCGATACCTTTTCCATTCACTGCTTCAAAAGGATCTCTGCAACCAACCACTACTTTTTTAATCTCCTGCTCGATAATCAGTTTTGAACAGGGTGGTGTTTTACCATAATGTGCACATGGTTCCAGCGAAACATATAAGGTAGCGAAAGGAATCAACGCATGATCTGCATTAGCAACACTATTGATACAATTTACTTCCGCATGCGGACCGCCATATTGCCTGTGCCAGCCTTCTCCAATGATTCTGTTTTCATACACCAATACGGCCCCAACCATAGGATTTGGCGCAACAAAGCCGGCTCCCAATCGGGCCAGCTCAAGGCAACGGCGCATATATACTTCATGAAAATCAGCCATGTGAATGGGCAAAAATAGCCAAATGCTGCTTAACATTGCAGCATGACTCTTTTACAGGCCAAAGACCATTTGTTACAAAACCTCGTTCTACTGTACGACAACAGAGAGGCTGAGCAGATTACCCATATGGTATTGGAGCATATTACTGGCATGAGCAGAACTGAAAGAGCCATTAATAAGCAACAGGAACTTTCAAACGAACAAGTTAACCAAGTCACACGCTATGGTAATGAATTGGCTTCTGGCAAGCCTGTTCAATATGTATTGGGGGAAGCATGGTTTGCAGGTTTGCGTTTTCTGGTGAATGAACACACTTTGATTCCCAGACCCGAGACTGAGGAATTGGTTGACTTGATGAAAAGAGTTGTTTATTACAAACCAATATCTATACTCGATATAGGAACCGGATCAGGTTGTATTCCCATTGCACTCAAAAAAAAGTTTCCGCTTTGGAACGTTCAGTCTATTGACCTGAGTGCCGGCGCAATAGAGGTTGCAAAAGAAAATGCAAAACTACATGAGGTTGAAATTGATTTTGTTCAAATGGATTTTCTGGATGAACACAACTGGTCGTCGCTGGGGAAATTTGATGTGATTGTGAGCAACCCTCCGTATATTAAAATTTCTGAAAGCGCAACAATGGCCAAACATGTATTAGACTTCGAACCACATATGGCGCTATTTGTACCGGATGATGACCCGGTAATTTTTTACAAAAAGATTGCTGCATTTGGAGCAACTCATCTCAATGAGCGTGGATTTATTTTTCTTGAGATTAACCAAAGCCTGGGGAATGCCGTGTCTGATGCTTTTATGGAAACACACCACTACTCAGCTTCTGTCATACAAGACCTACATGGAAATGACAGGATGATGATTGCAGAGTTAAATAGACCTGAAATATTATTGCCCTGAATTATCTACAGCCATAACAGGAGTTGCACCAAGTTTTTTGATCACCTGCATTACTTTAATAGCAGTACCTAAATGAGAAGTACTGTCTCCATTGATCACCACAGATGGTTTTTCTGTTTCTTTCGACAGGTAGGCTTTCAATTCGGGTTCTAATTGTTCAAGTGTAGTGCGCTGTGAGCCGATATAGAGATTCTGATCCTTATCCACCGTAATGACAACCGTTTGCTTGGCACGGGTATCGCTTTTTGCTTTAGGGTTTGAAACCTTGATTACATTGGGGTTGGCGAGTGTAGAAACAATGAGAAAGAATAATAACAGAATGAACAGGATGTCGTTCAACGCTCCTGTATGCATTTCGGGGTGTGTTCTTAATCTCTTTCTGATGTTCATACAATCTGTTTACAGTAGTTACCGGATTAACGGGTTGGTTCCTGAAGAATATCAATGAATTCTGAACTGGCAGCTTCCATTTTATTGGCCGTTTTATCGATCTGTGTACTCAGGAAATTATGACCTACATATGCAATCAATCCAATGATGAGACCCGTTGCTGAAGTAATCATTTTGGTGTAGATACCACCTGCAATGGTATTCAGCGTGTATTCGCCAGTTGAAGCGATTCCGTAAAACAATTGCACCATACCCACAATGGTACCCAAGAACCCAAACATTGGTGCAATACCGGCAATCAGTGAAAGAATATTAAGGTTTCTTTCCATGCTGTACATTTCCAGCTTGCCCACATTCTCCATACTCTTTTCAATGGCATCAAGTGGTTTACCAATACGCTGTATGCCTTTGTCGATCATTCTTGCAACAGGGTTATTGGTATTCTTGGCGAGATTTCTCGCCGCCTGTACATTACCCGACATGATATTGTCGCGGATCATATTCATGAAATTAGGCTCAATACGGGAAGCTTTGCGAATGGCCATCAATCTTTCTACAAATACAAAGATGGCCGCCACCAGCAATGCATACAAAGGATACATGATCCAGCCACCTTTCTGAAGCAGGTCCCACATCGAAATTTTTTCGGCGGCAGCGGCAACAGAACCTGCTACCTGTTGTAAAGTATCTGTTTGCAATAATTGAAACATACGGGTAATTTGGGTTAGGTTAAAATTAGACCCTAACGCAAAAGAAAGGTGTGCATGTGAATAAAATTACCCAGGGAGTGCTTTTTAGGAAAGCTTTTGCACATAATCATGCCGCTTTCACGAGCTATTAACACTGGCTTATAGTCAATGGTCCATAGTTAAGGTGATTAACTATGGACCATTGACTATAAGCTATCGACTATGTATTCACTTCTTTAGCCTTCATCATGGCCATAATTTGTTGCATGGTTCTGTCCATACCCTGTGCGCTGCCATCAAGAAAGATAACATTGCCCTTTCCATATTCTGCGAAATTCTTCACCGCTTCTGTCCACATACTGAACAGGATTACATTGGTATCGAGATTGGCCTGTTTCATTTGTTCCGCCGCCTGACTCATACCCCTTGCTACTTCCTGGCGGAACAATGCCACACCCTGACCTCGCAGTCTTGCTGCCTCACGCTCGGCTTCTGCAGCAATTTTTATCGCATTACCTTCCGCTTCCGCTGCTTTGGTTTTGGTGATGAGTAAGGCCTGTCCTTCATTTTCAGCTGCGGCTTTCAGGTTATTACTGGCTACCACTTTACTCATACTTTCCATGATACGTGCATCAAACGTAATATCATTGATCTGGAGATCCTGTAAATGATAACCCCACTCTTCCAGTGATATGTCAATCTGTTCTTTTACAAATTCCACAATTTCTCTACGCAGCAATAATATTTCAGCCTGTCTTTTGGTGGCTACATAAGAACGAATGCTACCCTCTACTGTTCTGATGAGTGCCTGCATCAAATCTTTATCACTGATAAACTTAAACGCAACATTTTTGATGGTCTCTTCATCCTGATTGATGACAGAATACAACAACATACTTTTAAAATTCACATTGGCCTGATCAATTGTTACTGCCTGGAACTCCAGTTCTACTGAGCGATTTTGTATACTTACTGTTTTAAACACCTGTTCGAGAATAGGTATTTTAAGGTTCAACCCCGGACGGAGTATTCTTCTGTATTTACCAAACATGGTAATTACATCGATGGTACCCTGATTCACTGTTACAAGCGAAAGAAATGCAAACAGTATGACTACGATGATCCAGCCATAATCAATTAGAAAGTTCATAGTAAGCAGTTTTATGTTTAAGCAGGTACCAACAGGTACCTGCTTCTAATTTACTTATTAGTAGGGGCAAAACCTTATTTCTTACAGGAAAAGGTGCCAATTATTTCCCTAACTGAATTTCAGCCAGCACCGGAAAATGATCAGATGGGAACTTGCCATTATAAGAGTCGGTTAAAACACCCCATCTTTTCACAGAAAAATGCCGGGTAACAAAAATGTGGTCAATGATGTCACTTTTTGTATAGTTACGCCCGAAGTTTTGAAAAGTACCATTGTTTACATACGGGTATTGTACTTTTTTGTACGTATCTCTTAATACTCCCGAGTTGGCAATTAACTGATACCATTCCGCAGCATGGTTGCCGTTAAAATCACCAGTTAATACTACTGGATGATCTCCTGCAATCAATTTTATTTTTGCCAATAACAGCTTACTGCTCTCTCTTCTCGCAATCATTGCCTGATGATCGTAATGCACATTAAAACAATAAAACATTTTTCCTGTTTTCTTTTCTTTTAACTGAACCCAGGAACAAATGCGATTAATACGCGCATCCCATCCAAAGCCTGGTTTTTCTGGTGTTTCAGACAACCAGAAATCTCCACTCTTTAGTAAAGCGAACCTGTCCTTTTTATAAAAGATGGCAGAATGCTCGCCTTTTGCCTGGCCATCATCTCTACCGAGACCGTATCGATCATATTCTGGCAATTGCTGTTGAATATCATCAAGCTGGTTTTTGAATCCTTCCTGTGTACCAAAAAGATCGAACCCATGAAAACGTACCAGATTGGCTACATATACTTTCCTGTCAGTCCACAGGTTGCCGGTATCTCTTGATGTTTCTAGCCGAACATTAAACGTACCTGTAATCAGTGTCTGCGCATTCACAGTATATAACTGAAATGCAAGAAGAATAAGCAAAAGATGTTTTCTATTCATAAAAGCAAATTGAAACAGGAAGATATTTATTTTTCAGGATGACTAAGATTAAGAAATAATCAATCGTATTCAAAAAAGAACGGCACGGTACAAAAGAAAAGTCTTTGTTTTTGAGTAGGGGCGTGATAAGCTGTTTTAAAATGTGCCTCAGTCCCTTCTGTTGCATGAATGGAGAGTGCATTTTTTGTTTTTCGTATTGTTAATGACGGGTCTTTCTGCTTACAAAAAGATATCAGCCCATCAACCGCCTGATGTAAAGATTGCTCTGTGGGATAAGAAAAAACAAGTTGTACAGCATACAGACCAATACATTTTCCCTGAACCATTTTTAACAATGCCGCAAAGCATACTTCTTCATAATGACTTTTCCAGTTTGGATGTTCTTTAAAAGAAATGCTTACAGGTTTCTGTTCAATCAATGTTTCATCAGGTGCTTCAGCGAAATAAGCTGTCCATTCTCCTGAATTGGCTAAAAAAGAAAGATGTATTTCTACGAATTGCCTGATTACGGGATGACATTGATCATTCCAATAGTTGAGGTAGAACCCATTAAAAAAAGCAGACAGTTTATTATCCATAGCAATCTAAGATAATTCATAGATCCAATTATCCGGCAGCTTTGCTATAAACTATCTTTCCGCACTGGCGCAATGCGGTAATCATTAGATGTAATTCCTTTTACACCCCTTGTTTTCTTTGGAATAGAATCCTGTACCGGAGCTGTTGTTTTTTTCTGAACTGCTTCAATCAACGGGGGTACTTCCTGTTTTTTTACTACCTCATTTTCTTTCTCTTCAACAGTCTGATTTATTATGAACGGCTGTTCTTTTTCAGTTACAATATCCTCTTCTACAGGATCAACAGAAAGATCCGCCTTATCTGTATAAATAGTTTCACCTTGTTTTAGCGGTGATGCATATTTTTTTTGACTGCGATCATCAGCAGTTGGAACAGTTGTTGTTTTTGATGAAGGTTCAACTGAGGTTTCTGTATACTGCCCGGGCCGATTGAGATAGAAAACAATGCTTACCAATGCAGCAAAAAAGATGTAAAAGATAATATTACCCGGAAACTGAAAACCTGGTAATGAACTGTTTCCGTTATTATAATCGCCTGGCTTGCCTACAGGCATTTCCACATCGAGTTGCTGCTCAATTCTCACCCAAATGGCATCGGCCATATCGGGAACAGGCAGTTGCTGCAGTTTATTTGCAACCAGTTGCTCGTATGTGGTTAAATGATTCATGTTTTTAATAGTGCTTGTTGTAATTTTTTTCTGGCTTCACTCAGGTGCCATTTCGATGTACCCTCACTGATCTGTAACTGTTCAGCAATTTCTCTGTGGGTACAGCCCTCTACAGCATACAACACAAATACGGCATGTGTGGCGGGCGGTAATTTCTGGATCAGTTCCATCAACTCATCCACACCCATTTTTTGGAGGGCTCGGTTATCAATGAATGGTTCTTCCACCGTTTCCAGTTCCACATTTTCACTAAATCGCTCTCTTGATTTAATCTGGTCAAGTCCTTCGTTGACAACTATTTTTTTGATCCAGCCGTGAAGAGACCCTTTTTTAGAATCGAAATGATGAATGTATTTGAAGATTTTTACAAAGGCATTACTTAGAATATCGGCTGCGTCAGACTCATCGCGCGAGTACCTAAGGGCAATCTGCATGGCAAATGCATAAAACTCCCGATACAGTGTTTCCTGTGCATTTCTTTTGTTTGCGATACAATCGCGCACCAATAATTCTGTATCGTAGCCAACTTCTATCATTCAATCTTACTACATACTATTAACTATATACTATTTGCCATATACCATAAACTATATACCATCAGCCCGCTCAGTATAAACATCCTGTTTCCTTTTTAAAAGGATAGCTGAAGCAACCGCTGAGAGAATCATTTTTTCTTTTGGATCAAGGTCATTCACGATCCATACTTTGTTATCCATAATATCTACCAGGCATACTACCCCATCATCCCAGCGTAATTCATAACCGGTGTGCAGTGGTCCACCCCACACTTTACCTTCTTTTCCTGATGCCGTTACACGTTTCGTAAGAAATAAGGGTTTTATTTCTATTTGTTCTTTTCCATTCGTTACATAACCCAAGTCTTTTGTCTGCGGACGCTCGAAAGCATTTTGCTTTGTTTTTTTCGCATCAAATGCATTTAACATAATAAGTGACCATACTTCTCCTTTATTAAAATTCAAAGGAATAATCGTTGCTGAAAAAGCATACTCATACTTATCGGTTCTCTTTAGATTATTCAACCAGTCCATATTCGATTTGTACACAATCTGGCTTTCAGAAAAACGTTCCTGTGCCAGCACTTCTGTTACCAGGCTTGCATCCTGGATGGAATACTGAAAACGATTCTTTTCATTGTATCGCTCTCTGTCAGAATGGATATTGAATCCGCTGAGTATTATATCTTCTGCTTTCAGACTAAACCTTGAGAAACGGCTTCCATTGGAAATATCCCATCCTCTTTTTACAGATGAAGTAACATAGTTTCCAAAACTGAGTTGTTCATTGAACTTCCATCCGTTCAACCCTTCTACTTTCATGGCAGTAGCCTGTGAACTGAATTGTTCGGGTACAGCTATTTTAACTGCAGTACAGGACGTCATTAAAATCAGGCCAGCTAATGTGGTTATATATGTTTTCATTTTTTTGAGTTTGCAAAATTATCAAGACAGATATGAACAGGGAATTCTTTCCCTGTTCATGGGTTATTAATAGTGATAAGTGGTCTTTGTAGTGTTTAAAATACTGCCATTCTGGGCAGATCTGAATTCTTTTACGAGACTTACGGGATAGCCGTCTCCATCGTAAGCGTAGTTGTAACGCACAGGATCAAGTGTGATATTACCTGAATAATATTCTTTACCAGTCCAGCTAATATTGTTCTTTGAGTTACGCGACATTACTATATCGGGCCAGTTCATATGGATATATGGATTAATATTTGCATCATACCCATACTCAGACCACTCGTTGATATTATTAGATGCCATGTATGATCTTTTAACTTGGTTACCTTTGTAAGACAGCATGTAATAATCTGTAACAATATTGTTGCCGCTATTAACATGCTTTAGCCTTGTTTCAACACCTGCTGCTGTAATTGAATAGGCAACATCAGCATTAATTTCTCCGGTGGCATTTATTTGTTTTAGGGATTTTATTTTCCCTTGTTGATCATAACTGATATACAACTTACTGATTTCAGTACCTGTTTCATCGGTCCTGGAAATGGCAGCTACTTTTTCATTCTGATAAGTTAGTGATTCTGCGAGTGCTGTATAGATATCGCCATTGGTTCTCTTTTTAAGCAATACTACTTTTACCAGTTTACCCTGCGCATCATACTGGTATTCAGTTTTGCTATCGGCCCGGTAAATGCCATTCACCAAAACAGAACTGATTTCATACTTCAGTTTCTTGGCTGCTCTTGCACCACCGAGTGTGTAAATAATATTTTCCTGAACATCGCTTCGCTCTAAAGTCATTTCATCTGCCTGGTTCCACTGCTTTATCTGTAAGCGGTAGCGCAGGTGGTTTGCGGGTATCATTAATTCATTCACACCGGGCTTCAGGTTTACAGAAAGCATATGTGGTTGCATGTTACTATCGTAACTGGTGAGTGTAAAATTTGCGGGGATATTGTCGTAAACAATTTCTCCGATCTTGATAATGGCCTGCACTTTTATTGTCAGGTTCTGCGGCTGTTGCTGTCCACCACCCTGTTGAGGTGGGTTTGGCTGGATAACTGGCGCCTGTATATCCTTTTTTGTACAAGAAAGGAGTAAAGCGACCATCATGATGACCATCGATACGCTCGTGCTAAATTTCTGTTTCATTGCTTGCTTTTTAATTACTTGATTACTATTAATACCCCTCAGTAATTAAAAAGCGTTGGGTAGAGAGTCGCCGATTAACAATATTTTAACAAGACAAGGAGAAATCTTCTCAGACCCTACCTAACAAAAAAAACATGCAGCTTGTGACTGCATGTTTTTTGCTTCATTTCATTTACTGGTCTTTCTACTCTGATTTTTTCATCCTTGAAAATGGGAACCCATTACAACCTTTTCGTGGATTGACCCTGTCTGTTTTATTTGGACCGAATTCAGCTATTGAATCAGTGGCAGCATTATATACACTTAAACAGAATCCCCATGTGTAGGGTTCCATTCCGTTAAACTTCATATAATCAATTCTTGTATAAAGCCCTGCATCTGATTTGTTTTGAGTACCATTTTTCGCAATGATGTATTGTTTCTCCTTATCCCAGCGTAAAACATGATACTTCGATGAAGGGTGTTGCACCCATAGAGAATCACTGATGGTGTATTTGATTCCATAATCATCTGAAAAAACCGCTGGTAATATTACCGGAATCGTATCCTTAGCATCTATTTCAACAGCTCCTGTTAGATTTTGCTGAAACGGGTATGAAAAACTGAACAATAAAAAACAGGATAGTACTGATATGTATTTCATAAACGCATTTGTTTCAAATATAACAAGATATATTCCTTTCACTTATGATCCACAACTAATACACCCATCCTGCATAGAACAGGCTGGCCCATCAATTGAAGTCGGTTCAACATTACTACCAGTTAGTTCAGGCTTGCTTGTAACAGATATAGTACGATCATCTATTTCAGTTTCTTTTTGTTTATCAACTGTAAACTGAACTGCTTGTGTTGCTGCCTGTGTGCGCAAATAATACATACCTGTTTTTAATCCTTTTTTCCATCCATAAAAATGCATGGATGTGAGTTTTGAAATGGTTGGATTATCGATAAATAGGTTCAATGATTGCGACTGACATATATAAGCTCCTCTGTCTGCTGCCATATCAATAATACTGCGTTGCTTAATCTCCCACACTGTTTTATACAATTCTTTTATCTCTGCTGGTATTTCCTCAATATGCTGAATGGATCCATTTGCTGCAACTATTTTATTCTTCATGTTATTGTTCCACAAACCGAGCTGAACAAGGTCTTTAAGCAGGTGTTTGTTTACTATGATAAACTCACCACTCAACACCCTGCGTGTATAGATATTGGATGTGTAGGGTTCAAAACACTCATTGTTTCCAAATATCTGCGAAGTTGATGCGGTTGGCATGGGCGCTACCAATAATGAATTACGAACACCATATTGCATTACTTCTTTGCGAAGGCTTTCCCAATCCCAGCGATCGCTGGGCGTTTCGTTCCACATATCAAACTGAAAAATACCTTTTGACAATGGAGAGCCTGCAAATGTTTCATAAGCACCCTGCTCTTTTGCCAGATCCTTGCTGGCCGTCATTGCAGCAAAATAGATGGTCTCAAAAATGTTTTTGTTCAACAGTCTTGCCAGATCACTTTCAAAGGGAAGACGAAGCATAATAAATACATCCGCCAATCCCTGTACACCAAGCCCGATAGGACGATGCCGCATATTGGAATATTTTGCTTCTTCCACCGGATAATAATTTCCATCAATAACCGCATTGAGGTTTTTGGTTACCTGATAAGTGACTTCGTATAGTTTCTGATGATCAAATTTTCCATCTGTTATAAACCTTGGCAATGCAATAGATGCCAGGTTACAAACCGCCACTTCTTCGGGAGATGTGTATTCCAGAATTTCTGTACAAAGATTACTGCTTTTAATAGTGCCGATATTCTGCTGGTTGCTTTTGCTGTTGGCTGCATCTTTATACAGCATATAAGGTGTTCCTGTTTCAATCTGCGACTCCAGAATTTTAAACCAGAGTTCCTGCGCCTTTACTGTTCTTCTTGCCTTGCCCTCTGTTTCATATTTCATGTATAACTGATCAAATGCTTCTCCCCAACAATTGCTTAAACCGGGCGCTTCATTCGGACAAAACAAACTCCACTCTTCATTGGCTTCTACACGTTTCATAAAAAGGTCTGATATCCATAGGGCAAAAAATAAATCGCGGGCACGCAGTTCTTCTTTACCATGGTTTTTTCGCAGATCCAGAAACTCAAAAATATCTGCATGCCAGGGTTCCAGGTAAATGGCAAATGCGCCTTTACGTTTACCACCACCCTGATCCACATATCGTGCCGTATCGTTAAACACCCTTAACATGGGAATGATTCCATTGCTGGTTCCGTTGGTGCCGCCAATATAACTGCCTGTTGCTCTTATATTGTGAATAGACAGGCCTATACCTCCTGCACTTTGCGAAATTTTTGCGGTTTGTTTGAGGGTATCATAAATACCATCAATACTATCTTCTTTCATGGTGAGCAGGAAACAACTACTCATCTGTGGCTTCGGCGTTCCTGCATTAAACAATGTAGGTGTTGCATGGGTGAACCAGCGTTCACTCATCAAATGATAGGTTTTAATTACCGATTCAATATCTTGCTTATGAATACCCACGGCTACACGCATATACATATGCTGCGGACGTTCTGCAATTTTTCCATTGATGCGTAGCAGGTATGATTTCTCCAGTGTTTTAAAACCGAAATAGTCAAAAGCGTAGTCTCTGTCGTAAATAATGGTACTGTCTAACAGGTCTGCATTATCTTCAATCACCTGCATTACATCATCAGCAATAAGCGGAAGTTTTTTACCGGTTGCTTCATCTGTATAGTGATACAATTTTCGCATGGTTGCCGAAAACGATTTTACTGTGTTCTTGTGAAGATTACTCACCGCAATACGTGACGCCAGAATTGCATAATCAGGATGTGTGATGGTTAATGATGCTGCTGTTTCAGCAGCAAGGTTGTCAAGATCGGTAGTGGCCACACCCTCGTAAATACCTTCAATGGTTTTTTTTGCCACATCAATCACATTTACAATAGGGCTCAGGCTGTAGGATAGTTTTTCGATACGCGCTGTTACCTTATCAAATTTTACGGACTCTTTTTTCCCGTTTCTTTTTATAACATACATAGATTAGTTTTTTAAGAATGATGAATGAAATACTTTAAAAATCTTCTTCAGTAGAAAAAACCTGGTTGTCTTTACCACTCATAACTCCTGCTTTCTGATAGTCTCCTACACGTTTCTCAAAAAAGTTGGTCTTTCCCTGAAGTGATATCATTTCCATAAAGTCGAAAGGATTATTGGTATGATATAGTTTCTGATAACCCAGTTCACTGATCCAACGATCGGCTACAAATTCAATGTATTGCTGCATCAACTGCGCATTCATACCTATCAGGTTAACCGGAAGTGCTTCTGTGATAAACTGTTTTTCGATGGTAACTGCATCGGTAATGATGGCATATACTTCTTCCTGTGTGAGTTTGTTTTGCAGCATACTGTACAACAGACACGCAAATTCACAATGCAAACCTTCATCTCTACTGATCAGTTCATTACTAAAAGTCAAACCCGGCATCAGGCCACGTTTTTTTAACCAGAAGATGGAACAGAAACTGCCACTGAAGAAAATACCTTCCACTGCTGCAAATGCAACAAGACGTTCGGCAAAGTTTCCATTATCAATCCAGCGAAGCGCCCATTCTGCTTTCTTTTTTACAGCAGGCACCGTTTCAATGGCATGAAAGAGTTTATCTTTTTCTACCGGATCCTTTACATATGTATCAATCAGCAAAGCATATGTTTCGCTGTGAATATTTTCCATCATAATCTGAAACCCATAAAAACAGCGGGCTTCGGGCAATTGTACTTCACTCATGAAGTTAACGGCTAGGTTTTCATTGACAATACCATCACTGGCTGCAAAAAAAGCAAGTACATGACTGATAAAATGACGTTCTCCGTCATTTAAAGATGCCCAGTCTTTAAGGTCATTGCTGAGATCAATTTCTTCTGCTGTCCAGAAACTGGCTTCATGTCTCTTGTACTGCTCCCAGATAGCAGGATAATTGATCGGCAGGATCACAAAACGATCCTTGTTCTCCCTCAGGAGAATTTCATTGTTAGGTTCCATAGCATACTTTTTATGTGTATGCTCACGGCAGTGCAAATACTGATAGCTGAAAAAAAGTACACAATGTGCAACAGTCATTTCAGTACCGGCTTTTCCTCCGAAAGCTTACGTTACTAATTAAATTTTGATGTTGGCAGGTCTTCTGACTTACTTCCCTGTTGTCTGCCTTCCCGTTCCGTTGTATCGGAACAGTGACATGTAGATGAAACAGGTTAATGAAGCTAACAGCTACGGGGATAGTTCCCGAATTACACGGGATTCCCTTTTAATCCCGCAAAGCGGGAACCAAATCCGGGTTCTAAAGTAGTATGGTATGGTGAGAGATGGTGGAACTATTATACACGATGTGTTGAAAACCATTGAAGAATGCCGCCACAATTGAATTTGATTAGGGCTTTATTTACTAATCGTTCCTTAATGCTAAATTTACCTGAGAGGTTTTTTTGGGAGGAATACTGACAGCCCCTACATTTGCAGTCTTTCATGGGGAATTAGCTCAGTTGGCTAGAGCGCTTGCATGGCATGCAAGAGGTCGTCGGTTCGACCCCGATATTCTCCACAAAAAAGGTTGCATAATGGCAACCTTTTTTTGTAGTAAATTATTTATGGAGGGATGATGCTTCCCTATCGCAACATCAGCAAGCCATTCTTTTTGCCAACTACTTGAGGGGGATTCAAAATGTAATTATTAAAGCATTTGTTCTTTTTACAGAGGTTTACTTTCTTCTGAAACTGTAAAACTATAGCCGTATTTGATCGATTCTTTCAATCTACTTTTACGATTATAAATTTGATCATACTTCAGTAATATATAAACTATTCGCCTCAAATGCAGCTTGCAAGATTAAAAAGCCATTAAACTGACGTTGTACTTTTAATATATATATGAAGAATTTTCTGATCAAGAGACAACGTATATCATCATTTCAGTTGACCTGCTTCGCTATTTACTTTCTATTCATTACAGTAAACTAATCGCTCATGAATTCTCTTTTTCCGAAAACGATTGCAAAAAAGGATTTAAGGCATCTTTAATTTTACCTATCAAATTTTATTTATCTTCAACTATTATTCTTACTTAAACTTCATCTTGGTAGCCTAATGTATAATTTTTTACTCATTGATGATCACAGTATGATAAGGGCAGGAATGGTAGTTTTACTACTTTCAGAGTACTCCAATTGCTCTTTTGATGAGGCCTCAAATGAAAAGCAATCTTATAAGTTTCTCATCAACAAGAAGTATCATCTGATTCTGATGGATATTAATATGCCTGATACTGATCCTTTCAGATTATTACAATTCATCAAAAAAAATCAGCCTGACACTCCTGTGCTGGTACTAACGATGAATGATGAATTAAGTTTTGCAGGCAGAATGTTCAAATTAGGAATCAACGGATATGTGAATAAGGCAGCAGACAATGCTATTATAATTAAAGCTGTAAGAACAGTTATAGCAAAAGGCATTTATATGAGTGATGCCCTCAAAGAATCATTACTGACTACATTTGTTACTAATAAAGGGGCTAATCCATTTGAAGAACTCAGTGAAAGAGAATTTCAGGTAGTCAGAGAGCTTCTGAAAGGTCAAACAATTGCTGAAATTGCTGAATCGCTGGGTATCAATGTCTCCACAGTATCTACCTATAAAGGTAAAGCTTATGAAAAATTAGGCATAACCAAAAGCAGTGTCGTTGAGTTGGTTTCTCTTGCCAAAGCATACGGAATAATTTAATTCGCCTCTGTTTTATGTTTTGTCATCCGAATGTATTTATTGCTCTAGCGCATTTCCAGATTATAATAAATTAATTACAATGCAGGCACAGTTCCTTTTATAGAACTGTACCTGATGCTATGGATTGAACCAGAGTTAAAAGTTGTTGATAAAGCATGTTATCATTGACAGATTTAATCTACTTACCCAAGTCTGGTATTGCTGTCTATAATTATGTATTTCATCCTTTTTTACACATATCAGATTACTAACCTGACGCCATTAAATTTGCCGGGTTTTGGATATTTAATTTCAAAAATGATAAGCCAATACGAACCCTAACGTGAAAAAACCATCTGCTCCTCCGCTGGCGCCTGAACGTAACTGTCCTTTATTCACTATTCTTTTGGTTGGATTACTAAAATAGGCTGCCGCCTCCGGATTTGATGGATTGGCTGTGGCAATTGATATGGGGTCCGGATACGGATCAGCACCAACATCATCCAGATAATCTGTAAAAGTCATGTGATAACTGGCGAATAAGGAATATACTACCTTCCTGTTGATAGTATAGCGCAATTTTACTGTTATAGGTGCTCCAAAACTTTTTAAAGCATATGGGGCATTGGTAGCACCACTTAACCGCTGCCCACCCGTACCAATCGGTTGTAAATCGTGGAGCGTACCTAAATATTCTCCCTTTGGATTAAAACTGATATAATCAAATCCAAATCCGATTGAAGCATTCAGCTTACGCCCTTGACGGTAATAATAGCGAGTATCATATAAACTATATTCCACTTGTGCACTAATAGCCGTTACAGGTGTAACAAATGACATTCCCCGCGCTATCTTCAAAGGATCATCTGAACGCAGGTCTGACCCAGTCAACTTAATTCGCATCACCCCTACACTTACAGAAATATTATTTTTCATCGCATAACGAAATTCTACACCGAGACCTCCGTTAAAGTCATTTTTGAATAAGGATCGGTTCGATAGTGTTCCATAATATAAAGCATATCCACCCATAAAGCCAATCTCATAGGTTTTTTTATATCGTTCCTGGCTTAGTTTTAATTCAGGTTTTAGTTTTACCTGATTTATGCTGTCTTTTAACTCTGTTCGCTTTTTGCGCAGTTCTGCCAATACCTTTGCTTCACGATATAATGCTAGGTAATGCAAATACCCTATACTCAATTCGGGAACATATTCTCCGTTTTCACCGGTTAGCCCTTTTATCAATAAATAACCATTATGCCGCCTTAACATACTGTCCTGACGATAGCCAAACTCCACCAGTATATCTTTATTTCGCTCCAGTTCCACTTTACAATTGAATACAGTATCTACTGTTTTTAGCGAATCTGACATATATGAGTACAATACTTTTATTTGAGATACATCTACCCTTCGGTTTACCAATAATTTCAATACTTGCATTCCTTTACTCAAGTCAAAATTATCATCGATATCTGTTCCTATACTATCTATTACCAGACGCCATTGACCGTCTCGTATACGATAATTTGCCCTTTGCTGCTCACGAGCTGGTAAACGACAACTGCTATACACATGTGGTGGCACTCGATCAGAAGGGAATAATGCATTTGATTCAGTCAAGAGTTTAGGTGATGTATAATTCACCAGATAATCATAGATTCCCTGTCTTCTGATGCTTTCATCTATTCCTCCGAAATAGTTATCAGTTATCCGAACACTATCCATACTTCCATACACACCTATATTCGCATGATGAACCATACTATCTGAAGCATTATCCCACAAATAGTTATTTACAAAGCTATTACCATTTATTACCGGCGGATTTTTACGATACAATTTATCCATCCGACCAAAGAGTATATTGCTAGAAAATGTGTATTTGCCATACTCTTGTATACGGTTGCTCACAAACGCATTATCTTCTATTCTTAGCCGTAATTGCTCATTCATAAAATCCTGAATGTATACGGGTGATCTGTTCTCTGCAAACAGATTACCACGAATTAACATCTCGCATTCTGTTGTGTCTCCTGATAAAGGATTTCCGGTATTCAATACCTGTAGCACCGCAACTGGACCAGCATTGCGAATAAACTCATTGTTTGTAACTTCCGCTCTGCCTCTGCTCCAGCCATATTCAAAATCGAGTGGCAACATCAGGTTGCTAAAACTACAGTTCCTGATTATCACATCAGCTTTATGCTGACCAATGATCACAAGTCCCTGACCACTTTGTCCGGGAATACTCAGCAGTTCTATTATGCTACCTGTATTCCCTTCCATCCGAACTGCGCCTTCTGCAAGCACCGATACACCTGAACCCAGATATACCCGTGTTCCGGGTTCTATAATCAGACTATCACGTACTGTAACGGTTCCGGTTGCATAAAATACACCGGCACGTAATCGCAGCACATTATAACTACCTCGTAAAGTATCCTGACCTGATGTATCTGATACACACAGCATAGCTATTGCTACTAACAAGTATAATCGTATTAATCTCATATCATTCCACTATTTTATACAATATTGGGTTGGGCGTACGGGTTGTACCATCTGCCAGTGATATTGTAATGTTGTCAAAAAATACTATATCTCCTTTCTTAAGGCTGCTCAGCATTTCCTGCACCTGACCTCTGAATACTTCTCCATAATTGTATGCTGTTTGCTGCTCGCCACTCTTCGCTATTCGTGTCAGCCTGAATCCATTGACCCGACCAGGAAAAGATGACTGCCCTGCTATATCCATTGTAGCCACCAAACGATTCAATGAAAACAAGTCACGTACACTCAGTATATCTTTTGCACTGCTCTCTGTGTTCAACCTTATGATCGGGCTAGGCAATAAGGATGCATGTATCCGTTTCTCAAATAACAGTTTTCCATTAGTTGGTCCTTCACGTTTGTCTGTGAACGATAGTCGATAGTCTCCCGAACGACTGAACAGAACCGTATAGTCATCGCCTGATTGTTGCAAATCAGTCTGAGGACTCATACTAACTGAGACCTGACTCTGTAACATGGGCGACATATTTTTTAATATCACATTACGTATCCCCACGTATAAGTTTTCTGTTTGCAAAGAGGAAAATATTGCCTGATATATTTGTTCGAGGTTCTCTTTTGATGATGACTCTTTAAGATTTATGTCAGACTCTTTTCTTTTTTCGTCTGTCTTTTCTCCAAATTCTTTTACGGCTGACGATGGAGTGCTAACTCGCTGTGTTATCGTTTGCTCCTTTAGCCGGCTATTTTCAACGAGCTCCATCGCCTCTTCCCGCTTATCTATAAATACACGGTTTTCTTTTCGTGAATAAAAAGCGGGATAATAGTCTATTGATCTCAGTGCCGCCAACTGATAATTATATGCCTGATCCAACAGTAGTAGCTTAATCCGTTTCACCTGCGTATAGTTGATCGCTGTTGGTTTATGCAAAAACAAATACCACTCCCAACTAATTGCTTTACCCGACTGTGTAACCAGATTTTCTCGTACTGGCAACAATTTAGAATAAGAACTATCCAGAAAATAGGGTTGAGCTAATATGTATTTATTCAAATCAAATAATTCTTCTCTGAACCTGTATATCAATGAATCTTTCAGCATCAGGTTTCCTATTTTACGCTTACTGCTGAACTCCGATTCTATACTGCCACCTTCTTTCTTCAAGCCATCAAGTATTAAACGGTCTAAACTATCTGCCCATTTATAACTGTCATTTATGCGGTCTTTAATACGCAAATATGATTGTGTTGTATCGCCTTTTAATTGTTCCCTGTGTGTTGATATTACCCTGTCTGCAAAATTCACCTGCAACAACCGGTCTTGTTCCTGTTGCTCCATTGTACGGATGAGGTACAAATTAGAATCCAGCAAACTAAAAGGTATATTCAATACTGATAAACAGACGAATATCACATACAACAATGTGATCAACCGATATCGGTTATGGTTAATTTTTCCTGCCATGCGTTAATCTCCTATCTGTTTGAACTGATGAATAATACCAGAAGACAATGTATTAAATCGGTATATCGCATCATTCAATGCGTCCATCTGTTCCTGAAACATATTGAGCTTATCGCCTGAGATAATAGATATGGCTGCCATCTTTTGAAGATTCACCTGCAACTCATGAATATCTGTACTGATTGCATGTAACTCCACAAATGAAGCTGTGACCATCGACACATTTTCCTTAAATGAACTAAATGCTTTAGCAGACTCAGCTAAATGTTCTGATATACTATTTAGCGATTCCTGGTATTGACCACTACCTCGTATCATATCTGTATTCAACGACTCAAATCTTTCTACATAATCGTTCATGCCTTTATAATAGCGGCCTGCCAACTCTTCCACACTTTTTTGTATACCCTGCAAACTTGAAGGAGCTGAGTCATTGTCTACCAGCTCAGGAAACAACCGTTCCCAGTTATATTTCTTTTCTTCTCGTTTATATTGGATTGACGACATAGTAAATACCAATATCTCAACCCCTAAACCTGACAACAATAATTCATCTTGTAATTTCCATTCCATAAATTTTGCTATCACCCCTATCAAAATTACTACAGCACCTATGCTGTAGAAAAAATTGAAAATATCCAGATCTTTCCTTTTCATGATTTTATTTTTAGTTATTTCTTCTTGAATAAATACCCGACATGCAATTCTGCAACTCCAGCACCACCATAAATTGTTTTTGAATACAAACCACCTATGGAATAATTGATACCTATTTGTACCGACTTATCTAAAATGACTCCCAACCCACCGGTCATTACACCTGTGCTGTTATACATTGCATTTGCCGTTAAATAACCATTGGCATTTAACTCAACACCCCCCATAGCCAGGGTACCGGATTGTTTATACATCATTGCACCTCCAAATACGCGTAAGCTCGACTCGTCATTTAATAAATTACCACCACCAATTTGTTTGATATAACTTATCCCCCCTTGAAACTGAACATAATCAAGTCCTTGCAAACTTTTGTTTTGCAGCGCTGCTGTCAGGTTAGGAGCCACTAACTGCAGTTCAATATTTTTCATATTTGCACTGACACTAAATACATTGTAAAATGAAGGAGGTATACTATTGTAAGCCGTAAGCGCCGGATCATTTGCATCGCCAATTATGCTTTCCAGCGATGAATTATTTGTTTGCGCCCGTACATTTTTAAACCCTGCACCAATACCAAATCGGAGTTTAAAATCTTCCCGAAATTTGATACCGTAAGCATAACAAAAATTAAATACAGTCTGTTTCAACAAGCCTGCTGTCTGATTTTGCAAAACAAGTCCTACTCCAGCCGATTGTGATACAGGAATATCACCAGTAACTACCATTTCCCGTGCTAAGCCTGACTGTGAATTATCCATTGCCGTTTTAAAAATGACATGAATATCACCAGCCCCCCTTAACCCTGCCTGAGAAGGATTAAATAGCATTTTATTGGAAAATATGCCAGATGCAAAATAGCCTGTCTGACCAGTAGCAATGTTGTTCATTGCCATTAGCCAGGCAATCAGTAAATATGTTTTTCTCCATTTCATACACTTAGTTTTGGTTATTTGAAAATTGTTATTTAGTAGATGATGGTAAGCGAACCTTTAATGAGTGCTTTACCACTACCTAGATCAATTACATAATAGTAGGTACCGGCAGGTGCAGTTACTCCAGCATCATTTTTACCATCCCAACTCACATAATTATTTACCCACGGTGTTTTAATTAAACTGCCGTTTGCATTGTATATAGAAATTCTGTGAGTGGCATAATGTTGAATATTCTTGATTACCCACAAATCATTATACCCATCATTATTAGGTGTAAGAATATTATTAGGTGTAATAGAATACCCTTCGGTAACCTTAATGGTAACACTAGCCGTATCGGTACATCCATCACTGTTTATACCCGTAACGATATAACGGAAATTGTCAGTTAGCGGACTCACCATAGGATTTGCTATAAAGGCATCACTTATATACGAACGTGGAGTCCATATATAGGAAGTAGCACCTTCGGCTATCAATTGTGTAGCATTACCGATACTGATGGTATAATTGTCCTTGTTACTAACGGTTACAACAGGTGCAACACCCATCCTTACTTTAACAGAATCGGTATATGTAGTACATCCACCTGAACTTACCATCATTTTATACCAGGTATCTTTTGTTTGTGGCTGGGCAAAGAATCGTCTGTTATTGGCTCCACTGGCAGTAATCGGTGTGTAGTTAAGTCTGTCAGTAGAAACCATCCACTGAAAAGCATAATTAACTCCATCACCACCGTTTGGATAACTGGCAAGCAAAGGACCTACTAATTCATTCGGACAAGCCGCTACAGGAGCTGATTCAATAAACTGTGAGCTAATACCTGGATTTACAGTCAGCCTTATTACACTTACAGAAGCTCCTTTACAGCCATTCAATTCAGGTACTACATCAATAGAAGCTGATAATGGTACTGCTCCGCTGTTAGTTGCAATGAATGAAGGAATATTTCCAGTTCCGGATGCAGCCAAACCAATACCTGTTTCCGTATTTGTCCAGTTAAAAATAGTGTTGGGTTGAACACCAGTAAACTGAATGGTCTGTGTTCTTGCATCTTTACAAACCAGCTGATCAGGCATTATATTTACCGTTGGACTGGGTTTAACTGTTACTTTAATAGAATCTACATTAGAACAAGCATTTGCATTGTTAATATTGATTTGATAGGTTACTACAATAGACTGGTTTGTTCTGTTAATTAAACTTTCTCCAATGACACCTATGCCTCCAGAAGCACTATTGGCTATTCCACTTATAGCAGGACGGCTCCAGGTAAAACTGGTTCCCGTGAGATTACTTTCCGGACTGTATCCAACAGAAACATTACTACATACTTCCTGAATTTTACCACTAATCAATTGCGGTTGTGGTTGTACAGTAACTTTTACAAACTGATCAGCTACGCATGCTGAACTTTGAGAAATGGTGTACTTATACAATACATCAACAGGCACAGAACTAGTATTTACAAGTACTTCTCCAATATCGCCCGTTCCTGAACCTGCTGTATTGGATATACCTGGTACCGCTTCTCTTGTCCATGCAAGTTGTGCACCAGACACAGATAAAACAGGAGAGAAAAGAAACGCCTCTTTACTGCAAACTGTAAAGCCAGAGCCTGCATTTGTAATATTTATGGCAGGATTTATTAATACAGATACATTTTCCGTAGAACTACATCCTTCGTTTGCGATGGTGATAACATACGTCACCAAAACCGGCAATGATGTTGTGTTCACTAGTCTTTCACTAATCAGACCAGTACCACTAGCTGGTCTGTTTGAGATTCCAAAAACAGATGGCCTTACCCAGGAAATAACAGCATTCGAATTTCCTTCAACCAATGGCTCATAGGTTAGTAATTGATTACTACATACTGCTGGTAAGCTGGTAGCAGTTTTTAGTTTTAATGAAGGATTAATCGTTATAGTAAATGTGATGGGTGCTCCTTTACAAACACCAGCTTCAGGTGTTACTACGAGGTTGGATACAATCGGTTTATTAGTTGTATTCGTTGCAACAAAAAACAGATCATTTATACCTTCAGACAAAATACCCAGATCTGTGTTGTCATTTGTCCACCTGTAATTGGTATTATTCACAGTAGAACCTGAGAAGTTAATGACAGCTACACTGTTATTACAAAATATTTTATTTGACACATTGGCTACAGATGGAGTTGGGCTTACAGCTACAATAACCGTTTTTTTGGCTGAACAACCATTGGCAGAAGTTATCGTAATTTCATAAGGAACCTGAATAGTTGCATTTGTAGTATTAATCAGCGTTTCCTGAATTTTACCAGTTCCTGAGGCCGCTGTATTGCTGATGCCATTTACAACCGCTCTTGACCAGCTAAATGAAACACCAGCAGTAATACTTTGCGGCTGATAGCTAAACACTGTATTACTACAGATACCCGGTGGTGTTGCACTACTACTCAAAGACAAGGTTGGCAGAACCTGAATATTGAAAGTTTTCGCTACACCGGAGCAACCATTTACTACAGGTACAACCGAAAGGAAACCTGTGAGCACCTGGGTTGATAAATTGGTAGTTGTAAACAAGATATTTCCAGTTCCTGAAGAAGCCAATCCTATATTACTATTGGTATTGGTCCAGTTATATACAGTACCTGCAACTGAAGAACCAGTAAGGTTTATCTCTACAGAAGATCCATTACATACTACCTGATCTGTAATATCCGAAATAGCAGGTACTGGATTTACGGTAACTGAAATCAATTGCTTACTGGTGCAGCCATTCGCTGTTATTGTTATTTCATAAGTAACCTTAACAGGTGTATTTGAGTCATTGATCAATGTCTCACGGATTGTTCCGTTTCCGGTTGCTGCTCCATTACTAATACCATTCACGACAGCTCTTGACCAGCTAAATGACACATTTTCTTTATTACTTTCTGGCACATAGATAAACTCAGTATTAGTACAAATTGCAGGTGGTGTTGTACTGCTACTCAGCGTCAATGGTGACTGAACCAGTATATTGAAATTCTTAGCCGGTCCGGAACAACCGTTTGCTACGGGCACAACTGAAACAGAAGCTGTTTGCAACTGATTGGATGTATTGGCAGTTGTAAACAAAATATTTCCGGTTCCTGAAGAAGCTAATCCAATATTACTGTTGGCATTCGTCCAGTTATATACAGTACCTGTAACCGGAGAACCAGTAAAGTTTACCTGCACCGGTGTTCCACTACAAACAGCCTGTTGAGCTATATCAGCTATACCAGGTATTGGATTTACGGTAACCCGCACCTCTTCATTATGTGTACAACCATTGGCAGTAAGTGTAAAGCGGTAGGTTACCACAACAGGTTCGTTCGTGGTATTCACCAATGCTTCAAAAATGTCGCTTGTGCCTGCATTTGCAATGTTTTTAATACCTGTAACTACTGCTCTTGACCATGCAAAGGAAGTACCGGTGGTTAAACTGGATGGGGTGTAATTAAGCAATGCACCTGAACACACATTTAAGCTGGTAGGTGAACTTAATATTGGATCTGGATTAACCAATACCTGAACAATTTGCGTATTACTACAACCATTGGCTGTGAGTGTATATTCATAATCAACCAATACAGGGAATGCTGCAGTGTTATGAAGCACTTCCGAAAAACCATTCACACCACTGGTCGCTTCATTTGAAATATTGGGCTGCACCAGTCTTCTCCATGTATAAGAAACGCCTGCTGTAAGAGAAGAAGGAGTATAAACTGCTGCTGTACGATTACAAATAGAACCCGCGTTGGTTGTTACTAAAACCGGTTTAGGATTTACAGGTACTGTTAAAGTAAATGGCTGACCTGCGCATCCTCCAAATACAGCAGAACTATATGGCGTAATGAGGTAGAGTGCATTGGCAATATCTGACCTGCTGTGAAACAGATTATTTTCATTCACCACAGACTGTTGTATTGACTGGCTATTACCTCCTGTTACGGCTCCCAAAGGATTCGATGTGGGTGTAGTCCAGGTATATAAAGTACCTTCTGGTACAATACCTGCAAAATTTGATGTAGTAAATCCGGCACCATTACAGATAGCGCTGGTCAGCGATTGATTATTAATCTGCGGAACAGGATTAACAGTTATGGTTACTGTAAAAGTTCTGTCGCTACAGCCATCCGGTGTTACCGCATATACTACATTCACAGGAGTTGTACTAGTAGTCGAGAGTGTTTGCGAAAATGAAGAAGCAGGTATAAGGTTATCGGAAGCACCTGTTATGGTTGCAGGTACTGACGAAACTACCCAACTGTATTTTTTTCCTGAAGGAACATTTACAGGCGTATAATTCAACGGCGTTCCACTACAAACAACAAATGATGTATCATTCACCAATGCATTAGGCACAACCGTAATGGTAAAAGTTTTCGTTACTCCAACACATCCGTTTGCGAAAGGTGTTACAGAAATACCAGCTACCCTGTTTGTAAGATTGTTGTTTACTGTAAGGAAAGAAGGAATATTTCCGTTACCAGATGCTGTAAGACCTATAGCTGTATTATTATTTGCCCAGGTATAAGTAGTTCCAGAAACAGTAGAAGAAAAAATTATCTGTGAAGTGTTTACGCCGGTACAAACTGTAAGATTAGCTGGCAGAACCACTTCCGGAGCCTGCTCAGTTACTGTAATTGTTTGAGACTGACCATTACCCGGCAGATTTTCACAGGCATTACTACCACTTACTTTTACATAATAAGTAGTTGTAGTATTTAAAACCGGCGTAACAAAATCGGTTCCTGTACCCAGTAATATTGTAAAATTCGCATCCGCATACCAGTTAAATACAGGCTCCTGAATAGTACTGGTACCAGACAGTGAAGCCTTAAGATTAGTAGAGAGTCCTCTACAAAGATTTAAGTTAGGGGTTGTTATCACAATATCAGAAGGCAACGCAACATAATTCACTGTAACCTGGTGAGTATTACTTTTTGCCACGCCGCAACCATTACCAGAAAAACTGGCTTCCATATAGTAATACATGGTACCCAGAGAAGAAGCTGATGGTGCAAACGATAAGGTTCTTGCGCCATTATCTGTTCCCAGACTTGTTCCACCAACTGTTGAATTTGTGCTATTGGAATACCATTGATAGGATACTGATCCGGCTCCACCGGTAACCGTTGCTTCTGCAGTTAAAGCACCAGCATTCAAACAAACTGTTTGCTGTAGTGGTGTAACAGATGCAGTAGGTATAGCTCTAACATTTACGGTTGCAACATTACTAGGCACCCCAGTACCACAGCTTGGGTCTGCCACGGTTGCATAGTAATAACGGGTATCCAGTGAATTCAGGGAGGTTGAAAAACTAGTGCCGGTTTGACCAGGTATTAGTGTACCTCCGGTATTTGAAGCTGTATTATTACTATACCACTGGTAAACAAAATTACCTGAGGCACCGCCAATAGCTCCTACTTGCAGACTAGCGGTACCATTTAAACATATGGCACTAACTGCAGCAGGCTGTGTATTTACAATTACAGGTGTACCAGAACGGGTAATGATTTTTGCAATATCACTGGTAATGGTATTACCTAAATTAGCATCTGTAACTATCACATAGAAGTACCTGTCATTTACCAGATTAGAAGCAGGTACAGTATAATTTTCATTTGTTGCACCATTAATTAAAGTGGCTCCTGTTGTACTGTTGATAATATTGCTATACCATTGATAGGTAAATGATGTGCTACCACCTGCTGCCAAAACAGACAAAGTAGTGGAGGTATTATTACATACAGTCTGCGAAAGGGGTTGTGAACTAATGGTTAGCGTTCCAGTGGTAATAACTTCTGCTACCTCTGAAGATATGTTACTACCACAGCCTGCATCTGTTATTACTGCGTAGAAATATCTACTGCCTGCTATTGCTGTTGCCGGAACAGTAAAGGTTGCTCCTGTAGCACCGCCAATGATAGATCCACCTGTATTAGTTCTCGAAAGTGACTGGTACCATTGATAATTATATGTACCTGTTGCACCTCCACCAGCTACAGTTATACTGGTTGTGGTATTATTAATAATTGTTTGTACTGATTGAGGTTGTGTAGCAACCGCCAAGGCAGTTCTGGTGAAAATGGTTGCTGCATTGGTCGTAACAGATACCCCACATTCGGTATCTGTAATAACAGCATAATAATAACGGTTGCCCGATACCGTAATGGCTGGAATGGTATAAATGGAAGTATTGGCACCTGATAGGCTACCCAGACTTGTACCTCCACTATTCGTGTTAACGGTATTACTATACCACTGATAAGTATAGGTACCTGATCCTCCAGATACATTTACAGGTAAATTGGCGGATACATTATTACATATTGTTTGTGACAAAGGATGTGTATCTACAACTAACGCACTACGGTTATTGATGGTAGCCACTGCAGTAGTTACCTGTAATCCACAACTTGCATCTGTAATCACTGCATAATAAAAACGATCACCTGCAGTAAGGGTAGCAGGTACCGTATAGCTGGAAGAGTTGGCTCCAACAATCAGAGTGCCACCTGTATTACCGTTAGCGGTATTGCTATACCACTGGTAAGTATAACTTAATGAAGCGCCTGCGCCTGCTGTATTAATTACAGCACTTGTATTATTACATACTATTTGAGAAACAGGCTGTGTGCCCACAGACAAAGCTATTCCGGTAGTTATTTTCGTTGCAGCGCTTCTAATGGTTGCACCGCAACTCGCATCTGTAATAACCACATAATAGAAGCGATCGCCTGAAATAGTGGTACCCGGCACGGCATAATTGCTTGTTTGAGCTCCCGAACCACTGCCAAGGTTAATGCCGCCTGTATTGCTGTTAACGGTATTACTGAACCATTGATAAGTATAAAGACCTGTACCACCAGACGGCAATACAGAAATGTTTGCTATACTATTATTACAAACTACCTGAGACTGAGGTTGCGTTTGAATACCTAACACCTGCCCTGTTGTAATCGTAAATGCATTGGTCTTAACCAACTGATCACAACCTGCATCCCTGATCTCTACATAATAATATCGCTCGCCTGCAACAGTTGTAGCAGGTATACTGTAAGTGTTTGTATTAGCACCTTGTAAGCTACCTAAATTTGTGCCCCCTGTATTGCTGAGACTTGTATTGCTATACCATTGATAAATATATACCCCTGATCCTCCGGCACCTGATGTTTGCACATCAATGGTTGTATTATTACAAATAATTTGGTTAACTGGCGTTACTCCCACAGTCAATAAAGGACGTGTAGTGATGGTAAAAGGATTTGTTACTAATTGCTGACCACAACTGTTTTCAGTGATAACAGCATAGTAGTAACGATCTCCTGCTGTTGTTGTACCGGGTATACTATAATCAGCTGCGTTTGCGCCTGCAATAACAGTTCCTCCGGTATTACTCAGCGTACTGTTGCTAAACCATTGATACGTATAACTTAATGACCCTCCGTTAACTAATGCAGTAACTCCTACCGCAGTGTTATTACAGAGCGTTTGAGAGGTGGGCTGAGAGAGAATAGTCAATGCGCCTCCTGTAGTTACCCTGGCAGCCTGTGTAGGAACAGACACCGTACAAACGGCATCTGTGATAACAGCATAAAAATACCGTTGTTCACTTTCTACAGCACTGGCTGGTATTATATAAGAAGCTGAATTGGCTCCTGAAATGGAGGTTCCGCCTGTATTGCTTAAACTGCTATTACTAAACCATTGATAGGTATAGCTCAGCGATCCGCCTGCTCCAGCTGCAGTAATAGTTACCGGAACATTGTTACAAGATAACTGGGTCAGTGGTTGGGTACCCACTGTTAATGGGGTTCTTGTAGTTACCGTGGCCGGATTACTGCTTACACTCACACCACAGGTAACATCTGTTATCACCACATAATAAAAACGGTCGCCCGTTATTGCTGTAGCAGGCACACTATAAGTTGTTGTTTGAGCACCAGAACTGCTACCCAAACTGGTACCACCGGTATTGCTGTTACTGTTGTTGCTGAACCACTGGTAGGTGTAACTGCCCGATGCCCCATTACCCGCTACTGTTAATGTAGTACCCGTGTTATTGCAGATCGTTTGTGTAGCAGTGGGTTGGGTTCCTACTGTTAAGGCACTGCGGGTAGTAACTGTTGCAGCATCACTAATATAAGATACCAAACAGTTATTATCTGTTATCACAGCATAAAAATACCTGTCGCCGGCTGTGGTGGTAGCAGGAACAGT
Organism: Chitinophaga pinensis; assembly: GCA_943372605.1. Classification (GTDB taxonomy): domain Bacteria; phylum Bacteroidota; class Bacteroidia; order Chitinophagales; family Chitinophagaceae; genus Sediminibacterium; species Sediminibacterium pinensis_H. The sequence goes on along the minus strand of CALRZI010000006.1, from coordinate 65,814 downwards.
GTAAGTAACCGTACCAGAGCCGTTACCAGGAGCAATTGGGGTACCGCCTGTATTAGTGTTGCTACTGTTGGTGTGCCAACGTATACCATAATTACCAGAACCACCTGTTATCCCTCCTACTGTCAGTGTTATGCTGGTATTATTACAGATTGTCTGAGAAACGATGGGTTGTGCAGTAAAGGCCACTGTGGCTAATGTAATGACAGGTACGGCAGAGCTTTTAACAGTTACCCCACATGTGGGATCTGTTATCTCCACATAATAATAACGAGTACCCACCGTAACTGTTGCAGGTACGGTATAAGTGTTGGTTTGTGCCCCTGATGCGCTGCCAAGGCTTGTACCACCTACATTGCTTCCGGTTGTATTACTGTACCACTGGTAGCTATAAGTACCAGTACCTCCCGCACCTGAAGCCGATAAAGTGGTAGTGGTATTATTACATATTGTTGTACCGGTTGATTGTGAACCTACCGTTAAAGCTGCACGTGTTGTTACAGTGGCAGTATTACTGCTTCTGGTTACGCCACAGGTTTCATCTGTAAATACTACATAATAAAACCGATTCCCTGCAGTTGTTGTGGCAGGAACTGTATAGGTTGCTGTTTGAGCCCCTGCACCGCTTCCCAGACTCGTGCCTCCCGTATTGCTGTTTGTTGAATTACTATACCATTGATAACTATAAACACCCGTTGCCCCTGCAGCAGCAGCTGTTAAGGTGGTACTTTCATTATTACAAACCGTTTGGGTTGCTTGAGGATGGCTACCCACTGATAAGGCCGCCAGGGTAGTTACCGTGGCAGCATTACTACTCATATTCATTCCACAGATGGCATCCGTAATCACTACATAATAAAATCGATTTCCAGCAGATGCAGAAGCGGGCACTGTATAACTGGCAGTTTGCGCCGTAGAAGCGTTCCCTAAACTGGTACCACCTGTATTGCTATTAGTACTGTTAAAATACCACTGGTAATTATAACTACCTGAGCCGCCAGCAGCTTCTACAATTAAACTCGTAGTCGAATTATTACACACAGTAATATCAATAGGCTGTGTGCGAACAGACAATGGAACACCACTTACAGTGATTTTAAAAGCAGTTGACGTATTTGCAATACATGTACCGCTGTTTACGATGCGTCGGTACCAGATATCCTGCGTGAGTGCGCCAGGTGCGTAGGTAGCCGTATTACTTGTTCCTGAAGCTGTAACAAAATTTGTTCCGTCTGTACTGCTCTGCCATAAATACGTGTACACACCTGTTCCTCCAATTGGTGTGCTGGCCGTAAAAGCGGGTGGAGTAACACCATTACAGGTAGTAGCAGTTGTATTATTAATTGTGTTATTGGTAACTGGTGGCTGAACCGTTACGGTAAGGTTAAAACCATTGCCTGCACAACTTGCGGCTACAGGCGTAATAAAATACCTGACAGTGCCATTAGAAGTAGAAGTACTGGTTAACAATTGACTTATTGTTGCTTGAGCAACTGGTTGTGCTGAAGCACCTGTTATTGAACCTGAGCTAACCGTTATGGCAGGAAATGTCCAGGTATAGGTAGTACCTGCAGGTAGAATAGAACCTGTAGGTGTAAAATTAAAAGCCACGCCACTACAGGTTGTCAGGGTGCCCGCAGTAATATTAGGTTTGGGATTTACAGTTACTTCTAAAGTATAGATACTGGTTATTCCCGTTGCTGTACCCGTAAATGTAATGGTATACGGCACTATTACAGGAGCAGCAGTAGTATTAAACAATGTTTCAGAAATACTGGCCGAAGCATTATTCAGGCTGGCAGCATTACTGATTCCCGCTACGGCAGACCTTGACCATGTAAAAGTGCCCGGTATAGTAGCGGTAGCTGTGTATGACAGCGTCTGACCACTACAAATATTGGTAGTAGATACGCTGGTCATATTCTGACCAAAATAATAAGCAGACTGACTTCGCTCAAGCGAAGTTCTTTGATTTTCAGTTATGGAAGGCAGTACAAATAGTTCTGACAGAAATCCATTCATAGACCCATGGCCCCCACCCGCCTGTCTGCCTATCCACATACCACCAGTACCTTGATAACCACTTGAGGGTGAACTACCACGTCTATATGTAGCTATCAAAGGTGTATTTAATGCCGGTATTGTACCTGGACTTGCAAAAGCACCTCCGTTTATATTTGCACCACCCGGATTAGTTAAAAAGCCAGAGCCTGTGTAATTCAGTCCCGTTCTAAGAATCATCCCATCGCCTGTTGTAGTAGCGCTGATACTACTTAATAAGGCAGCATTAGTAGCAGATTGTTCGGCAGAAAGCACCCCATTTACATGGGCAGACAAGGCATTGGTAACGGTTGTCTCATTGGTATATAATACCGTACGACCACTCCAGTTAAAATCAAGTGTAGGTAGCCCACTTAAAGTTTGAATAATACCAGCAGACATAATTCTTGGGTATTCATTGGCTCCTCCCGGGTAAGCCTGCATGGTTCTGTTATTACCACTCTGGTCATACCAAAAAGCTATATAGGCATCCATCGAAGCTACAAGGGTTTTCATAGCTACCGTATCTAATGTGCCATTTGCATCAAAGCCGATATCGCCACTCGCTAATATGGCAGAATTAAATGCACTACCTGCAGCCCTTATCTGAATATGGATTGCCGGACCTGTATAGGAAGCATTCAGTTTTCGCAAACTATATACGGCAGTAGGAGATACCCCCGATAATCCGATCGCACTAAAATCTGGTGTATCGCCTACTGTCAGTGAAAAATTTGTAGCAACATTTCCAGCCGCATTGGAAGCCGTAACCGTATAACTTGTTAATGCTGATGTAACGGTAGGCGTACCCGTGATGATACCAGTAGCAGTGTTAAAAGTTAATCCTGCGGGTAATGCCGGAGAAATACTAAATGAAGTAGCCGCGCCGGCAGTGCTGTTCGATGGCTGTAAATAAAAGGGAATTCCCTTTCCGAGTTGATGTTTAAAAGATGGATAAGCAATACCTGCTGGTGCACTAACCGTAATGCCATAATAATTGGTCTGATTGCTGGTGAAGGCTACTCTCGGATTAGTACTGGATGTAAAAGGTAAGATAGACGGCAACATCACTACTTCTGCTATTCTACCATTCAGGGGGTTACCTCCATTTGTTGGAAAATTGGCAACATTACTCCATCCTATTGACAAGATCATATTTGAACCCAATGCACTTCCGCCCGAACTAGTTGTTACCACACGCGAGATGGGGCGTAAATTACTCACAATGGAATCTGTGAATCCTCCCCCACTCGGAGAAAACATCGTCATGGCAGTAAACTGTGTATTCAATGAAAAAGTGGATGGCCCATCTCCTGAAAAGCTTCCATTTCTGATTGAACCCAGGTAATTATTCGTAGCATGCACATTTAGCAACGATGCATTTCCGATACCAGTTTCATCATTATTTGCTGAACTGGAACGCACAGATATAATCCGACTATAAAATGCAGCAGTTGTAATTTCTGCCACCGCATTGGCACTAAATGTACTCAACCCGTTGATAGGTACATTAGCCTTACTGGTTAACCAGCGTTCTCCATTAAAAACCAAAGCAGGTCTGTTGGCACTGCCTCCACCTCGAAGCACTTTTCCCGCACCTACTATGATCGGCTGGCGAAAAGGAACCAGCTGAGCAGAATCAATTCCATAACCACTCTGGTTATACCATACTTGTACAAATCCCGAATCGGCAGCACTGGTACCTACAAAGTTCTTTAAGGCTACTGTATCCAAATCACCACCCGCTGTAAACCCAATATGTTTAATGGCATTATCACTCTTACGCCTAACCAGCATAGCCATTCCATTATACCCGCTATTCATTTTACGTACGCTAAACAATGCAGCAGGAACTACGGAGCCTATACCAAGACCACTGAAATCAGGCACATTATCTACACCAATGGCAAATTCGATGGTAGTACTACCCGATGCATTGCTTGCTGTAATCGTATGACTGGTAGCTACATGTAAAGCAGATCTCGTTCCTGAAATTACACCCGTAGTGGTATTAAAGGTCAACCCCGCCGGCAGGGCCGGACTTATGCTATAAGAAGTAGGCGCACCACCCGTACCTGCTGATGGGGCAAGGTTTAGAGGTGAAGTACGAGTGGCATAGGGCGTAAGCTGTTGAAGACCACCATTGTAGGTAATATTGGCAGGTGCCGTTTGACTTTGCGCCACTATTGAGCTACCGCATAAGAGCATTACAATAAAAAAACAATGCTTGCTAAAAAGACTGAGAAACCCGTTTCGCAGTAAACTGTTTTGGACAAAAGATATCTGCATATACACTACTTTTCATTTCCTGATAATCAACATCTGAATCGTCAAACAAGGCTGACCGTTTTATTTGCTGATTACACAAATATTTAATTGACTTGGTATAGCATTGGAGACGTAACCCTTTTGAATATCAGATGTACCGGTAGAAAGAATAGTCTTTAGCCAGACCTGGGGGATATTGGTGACCAGCTAAAAAATCGGCAATGCATCTCTGATATTATTCTTACTGTTCGATCGGAGAATAATCAACAATCTTTGTCATAAGAACATATGGTTCAACTAGCTTCTCTGCTTTCTGTAACAAAGATGACTGGAATATTTCGGGTAAGAGAGAGCCGTCTTTTTGATAAAAAAGTGGATTGTTTTCTATCCGGGATAGCTGCGCAGCTATCCCGGATAGAAAACAATATTCGTCTTTCGAATAAAGAAACATAGCTAATGCGCTATTTTAAAAAATAGCTAAAAACAGGTAAGTATAGTTTCAGTCGCAAAAAACCACCAGAGGCAAATACAGACTTATAATTCTTATCCCTTCTGAACCACTCAAGAAAGCTATTAACAGCCCTTTTGTGTTTGCAGGTTTCATCTCATTTACGAAGTATGACTACAGAGAGGGATAGGATTATTTTATCGGTTAATTTCAGGTTATATTTTACGGAATCTGTGGCAGCAAAGGGAAGAAATAATAAAACAGGAGATTTATCTAATGCCAGATTAATCAATTAAAAAGACAGATATTTGTATATAAAAAATTTAACTAGCTATTGTCATTATTTTAAGCGGCTTAATATACAGGTATCAGAACAATAATTGTTATCTGTTTCCTGATTATTTAGCCATCTATGAATTCATCGGAAATGTGCAGAGCGTAAAATTATTACCGTATGTTTTTGGAAAAATCTTTACTCGTTTTTTTACTTATTACGATCGGAGTAATTGTTGGTATTTTTATTTATCTGCTTTTTTATTCTCGCTCAAAAATCCGAAAACTTATCGGAGAAATTGAAGAGAAGAACGCAATCGTATCTCACTATGCACTCAAACTGGAGTCGGTTGAGATAGATCTAAAAAACAATATTGCATTCAGAGAACGGGCCATCAGTATTGTGGTGCACGACCTGAGGTCACCATTATCTTTCCTGCATAAAACACTTGTTCATCTGAATGAATCGTCCGAGAACGTTGCACCGAAAATGTTAAAACGTCTTACAACCGACATGAGTTTTTCTTCCTACCAGATCCTTGGTTTTGTGAATGATCTGCTGGAATGGCTGAAGAGTAACAAGAAAGGGTTCATAGAATCATCCAATATTACTCAACTCAATGAATTTATCCGCTCAAAGTGTGCTATCTATATTGACATGGCCCAAAAGAAAGGACTGGATTTTAAAATCGATTTAAAACCAGATTATTATATCAAAACGGATGTTAACCTGTTACAGATTGTTTTGAGAAACCTGCTCGATAATGCGCTAAAAAATACTGACGCCGGGGCTATTACTATAACAGGGTTTCCTAAAGACGGAAAAAATTATATCATCATTTCCGATACTGGTTATGGTATGACTAAGGATAAAGCAACGGAACTGGAATTTGGTGTCATCACAAAAAAAACAAATGAGAGTTCTCAGATCGGTTTTAGGATTGTATACGATCTGGTAACCCTGCTCAAAGGAAAAATCAGTATTGCCACAGAAACTAATAAGGGCACTGCAATAAGCCTGGAGCTCCCTAATTCAAGATGATAAGCTTTTATGTTCAGGTGATGAACAACAAAATACGCAGACAGGTAATGTCTTCATTAGTTTCTACCAGAATGAGCGACTGGTAGCTGTACCTCGCAAACAACTTTACAGGTTTGTTCATCAAATGCCTGAGTATACATATCAAATTCTCCATGGCATAACTTCATTCCAAGCCGGGCAATTTCAAGACCAAGACCTAAACCCTGTTGTTCATAATGTTTTCTATCGAATTGTGTGAAGACTGTATACTTATTAAAATCAAATGAATTGATATTATCAGAGCAATTGCTAATAATGATCTTGTAAAAATCACCACTTTCTAAAAAAGAAAATGTACTTATGGTGCTTTTTTTTGCAAACTTGAACGCATTGTTGATCAGTTCTTTCAGGGCCATCATAAAAACCATCTTATTTCCGGCAATAGTAATCTTATGGATTTCTGAACTGAATGAAAAAAAATCACCCGTGGTGAGTTGCGTATCTGCGTTTTCTTTAATCATTTGCAGCACCTGTTCAGTTGTTATGGTAAATTGTTCCTGATTTTCTATCCTGTTATTCTTAAGTTCATACCAGGTAGATAACCGAAGAGAAACATTCATCAGGTGTTTGGCGCTTGTTAAAATATGATTCGTTAATTCCTTTTGTTCTTCCACGCTAATCTGACCAGCAGATTCATGCATCATATTAGCCAGACCAATAATAGCTGTCATGGGCGTTCTGAATTCATGTCCAGAAAAAGCCCTTACTGTAGACCCTAGCAAAGAATTATCTGTCATGAGTGTTTGATAAGTAGTGAAATGTACAGTTGATCAGTATTTCATCCATCACAATCCAATATTATGCAGCTTCGCCAGAGATATGAGTTCTACAAAACTTGACCTGGAAATTCCCAGTTTCTCACAGGCTTTACCTTTATAGGTTGAAACAGTTGAGATATTAATCGTTAGCTCTTTTGCAATATCTGCAATATTCTTACCTGTCAGCAGACCATGAATAACCTGAAACTCCCTCTCTGAAAGCTTTTCAAATGGATTATCTGTTTTGGCACTAATATAGGATTCTAACAGAGAACTCTTTAGTGTATCACTTATATATATTCCATTTTCAAGTACTTCTTTCATGGCTGTAAGAATTTCTCCGGAACCTGCAGATTTATGTACAAACCCTTTGATACCGAGCTTAAAAAATCTTATAGCAAAACTTCGTTCATCATTCATAGACAGTACCAATACCGGTGTTTGGGGTTGTACGCTTAACATATACTGCAAGAGTCTTGCCGAATCAGAATCAGGCATGTTCAAATCCATAATGATAAGCGAGAACTTTTGCTTATCAATCAAAGTCATCGCTTGCCGTTCATTTTCTGCTTCAAAAAAATCCGCTTCCGGAAACTCTGAGGAAACAATGGTCATTAACCCCGCTCTTACCATTGAATGATCATCTATAAACAAAAAATTTTCCATAGTCTTTTATAAGAGACAAATTTGGATAAAAAGACCCCATTTCTTATTGGCTATCTCTTTTTAGTTTATATAGTTTTTTGGCTCAGCTACATAGCTGAATCATTATTTATGGAAAATTTTAATCTTTAATACACATTGAAAATCAAGTAATATTATAACAGAGTAAATAAGTAGGTCGAAATCAATCTCTGCTAAACAGTTTGTAATTTTTTAAAAAGGGAGTCGGGGAGGAAAGAATAAAGCTTTTTTCTTAGTGCTTGAAAATACAGCTATTCCACTGGCATTGGTTACAATGAAATCGGGTAACCCATCGAGATCTATATCACATATTTCATGATATAGTATACCGCTAACAGCAGGCACCACTATTCTTCCCGCTACTGCGATAGAAGAAAGAGTTGAATTATTGCGTTGAATATAGATATTACTACTTCCTCCAGCGGTGAGGTCAATTTTTCCGTCTCCGTCAACATCTCCAAAAGCCAGTGATCCGGGGAGAGAACCTCCCCCCAAAGAAACACCTGCACGTGTTGCCAGATTACCAGTACCCTGAGTACCGAGATTAAGCAAGGTAGCAATATTATTTCCGCCATGGTTGGCAGAAGCAACATCAGGTTTATTGTCGCCGTCAAGATCCAGAGCATCTGCATAATAGTAAAACCCAGCAGTAAAGGCCGCATTACTAGAAGTACCGAGGGTGAAATTACCAGAATCGCCGCTAAAACTGATGCTACCGGGAGTAGAACTATTGTAAAAAATTTTAAATAAAGTAGAGCTTATGACAGTTGATCCAACGAACACAACACCTATATCAACTTTATTATCTCCATTAAAATCTGCAGCTACCATTTTTAGTCCCCTTGACGATGCTGTAGTGGAAGGAGTATGGAGGCTGAAATCAAAGGAAAAGCCAGCCCCGGTAGTATACAGGTTTCGATAAATACGAAGGGGTGTGGCTACTTCATTGGTAGTTGAATAAGCAATATCTGATCTACCATCACCATCCACATCAACTAACCCCAATGAATATACAGTAAAATGCGATGCTATAATATTATCAAATTGAGTCCCCATACTAAATGTACCTGACGTTGAAGTATTGGGTACCACCGATAGCAGATCATTTGTACCAGATGTTCTAACATAAGCCACCATATCAGGTTTTGCATCGCCATTCATATCTGCCAGTTCAAATGCTAAAATGGTGGTACCAACACCGAAATCAATGGCAGTGTACACATTACCTGCATCAAAACTCACTGTACCTGAACTGGATGTATTTCGCAAAATAGAAATAGTGGTACTACTGGATACAAAAACAATATCGGGTTTAGCATCCCCATCCATATCCATCATTCTGAAATAAGGAGCCATCATGGCAGCATTATAACTAAAACTGGCTGATGAAGAAAAGGACATACTACCCTCATTGTAAAATGTAGGAACAAATGGATTCTGACTATAATTAGAACCCTTAAGTCCTGTTTCAAGGTTAACCACCGACAGGTATTGAGAAGTAGCACCCGCTGGTGCATTTACAGTAAGCTGGGTAGAAGTGGCTGTTGCGGCCGCTACAGATACTGCTCCAAAAAATACGATATTATTGGCGGGTGTTGTACTGAAGCCCGACCCATTAATCGTAACAAGTGTGGTGGCCGTAGTTCCGGTTTTACCCGAAGCAGGAGTAAAAGACGAAATAACCGGTTGCGCTCCAGTTAAAACGAAATTTCCGAGCAACATAAGTATGCACCCGATTCTAAAAAAGACAGCAGCACATCTGTTTCCAATATTCATTACACGTTACATTGTATTCAGGCGCTATAGTACTACGACATAATATCACGCATAACATTATGAAAAATAGGACTTTGCACTCTTATAAAGATATCAATTACTATCCACATTTAGCTATTCAAGTAGCGATTTAGCTACTTTTTTTAAGCTGTTTAACGATAGTATAAAAATTCTTATGCGAACTGAATCATTTGACAAAAAAGCGAGAATGAAAGCGATTTGTTAAGTAGTTTCTGATTGTAAAGCCTGTTAATTGATAAAAAGTAATTAATCATCTTTTCAGTTAAATGATTTAATCCTTTAAGAAAGAGAGAGGATGTTTTGCGCATGTCAATCGTCAGCGATTAAACCCTTACAATATTAAGCCTTACAATATGCTTAAAAATGTTGATTTTATTACATTCTTGTACTACAGGTAGTTTGAATAGAATCTATTTGTTTTCTTATGCAGTCAATTGCTTGAATAAACAGTAGTAAACTACCTACCTTAGGTACTCATCAGTAATGCATCAGTTCTTACTAATGAAACTACAAGTCTGAGAAAATCAGTTTTCCTCTTTTCTTCCAAACACCTTTCTTCAAAATGGTAATTTTGCAGGCACTAATTTGTCTTTTTTTAATTCACCTTTATATACCGCCAAATTCGTTTTACTACATACAATGATATCCGGCAATCCGTCACCATCCACATCACAAATTTCCAGGTACATAGGCAAAGTAATAACTGGAAAACTTCGTCTTGCAGCAACACGAATATTCCCGGCAACAGCATTATTACGTTGTACTACAAAATTATTTGATACAGAACCCGATGCTACTAAATCTGGTTTCCCATCACCATCCAGATCACCTACCGCAAGAGCACTAGGGCCTGAGGCAGGACCAATTGAAACCCCTACCCTTGTTGCAAGATTACTCACCCCCCGGGTACCCAGATTTAAAAGTGTAGTGATATTACTTGCCTGAAAGTTAGAGGAAGTGATATCAGGCTTGCCATCGCCATCCATATCTATCGCTTTTGCATAATAAACTTTGCCATCACTAATTGCTGAACCTTCTCCCAGGCCGAGTGTAATTTTCTCGGAATGGCTGGCAAAACTAATATTACCGACAGATGAATTATTGTAAACAATGTTTACAAAATTGCTGTCATAACTATAATAATGAAAAACTATGCCGATATCCACCAGGTTGTCGTTGTCAAAATCGGCGGCTGTCAAATTGGTAACCTCTCCGAACCTGCCACTTATTGAAACAGGTGTCGAATAAGTGATTGCACTTAAAGCGAAACCACTTCCGGCACTATATTCATTCTTCATAACAGTAACTGCTCCGTCACTTTCTCGGAATCGTGGTACTACTATATCAGTTTTACCGTCTTTATCGAAATCTGTCATATTAATATCCTTACCGAGGATTACAGATCCAAGCCCGTAATGAAAGTACGTTCCCAGGTTGACAGTACCCGGGGTTGACAGATTTGGGTAAATTTTTATATTAGCATTCGTGGGTGAGTCACAGGAAATTACAATTTCTGGTTTTCCATCTCCTGTGAGATCGCCAATATCTAACCCAACTATAGAATTGCCAGCATCAATGTTTGGTGTAGCGTAAAAATTTGTTGTATCAAAATTTACGTTTCCGGGAGTAGATAAATTCTTCAATACTTTTACTTTCGATGAGTCAACATGAACAATATCGGCCTTTCCGTCTCCATCAATATCAGCCATCTTAAAATAGGGCACTTTAAATGCGTCAGTATAAGAGAAAGTAGCTGTAGAAGAAAAAATCATACTGCCTTCATTCGAATAGGTTGCAAAAAAAGGATTTTGACTATAAATAGAGCCAGAAAGACCAGTTTCCGTATTTACTACCGATAAGTATTTACCAGTAACACCGGCAGGTGCTGTTACCGTAAGTTGTGTAGCCGTTGCAGTTGTTGCCGCTGCATATACAGCCCCAAAAAAAACAATATTATTACCCGGTGTGGTACTGAATCCGCTTCCATTAATCGTTACGATGGTTGTGCCAAATGTGCCCGTAGGCCCAGTTGCAGGTGTAAAAGAAGTGATAACTGGCTGCGCAGTAGATGCAATTGCTACCAATATTGAAAAAAGCACAAGCAAACACTTCAGATCAACTGTCTTTTCCATTTTTATTGAAGTATTTCTCATTCTTTCGATTTGTTAAAAATTCAACGCATAAGTGCCAAAATAATTGGTACCATCAAATATGAGACTGATAATATCTGTTTTACCTGCAGCGCAGGTTAATATCGGCGGAGTAGCACCCGCCCATTTCACAGATGCAGGCCAGCTAATAGTATAGGCAGTTCCGACACTGTATGCTATTTTTATCACGTAAGATGCCGGACCTATTGTTGGATTACTGAAAGTGAGTGTGGTGATATTGGTTGCAATGGGGATCGTTATTATATTACCCAGACTCATATCAATAGTTAAGCTCGCTGTTGATCCGCTCACTGTATTCATGGTAGCTGAATAACGGGTAGCATTGGTTGAGGTACTGTTCAGCGTGGCAGTTGACACAGTTCCACTTACTGATAAATTTCCCAACTGCCCTACCGATGTTATATTCGGTTGAGCAGCAGTAGTTAATGTTCCTGAAATAGTGGCAACTGATAAATTATTGGTTACCGTTAGGTGTTGAACATTCGCCAGACTTGTGATAGAATTCATCGCTGTATTACTGAGTGTTCCGCTTAAGGTTCCGCCCTGAATAACACCACTCACAGACAAGCTTGTCAGTTGCCCTATAGATGTAATATTGGGTTGAGCCGCCGTTGATATTGTTCCTCCAATGGTACCTGCTGCCAAGTGATTGGTTACTGTGAGGTTCTGCACATTTGCTAAACTGGTGATCGAATTCATGGTGGCATTACTCAATGTGCCGTTGAAAATTCCACCATCGATCGTTCCGCTTACCGACAAATTATTTAACTGTCCAAGCGATGTAATATTAGGTTGCGCAGCTGTTATGATAAGACCACTCAGAGTACCTGTATGAATGGCGCCTGTTACAGAAAGATTAGATAACAAACCTAATGATGAAACGGTGAGCATAGAGCCCAGGTCTCTCCAGTCGGCATTTCCGAGTGTAACATCTCTTAATACATACATTGTATTATCAGACTGCACATACACCAACATTCCAAGACTTCTTCTTTGTGTTGTGATGGCGTTTCGGGCTGCTATGTCTGCCACCACACGGTAACCACCAAAACCCAGATGGTCCATATGAGTGGGGTACACCGAGTTACCGTCGTTAGTAGTGAGGTAGCCCAACACTTTTATTTGTGCCGACGCTTTTACGCCGAAAAGACCCAGTACGAAAATAAGAATGACTATCTTTTTCATGATTATAATGTTGTAATGCCAGTTACAGCTGAAGAAAAAGTATTATTTGATATATAGATATGATAACTCTGACTGTGCCCGGAAGCGTTCACAAATGATCGGGTTGTTAATGTAAAGGCACCGAAACTTTCAAACCCGCCTGCCATAATAGATGTTAGAGGTCCCAGAGAGGCCGGATAAGCAAAGTATATATAGTTGGCTGTTCCTGGAGGAGTAATGGTAAAAGAAGATTTTACTTTTGAATTAGAAAACTCCGTACCGCCACCTAAAGCAGCAATAATATTGGCATCGCTCGGAGATGTTGAAGAAATATAACCCCAATACCTTCTTGCCATCGGGGTATAAGTAATTGCACTACTGGTAATATTTCCTGCATTAATTCTTCCGGTACAATCCTGATTACCTAAATTGTCATTTTTACATGCCCCCTGACCATAGGCCACATTTACTGTATAGCTTATTGCAGAAGTGATATTGGTAACATTATCTGTATTACTGCCTATGCCAGTTCCATTCTTCCTGTAAGTGGTGGTGGTGGCAGCACCAGCATCATTCTGTGTAAACGTAGAACCCAGTGTAACAGTGATATTGGAACCTATTTCAACATTACCGCCTGAAGGTGTTGCATTGATAGAAACGGATGGATTATTATAAGTAGGATGTATCGCTTTCACTGCTCCCTCCTGTAACAATTGTATCGCAGTCTTTCCTGCTGCCGGAACAGTTTCGCCATCTGCCCATTTTAAAAAGCTGGTACCATTTACCACAAAATCGGCAGTAAATGTTTCTGCAGCCTTTTTACGTAAAACGCCATTTGAAATAGTAACCACATCATCCGATACCGTACCCGTTATAAGATTCAGACCACTGATATTGGTAAAAGAAGCGTTTGTTGCACTAAATGTAGTTGCAACACCTGTTCCTGTTACACTCAGATTTCCTAACTGACCTATACTGGTAATATTGGGTTGATTCGATTGTGTAATCGTTCCTTTAAGACTAGCCGCTTCTACTGTGTTCACTACTGATAAATTGGAAAGCCCCCCCAGTTGTGATACATTCAAAGTAGTAGCACTTAAAACATTCGCTTCCGCTGTTCCTGTTACACTCAGATTTCCTAACTGACCGACACTGGTAATATTGGGTTGATTCGATTGCGTAATCGTTCCTTTAAGACTAGTCGCTTCTACTGTATTCGCTACTGATAAATTGGAAAGCCCCCCCAGTTGTGTAACATTAAAAGATGAAGCGCTTAAAACATTGGCTTGCACTGTTCCTGTTACACTCAGATTTGATAACTGACCGACACTGGTAATATTGGGTTGGTTAGCTTGTATAATGGTACCATTAAGCGTGCCATTGAATGAACCACCAGTGATAGATCCCGGAACAGATAAATTACCAATGATTCCACTGGACGTACTAATTGTATTGGCCGTGATAGTACCTGTGAGCGTTAGCGCACTTAGCCCACTTAGGTTATTAATAGTTGCATTCGCAGCAGTCAGTGTTCCCGGAACGGACAAATTAATAAGATTTCCAGTAGCCGCATTTAATGAATGGGTAGAGATATTATCGGTTACAGTAATTGAAGACAGATTTCCAAGAGAAGTAATGGTGGATAAGACTTGAGGTGATAATGTTCCACTCAAACTACCCGCTGACAACACTCCGCTGACTGATAAACTGCTTAAAACACCAAGTGAGGTAATATTAGGTTGAGATGCCGTTGTTAATGTTCCCCTGAGGCCTGATGCTGTAACAGAATCGGCATTCAACTTGTTAAAACTACCTGATGCAGATGTAACGGATAAAGGAACAATATCTTTAAGCGAAAGTGATAATACGGGTGTAGAATATGGATTTTTTACAGTTCCGAATATACCATTTGCACTGTCTATGGAAACACTGGTTACTGCATTATTCCTACGCATATAACCCGACAACATTTGAGTGGTATCATACCAACCCGATGCCCCTCCTCCCGCATTTTTAAGCTGAGCAGGTGTTACGTAACCCGTAATACTGTCAGCGATATTCAGTTTTTCTTTTAAGAGGGTAGCTATATTTCTGTTTACATTAAAATAATTACCCAATATTTTTGTTGTATCGCGAAGAAAGAAAATCTTGCTGGTGTCAACTCCGTTACCTGCCACTTTTGCATAAGGCACACTAAGAAGCTGAACCGTTCCAGCATCAATAAAAGCACTCTGATATGTCCAGTTAACGGGCGGGTTAACCGGCGTAACGGCTATCTTTACTTTTAAGCTATAGGTGTCATCAGACCAAACAATGTTTGAGAATTTTGTACTTGGTTGCGAACCTTCTCCAACAATAATGGAAAAAATACCTTCCGCAGTAGTCGTTACCTGATGTAACTCACTGTACACAGATACGGCATTTGTTACTCCCTTTAATACATCTGCCTGAATGTAAACAACTCTGTTAGGTGCAATATTTCCACTCGCATCCCTTGCTACTGCCTGAAATGAAAACCCGTTGGGAATAATCTGTGCTTGCACTGATGCAGCGAAAGATATCCCGATCAATAAAAAAAGTATGCGTTTACACATATTTTTATTTTAGTATGATTATTTGTTTAGCATCCGTAAGGCCTTCTTTTTCCGATGAAGCATATACGATATACATGTTTTGATTTAATGACGATACGTTAACCCGCACACCACTCTTTAGCTCGGCCATGGTCGCTGACAAAATGATTCTGGCTCTTCCATTTAACTCCATAATTTTTATAATGAATGGGCCCGTTGCATTCGCAGACGCAGTAGCAGTAAGCATGATAAATCCACCGATTGATGGATTAGGATAGATGAATAACTGCAATTTTTCCTGTGGTTGATCCACAATACAGTTGGTTACAAATACCCTCACAGAAGAGGGCATAAATTTTGAAAGCCCGTTATCAATGCTGATACACTTATCTCCTTTTGCTCCAATAAGCGGAAAACTATTAGAAGGAACAGAAACATTATTGATGGAAAGATTACCTGTAAAACCTATGGAATAATTTAAATTTTGAGCAGAAAGACGAACGCTACCAAAAAGCGCCACTACAAATAAGCAAGACAATAATTTCATTCCTTTATTGATCATTGATACCTCCATATAGCGTCTATTTCTCATTGGGTATCTTTTTATAATTTATTGTATCGGCCTTATATAAGCTAACATCAATCTTTACCTGATTACTCTCAGATCCACGATATATCTTTATATGTCCGCGGCACTGTTCGATGCCTAAACGGGCAATCGCTAATCCAAGACCAATACCTTTCTGTTTTGTTTTTCTTTTATGAAATCGTGTAAATGCGGTATGTCTTTGTAACTGATACACAGTAGCCGCTTCAGAATAATTAGAAAAAGAGAAATTAATTTTCTTTCCTATCTGGGCAATTGAAACAGATACAACGGTATTTGCTTGTGCAAATTTGTATGCATTCTGAACTATCTCCCGAATCGCAATCAAAAACTTGTTTTTATTTCCTTTTACCCAATACTCAGCCAGTTCAGAGGAAAATATAAGCAGTCCATCTGCCATTTGACTTCTTTTCGACTCATCAAATACCAATGTTTTAATATATTCTGATGACAACTCAAAAACTTCATCATTAGCTGCTGGTTCACTATCTAATAACTCATGCCAGAGATGAAGTCTTTGCGCAATACCTTTCAATTGTGTTGCCCCCACGCTTATATCCTTCATAATCTTTTTCTTGTCTTCATCAGATAAACTGAGATTATCTCGCTGCAAAAATTCTGAAAAGCCAAGAATACCATTTATCGGAATCATGAACTCATGACCCGACAATACTTCGATGGTACTTTTCAATAAAGCACTTCCTTGATAATCTAAACTTGCTTTTTCTGTCTTTTGCATAGCAATAATCCTGTAACAAAGATGAGCGCTGTTAAGTAATAGACAGATAGATGTATAATGAAAAACAAATAGTTTTTGCTTGATTAAAACATAGCTGCACAGCTATGTTGAATAGCTGAAAAATTTTAGTAAGCGGGGAATCACAAACTCATGTCTTTTTTATCACTGAACTCTAATAATTGATCAGATTATTTGCAAAAAAACGTCTTATTTTAAGCGAAATTTAAGCAACTTAAGGATATTTTAATTCGCTGATAAAAATATAGTTTGATACACTTGTTTATTCTTTGTTGGCAGGCTAATTGGCTATTTTTGGATGTAATCAACCTATGTAACGATGCTTGTCAAATACATTGATTGAATTAATCTGACATTGTTCAGACGAATTGCTCGTTCAGATCAGCTGTATAGATAGAATTAAAAGAAACTGCTAACCAAACCACAGAGAAATGAATACCGAATCAAAAGCTGTAGATTCATACGAAGAAATTGAGCATAAGTACAAAGAACTCCTAAACAAATACAACACGCTGGTTAAAGTATGTAAAATTGTTATGCACGACATCCGATCTCCACTCAGGTTTTTGGGTGATGTAGCGGATAGCCTGAATTTAGAAAAAATAAATGAGCCAGACAGCGATGTTAGAAAAAAACTAAACCTGGTTTCAGAGACAAGCCGAAATCTATATTTTTTTAGTACAAATGTATTGGACTGGTTCATTAACAACAAACTGGAAATATCGGTAATGAAAGCAGAAATTTCATTAGCAGATATTGCCGAGGAAATAAGTCAACTATATGCAAGACAAATCGGATTAAACAATAATACACTTATAACTGAAGTTGATAAAGACATACGGGTTTATTCGAATAAAGAATTATCACTCATCATTCTCAGAAACGCGCTTGACAATGCCAATAAATACACAGAAAGAGGTGAAATACTTTTGAAAACTACAAAAGATGAGACCACGGTATATTTTTCTATAATTGACCGGGGAAGAGGTTTTGACCATCATAAATTACTGGAAAAATTACAGGACAATAATCCTTATGCATCTCAGCATATAGGGTTCAGAATTATACATGACCTCGCCAAACAGGCTGGACTCGAATATGATTTAAACAGTGAAAGGGGTACAGGCACCACTTTCACTTTAAAATATCCGTTGCAACCGCAGGCATAACGGATAAAATAGTACAGTTTACCCGGACAATTTATGTATTGAAAATAAAACTATCTTATGTTTAAGAGAGTTCTACTAGTTGATGACCATTCTGTAGTCAGAAGCGGGCTTCGATTACTCATCAACAGCGAGTATCCACAAGTATATATAGATGAAGCAGAAAATGAGGATGAGTGTATTGCAAAGATCAAATTATTCTCATTTGATTTGGTAATTCTTGATTTAAATATGCCAGACAGTGACTCTTTAAATATTGCGCAGTTTCTTAACCAAAAATATCCACAAACAAAAACGCTTGTCATCACCATGAGCAGCGAAGAAGTTTTTGCTCTGAGATTTTTTCAGGAAGGTGTAAAAGGCTTTGTCAATAAAAGTTGCAATAATGAGCAGATATTGCAAGCGATCAGAATTGTCTTAAGCGGAAAAACATATATCAGCGACAACCTCATGCGTGCATGGGCAGAAAAACAAATTGATAAGTATAGCAAGAATCCTTTTGATCTATTAACGCAAAGAGAATTCCAGATTGCACTTGACCTGATCAAAGGAAAAACCATACAAGATATATCTACCTCACTGAGCATTAGTTCCTCAACAGTCTCAACATATAAAGGGAAACTTTACGAAAAACTTTGTATACCCAACCATAACTTGTCTCGCTTAATAGAACTTGCAAGAGAATATAATGTGGCTTGAGTTGATGTCCGGTATTATTTTAAAAACAAAAAAACTACAATATACCTGCTCATCAATTAAATTGAAGAAAATCGTTTTATCATTTATAAAAGTTCAAAAAAGAAATGGGCAGATATTTTTTGGGTTAAAATATTAAAACTAAAAGCAGCTATCTTTCAAATACCCTTACAACCACCCCCTCTCTTTATACATTGCATACCCAATCTTCAACGATTCCTTAATCTGCGTCATTATAACCGGATCGTTCTTTTTTATATGAAAACAACTCTTTCCTTTCAGGCATTTAAGCAATTCCGGTTTGAATACTTTTTTCATATCCGGATTGGCATACACCGGCATATAATAAAACCCAACATATCCTTTCTGCACCAGAATACCTGCAAACCATACTTCATCACGCTGCCGCCCGTGGATAACGGCTGGTTTCTGGCTCACCAGACACATCATACCTCCATACCCCCCCACGAGTTCTAAACTACCCTTTTGATAGGTTAACAGCATTTGCCGGATGTTTTCAAAAATAGGAACAAGCTCCGGTTGCCCTGCCGACTTATCGGAGTATTTTATTTTGATTTCTTTTTTCTTCTTTTCAGGAGCCGCTTTCTTAGCAGGCGCTTTTGTAGCCGCTTTTTTTACGGCAATTTTAGATGCTGCTTTCTTTACCACTTTTTTAGTAGCTGCTTTTGTTGCTTTTGCCATGGAAGGGGATTTCAGTTCTCTCAAAATAGAGAAAAAACGTGAAACGTGAAAAGTGAAAGGTGAAAAACATGAAACGTGAGAGGTGAGACGTGAGATTAATATTGATCTCATCTTTCTCACGTTTCACTTCTCACGTAAGCTCCTTCCTCCTATTCCCAAATTTCTCCTTTGCCATCCAGCCACTGTTTCACAGCATCGGTGGTTACAGATTTAGGGCGCTCGATGGGCAGACCAAGGGCTCTGTCCCAGCAAAGGCTGGCCAGTACACCCAACGCACGGCTTACGGCAAATAATACGGTGTAAAATTCATATTCTACCAATCCATAATGAACCAGCAATGCTCCGCTGTGTGCATCAACATTCGGCCATGGATTTTTTACTTTTCCTAAAGATTCCAGAATAGGTGGCACCGTTTCATATACTTTCCAAACAGTGTTCACCAGTTTATCGTCGGCCATATGTTTTTTACCAAACTCCATCTGAGCGGTAAAACGAGGATCTGTTTTACGCAATACAGCATGACCATAACCTGGTACCACTTTCCCTGAAGCAAGGGTTTTCTGAACGTATTCAGCAATCTGTTCTTTGCTGGGGTCATCTGTACCTAACTGCTCCTGCATTTCAAAAATCCATTTGATTACTTCCTGGTTAGCAAGACCGTGTAAAGGACCAGCCAATCCATTCATACCTGCTGCATAACTCAGGTAAGGATCGCTCAATGCAGAACCTACGAGGTGCGTGGTATGAGCCGATACGTTACCACCTTCATGGTCGGCATGAATGGTCATATACAAACGCATGAGTTCTTTAAAGCTCTCATCGTCATATCCCATCATATGCGCCAGATTACCGGCCCAGTCTAACAGTCCATTTGGATGAATATGTTCGTTGTTTTTATACTTACGGCGATAGATATAAGCTGCAATTCGTGGTAAACGTGCAATCAGATCCATTGCATCATCATACACCGGGTTCCAGTAATCTTTTTTATTGATGCCTTTTGCATATTCTTTGGCAAAATTGCTTTCCGTCTGTAATGCCATCACTCCTGTTACAAACATGGTCATCGGGTGGGCACTGATGGGTAATGCGTCAATGGTTTGAAATACGTGATTAGGTACATGACTACGGCGCTGCCATACACTGGTAATGTGATTGGCATCTTCCTCTGTTGGCATTTCGCCTACCAGCATGAGGTAAAACAAACCTTCCGGTAAAGGTTCACCTCCACCAGGCGCTTTTGGTAAATGTTGTTGTAATTCCGGAATAGAATAACCCCTGAAACGAATACCTTCTTGAGCATCAAGTAAACTGGTTTCTGTTACCAGCCCTGTAATACCCCTCATTCCCTGATAGGCCTGTGCAAGGGTTACTTCTCCAATCTTTTTATTTCCGTGTGTTTTCAGGATGTCTTTGATCTCGGCATTGGCAGCATCTGCTTTTTCCTTGAATCGATCTTTAATGATTCCCATTTCGTAAAAATTTTAGCTATGGCGTTCGTTATAAAAAAATGATTAAAAGTCTTGCTCAGGGTGCTTTTCAGGCCGCTAAAGGTAACACATGTTAACCTGCTCAACAAAACTAATAGCATGAAGGTTGTGTAAACTCCGTTAAAATCATTTAGGCGCCTTTCGATAAAGGAAAATCACCACAAAAATGAAGATCAGATTGGGTATCCAGGCAGCCAGCAGGGGTGGCAAATCACCTTTGGTGGAAAAGATCGTGGAAAAACGATCGGTAAGAATAAACAGAGCTGCCGTTACAAAACCTACGGCCAGGTGTACCCCGCTACCGCCTCTCACTTTTCTACCTGCAACAATGGCGCCAATCAGGGTCAATAAAATTACGGTTACACAAGTTGCATCTCTTCGGTACCGTTCTACTTTTAAACCATTCAGTCCTTCTGACCCTCTCAATTCTTCCAGTTCAATAAAACGATCCAGTTCAGGAGTGGTTAATTTATCTTTTGTGTATTTATCGCGACTGAGATCAAGAGGATTGAAATTAAAAGACATGATCTTTTCCGGTGTCAAAGAAACATCTTCTCCCCTGTCAGTAATTTTTCTTTGTACCAGCGATTCGAGTTTCCATTTTCGTTTGGCTGTATCCCATACGATCTGATCGGCCCGCAGGTTTTCAACCACTTTATTTTTTTTCACCGTGAAAGAAAAATAAGGACCGCCTCTTTTTGAAAGTGTATCATAAGCATATATACCGGCATAAGTAAATGAATCAACACGCAAATAAATATAACTGCTCGTACTGATCAGCGCATTATAGCTACTGTTTTTGTCGATATAATTGGCTTCAAAACTTCCCCGTATCTGGTTGGCTTTTGGCACCACATACTGATTGGCTCCCCACAATATTGCAGCAAGCATAATTCCACCTATCCAGTAAGGTCTCAACCATCTGCTATAACTTGTTCCACTGGCAAGAATGGCAATAATTTCACTTCTGCCTGCCATTTTGGATGTGAAAAAAATTACGGCTATGAATACAAAGAGAGGTAAGAGGAGTGCAATAATATGAGGAACAAAACCATAATAATATTGCGTAATAATATTTTGTACTGATAAACCCGACCGCACAAAATCATCCGTTTTTTCACTCACATCTACCACAATAGCAATTACCGCAAAAAGGAAGATGGCAAAAAAGAAAGTGGTCAAAAATTTCTTTAGTATGTACCAGTCTAATTTCTTCATAGCGGCTTATCCGGTCAAAGATACAGGGTTGAAAGGGTTGGATGAAGAAAAAGGATGTTAAAGGTAATGGAGAATGTAAGATGGCGGATGTCTGATTTGACAAAGGATGTCATATAGCAACACTGCTGACTACTGACCACTCACTATTTTTACCATTCACCATAAACGAAATCTCATCACAATCTCTTCTTCACCTGCTCTATCATTCCCGCTTTCCATGAGACGAAATCGCCGGCGAGGATGTGTTGACGGGCTTCTCCTACCAACCATAAGTAAAATGACAGGTTTTGAATGCTGGCCAGTTGCATACCCAGTATTTCATCGGCTACAAATAAATGACGCAGATAGGCTTTGGTGTAAAACCGGCTTATCTCATTATCCAACCCCGGATCTATAGGAGAAAAATCGGCGGCCCATTTTTTATTTTTGATGTTTACCACTCCTTCCGTTGTAAAAATCATTCCGTTCCTGCCATTACGTGTGGGCATAACACAATCAAACATATCAATACCTCTGTCTATACATT
The DNA here is from genome assembly GCA_943372605.1 of Chitinophaga pinensis. Taxonomy (GTDB): domain Bacteria; phylum Bacteroidota; class Bacteroidia; order Chitinophagales; family Chitinophagaceae; genus Sediminibacterium; species Sediminibacterium pinensis_H. The sequence continues at coordinate 43,398 of CALRZI010000006.1, read as the reverse complement.
CCAGAATATTCCAGGGTGTTCCTACACCCATCAGGTAACGGGGTTTATCGAGTGGCAGATTTTCTGTACACAACTCCGTAAACTCGTACATCATTTCTTCTGGCTCACCTACACTCAATCCGCCAATGGCATTACCTGCCGCTCCTTTCGATGCAATGTATTCACAGGAAGCTTTGCGCAAATCTTTATAAGTGCTTCCCTGAACTATCGGAAACAGGTTTTGCGTGTATCCATATTTATCGGGTGTTTCAGCCAGTCGCTGCACACAACGATCGAGCCAGCGGTGTGTGAGCTCCATACTTTTTTTGGCATAACCATATTCGCTTGGGTAGGGCGGACATTCATCAAATGCCATAATTATATCTGCGCCAATACTTCGCTGTATATCCATCACCCCTTCCGGCGAAAACAAATGCCTGCTTCCATCAATATGCGATTGAAACATGACACCTTCTTCTTTTATCTTCCTGTTGGCAGCCAAAGAAAATACCTGGTAACCGCCACTATCGGTAAGAATGGGGCGATCCCATCCATTAAAACGGTGCAAGCCGCCCGCCGCTTCAAGAACCTCTGTACCCGGGCGAAGATATAAGTGATAGGTATTTCCAAGAATAATCTGGGCTTCCACATCGTCTTTCAACTGCTGTTGTGTAACAGCTTTTACGGTACCGACCGTACCTACAGGCATAAAAATGGGTGTCTGGATCTCCCCATGATCAGTTTTAATCTTACCCGCTCTTGCCCTGCTATTGGGTGATGTTGTTTCCAGTTCAAATGTAAGTGCCGCCATTGGGCAAAAGTAGTTGAAAGTCCGAAAGACCGAAAGTCCGGCAGTCCGGAAGAAGATTTTTTACTGTTTAAGTTTCTTCATGACTTTCAGACTTCCTGTCTTTCGGACTGCCGGACTTTCGGTCTTTCAGACTTGTAGCCTGCTGTCTCCCAGACTTTTCCACATCTCCACACTCCACTCACACATAGCTCTTTCAAACCTTATTTTTGCCAAATGACCATACCAACTCTGCTCTGGGATATTTGTTTTTATGTCTTTTGTGGTGTTATTGCCATTCAACTGTTTTATTACCTCTATTTTTTTCAGCGCCTAGCTTTTTTCAGATCGCCCGATAAAGAAACTTCTATTGAACATGCTGTTTCTGTTGTTATCTGCGCCAGAGATGAAGCACATAACCTGGTAAAAACACTGCCAGGTGTTTTGGTTCAGCAATATAAAACCACACATGAAGTGGTTTTGGTAAATGATAATTCTACCGACGACACAAAATACCTGGTGGATGAGTTTAAAAAAATGTTCAAAAACATTAACTACATCGAACTCACCCAGGAAGCGAAAATGATCAGTGGTAAAAAATTCCCATTATCAATGGGTATTAAAAGTGCGCGACATGAAATTCTGTTGTTGACCGATGCCGATTGTGTTCCTGCTTCAGAACACTGGATACAATATATGCAGGAATGTTATACCGACGGAACAGAAATTGTATTGGGTTACGGTGCCTATCATAAAAAACCAGGTCTGCTCAACAAACTGATTCGTTTTGAAACCTTTCATACGGCCATTCAGTATTTATCATATGCACTTGCAGGTATTCCTTACATGGGTGTGGGAAGAAACCTCAGTTATAAGAAAGATGTTTTTCTGCGCAACAAAGGTTTTTCATCTATTAACCAGATACCAAGTGGCGATGATGATTTGTTTATTAATCAGGTAGCACGTCCCGATAACACTGCCATTTGTATTGATCCTGAAGCCCATACCCTGAGTGAACCCAAAACAAGATGGAACGACTGGATGACCCAAAAATATCGTCACTACACCACCAGCAATTATTACAAAGGATCACATAAGTTTTTATTGGGACTGTATTCATTTTCATTGTTCTGGATATATCCTTTGCTGGCCGTGAGCATCATTTTTTTTAACTGGTGGATTGCATTGGCCGTATTCGGTGTTCGTTTTCTGGTACAGTCGGTTGTTTTTTACCAATCAATGAAGAAGCTGAATGAAAAGGATCTCTGGCCATGGTTTCTTTTCTTTGATATCTGGATGTTCTTTTATTTCATCTTTACCGTTCCCGCTATATGGAAAGCACCCCGCAAAAACTGGGATTAGTCCTGAAATATTTCAGTGATTTTACACCGCACCAGATTCAACAGTTTGAGGCACTGGAAGAATTATATAAGGAGTGGAATGCCAAAATCAATGTAATCTCAAGAAAAGACATTGACAGCATTTACCTGCATCATGTACTGCATTCACTGAGTATTGCTGCTATTGCCAATTTTCAACCCGGCACACAGGTGATTGATATTGGTTGTGGTGGCGGTTTTCCGGGTGTACCATTAGCTATTTTTTTTCCGGAAGTAAAATTTCATCTGGTTGATAGTATTGCTAAAAAACTAAAAGTAGTAGATGCAGTGGCAGAAGGTGCGGGTATTAAAAATATTACCACTCAACACAGCCGGGCCGAAGAAATAAAAAACAGGAAATTCGATTTCGCGGTATCGCGCGCAGTGGCTCCATTAAAAGAACTCTGGCAATGGGCTGGTCCTTTATTGAAGAAGGGGCATCAACAGGAAATTGCGAATGGTCTCATTTGCTTAAAAGGCGGCGATCTTGCCCAGGAAATTTTCGAAAGTGGTCTGCGGCCAAGAATGATGCCGGTAGACAAAATTTTTCCTGAGGAATACTTCTCCGAAAAATACATCTTACTCGTAACCAAATAACCACCGCGAGACCTCCCTCTGTGTAACTCCGTGCTTTACTCCTTTACCTCTGTGGTTAACCACGAAGTTCCACAGAGTACGGCACAGAGTTACACGGAGTGTTTCGTAGCGAAATCAGGGATGGTAGAGTTGCTGGATTTTCTTTCTGTTTCCTACGATCCATACGATATCATCCCATTCCAGTTGAGTGAATGATGATGGATTAAGAATACGCTCTCCTTTTCGTTCAATACCCACCACCAAGCCATTGGTTTTTTCCCTGATACCGGATTCGCGGATGGTAAGTCCTTTTAAGCGGGTATGTTCATCCACTACAATTTTTTCCAGTTCAACCAGCTCTTTTTCAGTATCGGCTTCCTCTGCATAAGGCAGCATAATTTTTCCGAATTCTACCATTTGCTGATCGGTTCCAATCACACCAATAGTATCAAACGGAAAGATTTTTTCTGTTCTCGCAGGTGCAAACATTACTTTATTACCCCTCTCAATAAAGGCCACATTAATACCGTAAGATTCACGCCATTGTAGTTCTTCTAGTGTTTTACCAATATAACCAGCATGTGGACTGATGCGATAATGTGTAAGGTGTGCATCCCAGGGCGATAAATGGCTCTGTGTTTTGTTTTGCTCCAGCAATTCTTTTTCATGGAGGTTTTGCAGAAAACGATCTTCCAATCGCTGGTAAAAACGTTGTAACCGCTGACGAAACAATATACCGATTACCAACATAACCACTAATGTTCCTCCCACTGCGATCCAGAAATCAAATAATTGCCGAAGCAGGAAACCTACCAGTATTACGGCTATGGCATTACGGGCTATTTCAAGCATTACAAGCGGGCCATGACTATACTTTCGGTCGAGCCATAAAGCTGCGTAAGCACTCTTACTCATTTTCTTAACCGTAAGTGCCCATATAAACGGTGCCATTACAATTAAACCAGTCAATGCGCAGATGATTTTCACAGTAGTTGGCTCCGCAATAATTGTTAACAGGAAGGGCTGAAGAAAATAAGCCACCAGCAATGTAAGCGCGATCATGACCACACCATTGAGGATAATGATCTGTATATAAAAACGCAACAATCTTTTCCAGTTACTTTCACTCTCAATAATCTGCGAGCTGCTGCTGTACTTTTCTAATGCAGTGATCCACTTACCTGGCAATACACGTAATAAAAAATTATGCAGTGGCTCTGCCAGTTTAATCATGTAAGGTGTAGTAAATGTAGTAATAACCGATACCCCAACTGCTATCGGATAGAGGTATGAACTGGTTACATTCAGTGATACACCAAGCGTAGCAATGATAAATGAAAATTCTCCAATCTGCGACATACTAGTACCAGCCTGCACTGACTGCTTCAACGGCCTGCCGGCAAGTAATGCACCAGCCGTTACAAATATGGTTTTACCCAACATAACAGCCATAGTTAACAGAAAAACCGGCAATGCGTATTCTACCAGAATCTGAGGATCAATCAACATCCCCACCGATACAAAGAAAATAGCACCAAACAAATCTTTCACAGAAGTAACCAGGTGTTCAATTTTGTGAGACTGTGTTGTTTCAGCTAAAATAGAGCCCATGATAAAAGCTCCCAGTGCCGCAGAAAATCCTACCTGATCGGCCAGTACCACCATTCCGAGACAAAGTGCCAACGATATGATCAGCAGGGTTTCGCTACTCAGCCATTTCTGTACTTTTTTGAAAAAAGTAGGTAACAAAAAAATCCCCATCAGAAACCAGAGACAAAGAAAGAAGAACAGTTTACCGATCGATAAAAACATTTGTGTTCCTTCAAACTGTTTACTCACTGCCACGGTTGACAATAGCACCATCAAGAGGATGGCCACAAGGTCTTCAATTACCAAAACACCAAGAACCAGTCCTGTAAATTGTTTGGTTTTTAAACCCAGTTCATCAAAGGCCCGGAAGATAATCGTGGTAGATGAAATGGCTATAATGCCACCCAAAAACATGCTGTCCATAGATGACCAGCCCAGCAACTGTCCCATACCATAACCCAGCGACATCATACACAACAGTTCAGTAATTCCTGTGATGGCAGCAGAGCCGCCAACTTTTACCAGTTTTTTAAAACTAAATTCCAATCCTAATGCAAACAAGAGGAAGACTACCCCTATTTCAGCCCATATTTTAATTCCTTCCACATCGCCAATGGTTGGAAAAAGTTTGAAATTAGGTCCAACAATCAACCCTGCGATGATATAACCCAGTACAACCGGTTGTTTGAATTTTTTAAACAATAAAGTAATCACCGCTGCCGCTCCAAGAATAAGGGCCAGATCTTTAATTAAAACCGGTAAATGTGCCATAGTCCAATCTTTGAAAAATCAATAATGCGCTCAGGGAATGGCGAGAATATACAAAAAAAACCGGAACTGCTTATGACTTCAGTAAATGTTCCAGTACATGGTGTACTGCCGGACAAAAAGTTGAATTTTTTAATGTTATAGCAGGCCTTTTTATCAATACATCTTCATCTGTATAAGGAAACCGTTTGCAATCAGATGGACGATCTTCATAAATGCTACAATAATTATCTGTACCTAAAAATGGGCAGGGTTTTGTGTTGGTAACATAATCGCCATCTGTATCAAGCACCAGATAACTATCAATAAAAGCACTTTCTTTCAGCTTCAGCAATTTACTGATGCGTTTTATATCGGGCGTTTTAAATCGTGGCGAATAATTTTTGCAACAATTGGCACAGGTGAGACAATCAACTTCTTCAAATGCTTTTTCATGCAGATCGGGCAATTGTTTCAATACTTTGTTCTTATCTGCGCGTTGCAGAAATTGTTTGTATTGTTTTTGGTGATCGGCAGTTAATTTTTCCCATTGCTGCATGCAGAAAATTTGTACAAAGATAATGGTCTGGTTCAGATGCTCACCAAGTTATCAGAAAGTATACGATGGTGGCAATCATTACCATCAGCATGGTAAAAAACATACCTAAAATATTGGCTGCCGCTACCATGATGATTTCACCAAATCCCTTCAGCCCTAAAAGTTTTGTATAGGCATAAGCCGTATACACTATTTGTATCAATAAATTCACTGCTAACAAGAGTGGAATCCAATCCTTGTGTATATTAGTCATCAATGGTACAAACGTAAGCGTGCTAATCAATGAAAGCACAGAGGTTAGCATCAGATAAGAAACCATGTGCTCTGAATAATTCAACTTTTTACCCTTGAACACCAGCCAGAATGCGAATGCCATAATAGGAGCTGTTATAAAGGTCATTATATTGGTTTTCTTCTCCATAAAGGCATTTACTTTCGCCTGTAATTCTGTAACACGATGGTAAATTGCTTTTTCTTCTTTTGTCTTTGCTTTTTCCATCTGTTCCTGTGTAATGTATTGGTTCTTCTGAAAAGGATGGAAAATTGAGTTCATGAATACGGAGAAACCCAGTATAATGAGTAGTAAAGTAAAGGGATTGAAGTATTTTTTTCTTTTCCCTTCCAGAATGTATTCCTGCAAAACTATTCCGGGTCTTATCGCCAATTCTTTCAGCAGGTGTAAAGCACCTTTGTCAGCATGTGTAAAAGCGTGCAATAGTTCATGTAGTATATGGGATAATGTAAACCGATGAATATGAATTTTTTGGCCACATTCCGGGCAAACTTTAAAATCAGGATTTAATGGTCTGTTACAGTTAACACAATGCGTTGATTCCATGTGCAATATTATGATTTTAAAAATATTGAAAGAATTTGATTCACAGCTTATTAACCAGTTAAACAAAAGATGAATTTTCCCATTGCGGAATCTTACCTTTGCGGCGTTTAAAAGTCCGACTTTACCAAGCCGGTTTTTACCATCATTTTAAGCCATTCCTGAATATGAATCTTTTTGAACAACAATCAGCAGAGTTTCAGACACGTCATATCGGCCCCAATGAAGCCGATACCCGTAAAATGTTAGAAGTTATTGGTGCAGGTTCACTGGAGGAACTGATCAGTAAAACCATTCCTGACAGCATTCGCATCAAAAAACCTTTGGGTGTGCCTGCCGCTATCAGTGAATTTGAATACCTCAGCGAACTCAAAAAGACGGCTTCAAAGAACAAAGTATTTAAAAACTATATTGGCCAGGGGTATTATGGCACCATTACCCCCAGCGTAATCCTCCGTAATATTTTTGAAAACCCGGGATGGTACACTCAATATACGCCGTACCAGGCTGAAATTTCACAGGGTCGTCTCGAAAGCCTGCTGAATTTTCAGACCATGGTATCTGACCTCACAGGTCTTCCTATTTCCAATGCTTCTCTTCTCGATGAAGCCACAGCCGCTGCAGAAGCAATGGCCATGATCTTCCACCATATCAATAAAACCGATGTTATCAGCAAACCTAAACTGTTTGTTGACCAGCATACTTTCCAGCAAACCATTGATGTGCTGGTTACAAGGGCAGAACCCATTGGCATAGAGATTATAATCGGAGATTACAAGAATGCAAATATTGATGAAACCTATTTTGGAGCTTTGCTGCAATACCCTAATAGTGTAGGTTCAGCGGAAGACCACAGAAGTTTTATTGAAAAAGTACATGCTGCCGGTGGTCTGGTAATTATGGCTACTGATTTATTAGCACTTACCTTACTCACCCCTCCTGGTGAACTGGGTGCCGATGTTGCAGTAGGTAGTGCCCAACGCTTTGGTGTACCAATGGGTTTTGGCGGACCACACGCTGCATTCTTTGCCACACAAGATGATTTCAAAAGAGGAATGCCCGGTCGTCTGATAGGTGTAAGTATTGATGCACAGGGTAACCGCGCATTGCGTATGGCCCTTCAGACAAGAGAACAACATATTAAAAGAGAAAAAGCTACATCAAATATTTGTACTGCCCAGGCTTTGCTGGCGAATATGGCTGCCATGTATGCCGTATTTCACGGCCCAACAGGTCTGCAGCAAATAGCTACACGTGTTCACCTTCTGGCGAAAGCATTGTCGAATGGACTTGCTAAAATGGGAATTGAACAGGTAAACAAAAGTTATTTCGATACGGTGTCCGTTACAGGTGTTGATGCAGAAGCAGTGAAGAAAGCCGCTGAGAATGCTGCAACCAATTTCTTCTATCATCAGAATAATGTAATCATCAGTATCGATGAAACTACTTCTTTAAATGATATCAATACCGTACTCAGCATTTTTGCCAACGCAACCGGAAAATCAGTTGTTACCGTTGCAAATACAGAATTAACTGATGGCAGCTACCAGTTTAGTGCAGGTCTGCTACGTACATCTGCATACCTTACCCATCCTGTTTTCAATACACATCGCAGCGAAAGCCAGATGATGCGTTATATTAAACAATTGGAAAACAAAGATCTTTCTCTCAATACGAGCATGATCAGCCTGGGAAGTTGCACCATGAAACTGAATGCAGCATCAGAAATGATTCCGGTGAGCTGGCCAGAGTTTGGAGGATTACATCCTTTTGCACCTGCATCACAAACAGCAGGTTACCAGCAAATCATCGATGAACTGAATGATTATCTGTGCAAGATAACAGGCTTCACCGCATGTAGCCTGCAACCCAACAGTGGCGCGCAAGGTGAGTATGCCGGTTTATTAACCATTCGCGCCTACCATGCTGCAAGAAATGAAGCACACAGAAATGTAGTACTTATTCCTATCAGTGCACACGGTACCAACCCTGCAAGTGCGGTTATGGCCGGATTTAAAGTTGTTGTAGTAAAATGCGATGACGCAGGTAATATTGATGTAGCAGACCTGAAAGCAAAAGCAGAACAATACAAAGACAGCCTAGGTGCTTTAATGGTTACTTACCCGTCTACACATGGTGTGTTTGAAGAAACCATAAAAGACATCTGCCAGATTATTCACGATAATGGCGGACTGGTATATATGGATGGCGCCAATATGAATGCACAGGTTGGATTAACAAGTCCTGGTATGATTGGTGCCGACGTTTGTCACCTCAACCTCCACAAAACTTTTGCTATTCCGCATGGTGGTGGTGGCCCTGGCATGGGACCTATCTGTGTGAATGATAAACTGGCTCCCTATTTACCGGGTCATACAGCACTGGGCAATCCTACTCTTGCTGTAAGTGCAGCTCAATATGGTTCTGCAAGTATTCTTCTGATCAGCTACGGATATATTAAGATGTTAGGAGAAGAAGGTATCAGACGTTCTACCGAGTATGCGATACTGAATGCCAATTACATGAAAGCGCGTTTGAAGAAATACTATAAAATATTATACACCGGAACAAACGGAACCTGCGCACACGAATTTATTGTTGATCTGCGTCCGTTTAAACAAAGTGTAGGTATTGAAGCAGAAGATGTGGCAAAACGACTGATCGATTATGGCTTCCATGCACCCACCATGAGCTTCCCTGTTCCGGGTACTATTATGATTGAACCAACAGAAAGTGAAGACAAAGCCGAATTAGATCGCTTCTGTGATGCACTGATTTCTATTTATGAAGAAATTAAGGCGATTGAAGATGCAAAGTCTGATAAAACAGATAATCCACTGAAAAATGCACCGCATACACAGGCTGTTATTTGTAGCGATGAATGGAAACATGCATACAGCCGTCAACAGGCAGCCTTCCCATTGTATTATGTAACACAGAATAAATTCTGGCCAAGTGTGGCAAGGGTTAATAATACACATGGCGACAGAAACCTGATTTGTACCTGTGAGCCGGTTTCATCGTATGTAACAGAGTAAAAGAACAGAGGAATAAGAAACAGAGAAACATTGAATGTCAAAAAAAACTTCATTATTTAATGTTTCTCTGTTTCTTATTCCTCTGTTTTTCAAAGTTGAATTGACAATAATAGTTTACCCCCAAACCCTTCTTCAACTATTCTTTGCAGGGTCGACAGTCTTACTTCTTTTACATTGTTTTCAATTTTAGAAATATAGGATTTGGTAGTGCCTACACGGGTAGCCAGTTCTTCCTGTGTCATACCCTTCCGCAAACGCGCTTCCTGGAGCAACACGCCTGCTTCAAAATTTTTGTACCCAGTTTCAAGGGCATCTCTTTTGGCTGTGCCTTTTTTACCGTAGTGCTTTTCTTTAAATGCTTCTAAAGTAAGCACCTGTTTATTTTTCGTTTTCATATGCTTCTTTTGTTTTAAGTGCTTTATCAATTTCTTTTTTGGGTGTTTTTTGTTGCTTCTTCTGAAACCCACTTATTATCACTACTACCTTGTCCTCATCAAAAAAACAGAAAATCCTGAAAATATCTGACCCGTGCTGAACCCTTACTTCATATAAACCATCTGTATTTTCAATGTGTTTCAGATAAGTTTCAGGAATACGTAACAAGTTTTCCAATAACTCAAGCGTCCAGAGTATTTTTTCTTTCACTTTATTCTTTTGTAAAAGAAAAAACTGTTCAAAGTGATCCTGATAAAAGACCACCCTTCTTACTTTTTGATTGTTTCCCATACAAAGATAATTTAAGTTGTCCGATTGGGCAACTTTTTTTTTAAATATTGTTTTACTCTTCCATCTTTAACTGGCGCTCGAGTATCACAATCAATTTTTGTTTGTCTTGCAGTGCCGATTCCAGTTGAGCAATTTGTTGTTTTAGTAATGGAACAATTTCCTGCATGACCAATCCGTATGAGGCGGACTCTTCCTCAACCGCATTCAACGTTTCCATTTTCACTTCGCGGTAGCTTGCATTGAACATTTCGCCTTCGCCAGATAATAACCAGGTTATGTTCAATTCCGGGAATCGTTTTTCAATCCTTGCAATAATGCCTCCGCCGAAAGAGCCTTTGTTTTTGCGCTGTTTGCCCAAATATCCATTCGACAAACCACATTCAATTTCAACCCATCTTGGTCGAAATCGTTTTGCGTCCATAAATTGATAAAATCTTTCAGGTGCTGTCATTGTGAATAAGTGTTTAGAAAATGAACGAATTGAGTTAGAAGATTATAGAAAATGCGTTTTAATTTTATTGTATTGAATACTTACGAAGAACGCCATAAACCATAAATACTGCAATACGTATTTATACCTGATTTGACCTGCTAAAACCGCAGAAATTATATTAATACAGGTCATTATTGAAAAAACTCCATGTCGTAAGTAAGTGATCTGCCGCAACACTTCGCGTTAGAAGTATTGAAAGATTTCTAATGAATTATTATGCAACAGCAACTTCATTACCTACAAACCAACTTTTCTACCCTCAACAAAGAGGAAATCAGCGATCCTCAATTGGTTATTGCAGAATTATTCGATTTTGCGCATTTGCCTGAACTCAAACAAATGTTATGGGAATGGCTAAAAGCAACAGTTTCTGGCAGTTACAACAAAACGCTCTCAAAAAGAGAAAGAGCATCGATACTCTTATTATATGAGTATATGGAAAAATTGATCGAAGCAAATCACCTGTTGCACATCGAACAGAAAAAACTGGAGGCTAAAAAAACAGAAGAGCAACGCCATATCTTTTAAAACAGGTTCCGTTATCACATATTTATGTGATAAAATCTCTAACCCTTTGTTTATCAATACTAACCGATGATACAATCGGTTATATCTCGTCATGAATGGTTTGTGTTGGCCTTACGGTCGATATAGTTTTGTGTTTCGAAATTTTCAACATGAAACAAAGACTATTACTTATTCTTTTTGCATGTGCAGCTATTGCCATACAAACTGAATCGAATGCACAGGGCTTTCTGAAGAAACTGAAAGACAAAGTAGAAAAGAAAGCCGAGGATGCGCTTGACAAAAAAATTGCTGACAAAACAGGAGTTGGCAACACAACAGGTAACGGAAGCGCTAACCCCAACCCTACCAGTAATTCAAAAAACGGAAGACCTGTTAATACTTCAGGAGAAGGATTGAAGAACTCTACTGTTCCGGATGTTTTGCAGCAGATAACAGATGCGGATCTTGCCTATAACAAACAACAGTTTGGAGAAGCAAGATTTTCTGTTCAGCAGGCTTTACTGGGTGTGGAACTACAAATTGGTAAACAATTATTACAATCGCTCCCTGCTGAAGTTGCGGGCTTACCCAAAGATTCTACGGAAGACCGGGTGATGAGCGCACGTTATGGCTGGGCCAATCTTACCATACAGCGCATTTACCAGAAAGACGATAAACAGTTGTCTATTCTTATTGGCAATAACGCGATGTATGCCGGCGCCCTTGATATGTATTTCGGATTTGCATCTACACAATCGAATGGTGAAACACAGAATACCAAACAAATCAGGATTAAAGGCAATAAAGCCATCATACAGTTTGAAGAAAGAGAAGGTTATACTATTCTCATGCAAATGGGTACTTCCGGCATGATTACCTGGAAGGGTATCAATTTTACGACTGAGAAAGATATGATGGATGCTGTTCAACAATTTGATATCGACTCCATCAAAAAAACAATGGGTGAACAATAGTAAACACAAACAAATGAAAAAGACTTATAGTATCGTATTTGCATTGTTGATTACCACACTTGCAAATGCGCAGGATTTTAAAAAGAATATTACAACCGCTCAAACAAATTACAATTCCGGGAAATTACAGGATGCTCATTTTGCCTTGCTGCAAATGATGCAGGACCTCGACATTACCATTGGCAAAGAGGTTTTAAAATTGTTTCCGCCTTCTATGGACAGTTTACCTTCTGTTCAGAAAGAAGAGACCGTATCTGGAAGCAGTCAGTTTACAGGTGTAACGATAGAAAAGAAATATGGTTTGTTTGCCAAAAAAGCGAGTTTAAATGTGGTAATTAATTCGCCGTTGTTGAATGCACTTAATGCATACATCAACTCTCCCATGCTGGCAGGATTTGGTGGTGACCCGAATACAAAAATTGTAAAAGTGAGCAATTATAAGGCTAGGCTGACTAAACAAGATGATGAGCAAAATGCTTATCGCCTTGAAATTCCGATGAGTAATGCACTGCTTAGTTTAAAAATAAACAACAGTTCAGAAGCTGAGTTATTAGCACTGGCTTCGCAGTTACCCATTGCAAAAATGGCGGGTCTGGTTCAATAATTTTATACAAACAATATCCCATAAGCTATCTGCAAGGCTCGGCAGATAGCTTTTTTTATTCGGTAAACTGTTTTGTATGCCCATTGGCAATCGGTATATTTATACAAAACCATACCCAATGAAGCAGGAAATTATTAATCTGTACGATGAGTACACACATAAACCCTTACCCCGCGAAGTATTTTTAAAACGCCTCGCTATTTTGGCCGGTAGCACTACTGCCGCCATGGCTATTTTGCCCATGCTGGAAAATAATTACGCTGTAGCCGCTACTGTTCCTGAACAGGATATTGAATTGCATACAGAAGATATTACCTATGATGCTGGTGGTGTAACCATGAAAGCATATCTCGCCAAACCTAAAAAAGATGGCAAGTATGGTGGCGTAATTGTGATCCATGAAAACCGTGGACTGAATGATCATATTCGTGATGTAGCACGCAGAGCAGCAAAAGCTGGTTATATTGCCATAGCACCAGATGCATTATCGTCTGCCGGTGGCACGCCTACCGATCAGGACCAGGCAAGAGAACTATTCAGTAAAATTGATGCAAAACAAAACCTCATCAATTTTGCCAAAGGATTCGACTATTTAAAAAGCCGCAAAGACTGTAATGGCTTTACCGGTTGTGTAGGTTTTTGCTGGGGTGGTGCATTGGTGAATCAACTGGCTGTGAATGTTCCTGATTTAAAAGCTGCCGTTGCTTTTTATGGCAGACAGGCCGATGTCGCTGATGTTCCCAAAATAAAAGCAGCTTTACAATTACATTATGGTGGCCTGGATGAGCGTATCAATGCTGGTATTCCAGCTTATGAAGATGCCCTCAAAAAAAACAACGTAAAGTATGAAGTGTACATTTATGAAGGCGTGAATCACGCTTTTCATAACGACACTTCTGGTGCCAGGTATAATGAAGCCGCAGCAAAACTGGCCTGGAAAAGAACACTGGATTTTTGGGCAGCCAACATGAAGTAACCGGATTTATTTTCCACTTTAGTAAAACAAAGCGTGAACAACAGACTTTTTTAGCTGTTAACTTCGCATAAAGATTAATTGTATGATAGCAACCAAGGCTTACGCAGCAGAAACACCAAAAGCAACACTCACCCCTTTTCAACTCGAAAGAAGAGAACCGGGCCCATACGATGTACATATCGACATTTTGTATTGTGGAGTTTGCCATTCCGATATTCACCAGGCACGTGAAGAATGGGGTAAAGCTATTTTCCCGATGGTACCCGGACATGAAATTGTTGGAAGAGTTGCAGGAGTAGGCGATAAAGTAACCAAATTCAAAGTGGGTGATCTCGCTGGTGTAGGTTGTTTTGTTGATTCATGCAGAACCTGCGAAAACTGCAAAAGCGATCTTGAACAATATTGCGAGGACGGAATGGTGGGTACTTATAACGGTCGCGAACGTATTACCAATGCACCTACTTATGGAGGCTATTCAACCAATATTGTGGTTGACGAACACTACACACTGCATATTTCCGATAAACTTCCACTGGCTGGCGTTGCGCCATTGCTTTGTGCAGGTATTACTACGTACTCACCCTTGCGTTATATTGGCGTAAAGAAAGGACATAAAGTAGCAGTATTTGGCTTGGGTGGATTGGGACATATGGGTGTAAAGTTTGCCGCCGCTTTTGGTGCAGAAGTTACCATGTTGAGCACCTCTCCTTCCAAAGAAGCCGATGCAAAAAGATTAGGTGCTCATCATTTCGCATTGATTACAGATAAAGATACCATGAAGAGCCTCGAAAACTCTTTTGACTTTATTCTGAATACCGTTTCTGCAGATCATGAATTCAGCACTTACCTGAACCTGTTAAAAACAAACGGAACCATGATTGTTGTAGGACTTCCCGAATCAGCTTCAAAAGTGCCTGCATTCGATTTGGTGCCTAAACGCAGAAGCATTTTAGGTTCTATGATTGGCGGTATCAAAGAAACACAGGAGATGCTCGATTTCTGTGCAGAACATAATATTGTTTCTGATGTGGAAGTAATTCCCATCCAGCAAATCAATGAAGCATATGAAAGAATGATTAAAGCAGATGTACGATACAGGTTTGTAATCGATCTGGCTTCGTTGAAATAATCCGTATGAATTGAAATGTAAAAAGGAGATATCGTTTGATATCTCCCTTTTACATTTCACTCATTTGTTCATTGACTGAATCAACAAACAAATGATGCGTTTTCTGTTCCAGATTCTTTCTGCACAGATAAACCGAACAAATTAACAGCATAGGATACAACAATGCCATTGCATATCTAAACTGCAAGTGCTCTCACTTCGTGTACTTCCAGAAAACTAGCGAAACTTTCCTGAGTCCATTTTTCATTTTCTTCTACCCACATACAAACATGTTCTCTCACATTGCTAAGCATCGTCCATGCATCTGCAAGAACCTTTTTTTCATCTGCCGGTTTTTTGGGAAAAACTTCCTTTCCCAGTTTGGCGACTATTTTTCCATTTTGCTTCCTGAAAGTGTCTTTGAAGAATTTTCCGATAGGAGCGGTATGCTGGCCAAATACACAATTACCTAATATTAAACCAAGCACTTTTGATTGACTAACATCAAGGATGATTGTCAGATACAAATAGGCAACCGTTTCTCCTTTGTCATTTATAATAGTAGTCATGGTAAGCAGTTGAAGTCAGCAAATGGCTGGAGCGCAATGTTAATCTTTCGGCGTTTCACCTTCGCTGGTTTACAATTTCTTAATAATAAGTTCACATTAGGATCAGGCGTACTGTTTCACCATCTCTTCTGCCAGACCAAAGGAAAGTGTCATCCCGGCTCCGCCCAATCCATTGAGAATAAATACATCAGTAGCAGGTGACAGACAGATTTCTGTTGCGCCATTCTGCATTTTCGGATAGATACCATTCCAACTTTGTATCAATTGCCAGGAAGAACAATCCATCATCTGTTTCAGATATGAAAAAATCAGTTCATTTATGTGAGCAGAATCAAAGGGTTCGAAACTGTGACCATATTCATGAGAGTCTCCTACTGTTAACTCTCCATTTTGGTTTTGAGCAACCATTACATGTATACCATACTTTATATACTCCGGCATTTCGTCTTTATATCTTTCTTCCAATTTTTGTAAGCTGCTAGCTTTGGCAAACGATTTGTAATGTATGAGCGACAGACCTCCGCAAACTGAAGTACCAATTTTCATTCCTTCATCAGAAGACTTAAAACGCATCATTTGTAACTTGCACCGGGTAATAGGAAGATTTGAAAAAAAAGTTGGAAACAAAGTTTCAAAATCCTGCCCGCTGCAAACCCATACCAGATCGGCCTGTATTTTTTGATCGCCTATATACACTGCCCCTGTTTCAACATTAGCAACCTGAGTTTTATACAGAAATTGTACATCAAGGAAATTTTCAAGATAAGCTGCAGCAGTTACAATTGCTTCTCTTGGATCAACTATCAATTCTGTATTGCTAAACAACCCACCTAATAAACCTTTTTGTCGAACCTGAGGAAAGCGGGCAGCTATTGTGGATGAGCTAAGTAAAAAAACCTGTCTGCCTTCTTGCTGAAACAACTCTGCCAATTCCTGCAAAACCTGCCACTCATCGGCATGGTAGGCAAGATGCATACTTCCCGACTCACTGTACCACATACCGGTACTGTCGCTGATATCTTTCCATATTTGTCTGCTTCGCATGGCCCTGTTAAACAACAAACCTTCAGGCTGGCCAATGGGCCACACCATACCAAAATTTCGAATAGAAGCACCTACAGCCTTTTCAGATTTTTCAATTACAGTAACCTTATACCCGGCTAACGACAAAGCTCTCGCTGTTGCCAGCCCAACTATACCCGCACCAACAACAATGGCTGTTTTATGGTTCATATACTACTGTTGATTTTAGTTTTTTGATGAAATAAAACATCGCAGCAATCGTAAGACATATCCCAATCACTGATAAGTAGATCACACCAGTGCTGTATAAATCGGTCCACTGCGTTTTTATTTTAAGCACCGTCTTCATTACGATAACACCAACGCTTCCTAGATAACCAAATGAATCGGCCAGGTACATTAAAAATCCAACATTACCAGCAGTACCAAATGCAGCTATCATTCTGTCGAATAAAATACAATTGAAAGGAATATAACCCATATATAGCCCCAATCCTACTGCAACCATCCATGCGAAAGGATTCAGAAAACCGAGAGAAAATAAAAGCGAACTGATACCGGCCAATAAAAAACCTGCGATGATAAGATAGTGTGTAATAATAAATGCTTTACGATTGTTACGAATCAGCATCATGGCACTTATAAGTAATAATACTGAAACGGTAACGGGAATCTCTGTATTGGTAAATACGCCTGGTTCATTACCATATCCGAGTTCATTCCACATATCTGCCGCAAAATTGTCGCGAATATCTCTGAAGATGGTTAGAAAAACATACACCACAATCAACAACACTATACCAACGCTGAAATTTTTAAAGAATGATTTTCTTTGATTTCTATCCATAGGAACACGAACAACTTTATGTTCCTGATCCTCTTTTGAGGGAGGTGGTATTTGTTCGAGGAGATAAACGAGTATAAGAACAGGAAACATAAATACAAGCCCTGTGATAAAAGGCAGCCACTTCTCTGCAATATCTATGTTCAAAAACAGCCACTTGGCAACTGATTTAACAAAGCCGGATGAAAAAATAAAACTCACTGCTAACGCTGCTCCAATAAAGTCCGTTGCCTTTCGTCCTTCCGCAAAGGAAAAAATGATTCCCCAGATCATTCCCAAAGGAAAGCCGTTTACAAAAAGGAAAATGATGTTCCAGGGAGATGGCACCACTGCAAACAACAGTAAGGCACACCACGAAACTCCCAGCAACAGTAATACCGATTTTCCCCTGCCTATTTGTGCTAATTCTGAAATAAACTTTATACCATAAAACTTACTGAACATGTACCCCAATACCTGACAAATAACCAATGCATCTTTATACGCAAGACCAAAAATATCGCGTTCTCCGCTAAACACACCTACTGTAAAGGGTTTACGGAAAGCATATACAGATGCATAGGTTAAAAAACATATCAGCGCAGCATATATGGCAACCTGGATATCTTTTTTTGATGCACGGTTCTGGCTAAAGAGCATACTTATGAATTAAGTATTGTTGTTAACTGCTCCAGTGAATCAATAATATGATCGGGCTGATATTGCTCCAACTGCGCTCTTGTGTAAGCGCCTGTTGTTACTGCTATTACTCTTCCACAACCTGCGTTTCTCCCTTCTTTAATATCAACTTCAGTGTCACCTACTTTCACCACTTCTTTTGCATCTGAAACCTGCAATTCATTCATCAGGTATTGTATCATATATGCAGCTGGTCTTCCCTCATGCACTTCATCGCTACATACTACTCTATCGATATCCGGGTGATTATTCCACCCCAATCTTGTAAGAAGTGCATTGGTAATAACTCTTGTAAAACCCGTGTTAAGTGCTACTTTAATCTGTCTTTCCTTCAACCATTTAAATATTTCATCTGCATAAGGCAATGGTAGCAGTGTTGCTGTTTCCTGATAAAAAGCAACCATCAGTTCGTTAAAGCGGGTATGGATACTATCAATCAGTTTTTCATTCTCCGCTCCTTCGAGCTTGCTGTACTTTTCAACAATTATTCTTACTGCGTCTATTTTACGGTAACCCATAACTGTATCTACCTCTGCGCTCTCCACTTCAATACCTGCTTCTGCGAAAGCATCGCGAAAGCAATCATTGATATTACCTGCGTCACTTACTGTTGTTCCTGCAATATCAAATACAACCAATGCTATTTTACTCATATCAATAGGTTATGCTGTTTTAAAAGATGGTTTTTCATACGTTCTGCGTAAACTTCAAGTACAGGCAACGGAACATTTTCTGTTTTAGCCTGCTCATCCCATTTACGTAAGGCTATGTACAGATTAAATAAAGGGTCTGCTTCAAAAGCCGCAGCTTCTTCTGCAGACATCACCCCACCCTGAAATTGTAATGTTTGAAGACTTGCCTTAGAAAGATTCCTCAGATATTCCGGGTATTTAAAAGTGAGGTAACGTTTTGCTGCTACATGTGAAGCCACCAATTGTGCAATTTTTCCTGAAAAGCCCTTACCCAACAGGTAAGCTGCCCCAATTCTTTCATGATCAGCTACTCCATAATCATCCATATAATGTACGTCCATGATATGTTCGCACAGGTGCCCGATATCGTGAAAGAAAGCCGCGAGAATTACTTCGTCGTCGTAGCCTTCAGCTTCCGCCAATTGCGCACATTGACACATATGTTCTACCTGCGATACTTTTTCCCCTATATAATTTTCATTTCCATAAGTCTTATAGAGTGTAAGTATGTTTTCAATGTGTGTATCAATCATGTTTACTGTCATAGAAAAAGATTTATGATTTTCAATAAATCTGAGGGAAACTGGTTGAAATAATGGCGTAACCAGCGGGTTACGCCATTCTCTACTAACAATAAACCTTTCCCAGCCTTTTTATGAATTATTTAATGATCCATATTGCAGTATTCAGGTCATCTGCCCCTTGCCTGGTTACAGCTTCAGTTCTGTTCTTCCCATTCAATGATTGTTCTGAAAGCGGATAGATATAACGAAGCGGAACTTTATTATTATTCAGGTTATCTGCACCGGGTATTATTGCAGGCATGCCTGTACGACGCCAGTCAAACCATGCTTCAAGTCCATTAAAGAACAGGGCTACCCATTTTTGCAATGCAATTTTTTCCAGTTTTTCTGTCTGCGTACCTGCATAAGCTACACCTGCTTGTGTGTAATAACCTGCTGGCGGTGTTACATTGATTCCATACTGTGACGGAATCATACCATTGTAAAAACTGAAATTCGCCTGTATACCGCGCAGGTAATAATCTTCTGGAGTAGTAGCTGAAGTAATCATTCCTTTTTCTGCTGCTTCTGCCAATATAAACTGCAATTCAGCATAAGTCATGATTAGTCCTCTGGCCACATTTGGTTGCGGTGCAGTCTGCCCGCCATCGTTACATACCAGACAGGCATAACTATAACCAACACGTGAAACACCTTGAGGTCCACCATTGTAGTTAAGTGCGGCAACATCGCCTAATCCATTGGGAATACCTTCAATCTTAGGAGTACCTGCCGCAACAGACTTTTGCGATGGGCGACCAAATACAGCCAGGCGTGGGTCATTTAAAACAGTAAGCCTGTCGCTCAATGTTTTACTTACCCTGAATTCATCGAATGAACCAACACGTGCACTATATAAGGGCCACTGATTGGCCGGCACATCAGCCAGATACTTCAATTCAGCATTATCGCTGTTACTTGAGAAAATCGGGTTTGTGGTTGGATTGCCAACGATTGCCTGCATATCTGCATTCACATTTTTCTTTTTCGACAAACGCATCAATAAACGAAGACGAAGTGAATTGGCCAGTCTTTTCCATTTATCAACCGATCCGTTGTACAGAATATCTCCACTGATAGCTTCACTACTGGTGCCTAAAATATCATTGGCTTTTTTCAGATCGGCTAAAAGTCCGGTATATATATCTTCCTGTTTGTCGTATTTAGGAGTATATACTGATCCGGTTTTGGCTTTTGTTGCTTCTGTATAAGGAATATCACCATATGCATCAGTTGCCAGTGAGAACATCCATGATTTCATGATCAGCGCAACACCGAGATAATTATTTTGTACCGGAGTTGAAGCAGCAGCCAGATCAATCATATTTTGAACGTTACGCATATTGCCATATACACTGTTCCATACACCATTTCTTTCTCCCCATAAATACCTGTCTTCATTTACAAACTGAATCTTGGCTGTGTGTTGTGCAACAATATTTCCTATTCCCCAGGCTTCATTCACCTGATCGTTAATCGTATTCTTGATAACACCCGATAATAAAAGATCTGGTGTTACAGAACCCGGAACATTCGGATTGGTATTGATTTTTTCAAAATTCTTTGTGCATGATCCAAGTGTCAGCAATGACAATGATCCTATGATTAGAAACTTATTTTTCATATCACTAATATTTTCAGGTTATAATTTAAAGCTGAGGTTTACGCCAAAGCTCCTGGATGATGGAATAGACATGTATTCAATACCTGGTAAAGCTGTACCTCCGCTAAATGACATTACTTCAGGATCAACATGTGGAACTTTTGTCCAAAGTGCCAGGTTTCTTCCTACCAGACTGATGGTTGCACCCCTGAAAGGAGTACCTCTGAATAATTTATCCGGAACAGTAAAACCAATCTGAACCTCTCTCAGTTTTACAAAACTTGCATCGTACATAACACCTTCTGCAATGTTTCGTCCACCTGTCCAGGCAGTGTGCCATTCGCGTGCAGTTCTTTTAACCGTGTTCGGGCTGAATGAACCATCTGTATTCAGTACCACACCCTGACCAATTACACCATTACCTGGTTTAGTAAGATCATATCCATCTGCACGACCTTCGAGTGTTTCGGTAATAATACCTCCCTCACGACCTACTGTTTGTGTTTCTGAATATACTTTACCACCTTGTCTGATATCGAATAAGAAGCTAAGTCTGAAATTTCTGTAGGTCAATGTATTGTTGATACCTGCTAACCAGTCTGGATTGTAGTTACCCAACTTAATACGTTGCGTAGTTGGAATAGGGCGACCATTATTAAATACCATCTGACCAGTGTATTTTCCAGAAGCATCATAGTATGGCGCTGTTTTGTCTGTGCTCTGAACGCGTGCAAAACCAATACCGTACATATCTCCCATTCTTTCACCAACACGTGCCTCAATACTTACTCTTCTGCTTGCCATAACCAGGTTGGTTAAACCATCAGACAGTGATACCACTTTGCTCCTGTTGGTTGAAAAGTTGATATCGGCAGACCATTTGAATCCTTTTTTAGTAATGACAGGCACCACATTCAACATGGCCTCAAAACCATAGTTTTTAATCATGCCGGCATTGATGGCCCTGCTGCTGTAACCAGTTGTATTTGATAAAGGAATATTGATGATCTGGTTCTTGGTACTGCTGTTGTAATAAGTAAGGTCAAGACCAATCCTGTTTTTCAGAAATTTAATTTCTGTACCAATCTCGAATGCAGTGCTGATCTCTGGTTTCAGACTCAGGTTTGCCAAACGATCTGTTTCACCATATATCTGTGCCGTACCAAATGCTGTACCTGGATTAAATGCCTGTGTAAATGTGAAAGGATCGGTGTCGTTACCTACCTGTGCCACACTCGCTCTCAGTTTTGCAAAACTGATATAAGATGGCAGCTTCGCCATATCACTCACTATGGCACTCAATGCTGCCGATGGATAGAAGAATGAGTTTTGCTCGTTTCCTAACAACTTCAGACTCGCTGGCAATGTAAGAGCACTTGACCAATCGTTACGTGCAGTAATATCCAGGAACAGGTAATTCTTATAACCTACCTGTGCAGAGCCATAAAGACTGTTTACTCTTTTTTCAGATGTTGACTGACTTACATCAAGCGGAACACGGTTATTGCTGAGTTTATAAATGCCAGGTATATTCAACTGACCCGCATTCAATTCATTATAATCGCTTTTCTGGATGGTTTGGTTACCACCGAATGTACCGGAGATAGTAAAGTCACTGTTGATCTGTTTATTTGCGCTAAACAGGAAATCAGAGTTTCTTTCTTCAGCAATTACACGTGCTTCACGATACTGTCCAAATGGAAAACGCTGTGAGCTGAAACCTCTTTTGTACATCCTTACTTCACTTGAATAATCGGTAGCAGTTCTAAACTGTACACTCAACCATTTCAACAAATCGTATTTGAGTGTTATGTTACCAATAATGCGGTCTACATTCTGACCATTGGTATTTTCATATACCGTCAAATAAGGATTGTCGTGATAGTTATAATTCCAACTGAATTGCTTCCTGTTTTCCAGACCCGGCTGCCATAAGCGTTTCATTTCATCCAGTTGCACAGATCTTGGTAACCAGCAGTTAAA
This sequence comes from Chitinophaga pinensis, assembly GCA_943372605.1. Lineage (GTDB taxonomy): Bacteria > Bacteroidota > Bacteroidia > Chitinophagales > Chitinophagaceae > Sediminibacterium > Sediminibacterium pinensis_H. Next base: position 20,565 of record CALRZI010000006.1, on the reverse strand, counting down.
CAGGTACATAATATTCTCTGTACCGTAACTGATAGATGGTCTGTTATCGCTGTTGCTTTTGATATAACTAACGAATGCTCTTGCAGAAAATTTATCGGTGAGGTTATAACCACCGCCAAAAGAAACGGTGTTTCTTTTCAGATCAGTGTTAGGTACAATTCCTTTCTGATCAAGATTGGTATATGATATCCTGAAATCACCGAAATCATTACCACCAACCAGGGCCACATTATTCGTAAGCGTGGTTCCTGTCTGGAAGAAATTCTTCACCCCATCGGCATCGTTCAGCCATGGAGTAGCTGTAATGATGCTTCCCGCAGGTGCATTCAGGTCTCCTCCCAGAAATGGAATGGTTTGTCCGTTTAATGTACGTGGCGAATTAAACTGTGGATATGACTGCCCGGCAAATGCTGGCCCCCATGATTCATCGGTACCATCGGTAAGACCTGCACCACCTCCATTTACAAAAGCAAATGCGCCGCCATTACCATTTCCTTGTCCGTATTTATTCTGGTAATCAGGTAAGCGCAATGCTTTTTCCATAGTGAAATTGGAATTTACTTCTACACCAATTCCTTTTGCATTTTTACCTGATTTGGTTTTGATAACAATTACACCATTGGCCGCTCTTGATCCATATAATGCAGATGCAGCGGGCCCTTTTAATACGTTGATTGATTCAATATCATCCGGATTCAAAAAGCTGGCACCATTACCAAAATCTACTTCGAGGTTATTTCTTCCTGAACCACCTGTTAAAGAGTTGTTGATGGGTACACCATCAATAACATACAAAGGCTGGTTTTTATTCAGGTCGATAGATCTTTCTCCGCGAATGGTTACACGTGCAGAACCACCAATACCTGAATTACTTCCTACAACAGTAACACCGGCAATTTTACCAGCGAGTTGATTTACCACATTGGTTTCTCTTGCAGTAGTTAATGCTTCTCCTTTCAATTCCTGTGAAGCATAACCCAGTTTCTTTTTTTCTTTTCTGATACCCAATGCTGTTACAACCACATCATCTAACTGTTGTGCAACGGGCGACAATGAAATACTCAGGTATTCACCTGATACAGACTGCTTAACAGTTGTATATCCAACCGAACTGATGGTAATTTGAGAACCACTTGCTGCGAGTATGGAGAACTCTCCTTCAGCATTGGTAAATACACCGTTGGTTTTATTTGAAATACTTGCGCCTTCAATCGGCTTCTTGGTAATTGCGTCAGACACTTTACCCCTGATAGTAACATTCGTTTGAGCCAGGGTGCAAAAGCTAATGAGTTGGGCCAGTAAGAAAAAGGCCAAACTCACGCTGCGCCAAACAGTTTTTTGCGCTTTCATAAGCAGGTTATGTTTTTTTAGGCCACAAACCTATCCTGCGAATGTTATGATAAAATGTGCTGTAGGTTAAGGAAAAGTAAAGTATTACTTAACTATCATGCAATAAAATGGACAATAATTAATAAATATTAAACTTTTGTCAACAAATTGTTAAGTGTCACAACGGAGTATTCTTAAAGATATAAATAACAAGCATGAGGGCATCCTCAGTTCCCCGGTTGATGGGATTATGTAATTCCCCGGCATCAAAAAAAAGTGAGTCGCCTGCTTCCATATCAAAAGATTCTTCTCCAATAAAATAAGTTACTGTACCACTGATAAGGTATTTGAATTCAAAAGCATCGGTTCTTACCATGGGCCGTTTGGCATTGGCAGATAAACGTAACAAAACAAAATCAGTATGAAAATCCTGTACGGTTGTTGAGAACAATCGTTGGTAATAAAAGCCAACCGCATTTTCTTTTTCAAATGGCTGGTACTGTTCCTTCTTACGGAAAATTACTTTACTATCTGGTGCTAACAGATTTATGTGTTTAAAAAAATCATTGAAATCTACATTCAACGATTTAATCAGGTTTAGCAAAACCGTCAGTGAAGGGATTGTCCTGTTATTTTCGACCTGACTTAACATTGCCTTTGATACACCAGCAGCTTCTGCCAGTTCCTGAAGCGTTATATTCTTCTCTTTACGGAGATCACGCAATCGATTACTGATCTGAATAATGATATCTTCCTGCATAACCTGATTTTACCTGTAATATAAATATGTTTCTGTCGTTTGCAAACGTTCATAAACAAACAGGTTCCCTTAGTTTTGCCGAAAAGTAATTTTATGGGAGTAGCAGATCAATTGGCACAACTCAAGGCAGAAAAAGCAGCCGCTAATTTAAAAGCAGGGCAGGATTTTTTAGCCGGCAATAAACAAAGACCCGAAGTAACTGAACTGGAAAGCGGTCTTCAATATGAAATCTTAACCACAGGTACAGGCGAAAAACCCAAGGCACACAATGAAGTAACCTGTCACTACCACGGCACACTGATCGACGGCACCATTTTCGACAGTTCTGTACAGCGTGGTCGTCCGGCGGCATTTCCATTAAATATGGTGATCAAGGGCTGGACCGAAGGTTTACAACTCATGCCGGCAGGTAGCAAATGGCGTTTCTTTATTCCACCACATCTTGCTTATGGTGAGCGTCAGGTAAGTGCACAAATCGGCGCGAACAGTACCTTGATATTTGATGTAGAATTAATCAACTTCAGGTAGATCCTTATTATCTGCAATTAATTAATGCCTCTGTTTTCTGTAACAAATCCTTTGCCGCAGAAAACAGGGGCATTTTTTCAGTTTTACCTCGACTCGTACGGCCCATGTTCTGAAACAATATATTTATCTGTACTGGAATCGTTGAGCACATATACGACATAACGATCCCCACCGGGTTGTACCCGTATAACAATATGTCCTTTTTTTGCTTTATAAGCCCTGTTCACAAATGAATCGCCGATTACATTGATATTCGGCTCCAGCATATCTGTTGCAAACAAATCTCTTGGCCCGGGATAAATACTGGTCGACATGATACGTCTTAATACATCATGCCCGGGATGGTCAGACGACCAGGTTTGCTGTACCCATACCCTTGGACGTAATGTTCTCACATAATAACCCTGTTGAGAATCTCTATTACCATGATGATTCAATGTAGCCACATCTACTGCACCAATCAATGCCGCAATCTGTGCCTCCATCGACTGAAAATCGGGCGCACCAAATTCGTCTATACCCGATACATCGCCACCGGTGAAATAATCAAATTTTCCATAGCGGATCTTTAAACACACACTGAGTGGATTTTCGCCTGGGTAATACGTTTCCGGAAATACATTTACAGACTCCCTGTTTTTATACCCTGTTGCTACTCTACCACCTGCAGCAATATTTTTAATCTCCCACTCGGGAAAACTTCCGGGTTCCCGGGTTAAAACAAACTGATCATTTGCTCCTGTTACAATACTATCATACAGCATCCCCTTTTTCTTCTGTGCATCCACAAAAGAAAAATAATTGTTTAATGATTGTACAATATGGTATTCATCCTTCTCGTAACGTTGTTGAAATGCTTTAGAACGTAAGTTAATCGGCATAGTATGGCCTCTGTCAATCATTTTTTTGATAGGAACAACATCGCCTACCCCGGTAAATCCGGTTAACACATAATTACCATTGACAGATTTCTTTTTTTGTGTATCCCATTCACCAAAATGATCATCATGAAAATGAGATATCACACCATAATCTATCTGCGGTTTTTCAAAAGGCGAGAACTCCGTAATGTATTGAACAAGCCATTCATATGCCTGTTTTGAATGATCAGGATATAATTTACTGTTCCTGTCTGATAAGGTTCGGGGATGTGTATCTGAAATTTCACCGGCATCAAACAACATGGTGGTTCCATCGGGAAATACCATAAAAGTAGCGTTACCCCTGCCTGTGCTGATATGATGAATATCAAACATGCCCCTCGACCAGGGTGCCAGCTTTTTTGTTTGTGCTTGTACTGCTGCAAACAACAGTACAAGCACAACAGTAACAACAGTTTTGAGCTGTTTATTTTTCATTATTTCTGTTCTACTTCAACAGCTTTGGCCACTTCATGTTCTGCAGTGAAATTGAACCCTGCCAATTGTGCCACAGTAGCCGCTAATTGTTTTTGATAGAGTTGCTGCGACTTTTTGATTTCTCCTGATGGTTTTACTTTCGGACCAATTACAGTAAACCATATTTGCGAAGCATCCAATACTTTTTGACCGTGAGAAGTCCATTCAGATTTTACTGCATCACCTCTTCCGTGATCGGTTGTAATGAGTAATGTGGTTTTATCCTTATAATCGGGGTCATGCTGAATCCAGTTCCAGATTTGTCCCACCCACTCATCAAACTGGTGTGCCGCATCAAGATAATACTTATAATCGCCGTGATGTGCAAACTCATCTGTATCACCATAAGAAATATAAAACGCTTTTGGTTTTTTAACCTGCAGATAATGTAATGCCTGAAAATGCGTAAACACATCCAATGTTTCTCCTGCACCAAATGGTTTGAAGCCTGTCTGGTTCATTTCATTCAGCAGTTTCATAATTGGATCTGAAAGCGCTGCAGTATTGTCGTCGTAAGCATTCAGTACAGGAAAGCCTGCACGTTTTTCATTGATGATTCTGTCAAAAGCACCCCAAGCCCCAAACGCAGCAACCCTGTTTTTATAAGCAGGCATTTTATTAAAAAACTCCAGAATATTGGTATGCGGATTCGGCGGATATTCATTTGAATTAATCAGTGTATCTACATGTCCGGTTAATATTTCGCTATAGCCCGGGTAAGAAAACCAATAAGGATTTGCATTGTCTACTTTGTTATCAAAAGCCCTGTTTCCATATATCTGTCCCTGCTTTGCCAGTGTTCCCCAGAAAAAAGGCATCAGCTTCTGTCTGCGGCCGGCTTCTGTTTTATCCCAATACTTTTTGAAAATTCCTGCGCTGTCTTCCTGATTAAATTTCGGGTTCTTCGCAATCTCTGCATCCATTCCTTTAAATACTTCCTGCCATCTTAATCCATCTGTTGTGATGATGATAATTTTCTGGTCTTTGTCTTGTGCCAATGCAGCAACTGAAATGAGAAAAGCCATAAGGGTTGATAACAAACGCATAGTCATTAAGTTTTGAGAGCGTGAAGTTATCGTCTTGTCTATTGCTGTATATTACCATTGCATGAAGAAATTATTTTCTTTTTGAAAGAGTTTTTTCACCGCAGAGAACGAGAGAAACGCAGAGGTGGCGCAAGGTTATTTCTATAAATGTGAGGATGATATGAAAGGCTATGAGCTGTGAGCCGCGAGTAATAAGCCATGAACAATCTGAAACTGGAAGCTAGCGGCTAATAGCTAGCAGCTTAAAGCTCATAGCCCCTTAAGCCCCTTGGCATAAACCTCCAACACCCTCTTCCTTGCCAATTCATGCTGTACAATGGGCTGCGGATAATTAAACTCGTTCAGTTCAGGGATCCATTTGCGTATGTAACGCAGGTCTTTATCGAATTTTTCTGTTTGCAGTGATGGATTGAATACACGGAAATAGGGAGCGGCATCGCAGCCACTACTACTGGCCCATTGCCATCCACCATTATTGGCAGCCAGATCGAAGTCGAGCAGTTTTTGCGCGAAATAGGCTTCGCCCCAACGCCAGTCGATGAGTAAATGTTTGGTGAGAAAAGAAGCAACAATCATGCGTACCCTGTTGTGCATATAACCTGTTGTATTGAGTTCACGCATACCTGCATCTACAATCGGATAACCGGTGGTTCCATTACACCAATGCTCAAATTCAGTTTCATTATTCCTCCATTCAATTTTATCGTATTCGGGTTTGAAGGAAGCTCCTTTACCTACCTGCGGAAAATGCCAGAGGATGGCATGATAAAAATCTCTCCAGATCAGTTCATTCAGGTACACATCGTTCCACTCCATGGCTTTGCGTGCGAGATAGCGAATACTCACCGTTCCAAAACGCAGGTGCACACCCATTTTGGATGTTCCTTTTTCAAGCGAAGGAAAATTTCGGTTTTCACCATAATGTCTGATCACAGCTTCTTCGAGCTCTTTAGAAGGAAAAGGAAGATCAACCGGCTGAAAACCGATTGATACCAATGTGGGAATAGCTACAGAAGTCTGTTGATAGAAATTTGAAAAATATTTTTCTGTAGGATATGCTTTCAGGTAAAACCCGTTGAGCTTAGCCCGCCACTTTCTTGCATAAGGAGAAAATACGGTATAGGGTTTACCATCATCTTTTACCACTTCGCTTTTTTCAAAAATCACTTGATCCTTGTATGTTTTAAAACCTATTCCCTGCTCTTTTAATATAGAAGCAATTTCCGCATCTCTTTCTTTGGCGTAGGGTTCATAATCGTGATTGGTGAACACTGCCTCAATATCATATCGCTCCAGTAATTTTTTATATACTTCTTTTGGATAATCATGAAACACTTCTAAGGAACTTCCTATTTCCGCAAGTTGCGCTTGTAGTTCAGTTATGGCTGCATGAATAAACTCCACACGTCTGTCGGCCTTACCATCTAACTTGTCGAGAATATTTTTATCGAAAATAAAAACAGGTAATACCGGAATACCGGTACGCAAAGCATGATACAATGCCGCATTGTCTGACAAACGAAGATCTCTGCGGAACCACATTACCTGTATGCGAGGCTTCATGAGCTGGTTTTTAGTTTTTAAACACGCTTTAAACCAAATAGTTCACCGCTGGTAATGAATGTGGGAATATTGTTTATTTCAACTGCTCCAGCTTCTTATACAATTGGTGCGATAACTGGTTGCTATAATTATTATTACCCAACTGTTTTACCCACCGTATGTTGTGTATAGCATTGGTTAAAAATATTTCCGAAGCTTCCATCAAATCATCTATTGTTACAGCGCCTTCTTCAACCGGTATATTTTCTTTGCGAAGCATTTGTAATACATGACGACGCATCACGCCATTTACCGGACCTTCCGTAAGTGCCGGAGTTTTTATCATTCCATCTTTCACAATAAATACATTGGCAATGGTGGCATCGGCTACACGATCAAACGGATTAAGCAGAATGGCATCATTCAACTGTTGTTCCTTTGCCCACAAAGCACCCATAACATAAGGCAGGTAACTATTGCTTTTGACAGATGAAAAACGATCTATTACTTTTCTTGCATCCTTATATACATCAATCACCAATCCATTCTCATTTAATTCCTGTGATGTTGGCGAGAGTGGCCAGCTTTGAATCAATAAATAAGGAAACTGGTTTTGTTCATCATACACACCCCCATCTCCCCTGGTAACCGTAAGCCTGATTCGTGCAGACTGCGTATGTCCGTTTTTTTCAGCCACCGACAATACCTGCTTCTCCAGCCAGGCTGCGGTAAAATAACCCGACTTTTTAAAATGAAGCAGTTCAAGCGAGGAAATCAGCCGCTCAAAATGATAATTGGCCAACTGGATCTTTCCATCGAGCAGTTTTATGGTTTCAAAACAACCATCGCCATACCTGTACGATCTGTTATTGGGTGAAATCAGTAATCTGTCTGAACGTAATAATTGTCCATCATAAAAAAGAAAATCGCCTTCCTGCATACCATCAATTATAGAATGAAGGTAACTTGCTGTCAGCAATCAGCAAATATGAACATCAATAATATCATACAGGTATTGGAACAACTGGCGCCACCAGCCTTACAGGAGAGTTACGATAATGCAGGACTGATCACCGGTTCTCCCTCATGGGAATGTTCGGGCATTGTTTGTACGCTCGATGCAACCGAAGCGGTAATTCTTGAGGCTAAAGAAAAAGGTTGCAATCTCGTTGTGGCCCATCACCCCATTGTTTTTGGCGGACTCAAAAAACTCAATGGCAAAAACTATGTGGAGAAAGCAGTGATAGCAGCCATCAAACATGATATTGCCATTTATGCCATTCATACCAACCTCGATAACGTTATTCATGGTGTGAACAACAGGATTGCTGATAAACTCGGACTCATCAATCGTAAAATACTGGCGCCAAAAGCCGGTTTACTGATGAAATTGTACAGTTTTGTACCACATGCCCAGGCTGAAAAATTGAGAAATGCCTTGTTCGCTGCCGGAGCGGGAGATATTGGTAAGTATAGTCATTGTAGTTTTTCTGCTGAAGGAACGGGTAGTTTTAGGGCCGGTGAGGGTACCAACCCACATGTAGGCGAAATAGGAAAGACCCATTTTGAACCCGAAACAAAAATTGAAGTCATTTTCCCGGCCTGGCTACAGCAGCAGGTACTGGCCGCACTTTTCGAGGCACATCCCTATGAAGAAGTGGCTTATGACCTGGTTAGCTTATCGAATGATTATCAGGATGTTGGAAGTGGTTTGATCGGAGAATTTCCTGAGGCCATGGACGAAATCTTCTTTTTACAGATGCTTAAAACGAGTTTTGACCTCAAAATCATCCGTCACACCCCATTTTTGGGCAAAAAGATCAAAAAAGTGGCACTTTGTGGCGGTTCGGGCAGCTTTTTAACTGGAAAAGCGATAGCTAAGGGGGCGGATATCTATATTTCCGCCGATTTCAAATACCATGAGTTTTTTGATGCCAATGACCGGATACTGATTGCCGATATCGGCCACTGGGAAAGTGAACAATATACAACCGACCTGCTGATTGATGTTTTACAGGCTAAATTCCCTACCTTTGCCGTCCTCAAATCCGGGGTAAAAACCAATGTGGTGAACTACTTCACGGGGGAGGAAACAAGGGGAAAGTAACAAGATACAAGAATCAAGTTACAGGGATCAAGGAACAAGCATTTAGAATCATACAATAAACCACTTATACAATATGGCTTCCGTTAAAGACTTTTCGGTTGAAGAAAAACTGGTTAACCTGCTCAAATTGCAGAAGATCGATAGCAAGCTGGATGAAATTCAGGTGCTGAAAGGCGAACTTCCAATGGAAGTAAGCGATCTGGAAGATGAGATCCAGGGTTTACAGAGCCGCCAGACACGCGTTGAAGAAGAGATCAACGGCATCACAGAATTCATCGAAAGCAAAAAAACTGCGATGAAAGAAAGTGAAGCACTGATTGCCAAATATGAAAAGCAGAGCGAGAACGTAAAGAACAACCGCGAGTTTGAAGCCATCAATAAGGAAATTGAAATGCAGCAGTTAGAAATTAAACTGGCTGAAAAACATATTCGCGATGCCAACGAAGAATTAACCGATAAGGTTAAAGCACTCGAAGTGGCTAAAAAACAGATCGCTGTTAAAGATGGTGTACTGAACCACAAGAAAAGTGAACTGGAAAAAATCATTGCTGATACAGAGAAAGAAGAAACACATTTCAACAAACAAAGCGCTGAAGCCCGCAGTCACATCGATGACCGCCTGTTGTACAGCTACGATCGTATTCGCAAGAGCTACCGCAATGGTTTGTCTGTAGTACCTGTTGAGCGCGATGCATGTGGTGGTTGCTTTAACTCTATTCCGCCTCAGCGCCAGAGCGAAATTCGTTTACACAAGAAGATCATTGTTTGCGAAAACTGTGGTCGTATCCTGGTAGACGCAGATTTGAATGACAGCGTAGATGTGAAATAAACATACCTGCGTTAAAATACTTTGAAAGGACAGCTTTATGGCTGTCCTTTCTTATTTTCGGGCTGCATGAAGCAGGTTAGTATTTTTATCTCGTTTTTACTGCTGTCACTTTCTGGTATCAGTCAGAAAGTGTACGATTTCAATGCACTGTGTCAGCAGGCCTATTATGAAATCACAAGGCTGAAAATTGAACATGGACAGGAACTGATTCAAAAAGCACGACAACAAAATCCTGATAACCTGATTCCTGTTGTGCTTGAGAGTTATATTGATTTCCTCGTATTGTTTTTGAATGAAAATCCGGCAGACTATAAACTCAGGTATCCAAGATTCAGTGAAAGAATTGATGCGCTGGATGATGGACCTGACAACTCACCTTATCATCGTTTTGCGCTAAGTACTGTTCGGGTGCACAAAGCCGCATCGGCCATTAAGTTTGGTAAAATGTGGGAAGCCGGCTGGGACATTCGCCGCGCCTGGGCTTTGCTGAAAGACAACAAAAAGAAATTCCCCCGTTTTATTCCCGATGACCTGATGTATGGAACACTGCAAACCATGATTGGCACTATTCCCAAAGGATATAAATGGCTGGCCAGTGTATTGGGAATGCGTGGTTCTGTTACCGAAGGTTTAAAAACGGTGCAGGCTTTTGTAAACAGCAATGATCCGTCTGCAAAAATGTTGATCAATGAAGCACAGTTTATCTATCCATACCTGTTGTTTTATATGGATAATAAAAAGGATGAAGCGATGGCTTTTATCCAGCAAAAAAAACTGGATCTGGTCAACAATCATTTACATGGCTGGATGGCTGCCAATCTCAGCCTCAATAACAAGCAGTCACAATTCACACAACAGATTGTTCAAAACAGGAATCATTCAGCCGAATACCTCGATATACCCATTTGGGATTTTGAAATGGGTTTTGTAAAAACATTCCAGCTCAAACCAGAAGAAGCCATCCCATATTTCGAACGTTTTCTACAAAAATTCAAGGGCAATTTTTATGTAAAAGACGTGTACGACAAAATACGGCTCTGCTATTATTTACAGGGCAATACAGCCGCAGCCGAAAAAGCAAGACAACTGGTACTAACAAAAGGAAATACCGATTCTGATGCCGATAAAAAAGCATTAAAAGATGCCAAAGCCAATTACTGGCCCAATATTTTGTTATTGAAAGCCCGATGGCTGAATGATGGCGGCTATCATCGCGAAGCATTGGCATTATTACACGGTAAAGCCGAAACCGATTTTGATAAAGAAGAAGACAAACTTGAATATGTGTACCGTGCTGCCCGTATTTATGATGACCTCGGCCGTGAAAATGACGCCATCAATGCCTATCTCGCCGCTATAAGACTGGGCGAATTCAGAAAAGAATATTACGCTGCGCGTGCCGCGGTGCAAATAGGACAGATTTACGAAGCGAAGGGACAAAAATCACTGGCCATACAATATTACCAGCGCTGTTTAGACATGGGCGACCATGAATACAAAAATTCCCTCGACCAACGCGCCAAATCGGGGATATTGAGATGCAAAGGAGAATAGTCTTTTGTATAAATTGCAGCCTGGAAACGTGAGACGTGAAAGGTGAAACGTGAAAGGAGTATTCTCCTCCCTCTTTGCGCAGCAGAGAGGGTCGGGTCCAAAGGACTCCTATGGAGGTGAGTTGAAACAGCTAATAACCCTTTTCACCTTTCACTTTTCACTTTTCACTTTTCCCTTTTCACCATTCACCTTTCACCATTCACCACTACCCATGCTCACCAAGCTCCACATACAGAACTACGCCATCATTGATGAGATTGAGATTAACTTCTCCAATAACCTGAATATTATTACGGGTGAAACAGGAGCGGGTAAAAGTATATTGATGGGGGCACTGAGTCTTATATTGGGTGAGCGGGCTGATAGTTCTGTTTTGGTGAACAGTTCAAAAAAATGTTTTATTGAAGGGATATTCAGCACACATGATAAACCTGAAGTAGCTTCTTTTTTACAACAATATGAACTCGATGCTGAAGATGAACTGGTATTACGCAGGGAGATTGCGGCCAATGGAAAATCGAGGGCTTTTATTAATGATACCCCTGCTACTGTTCAGCAATTAAAACAACTGGCTTCATTGCTTGTAGATCTTCATCAGCAATTTGATACGCTTGAACTGGGCGACAGCGATTTTCAACGTGAGGTATTAGATGCACTGGCAGGTAATGAACCTGTATTGCATGAGTTTAAAAAAGTATTCCAGCAATGGCAGTTGATTTCGAAAGAACTGGAACAGTTGAAGGAGCAGAAAAACGCTTTTACCAAAGAAGCTGATTACCATCAGTTTTTATTTGATGAACTAAATGAATTGTCGTTCAAAGAAAATGAACTGGAAGAGCTGGATCAGGAATTGAAAATATTGAGTAGTGCCGAGGGTATTAAATCTGCACTCAATAAAGCGTTTTATACATTACGCGAAAGCGAGCAGCCGGTTGTTACCAGCATCAAACAACTGATTCAGCAATTACAGCCTTTTGCAGACTTACATAAAGACCTTGCTGCAATCATTGTACGCTTACAAAGTACACAGGTTGAGTTACAGGATATTGCCGGTGAAATTGATCATGTAAATGACCAGGTTCAGTTTGATGAAAAAAGAATTGAATGGATCAATCAGCGGCTTACAGATGGGTATAAATTACTGAAGAAGCATGCCCTTCAAACCACCAATGAATTATTGGCACTGCAGCAGGAGTTATCAAAAAAACTGGAAGCTGTTTTACATATTGATGATACCATTCTTTCCAAAGAAAAAGAAGTAGCAGCTTTGTTCAAACAGGCTGAACAATTGGCAGAACGAATATCGGTCGCCAGACATCAACAGATCAAACCACTTGAATCGGAAGTGAACCGTTTGCTTACACAAGTGGGTATGCCCAATGCCAAACTGAAAGTAGACCTGAAGAATAGTACATTACATCAATATGGAAAGGATCAGATTGATTTTTTGTTTGACGCCAACAAAAGCAATCGTTTCGAACCCATACGCAAAGTGGCCAGTGGTGGAGAGCTGAGTCGTTTGATGTTGTGCATTAAATCGCTGGTAGCTGCCTCTATTGACCTTCCTACCATGATTTTTGATGAAATTGATACAGGCATTTCAGGCGAAGCCGCCAAACAGGTGGGTTTGATCATGAAAAATATGGCCAATAAAAGACAGATCATCTGTATTACCCACCAGCCACAGATAGCGGGCAAGGCCGATGCGCATTTCTTTGTGTACAAGGAGATCGTAGAAAACGCTGTAAAAACCAATATCCGCTTATTGGATACCGACGAACGTATAACTGCCATTGCCCGTATGCTGAGTGGAGAAAAACCAACTGCTGCTGCGCTCGAAAATGCCCGCGAAATGATGATGAATTAGGGTTTAACCGATATTCTATACTTTTACCCCTACTAAACCATTTATAAACGACATATTATGGCTTATAACCTGCTTAAAGGAAAACGCGGTATCATAACCGGTGCCCTCGATGAAAATTCAATTGCCTGGAAAGTGGCTGAAAAAGCACACGAAGAAGGTGCCACATTTGTATTAACCAATGCCCCCATCGCCATGCGTATGGGCGAGATTAATAAGCTGGCAGAGAAAACCAATTCGCAGATTATTCCTGCTGATGCTACCAGCGTGGATGAACTAACTACCCTGTTTACACAATCGCAGGAAGTATTGGGTGGTAAAATAGATTTTGTACTACACTCTATTGGTATGAGTGTTAACATCCGTAAGAAAATACCTTATACAGAATCTAATTATGAGTATTTCATGAAAGGCATAGATGTATCGGCTATGTCGCTACATAAAATGCTGGCAGTGGCAAAAAAATTAGATGCTATTAATGAATGGGGCAGTGTGGTAGCGCTTTCATATGCAGCCGCACAACGCACTTATCCTTTCTATACCGACATGGCCGATATTAAAGCCATGCTCGAATCAATCGCACGTAGTTTTGGTTACCATTATGGATTGGAGAAAAAAGTACGTATCAATACCGTATCGCAGTCACCCACCAAAACCACCGCGGGTTCAGGTATCAAAGGCTTTGGCGATTTCTTCGACTATGCCAATGCCATTGCACCATTGGGCAATGCCAGCGCAGAAGATTGTGCCAACTACTGTATCACCCTCTTCTCCGACCTCACCCGCATGGTAACCATGCAAAACCTCTTCCACGATGGTGGTTATTCTACCACGGGTGTGAGTATGGATGTGATGACGAAACTGGGAGTAGAATAAAATTTTATGATGTCAGATCGCAGATGTCTGATTTGATTACATCTGCGATCTGACATCTGACATCAAAAAATTCTCTATGAACTGGATCGAACTCGTAGGTTATCTCGGCTCATTTTTAACCTCTATTACTTTTATTCCCCAGGTATATAAATCCTGGCAATCGAAAAGTGTGGGCGACCTGAGTATCTGGATGATTACCATTGTTGTAACCAGCACCATTGTATGGCTGGTATATGGTTTTGCCATAAAAAGCGGTCCTGTCATCGTAGCCAACTTTGTAGTGCTGGCGCTAACGCTGGTGCTGTTTTATTTCAAACTTACTTTCAAGAAGAAGGGCTGATGGGCGATGGCGTATAGTGATTGTTAAATAATAACGAGTTATGCTATTAAAACTCATTCTACCCGTTAATCATAAGTTATATAGCCACAACTTTACGCTTGATTGTACCCTTCGTCGCAATTTCCGACTTGCAGTCGGAATGCTCCTCAGGGTGACGATTTGAATAAGGATAGTTGCGATGGCGATTGGCTTTGCCAATCGCCATCGCAGTTTAGTATAAAGTAGTTAGTCACCCTGAGGAGCATTCTGATCTTCGATCAGAAATTGCGACGAAGGGTACATTTATACATCTCAACAATATTTTTTAATAGCACAACACGTTAAATAATAAAAGTAACAATAGTAAACTAACCCAAAATACCATACCCCATACGCCATAAGCTATCAGCACAAAAAAAATCCCGCCACTAACTAAGAGGCGGGATTTTTTCTAAAAACTATTCAACCTGAAAGCGGGTATTAGTATTCGTCTTCATTGAACATGAAGTCTTCCTGACTTGGATAATCAGGCCAGATATCTTCTATGCTCTCGTACACTTCACCCTCATCTTCCAGTTCCTGGAGATTTTCTACCACTTCAATGGGCGCACCGCTACGGATGGAATAATCGATCAATTCATCTTTTGTGGCTGGCCAGGGAGCTTCTTCCAGGTAACTTGCCAATTCTAATGTCCAGAACATAACTTACCTTTTAATTTTTTGCAAATGTAACCGTATATACGATACCACCAAATGAGGTTGGACTTCCTGTGTAAAGAAATGTTTAAAAAAAGGCTGATATAGGCTAAGTTTGAACGATAAACAGGCGATAATCATGCTCAAAGCGGTCAATATAACCCGGAAATATGGTCAACTGGAAGTGCTGAAAGGCGTGGATATAGAAATTTCCCGGGGCGAAATGGTGAGTATTGTGGGCTCATCCGGTGCCGGGAAAAGCACTTTATTGCATATTCTGGGTACGCTCGATAAGGCCGACAGTGGCTCTATATGGCTCAATGAGCAGCAGGTTGATCTTTTAAAAGGCGAAAAACTATCTGCCTTCCGAAACCGGCATATTGGTTTTGTGTTCCAGTTTCACCACCTCCTTCCCGAATTTTCAGCCATAGAAAATGTTTGTATTCCCGGATGGATTGCCGGTACCCCTAAGAAAAATGTGGAAAAAAGAGCCGCAGAACTACTCGATCTTTTAGGGTTAAGCGACCGGATGGAGCATAAACCCAACCAGTTATCGGGTGGTGAACAACAGCGTGTGGCGGTGGCTAGGGCACTCATTAATCAGCCCGATATCATTTTTGCAGATGAACCCACCGGCAATCTCGACAGCACCAATGCCCGCGAATTACACAGCCTCTTTGGCACACTAAGACAACAGTTTCAGCAGACTTTTTTAATTGTTACGCATAATGAGGAATTGGCAGGATTAAGCGACAGGGTATTGCATATGAAGGATGGGAGGATTGTGTGATTACGTGAATCGTCAATGGTGAATGGTGAATGGCTGTCGTCGAAAAAACAGCATTTATTTATACCTATCTTTATCAGGTGAAAAAGTTGTTAGATATAATAGCAGCATACAAATCATTGAACTTAAATCTGGTAATAGACCATGACAGGTTCAATCAATATGCTATTGTACACCACTCATCAGGCATTGAGGGTTCTACTTTAACCGAGAATGAGACAAGGCTTTTATTGGAAGAGGGAATCACCCCAAAGGGTAAGCCATTGGAACATAGCCTGATGGTAAAAGACCATCATCAAGCACTATTATTTGTACTTGATGCGGCGCATAAAAAACAATTGCCTGATATTGCATTTATTCAGAGCGTAAATGCCAAAGTAATGCATCATACCGGCAGTGTTTATCAAACTGTATTTGGTGAGATTGATGCAACTAAAGGTGTTTTTAGAAAAGGTAACGTAAGTGCGGGTGGTAGTTATTTTGTATCCTTCGATAAGGTTCCGGATTATACTTTACGACTCGCCGACAACCTTTGTAATCAGTTACAGAAAGTAAATACAGTTGAGGAACAGCTAAGGCTTTCATTTTTGGTACATTTTGATCTTGTAAGTATTCATCCTTTCTATGATGGCAATGGAAGAACCAGCAGGTTACTGATGAATTTTGTGCAGGCTTATTTCGATTTACCGCTTGGTATTGTTTACCAGGAAGATAAAAAAGAATATTTCGATGCATTGGTTGCTTCCCGGAAAGATGAAAACACAAAAGCCTTTGAAGATTTTATGGCAGGACAGTATCAAAAATTTCTCACCCTTGAAATGGAGCAATTCACGAAAGATATGTCAAGAGAATTGCCACCTCAAAAAAAGCACAAGCCGGGAAAAGGGATGTCTTTATTTTTTGGTTAGTTTTTGTTTTGAGGATTTCTCTTCTTCTCAAATGTTGCATAGAAGCACTTTAACCGCCATATTTTCAAATCGATGTTAGGCATTTGCATTGCTTATCTGTCAATCCTATCCTTGTATCCCAATTTTAAAAGTCTTTCCTTGATTTCTTTGTCATTTTTTGTCTTTGCAGTATAAAACGCAAGAATGTCAAGTGACTTTGGAAAATCTTGCTTAATAAACTCGTCAAAATTTATGTCTGTCTTGTAAATCCTCAACTGATTAAGTCTGCTTAATCTTTCAAGTCCGGTTACTGATCTAAAAGTCTTGCAGTTGATTAACTTAAAGTCTGTCAAGGTTGGAATCTCTTTGTCGAAGTAAAGGTCTGTCAATTGTATTTGATCTTCAATTACAAGACTTT
This sequence comes from Chitinophaga pinensis, assembly GCA_943372605.1. GTDB lineage: Bacteria > Bacteroidota > Bacteroidia > Chitinophagales > Chitinophagaceae > Sediminibacterium > Sediminibacterium pinensis_H. The sequence goes on along the minus strand of CALRZI010000006.1, from coordinate 3,626 downwards.
TCAGTTTCTTAAAGTTTGAAATGTTTTTGAAACTATTAAATGCTCTTACTCTATTTATTTCCAGAGTCTCAATTTCGTTTTCTTCTATTTCATCTAAATTTTCTCGTCCGCCCAAAATAAAGTGAAGTGATTTAAGTCTTTTGAGTTTGTTTACGAAATTCAATTTCACCTTGGAAATTGAATTTAAACCCAAATATTCCAATTCTTTCAGTTCACCTACAACGTCTATGTTTTTCGCATGTCCATTTATGATTAAGAAGTTCAAATTTTTGTAGTTTTCTAAATACTGAAGATTGAGAGCTTTCGTTCTTGTTTCACCGATTATTAACTCTTTGAGATTGTTAAGATTGTCAGCTTGAAATATTTCTGTCTCTTTAAGTTCAAAGACACCTAAACTTAATCTTCGTAAATTTTTTAATTCGGTCAGGACTTCAAGATTGTCCACTTTCATTAAGCAGTCAAGCCACAGAGCTTTTATGTTTGGCAATTTCAGAAGAGTGTTTCCGTCGAACGATCCTTGATAATGTCCATAAAAGCGAATGCTAAAATTGTCGTCATATTCTAAACAGAGTTCGTTAAGCTCGGTAAGCAGTTTGTCGGAATATATTTTGTCTGAAAATTGAACAATAACAAGCTTTCCATCCTTTAATTCTTTGTCGATTAAAAGTCGGTCAATTTTCTCTGGATCATTTATTCTGTTCTGTGGTCTCATACAATGACGCCTAACGTTCGAGGTTTGCCGCAGGCCTTCTTTCAAAATGGCAAGTCATCAACTTCTTCAACTTCAATTTTCCTCTTTGGTGTTATTTGAGTTGTGTTATTTACGACAAACTTCGCTCTTTCATACAACTCGTCAAAAGTTACTATTTCTGGGTTATTTGTGTTTCGTCTGTAACTCTCAAAGCAACTTACAATACTTTCGTTACGAACCAATTCCTTTGTGTTGCCAATTATCAAGATTCCTTTCGGTTCAACTGTATATATATTTTGCTTTTCTAATAGTCTCACATTTTCGGTTCTTTGAGAGTCTATGCTCCAAGTTCGACAATTTACTTGTATTTGAGAAATTGCACCCAGCAAGTCAGAACTAAGCAGCCAAACATCATTTCTTGGATTTCGTATTTGTCTTGGTGCTGAGTTTGTATAACTTAAAAGTTTTGTGGTTGGTGTCTTTATCTCAACTAGAACCGTGAACTGAGAATCCGCTACTGTCCTCATTAAAAAGTCGCCCTTTTGACTTCCTGTTCCTTCAAATGTCCGACCGCCGAAGTCTGGCTGTTCTTTCAGTAAGTGAAGAAACTGATAATTTAAACCATACCCGAAAATCCAATCATTATCGGCAAAGAATTTTTGCCAAAAAGATTCGTCAGCATTGTCTGATTCCAAGTTTTCTCTGAATATATTTAGTGCATTATTTCTATTAGTTTGAATTCTTGCGAAAGACAATCTTGTAGCTAAGTCTGGATTAGCAGATATTAACTCGTTCCATACTTCTTCACCATAATTTTCAGCCAACAATCTTTCAATGATTGTCTTTCTATCTTTCGGGATTTTTATTATCTCATCAGCTTTTGCAATTGAAAATTCTTGAACACCATATTGAACTCCTTCCTGATCAATCAGTGCATAAAGCTTCGTCAATTCGTCAAAAATCTTTTTTGTGTTTTTGCTGTCAAGATTCAATTTAACACCTTCTCCACCTTTCAGCGAATTCAGGTTGATACTTTCAACGTCTTCCCAATCGTCACTATTTTTTTTACGTTGGTGCACAATTGTAATACCTACCGTTTCTCCGATTTCCGTTTTCCTATTGTTTAGGTCAACAATTAGAACCTTTCTAGTTGTGTTGTTTTCTTCAATCACAATTGGGTCTACAAGTCTTGCAGAGTAAGGAGAAGTGCTTATTGTTCTATAATTGTCCATTTATGGAGGAGTCGTTTTAGGCTTACTGCTAACTTATAAATTGCCGAAACTCAATTTCGCCAACCTACTCAATTGAATTATGTTTTGCGAAACATACTCATTTCGTATAAAAATATTTCAAATATTTCTATTTTGCAATAGATAGATCCCTTTTTTGGGGTGTCTCCTCCTAACCCCTTACTCACATTGCTAACACCACAGCCGCACCATAGCCAACCTTTGCTCAGGCTTTCTTCAAGATTTCTTCGGGAAATTCCCGAAGCCCTCCCGAAGCCGCTTCGGGAATTTCCCGAAGAAACTCCGAAGCAGGTACGAGGATAACCCTTGTATGGTGCGGCTGTGGTATAGATGATCTGCCTGTCTTGTACTGAAAAAACTTTACAGTTGGGTAGGATATTACTAGGATAACTTTACAAGTGTTCTGCTTATTACTGAGAGAACTTTACAGTGTTTCACAATAGTACTGATTTAGCTTTACGGTATTGTTTCTTTTTCCATCTTTTTTGGAGTTTTAGAGGTGAAAAATGGGCTTTATTGGGTGTCATGTTATCAATACTCATATGAGGTCTTAATCGGTTGTAAGCATCAATGGCCTGATGAACAACCGGTATCGCTTCACTATAGCTATTAAAAGTATCCCTCAAATTGAGTTCTGTTTTTAAGATGCCATTAACCCGTTCAGCAAGGGCGTTATCATAAGGGCTGCCGTCTTGTGTCATACTAATGGCAATATTGTGTTGCTGTAAAGTTGACACATAAGGTTCGCAGCAGTACTGTATACCCCTGTCTGAGTGATGGATCAATGGATGATTTGTTGACCTAGTGCTTAAAGCCTTGTTAAGACTGATTAAGCACCCCTGTACTTTTAGATTTTGACTTAAATGATAACCTATGATTTTTCGGGAATAGGCATCTGTAATTAATGACAGGTAAATAAAGCTATTGGTTGTTCTCAGGTAAGTAATATCGCTTACCCATACTTGCTCAGGAGTTTGTATTGATAAACCTTTCACCATATCAGCCCATTTCTTATAGGGATGATTAGAATCGGTGGTTACAGCATACCTTTTTTTTCTTTTAACCAATAACTGGTGCTTTTTAAGCAGGGCAAAGAAGCTGTCTCTGCCAATAGAGATACCATGTGCAGCCAGATCATCCTTAAGTATGTGTATCAACTTGAGAGTCCCTACTTTGGGTAATGATTTCCTGACCTGCTTAACCAGATCAATGATGATACCTTCTTGGAGCTGCTCGTCATTACCTCTCCAGGAATGATCATAAAATGCCTGACGAGTCTTGCCAAACAGTCTGCATAACTTTCCTAATCCGATAGAAGGATGTAGCTGCTTCATTTCTTTGACTGTTTGGTACCAAACTTTTTTACCAAATCTATCCCCAGCTCCTTACTAGCATTTTCAATTAACAGTTGAAGTGCTGTGATCTTTACATCCTTAATATCAGGCTGTTGATTAGAGGTGCCGACAGTTTGTTCAACAATGTTTTCGGGATATTTCTGCTTATACCATTTAACAAAGTCACAAATAGAAGTTTCAGGGATACCATATTTCTTCGATAAACTACCATAGCCAAGATCTGTCGTTAAGTATTCTCTGGCTATAGTAAGTTTGAGTTGAGGGTCATATTTGCCTCGATTTCTCTTTTTTTCAGGTGTTTGCATTGATAATCAATTTACAGGTTTAATT
>CALRZI010000005.1:0-208894 GCA_943372605.1 Chitinophaga pinensis | reverse complement strand
CAAAGTATCAATATGCTTACTCCTGAAACTGTACATGAACAATCGTTATTAGTTAATAGAAGATGGGGAAAATCCTCTTCTTTGCCTATTATTGTAAAGCAAAAACAGGATTAAGTAGAAAACTGTAAACTTATTTTAGGACGAGACAGTGTGAGCGTTCGCAGAGTCCTCCAAAGGAGTCCTGTGGACCCTCGTTCCTCGGGAGACATCTGCGGGAAACATTCAAAAGAGAAGACACTACGGAGAAGAAAAAAGTGCCCTGCATTTTTTGGGAGATTCAGTTATTTGTTGTTATAAATTTCTTTTTGATTTCGGTAGATATTTTTTAATTAACACAAAAATATCTATAATGTTAGTGTACTAAGGCCTATTCTTTAAATTATTGTTTTTTTTGAAAAAATATTGAAATTAAAGAATGAGCCTGACATTAGTACCTAATTCCTTATAATGGAAACATTCATTAGCCCGGTAATATTGTGTGAATTAATATCTAAGGTATTGACATTTTCATCTTGATTCAAAGTATAAACTTGATTAATTCCACAAAGAAATTCTCCAATATTATAATTCATGGTAACTAATACATCTGTAAAACTGCCTAATGAGTTCTCATTAAGCCGTGTTACAAGTGATATGCAGTCTTTGTTCGAATAAATAAAGTAAGAGTTTTTTTTTAGTATTCCTTCTTTCTCCAAAAGCATATATAATGCGTCATTTGATTTAATGATTTCGTTTGCCAAATATTTCTTTCCAATTTCTTTTGTTGAAAAGTATTTTTCAGATAATAATTGTTCTAATTCGTTGTAACGATTTCTATGTTGTTTTATGATAGAATTATCTTTTCTGCAAGAAATGCAAAAGACAACAATTAATACAGCGGATATTAGTATTCTATTCATGGTTTCAATTATTTGCGGAAGGATTAAGTGTTTGTTAGGTCACATAGTGTATTATGCAACTAAAGAAGGTATTCCATTATGACAGCACAAGAAAAAGCACATGTGCTTCAATGCGAGTTAACTTTTGGAAAGTTCCAAAACTTACCAAAAGCTGCGAACTGAATCAGTCTAATCGCTCAACCCATCCTCTCACTATTACACCCCTCAATAAACGCAAGTAATTCCTCCCTCCCCAATTTCTTCTCCGCACTCGTCACAAAATGTCTGGGTAAAAACTGCCAGGTGGTTCGGAGGGTATCGAAAAAGGCTTCGATATTTCTTTTTACTACACCAGGTTTTTCTTTATCGGTTTTGGTAAATACCAGCGAGAACTGAACACCCCATTTATCGAGCTGGCTGATGAATTCAAGATCGTTTTTCTGCGGGCCATGACGACTATCGATCAGTACAAAAATCTGGGTAAGGTTTTCGCGTTTGCGGAAATAGCCTTCTATCATCTGTTCCCATCTTCTTCTGTCGGTTTGTGAGCGTTTGGCATAACCATAACCGGGTAAGTCTACAATATACCATTTGTTGCGTGGCCCTTTTTCGCCGGCACTGCTTTCTATAACGAAATGATTGATAAGCTGTGTTTTTCCCGGTGTTGCCGATGTTTTGGCTAAACTTCGCTGCCCCGTAAGCATATTGATGAGCGATGATTTGCCTACATTACTTCTGCCGATAAATGCATATTCAGGTACATCGGGTTTAGGACATTTATCGAAGCTGGGGCTCGATATAAGATACTCGGCTTTGCGTATTTGCATGCTGCAAAGTAACTAAAAAGCCCTTGTTTTTTAAGGGCTATGAGCTTTGAGCCGTGAGCTATGAGTTTTTGAGTGCAGGTATTGCTTACTCATAGCTCATAGCTCGTGGCTCACAGCTGTTAAAAAGAAACCCGCATACTGGCTATTAGGTTTGAGCCGGCTGCTACCACACCTGATGAATAAGGACGGTATCGTTGATTGGTGATGTTTTCCCAACCCAACTGGGCACTTATTTTTTCTGTGATGCGATAGGCCGCTTTAACATTCAACGTGTACCAGGATGGTGCAAATGTTTTGCCGTTTGCATCCACCGCATAAATGGCTGTTTTGGCCTGTTCACTGGGTGCCAGATCTTTATTGGCAATTTCACTGTTATAATCCAATAACATTTGCAGGGTCAGCCCTTTATGCTCATAGTTCAATTGTGTTGAACCAAAGAAGGGTGGTGCATGACGCAGGGGTACCTGCTCATTTTTGGTATCATCTGTTTCTTCTCCTTTGATCCAGTTGAGTTTTGTTTGCCAATTGAAAGATGGTGCCACCTGCAACTGCCATCCTGTTTGTATGCCCCATACTTTAGCGCTGGCTACATTTTGTATGGCTTCTACCTGGCTCAGCGTACCATCAAACATGATACTGCTTTGTCCGTTAAACTGAAAAGGTCTTCTGGTGAGTGCATTGTTTAACCAGGAATAGAAAAAGTTGAAATAGAAACTGAATTGTTGTTCACGATTGTATTGTACTCCCCATTCAGCATTCCAGGCATACTCCGGCTTCAGGTTTACATTGGGTACCACTACTACTCCGGGGGCACTTTCAAATACTTTACCGATATCATCAATATTCGGCATTCTGAAACCTGATGATACTACGCCACTCATCTGCCATTCTGTAGACATTCTGTACACCAGTCCCGTACTCATGGTAACATTACCCGCATCCAATGATGCTTTTGTGAACGGGAACTTAAAGAATGTGGTATCGAAACTGGCTTTTAATGCATTGTGGTTATAACGTAGACCTGCAGATAAGGTCAGGTTTTCTTTCAGTTTGTTTTTATAACTCACATAGGCAGCCAGTGAGTTCCAGGTTGAGCCATCGGGGTAACGTGTGGCCACATGGGTAGTAGTACCATTACCAATATGCTGGTTAATACCTGTTGAACCTACTTTATTGTACACGTACTCTGCGCCATAAAATAATTCCTGTTTTTCGTTCAACTGTTTTTGCAAATCAAGGTTTACTGCAGATGCTATTACCGTTTCTGTTTGTGTACGACGGTTGTTATTGGCCCTTCTTCTGTCTATACGGCTTTCTTCATAATCCTGAACAGAAATGGTTAATCTGGCCTGGTCGTACAATCTGGCTTTGGCTTTGTGCTGTAGCTGCAAATGATGCATCATCCATTCCTGCGGACCATAGTTCCATTCTGCAAAACGCAAACTGCCGCTTGCATATTCAATCAGCCTGTCGTAGCGTGGAATATTGGAAGTGGTAGAATAATGAAAACCATATTGCAGATCCCAGTTATCTGAGGGTTTATACCTGAGCTTTGAAATAAAATTCCGTTGCTGGTATCCCGTAAACCTTTGTACACGTGGATCGGCATTGGTAAATACAGAATCTATATTGCCCACACGTTGTACATACTGTGGACGCAGGTATCCGGCCTGTCCGCCGTTCTTTCCCATTTTCAGGTCGCCAAAATCGCTGTAGGTAAAACTGTTTAGAAAAGACAGTTTCTTTCCTGCCAGGTTAACATCTGCATGCATGGTTTTTTCCTGGTTGGCAGTTGCATAACGTACACTGGCATTACCTGTTACCAGTAGTTTTTTGCCACTACTGAATTTTGGTGTCAGTGTATGAAAATCCATTACACCACCAATGGCATCGCTACCATACAGAATAGAACCGGGGCCAAAAATTACTTCAGCATCTTCCAGCGCCATGGGGTCGAGCGATATTACATTCTGGATATTACCACTCCGGTAAATGGCATTGTTCATTCTCACCCCATCTACCACAATCAATACCCTGTTGGTAGCAAACCCTCTGATCATGGGGCTTCCGCCGCCCTGCTGACTTTTCTGGATGAATATTTCGCCCGTTGTACCCAATAAATCGGCCATGGTTTGCGGGTTCCTTAATTTGGTCTGCTTCAGGTTGATCTTGGTAATACGATTGGGAATTTCATTCAGTTTCTGCTCCCATTTATTATATGACACTACTACTTCATCGAGTGCTTTGCCCGATGCAATACTGTCTTTGTTTTGTTGAGCAAGTATAGTTTGGTTGAATAGCAGGCATGATAATAGACAACATGCCCATGCTATGTTTGAGCGCATAGATTTCTTTTTAAAAAATAAATGAAATAACAGAACCCGCTTGCATTAATTATGCGTGCAAAATGCCAGGTTCTGTAAAATAAAATCAGCTAAATATTAACCTGTAGTGCTATTAAAATTATTGAGAAAGTATATAACAGCGTGTTGCTTTAGTTACCCTTCGTCGCAATTTCCGACTTTCAGTCGGAATGCTCCTCAGGGTGACATGTTGGTTGGTATTTAGCTGCGACAGCGATTGGCGAAGCCAATCGCTGTCGCAAGTATCTTGATTCAAACCGTCACCCTGAGGAGCATTCCGATCACAGATCGGAAATTGCGACGAAGGGTACATCAACAGTACTGTTATAACTGCATACATCCCGAATAGCGGGGTATTTACATTTTGATAACACAACAGGTTATGCAATCGCTATCCTTTGGGCGGAGGCACAATAATACCGGGTTGAAACTGGGGAATAAGGGTTTCACAATATGCTCCATGCATATTTTCAATGGAGCATGAATGATGTTGTATGGAAATAGTTAAACCCGACTGGTTGCTCACAAAACAGGAAGCATATAAAACCAGCAAGGGCGATTTCTGGTTTTTCTCTGTGGTTTTATCCAGCAGCTGATGCAGTTGTTGTTCCTGGTGATCGTAGAGGCCTTTTACAATATAGGTTCCGTCGGGTTGCTTCGAAACGGTACTCACATCAAATAAAGTACCGTTTACAATAATCTCTTTGTCTTTCTTGTACCATTTCAATTGGCGAACACGAACAGTACTCAGTTCTTTCGATTTGAATGCCTGTTTCATTTCAGCACGTATGGTTTTTTGCTGGTAATGAAACAATACAAAACCCATCAGTGGGAATGCCACTAATAACAATAGAGCAAAGGCTATACTTTTTCTTATAACTGACAAGTTATTTTCTTTTTCTCACGAGGCTGTCTATCGGGTAATGTGCTTTCATGGTATCCATTACCGATTGTGCCCAGATGGTAAGTGCCACGCGTTCAGCATCGGTAAGTTTTGCATCGCGGTGTACCCATGTATAGGAGTTGAGTGGCATTTCTTTTTCTTTCACCTGTTCTACCACTTCTTCCATTTTATGGTATTGCTTTCTGAGGCTATAAGTGCTGTACTCATCAAAATTCAGGTGACTTTTGCCTTCTTTAATATGATCATCGAGCCACCAGGTTACAGGCTGTACTTCTGCATACCAGGGATAAATGGTGTTGTTGGTATGACAGTCGTTACAGGCTTTGGTAAGAATGGTATTTACATCGGCAGGAACTGCATAGAGCGTACTAACGTGTTTACTCTTATCAGTAGATTCATTTTTGGCTGGTCGCACAAACTGTATGGCCAATAATGCAATCAGTAAAATGAGCAGGATTCTTTTGAAGATTTTCATGTTTCGAGGGTTATGAGACCATTAAATTAACACATTTCCTGTCATTTCTTTTGGAATAGGTAAACCCATTACGGTTAAAATAGTAGGTGCCAGGTCGCCCAGCTTACCCGGTTTTATGCCTCCTTTCCACTCTTTGTCGATAATAAAGAAGGGCACCAGGTTTAATGTGTGGGCCGTATTGGGGCTGCCATCTTCATTAATCATAAAATCGGCATTGCCATGATCGGCAGTGAGAAAAATGGTATAACCATTTGCCAGACCAGCGGTTACCACCCTGTTTACGCAGGCATCAACGGTTTCAGCAGCTTTAATGGCGGCATTGAATACGCCGGTATGACCTACCATATCTGTATTGGCATAGTTGAGGCAAATAAAATCGGCACTGCCTGCTTCAATTTCAGGCACCAGTTTATCGGTTATTTCAACAGCACTCATTTCGGGTTGTAAATCGTAGGTGGCCACTTTGGGTGATGGCACCATAATTCTTTTCTCTCCCGTATAAGGTTCTTCTCTGCCTCCGCTAAAGAAGAATGTTACGTGCGGATATTTCTCTGTTTCTGCAATGCGTATCTGTGTTTTGCCATTGGCTTCCAACACTTCACCCAAAGTATTGGTGAGGTTATCGTTCTCGAAGATCACGTGTACATTTTTGAATTTGTGATCATAGAGTGTCATGGTGGTATAATGGAGGTTCAGTGGATGCATATCAAACTCAGGAAAAGCCTGCTGAGTCAACACTTCTGTAATCTCCCTGCAACGATCGGTTCTGAAGTTAAAACAAATCACCGCATCATCTGCTTTGATGGTGGCAACAGGTTGCCCATCTGCATTTGTAATTACGGTAGGTAAAATAAACTCATCGGTTGTTCCTGCTGCATAAGCGCTTTCAATGGCGCTGATGGCATTTGTTGCGGTAGGGCCGGTGGCTTTTACCAGACAATCGTAGGCCAGTTTTACCCTTTCCCAGCGTTTGTCTCTGTCCATGGCATAATATCGACCACTTACAGTTGCAATGGTACCTGTACTGTTTTTTAGATGATCTTCTAATTCACGTACAAAACCCAATCCGCTTTTAGGATCGGTATCGCGCCCATCGGTAAATACATGAATAAAGAGTTTCGATACGCCCTGCTGTTTACACAAATCGCAAATGGCTTTCAGGTGGTTGATATGCGAATGCACTCCACCATCGCTCACCAGACCAATCAGGTGTAAGGCTTTATCATTGCTTTTTGCATAGTCAATAGATTGCAGGAACTGCTCATTGGCAGCCAGCTCTCCTGTTTTTACCGCTACATTAATACGCTGTAGTTCCTGGTACACAATTCTACCTGCACCCAGGTTCAGGTGGCCTACTTCACTATTACCCATTTGCCCTTCGGGTAAACCCACTTCTTCGCCACAGGTAACAAGGGTGGTATTCGGGTACTTGTTGTAAAGCGAATTTACAAATGGAACTTTTGCCTGCTGAATGGCGTCTGCTGCGGAAATTTTACCCAATCCCCATCCATCCATGATAACTAAAATAACTTTCTTGCTCATATAGTAAAATGATCTTGTGTGTTAATTGCTGATTAGATTGTAACTTTATGGCAATGCCTGATTCTCCCAAAGTTGGCATGTTTTTGGCACATATAAAGGGAGAAAGCAAAATAAAGTATATGAAATCATTTTTTTTAACCTTCGGATTGGCATTGACCCTGATGTCGTTTACGTTACAGGGACCTACAGATGCGATCGTGCGTTCGCTGAAATCTGCCAATGCAGAACAGGTGGCCGCGCATTTTGATGATTTTGTAGATATGAAGCTGCTGGAGAAAGACGAGGTAAAAAATATGGGTAAAAACCAGGCTACGATTGCCATCAAAAATTTCTTTGCAGAAAAAAGCATCAAAGGCTTTGAAAAGATTTCAGAACGAGAGATCGGAAGCACTATGTATATGACAGGTAAATTGCTAAATAGCGATAAAGGGTTTAATATTACCGTAATGCTGAAACAGAAAGCTGGTCAGTACCAGATTGTAACTGTGCGGATTAATTAATATGTTGTCAGTAAGTTAAGTCGGCCCTTCGTCGCAGTTTCCGACTGAAAGTCGGAATGCTCCTCAGGGTGACGATTCCACAAATACTAAACTAGGATGGGGATTGGCAACGCCAATCCCCATCCTAGTTTTACTACATTAAACTGTCACCCTGAGAAGCATTCCGATCGCAGATCGGAAATTGCGACGAAGGGCACATCCAAGCGTATAGTTGTGGCTACAGTACATTATGATTAGCAGGGTGTGTGAATTTTAATAGCACAACATTTTAATGTTCACTGATACCTGTTTTTCTTACTTGCCTTTTCTTCGCTTAGCTTTGCATCATGAACACATTCGATCAGCAATTGCAAATATTGGTGCAAGCAGCCTTATTGGAAGATATTGGCGATGGCGATCATTCTACACTGAGTTGTATTCCACCAGATAAAAAAGGGAAGGCCGTTCTTAAAATAAAACAGGATGGTATACTGGCCGGTTTGGCAGTTGCGGAAAAAATATTCCTGATGCAGGATCCTGATGCAGTTTTTCAGTCTTTCAAAAAGGACGGTGGTTCGATGCAGGTAGGAGAAAAAGCATTTGAAGTAACTACATCCATTCATACCATACTTTCCTGCGAGCGTCTTGTACTCAACTGTATGCAGCGTATGAGTGGTATAGCTACACTCACCAAACAATACACGGATCTGCTGAAAGGGTATCATACCCGCTTACTGGATACCCGTAAAACAACACCCAATTTCAGGTTGCTCGAAAAAGAAGCGGTACGCATTGGTGGCGGCATCAATCACAGATTTGGTTTATATGATATGATTATGCTGAAAGACAATCATATTGATTATGCTGGTGGATTGGCGCAATCGATTGCGAAAGCATATGATTACCTGCAAAAGAAAAAATTGTCACTAAAAATAGAAGTAGAAACACGTTCGCTCGAAGATGTACAAACCGTTTGTTCTATTGGAGCGGGTAAAGTATTTCGCATCATGCTCGATAATTTTTCACCCGACCAGGTAGCAGAAGCAGTAAAAATGATTAACGGACAATTCGAAACAGAAGCCAGTGGCGGTATTAACCTCCATACCATTCAATCTTATGCTGCAACCGGTGTTGATTTTGTAAGTGTGGGTGGACTTATTCACCAGGCTCAAAGTCTTGATCTGAGTTTGAAAGCAGTTATTGCAGATTAATCTGGTTTTATTGGATTTATAGCCTCTTTACTTTATCTTGCTGATAGCGCCATAGCCCCTGCGTATTTGTTGGTATGATGAAATATATTCTTTCGGGTTGTTTACTATTATGCTGTTATTCGACGGTTGCACAAACGGCAAAAGCAGACTCATTGATCCGTTCACTGGGGTCAATGGCAAAAGACACCCAGTATGTTCGTTTCCTGAATTTAATTGCGGAAGAGTTATCTGATAAAGATGCTGAACGTTCACTTGAGTTCGCCAGAAAGGGTTTAGATATTGCAGAAGAACTCAGGTTTTCAAGAGGAAAAGGAATTTCACTCAATAATATGAGTTGGGCCCATTACAGAAGAGGCGACTATTCAAAAGGATTTGATTATGCATTGCAGGCTTTGCGGATCAATGATTCGATTATGAACCTGCCGCAACTGGCCATCTCTTATAGAAATGTAGGTGCCATTTATAATTCTCAGGCCAAATACAGAGAGTCGATGGATTATTTCTTAAGGGAAATGAATATTCATCAACAACTCAATAACCAGTTGGGTATTGGCAGAAGCCTCAATAATATTTCATTCTCTGCCCACAGGGGTAAGTTCAGAGATTCAGCATTGATCTATGCACATAAAGCACTTGAACACAATTCGAAACTGGGCGATCATTACCTGATGGCTTTCTGCATGCGTACTTTGGGTGATATTTATATGGAGGATGGTACTACTGATAAAGCCATCAATTATTTTTCTGCATCAGTTGCAGCCGCGCGTCTGGCAAAAAGCAATTTTATTATTGAAACGGCATTGTATCGGTTGGGAAAAGCCTATCAACGAAAAAAGCAATGGAAAACATCGATTGGTTTTTTTGAGGAAGCCGTAAAAGTAGCGAAAGAACTGGGGGCAAAAGGAGAGCAGTCTACCATCTATAAATTATTATCAGAATCTTATTCGGCACTGGGCGATTATAAAAGTGCTTACCGTGTACAGGCGGCACATATAACCCTTAACGATACCTTATTCGAGGAAAGAAGCCGTGCGCGTTTTGCACAAATGCAGGTAGCATTTGAGACAGAAAAAAAACAGGCCGAAATTAACCTGCTGAAAAAGGAGGATGAAATACAGAAAGAAAAAATAAGGGACCAGCGCAAGTTCACCTTCCTCCTGTTGATTGTAGTGGGACTTGTTCTGGCGCTTTGGCTCGTGGCCTGGAGGCGTAACCAGTTTAAACAATTGGTGAATAAACAACTGCGTCAACAGAAAGAAGCACTGGAACAGGCTTCTTTTCAGAAAGATAAAATTTTCTCTATTCTGTCGCATGATCTTCGTACACCCATTGCTTCTTTGGGCAGCGTGTTGCATTTGGTAGAACAGCAAAGTTTATCGGAAGAAGCATTCGCGAAAATCAGGTCGGCACTGGGTAAGCAGGTTAGTTCTTTGAATACTACGCTTGATAACCTGCTTTTATGGTCGAGAAACCAGATGGGTGGCGTTACCGATGTGCGACCTACGGAGGCGTTGGTGTATGATATTGTAGAAAATAACCGACACCTGTTAATGGGTGCGGCCAATCATAAAAAGATTGTTATCAACAACGAAATTCCTGCAATGGTTAAAGTGTATGCAGATATTCATCATATGGATATTGTGATGCGTAACCTTTTGCTGAATGCATTGAAATTTACAGATGAAGGGGGTGAAGTAAATATTAGTTGTACTGAAACAGATCATACTATTACCATTGCGGTAACCGATACAGGTGTGGGTATGACCGCTGAACAATTAGACAAACTGTTTAAAATAAATACCCATTTTACTACAGCAGGAACAAAAAATGAAAAAGGAGCGGGGCTTGGTCTGTTATTGTGTAAAGAATTTGTGGAAGCCAATCATGGCTCACTCTCCGTAACCAGTGAAGCTGGAAATGGATCGGTGTTTTCCGTTACTTTGCCAAAAGAAAAACATGGCTAAGAAAAATACTTCCGATAAAAATGGTTTTGTTTTCAGCACCGACCCAAACTTCAAGTTTGAGGAAGATGACAATGGTATAACCGAAACACTACCGCCTGCACAACAACCTCTCCGCATTTTACTCGATAAAAAACAACGCGCCGGAAAAGCCGTTACACTCATCACCGGTTTTATCGGCACAGCAGATGACCTCGAAAAATTAGGTAAACAACTCAAAAACTTCTGCGGTACCGGCGGCTCCGTTAAAGACGGTGAAGCCCTTGTTCAAGGCGACCAGCGCGATAAAGTATTGCAATGGCTGGTGAAGAATGGGTATGTTAAAAGTAAGAAGCTGTGAGGAACAGAGGAATAAGAAATAAGGAATAAGAAATGAGAAAGGGGAAATGCTCCTTACTTTCTCATTTCTTATTCCTTATTTCTTATTTCTCCGTTTCAAACCCTATTTTCCTATGTGTGCCATCGCAATACGGTTTGTTGGATGACTGGCCGCAGCGGCAGAGGGCGGTTGTGCCTTGTTTGGTTTCTTTGCTGCCATCGCCATGTGTTATTACACAATCGGTAGTAATTAATATCGGGCCATTTTTTTTGATCTCAATATTCATAATACTGGCTGCTTCGGCTTGTATGTCGTTTTGAATAGACTGTTCTCCTTCAGCATTCAGATAGTAGCTCAGCGCCCCGCTCGGACATTTTCTGACCTGTGCAATAATGGCTTCCGTTGATGCGGCTTCCATATTTACCCAGGGCTTTTTCGCGGGATCAAAAACCTCGCGTAATTGGGTCCAGCAAATACGGCTATGAATACAGGTATCGGGTTTCCATACAACCGTTACTTCATTATTGGTGTATTTGAATGTGGATTTGGGCATACTTTTTTAAGTAAGTTAAAAAAACTCCGTGAAACTCTGTGCCTAACTCCTTTCCCTCTGTGGTTAACCACGGGGTTACACAGAGTTAGGCACAGAGTTTCACGGAGTTTTTGGTTTTGTAATAGGAATAAGTAGCATATAAAACGTGACAGGAGTATTTTTCTCAGGTCTCACCTCTCACGTCTCACGTTCCTCTAATAGTCTATCTCCAGTTTCAATCGGTCTCTCAATTCTTTAACCAGCGGATATTGTTCTGCTATTCGTTCAAATTTTTGTTTGCTGTTGAGGCGCATATGAACCGGTACTTCTTCTCTTTCAGTTGCTTCTACAAGGATGTTAAATACGATGGCCCTGTTGTTAAAGGAGGTTTGTATAAAATCAATCAGCATCATTCTTTCCTGCTCCACAAATTTCTGTGCGGTTAATGCAGGAACGGTTACGGTGAAATGAATATCGTCTTCTATCTGAAGCAGTGCCATTTTAAATGTACCTGCCGATGAATGTTTCTGTTGTTGTTCCAGTTTTACCGCATATTCATTCCAGCATTGCGTTAGCTTTTCCATATTCAGCACTTCCGCTTCTTTTACTTCTTCAATGGCATACTGGTCGCCTACTTTTTCACGTAAGGCATCAAGCAAACTTTTTTTAGGACCATTGTTTGTGGCAGCAACTGGTTTGTTAACTGCTATAGTGCTTGCTGTTACAGGTTTGGGTGCAGCAGGTGCTGAAACAGGGGCAGCCGAAACGGGTTTCTTTTCTTCAATATATAATTTGGAAGATGAGGCTTCGGGTGTTGGTATTTTTGACTGTATGGATGGAATTGCTCTGGTACGGAAAGCTATAGGACCATCAAGTCGTTTTTTTTTAACAACCTGTCCATTTTCCATGGAAAGTTCAATGGCCTGTTGCAGAAAATTGAGTTTGATGATGGTGAGTTCCACATGCAAACGTTTATTACGTGCCATTTTAAACTGTATCTCTGCTTCGTTTAAAATGTTCAATGCACTTACCAGATACGACATGCTGATGGATGCAGCGGTCTGAACATATTTGTCCTGTAATCCTTCTACTACATCGAGTAATGCTGCCGATTTAGGGTCCTTACATACGAGCAGGTTTCGGATGAATTCTGCAAAGCCATTTAATACCAGATCGCCCTCAAAACCTTTGCGGTTAATTTCATCAAACAACAGCATGGCACCTGCCATATCCTGTTGCTGTAAGGACGACAATAACCTGAAATAATAATCCTCATCAAGTATATTAAGATGCTCGAGTGTATTCTGATAGGTTACGGTACCGTTGGTAAAACTTACAATTTTATCGAGTATGCTCAACGAATCGCGCATACATCCTTCGCTCTTCTGCGCTATTACCTGCAGGGCGGCTTTTTCTGCTTTTATAGATTCTTTCTCAACAATTTCCTGCAGGTGTTCTACCGTATCGTTATTGGTGATCCGTTTGAAATCGAAAATCTGGCACCGGCTCAGGATGGTAGGTAATATTTTATGTTTTTCTGTTGTAGCCAGAATAAATATGGCATAAGATGGTGGTTCTTCCAGTGTTTTCAGAAAAGCATTAAAGGCACTGGCACTGAGCATGTGTACCTCATCTACAATATATACTTTGTATTTACCTGCCTGTGGTGCAAAACGAACCTGTTCTACCAGTGAACGTATATCTTCAACCGAGTTATTACTCGCAGCATCCAGTTCATGAATATTGAGCGATGTGCCGCTTTCAAAAGAAACACAACTATTACAACTGTTACAGGCTTCACCTTCGGGAGTTGGATTGGTACAATTGATTGTTTTGGCCAGTATACGTGCACAGGTTGTTTTACCCACCCCCCGCGGTCCACAAAACAAAAATGCATGCGCCAACTGGTTGTTTTTGATGGCATTTTTAAGTGTGGTTGTGATATGCGACTGCCCCACCACCGTATTAAAATTCTGTGGTCTATACTTACGCGCCGAAACAATGAATTTATTATCCATATCAGTGGTGCAATATAAGGAGAAGCTGGTAGCTTCTAGCTTCTAGCTGTTAGCTTCTAGCGGAATGTGAAAAAATAGCTACTAGCTACTAGCTTCTAGTGGAATGAGAAAAACACTTTCTTATAGCTAGCAGCTAGTGGCTAGAAGCTAATAGCTTATTTATACTCCATTTCCGGATGCCTTTCAAACTCCTTGCTCCGGTCGAACAGATAGCGGAAAGTAATCATTCGACGGCTTTGCACTCCGCCCAGGCTTTTGTAGATATTCAACATTTTAGGGTTCCAGTCGCCAGCCCAGCCCATTTCATATTCATAATACCAACCCGTATTCTGGATCAAGAGCGCGCATTCATAAATCATGAAACTATCGATGCCCAATGCCTGGTATTTAGGTACCACACCAAATGCCAGACCGGTAAGACGTTTACAGGCTCCTGTTTTTTTCATCCATAATAAATGGAGTTTCTGCCAGAGACCAAATTTGCCGTTAAAATGTTTGAAATACTGGTTGATATCGGGAATATTGATGAACATGGCAATGGGTTCTTCCTTGTAATAGGCAAACCACACTACTCTTTCATCCATGATGGGTTTCATGGTATTGAAGAGTTTAATTACCTGTTCTTTGGTAATCTCTTTATTCTCTCCATGCTGGGCCCAGGCGGCATTGTAAACAGTGGCAAAATCGCCCGCATATTTCTCCAGCTCCGATAATTTGGCATGTCTTGCTTCATAACCGGGTTTGGCTTTGAATTTGGCATGACGTTCCGGAAAGCGTGCCGGTAATTCATCATCCACTTTCATGGAATAATAATACTGGTTGTAATAATTCTGAAAACCATAATTGGTAAACAACTGTTCGTAGTAATCAGGATTGAACGACATGCCATACATCGGTTCTTTGTCGAACCCTTCTACCATCAGTCCCCACCATTTATCGCGATCGCCATAATTAATGGGGCCATCCATGGCTTCCATACCCTGTTCAATGAGCCATTGCTTGGCAGTATCAAATAAAAGATTGGCAGTAGCCTGGTCGTTAATGCAATCGAAGAAACCGATACCGCCTGTTGCAAAATCGGTCCCCTTATTAATGTATTTGCTGCTGGTAAAAGCGGCGATACGCCCAACGGTTTCTCCCTCATCTGTTTCTACGATCCAACGTTTGGCCGTACCATATTTAAACTGTTTGTTTTTTTCAGGATTGAATACGTCGTTTACTTCATTGTCTAATGGACGTATATAGGCAGGGTTATGGCGGTTGAGTGCCGCACTTACTTCTAAAAATGATTTTATTGTTGCGCTATCCGTAACCTCAATCAAATGCATGGGCTAACTGTTTGTACAAATGTAAGAAAGTCCGAAAGACCGGGAGTCGGGAAGTCCGGAATACCGAAAGTCCGAAGTCGGGAAGTTTGGGAGAAAGTTATTGGTGTTAGTGTCCTTCTTTCGGACTTTCCGACTTCGGACTTCCAGACTCCCGACTAAACAACTTCATGGCCATCTTCTCATCATGTTTATAAATATCTTTTCTGAAATTCAGTTGTCCTTCCTGATCAACCCAGGCAGTGAAATACACGATGAAAACAGGGATCGATTTTTTCAGTGGCACCCATTTTTCTTTTTTTAGATGCATGGCGCTGTCGATTTTTTGAGTGGTCCAGCTACTGTCGCTTCTTAAAAGATATTGAGCCAGTTTTTTGGGTTCGCCTACGCGAATGCAACCATGACTGAAACTTCTGCTGCTTTGCGAAAACAGGTTTCGGTTTGGGGTATCATGAAAATAGATATTGTAATTATTGGGGAAGAGAAACTTAACCAGTCCAAGTGAGTTGGCAGGCCCCGGTACCTGCCTGATAACTGGAACGCTGGCTTGTTTCACAATTTCCATATGGTGTTTGGCGAGGTAATTGGGGTTCTTTTTGATGCCCGGTAATATTTCACCCCGTACAATACTTTCCGGAACGTTCCAGTATGGACTGAATACAATGTATTGTAAACGATCGTTGAAAATAACGGTGTTATTGGCAGCAGTTCCAACGATGACATTAATATTAAACTGAAGTCTGCCACTATCGTACACATGCATCATAAATTCGGGTATGTTTACCAGAATATAGTTGGTGTCTTTTTCAGGAGGCATCCAGCGAAGTCGTTCAAGGTTGATGAGTATTTGGCGCAAGCGCTGTTTTATGGGAACATTTAGTTCTGTAATCATTTTATTGCCAATGACGCCATCTACAGTAAGTCCCATTCTTTGTTGGTATTGTTTGGTGGCCAATACAAGAGTGGTATCAAAAACAGGAGAGCCATCATTTTGGGTAAGATCATCCAATAATGCTAAATGCTTTTTTATGGAGGGAATAATTTCAGATGAATCTCCTTTGCGCAAAGATTTTTTTAACGTTGGTATAGCGTCGAACCCGGTTTCTTTACTAAGACGGCTATAGGTTTGTACAAATTGCTGTAACCTTTTGTATTGACTGTTTTGCGGGGCATAGGCTTCTGCTGATTTGTGTAAAAGCGTTGAATCGAGCAGGGCATGCAGGTCTATTTTTTTTCTTGGAATAAACCAGCCAAGTTCTGCAGCATCAATATCACTGCCTTTATACACTTTAGCGGCATATTGGAAGAACTGACCGGTTAATAAAAGTTCTGTTTCTAATATCTGTGTAGCTGCAATTTTTTTCTTTGACGCAGTTGTCTGCATGCTTTTTAGTAAAGAGTCGAGCAAGGGGTTGTAAATACTGCTATCTGAGAAGTTGGCGATATAGTTTTGTAGGAGGTTGTTGAAGTTGAGTGCCTGTTCGGCCAGGCCTGCAGAATCGAACCAGGCATAAGCATAATTGCGATCCTTATAAAAATCGTTGAACTGCGGAGTGAAGTTTTGGTATTCCGGATGATTGATTAAAAAAGCAGACAACCGTGAGCTGTCCATGAAAAGGTTGTTGAAAGATGTAACTACTGTAATGCTTGTATCGCGTATTACGGGTTTTCTGCTTTTGCCGTTTTTGCAGGAAGAATATAGTAATGCCAGGAATATAGAAGAAACGATCAGTGCTTTGCTCATGTTATGAATATACGAAAGAGCAGATATGTTTTCTAATTATAAAAGCATTTTTAGAGGCAAATCTTAATCAAAATAGGGCAATCTCCATCTGGCAGAAGCGTAATCGGCGAGTTTTGTTTGCCTATGATCAAGGGTATTAGGAGTCCAATCCGATGACACAATTTGTTTTGTCATTGTATATTGACTGGTTTTATAGACTTCTTTTTTTTCTTCAAAATTTTTAATACTACAATCCCTGTTTTTATCATCCTCTACGAGGGTATAATTACCGAGTCTATAAGTCAAAGATTCTTGTATTGATGCGGGAGAGTTAGTATTCCA
The DNA here is from genome assembly GCA_943372605.1 of Chitinophaga pinensis. Classification (GTDB taxonomy): domain Bacteria; phylum Bacteroidota; class Bacteroidia; order Chitinophagales; family Chitinophagaceae; genus Sediminibacterium; species Sediminibacterium pinensis_H. Next base: position 191,995 of record CALRZI010000005.1, on the reverse strand, counting down.
TTCAGCACCAGCATTTTCTGGTAAAATATGTTCTATTGTTGCTGGACTGTCTTCATAATCCGTATCGGTCTGTGACAAATGGTTCTCAGTTTCAAAAAGGATATAACGAATTAGTTTTTTACTTCGCTTTGTGCTGATAATTGTTGTTGAGAAATCATTTTTAAAATCTTTATCGGTAGTGTACAAAGCTTTTGTTTCTCTGGCAACTTCTGATGCAGTTGTTATCTCTTTATTGCTGATTTTTATTGCAGCCTTGTTATAAACGTCTTCTTTGAGATTTGTATGCAAACCTCCAATAATAGTGTACCGAAATGTTATAACACTCACTATTCTCAAGACCTTGGTGAATTCTTCAAGTGAAAGATTATTGTAAGCTGCCAGTAAGAGTGGCAGTGCTTGTTTTTCTTTAAATAATTCGATTTCTTTTACTTTCTTTTTTTGCTCTTTTTGACCAATCCAGTATGGATCAGATGAGTTTGAAAGTGCATTATATAGCTGAGCATTTTTTTCAAGTTCATCTAGTAGTTCTATTACTTTCGGAGATGTTTTGACCACTTCTTTCATGGCCCTGAACAGGTATTCCTGACGAATCAACCTGTTTTTTGATATCCAGTAATGGCGTAAGAATGTCGGGAAATTATCTAAGCCAATAGTATCTACAATTTTTCTCCATTTTTCTTTTACATGTTCTAAATCGACCTTTGTCGATAACGAGAATAGATAATTTTTCAACAAATCCGTTACTGTTAAGCTAACACCTCTGGAATTTAATGTTTCAAAAACAGTATAAGCACTTAACTCATCTTCTACAACAATTTGAATAAACATCATTCTTTCAGCAACTTGTTTATTTAGAAAGTTTGCTAAATCTTCACCATTTTCATTGTGTTCAAACTGTTTTTGAATCTTATCTAAAAAAAAGTTGTATGCCTGCCAAAGTAATTTATCTGAATCTCCCAGGGTTTTTTCATTTAAAGGATTTCTAAAAACCATTAAATGGGTTTGGAAAAAACTATTATTGTTCTCATTCAACTCCAGTTTAGCGGAATACGTTAATGAGCCTGGGTCTTTATCGCCAAGGAATTTTTTTGTAAGAAGAGTAATTCTTTCCGCATTATTTGCAGTGTCAATTCCTTTATCAATAAGAGTTTGTATGGTTTTGATTATTGCTAGTACAATAAGTGTTAATGTAGATAGTCTTTGCTGCCCATCAATCACACTATATCTTTTATCGCCGTTGTTTTGCAAAACAATGGATCCCATATAATGAATACTACCCCCATCCGCAACGGTTAAAATATCAGACCATAAATCTTCCCAATGATCTTGTTTCCAAGAATAATCTCTTTGGTAGGAAGGGACTTTATAAACCTTCCCATTCCCTATAATATCACTAAGGCTTACTGTACTGGTATCGAGTAAATTGTTTACAGCCATTTCGTTTGAAGATAACAACAGGTTAAATAAATGTAATATGCTATTTTATATAAACTATTTCATTTTCAATTTCCCGATAATACTTGTCTTTAATGCCTTTTTTAGATACAAGGTCCACTTTTCGTTTAAAAATGGTTTCAAGGTATTCGGCAAGGTCAATGAACTCTACACCAACCGGTTTTGAAAAATCAACAATAATATCAATATCGCTTTTTTCAGGAGAGAAATCATCTCGCACAACAGAGCCAAATAAACCAATAGAACTGACAAAGAATTTTCTTTTCAATTCAGGCTTTATTTTTTGTAAGGATGCTATGATGGGCGTAGACGCTTTCATAGCTTAAAGGTACTATTTTCTTTTGGTTAGGATATTGCCAGCAATGTAGCCCCTACAATACCCGCCGTCTCTGTTCTCAATCTGGTATTGCCAAGTGAAACGGGTTCAAAACCCTTATCAAGGGCCATTGTAATTTCCTGGGGTGTAAAATCGCCTTCCGGACCAATCAGCAGGAGTGAATTGTTTTCTGTTTTGATACCAGCTAATGAAGTCTTCTTATTTTCCTCGCAATGCGCTATCAGTTTTTGCGTTTGGGTAGCGTTATGAATGAGTGTACCAATCTTTACCGGTTCATGTAATGTTGGTAACCAGCTCTGCTGACTTTGCAACATGGCAGCCACTAATATCTGCTGCATCCGGTCGAAACGAAAACGGGTATGTTCTGTACGAGCACATATGAGTGGAATAATTTCAGTGATACCAATCTCGGTAGCCTTTTCTAAAAACCATTCAAATCGACTCGCATTTTTTAAAAGTGAAATGGCGATACTGATTTTTTTTTCAGGAGCAGGAACAATGGTTTCTTTTTCAATAACAACGGTACAATGTCTTTTATCTTCCTGGGCAATACTTGCGGTATACAAGCCTCCTTTTCCATTGGTGAGTTCAAGTGGCTCTCCTGATTTCATTCTCAGTACCTGAATACAATGCCTGCTTGTTTCCTCACTCAACTGAAAATGCGTGGAAGTAAATGAAACAGATGGTTCAAAGAAATAAGGTAACGACATAATTTAATCTGACTACTTTCTTATTACTGATTACTTATTTCTTATTCCTTATTTAAAACGGCGCGTCATTGTCTGTATCAAATCCTTCATCAAAATCGCCGCCATTCATTTTACTGCCTTTCTGGATAAAGAGTTTGCCGCCATCTCCACCTGCTGCTGCTCCGCCACTGGTAGGTACTGTGCCTGGTGCTACGGGTTTCCAGTTGCCGCCGCCAAATCCGCCACCATCTGCTTCCCATTCTTCAAATTTCTGGATCTCCAGTTTGGCACGCAGTTTTATGGTTTCAAGGGAACCATTACGGTGTTTGGCAATACGTATATGTGTTTCACCATGTGTGCTTTCTCCCATTTCATTGTTCATCACTTCGTAATACTCCGGACGATAGATGAACATTACCATATCGGCATCCTGTTCAATGGCACCCGATTCACGAAGGTCACTTAACTGTGGCATCTTACTTTCTTTACGTGTTTCTACGGCACGACTCAACTGGCTCAGTGCAATAATGGGAATACCCAGTTCTTTTGCCAGCGCTTTCAGGTTTCGGGAGATATTACTGATTTCCTGTTCGCGGTTATTGTTACGGTCGCCACTGCCACTCATCAACTGCAGGTAGTCGATGATGATGATGCCTACATTGTGTTTGTTTACCAGTCGGCGTGCTTTGGCACGAAACTCAAAAATGTTCAGTGCGGCAGTATCATCAATATAAATGGGAGCTGTTTCGAGTTTCTTGATACCCTTGCTGTGTAACTGCTGGTACTCATAATCTTCCAGTTTACCACGACTTATTTTTTCCATTTTAATCTCACTCTCTGCACTTAGAATACGCTGTACCAACTGTGCAGCACTCATCTCCAGAGAGAAGAAACCAACGGGAATTGGTTTGGTAGGGTGTAATGCCGCGTTACGTGCAAGGTTCAATGCAAATGCCGTTTTACCCACAGACGGACGTGCCGCCAGGATAATAAGATCGGTTGGCTGCCAGCCATAGGTGATGCGATCGAGTGTGGCAAAACCACTGGGTACACCTGAAATATCTTCTGTTTTGGTACGCAGCTCATCAATACGGTTAATGGTTTTGGCGAGTACGTTTCCTATGTCTTCAAAATTCTTTTTAAGATAGTTGTTGGTGATGTTGAACATTTTTGTTTCGCTGTCGTCGAGCAAATCAAAAACATCGGTACTGTCTTCATAAGCATCACCAATAATTTCACCGCTGATGCGTATGAGTTCGCGCTGAATAAATTTCTGTAACACAATACGTGCATGGGCATCAATATTGGCGGTAGAAACAACGGCATTGGTGAGTTTGGTTACATAGTAAGGGCCACCCACTGCATCTAACTGCTCACGCATTTTTAATTCCTCTACTACCGTGAGGATATCGATGGGCATGCTCTTCTGTTGTAAACCCTGCATGGCCCTGTAGATGAGTTGGTGTGCTTCTACATAAAAACATTCGGGTTTAACAATCTCGGTAACGGTATCAAAAGCACTTTTTTCCAGCATGATGGCGCCGAGTACTGCTTCTTCCAGCTCTTTGGCTTGTGGCGGTACTTTGCCATATACCATTGTACTGAGGTCTATTGCGGGTTTTCTTCTTTTTCGGTCTTTATTCAGGCTGGTCAGATCCATCTTCGTAGCGGTTCTTTTAATTGGTTGTTAGTAAGAAACCTATCCGTATCCTCAGTGGCGGTTCCATGTTACGGAATTGTTACCTCGGCAGTTAGGGGGAGCGAATATGGCGTAGAATTTTTTCATCTAAAAATTTTTCTTTGCCATTTTTCATCCACAACTATTCACAGTTCCACGCAGGTTATTCACCGCTCTATTCACACAAATTACAAAGATTATCCCCCAAAACTAAAAGTTTTCCGCCTCTCAACACAGGATATGCACAAAGCTCTGTGTACAAAGAAATTTTAGAAAAAGGGGGTTGGGGAGGAAGAAAAAACGTAACTGGAGAAAGCTGTGAGCTGCGGGCTTTGAGCCATGAGCAGGAAGCAATTTTATTTATTTTGAATAAAGAAATAAAGGTTAAAAAGAGGATTTCTACATGGTTATCTTTTTACTCGTAGCCCACAGCTCACAGCTCGAAGCTCAAAGCCAGCGGCTTTGCCGCTTATTATCCCTATTTTTACGCCCCGAAAAGAGCAACCGAATATGACCATTAGTTACAATTGGCTGAGTGAATATCTCCCCCGTACCATTGAACCGGAAGCATTATCAAAAATCCTGACCGCTATTGGTCTGGAAGTAGAGAGCCTGGAAGCCTATGAAAGCATTAAAGGTGGATTGAATGGACTGGTAATAGGAGAAGTGCTTACCTGTGAACCACATCCCAATGCTGATAAACTGAAAGTAACAACGGTAAATGTTGGTGCTGAAATGCCTTTACAAGTGGTTTGTGGTGCTGCCAATGTAGCTGCCGGACAAAAAATAGTGCTTGCAACAGTAGGTGCCACCATTTATCCTATCAGTGGAGAACCCATGACCATGAAAGTGGCTAAAATTCGTGGCGTGGAAAGTCATGGTATGATTTGCGCCGAAGACGAAATTGGCGTAGGAACAAGTCATGACGGAATTATGGTTCTGCCGGCCGATGCGAAACCGGGCCAGCCTGCGGCTGATTTCTTTTCACCTTATTCAGACTGGATCTATGAAATTGGTCTTACGCCAAACAGAATGGATGCGATGAGCCATCTGGGTGTGGCTAAAGATGTATGCGCTTATCTTACCCACCACGAAAAGGAAACAAAACCGGTTACACCATTTAGTAACGAGTTTAAAGTTGACAATAACAGCCTGCCCATCAGGGTTAAGGTGGAAAATACGGAAGCATGTCCGCGCTATGCGGGTGTGAGCATTAGCGGGGTAACTGTGCAGGAGTCTCCTGCCTGGTTAAAAAACCGTTTGATGGCTATCGGACAAAGGCCCATCAATAATATTGTAGACATCACGAATTATATTCTGCATGAAACGGGTCAGCCCCTGCATGCTTTTAATGCAGATGCTATTACGGGTGGTGAAGTGGTGGTAAAAAATATGCCGGAAGGAACGGGTTTTATTACACTCGATGAAAAAGAAAGAAAATTATCGTCAGAAGATCTGATGATTTGCAATACCACTGATGGCATGTGTATTGCCGGTGTTTTTGGTGGTATTAAAAGCGGCGTGAATACATCTACTAAAAATATTTTCCTGGAAAGTGCCTGGTTTCATCCGGTATCTATCCGTAAAACTTCATTGCGTCATGGCTTAAGAACAGAAGCGGCGACCAGATTTGAAAAGGGAGTGGATATCTCTAATTGTGTACAGGTGTTGCAACGCGCTGCATTATTGATTAAAGAAGTGGCCGGCGGTGTTATTTCAAGTGATGTGGTAGATGTATATCCGCAACCGCAACCTAAAAAGGAAGTAGCGGTAAAATATCATTACATTAAAAAGCTGAGTGGTAAAAATTATCACCCCGAAAATGTAAAACGCATTCTCAAAGCCCTGGGTTTTGAAATCGTGAAAGAAGATATTGATGAACTAACGGTAGCAGTACCTTATAGCAAACCAGATATCAGTATACCCGCAGATATTGTGGAAGAAATTATCAGGATCGACGGGTTGGATAATATTGAAATTCCTACTTCCATTACCATCAGCCCTGCAGTAGAACAACTGGGCATGAAAGAGGCACTGAAAGATAAGATTGCAGGGTATCTGGTAGGATTGGGTTTTGTTGAAATACTTACTAACTCTATTACCAACAGTAAATATTTTTCTGAAGAAGTATTGGGTGGAACGGTGAAGATGATGAATAACCTGAGTGCCGAACTGGATGTATTAAGACCTTCCATGCTCGAAACAGGACTTGAAACCATTGCCTATAACCTGAACAGGAAAAACCAGCACCTGCAGTTATTTGAGTTTGGTAAAACCTATGCCACAACAGGTGCGGGTGAGTATACAGAGGCAGAACATTTGTGTATTTATTTAACCGGTCAGGCACATGATGCGGGCTGGAGAGAAAAACCAGATGCTTTTGATATTTATTACGGTAAAGGAATTGCAAAAGCTGTAGTGCAATTGGCGGGTATAACATCTGTTCAGTTACAACCATCGGAAAACAATGTGAATGTACTTGCTCTTTTTGCAGGTAAACAACAGGTTGGAACAGTTACGGAAGTAGATAAGAAAACGGCTGCTGCATTTGATATCAAACAAACAGTGGTATTTATTGATATTGATTATGCTGCTTTAACAAAAGCAGTACGCAAACAAAAAATTGTTTACCAGGAAGTGAGTAAGTTTCCTGCCATGCAGCGCGATCTTGCGATGGTAGTAAGCAATACCACAACTTATGCTGCTATTGAAGCAGTGGTGCAGAAACTGAAATTATCACGCTTGCAGGATATGCGTTTGTTTGATGTGTTTGAAAGCGATAAGCTGGGTGCAGGAAAAAAATCGATGGCTATTAGTTTTACTTTTGTAGATGAAGAAAAAACCCTCACCGATAAAGAAGCAGATGCTATGATGGGTAAGCTGGTGCAAGGGCTGGAGAAAGAGTTGGGGGCGGAGATTAGAAAGTAATATGAAATAAGAAACATGAAATAAGGAATGAGGATATGAAACCAGTGCAACAAAATAAAGCTCAACTTTATTCACCATTGACCATTCACCATTCCTCCGTGTATAACTGGTGCACTAAAAATGCAGTAACGCTTAAAAATGAAGTTAACTTAGAGAGATGGTAGATCTTGATCTGCACATAAAAGCTGTACAGGAAAGGCTTCAGTTATTGCTGAAGAGTCACCAGACATTGGTTCGGGAGAACCAGCGATTGCAGAAAGAGTTGGAGAAAAGCCAGCAACTGGTGGCTTCGCGCGATGAGCATGTACACGCGCTTCAGCAACAGGTTGATGCACTCAAGCTGGGTACTTCGGCACATTCTCCGGAAGAAAAAGCATTACTCGAAAAACGCATCAACGGTTACTTGAAAGAGATTGATAAATGTCTGGCCCTTTTAAATACCTGATTCCATGGCAGAACTGATACCTGTAAATATTGTAATTGCCGATCGTAGTTATAGACTGCGTATCGATGCTGCCGATGAGGAAATGGTGCGTAAAACAGCCAATCTCATCAACGATAAGGTTACAGAATTCCGGAATAACCTGGCTGGTAAGGATATGCAGGACTATGTAGCCATGGTATTGCTTTGGTTTGCCACCGAGCAGAACCAAAGTGGTATTGAACTCGTAAAATGGCAGGAAGCGGCCGATAAACTCAGTAACCTCAGCCGCCAGCTAGATAAGGCGCTGGAGGAGGGGCAGGGAGTTAGTTAATAGTGAGTAGTCAGTAGTGAGTTCCTCAAAACATACTCACTACTGACTACTCACTATTCCCCTTAACAGTCGACTTTCCTCTCCTTATTTCACGTTTCTTCTACACATTTAATTATCTTCGCTTTTATCCGTTTACCCATAATGGTAAATTGTGATGTGTAATTGTGAACCAATGATTCTCAACTATTTAAAAATTAACCATCAAAATGGAGACGATTGTCTTAATAATAACAGGAGCCGCATCATTGATCGTGGGGTTGATAGCAGGTAAATTTATTTTTGCCAAAAACACCCAAAAACAGGTCGATGAAGCCAATTTACAGGCACAAAACATACTCAGAGAAGCCGAACTCAGGTCGGAAACCATTAAAAAGGAAAAACAGCTTGAGGCCAAAGAACGTTTTGTTCAACTGAAAGCTGAGCATGAGCGTGAGGTAAATGAGCGTAACCGCAAAATCAGTGAGTCGGAGAACCGCGCCAAACAGAAAGAAATTGCTATCAATCAGAAAGAAGCGGGTTTAGACAAACAGATCAAAGAAAATGAGGCGATCAAGGAAAACCTGAACCGCCAGATTGAGGTAGTTAACCAGAAACGTACAGAACTGGAGAAACACCAGGAAGAACATATTCGTCGCCTGGAGAAAATTGCTGGTCTGAGTGCTGAAGAAGCCAGAGCGCAACTGATTGAAAGTCTGCGTCAGGAAGCACAAACAAGGGCACTTTCCATGCAGCAGGAAATTATTGAAGATGCCAAGCAGAAAGCCAATAAGGAAGCGCGTAAGATTGTAATCCAATCCATCCAGCGTACGGCTGCTGAACAAACCATCGAAAATACGGTTACCGTATTCAACCTAGAAACCGATGAAATTAAAGGACAGATCATTGGTCGTGAGGGTCGTAATATCCGCGCCATCGAAGCTGCAACCGGGGTTGACCTGATTGTAGATGATACACCGGAAGCCATCATCCTCTCTTCATTTGATCCATTAAGAAGAGAAATAGCCCGTCTGAGTTTACAAAGACTGGTTGCTGATGGACGTATTCACCCTGCCCGTATTGAAGAAGTAGTAGAAAAAACGCGTCGCCAGTTAGAAGAACAGGTGATGGAAATAGGGGAACGTACCGTTATAGAAATGGGTATTCATGGCCTGCATAAAGAACTGATTCGTATTGTTGGTAAAATGCGTTTCCGTTCTTCTTACGGACAAAACCTGTTGATGCATAGTCGTGAAACCGCTAATCTATGTGGTATCATGGCGGCAGAACTGGGTATGAATCCGAAACTGGCCAAACGTGCGGGTTTACTGCACGATATTGGTAAAGTGCCTGATGAGGAAACTGAACTGAGCCACGCACTATTGGGTGCCAAGCTGGCTGAGAAATATGGTGAGAATCCCGCGGTAGTAAATGCCATTGGTGCCCACCACGATGAAATGGAAATGCAATATGTAATCTCTCCGATTGTTCAGGCCTGCGATGCCATCAGTGGTGCGCGTCCGGGTGCACGTCGTGAAATTATGCAGCAATATCTGCAGCGTATTAAAGACCTCGAAAACCTGGCATTGGCGTATCAGGGCGTAGAGAAAGCCTATGCCATACAGGCGGGCAGAGAGTTACGTGTAATTGTTGAAGCCGAAAAAGTAAGCGATGGCGACAGCGATAAGCTCAGCTTCGAAATAGCCCAGAAAATTCAAACCGAAATGACCTATCCAGGGCAGATTAAGGTTACCGTGATCAGGGAGAAGAGAGCGGTGAATGTGGCCAGGTAGATAAGAGCTGCGAGCCATGGGCTTTGAGCTATGAGTAGGAAGGTTAAATATTTGAAAACCATCTCAAATTTTGAGATGGTTTTTTATTTTACCCGCTCCGCCCTAAAGGAAGCGGATGTACCGGATGGGTATGTATTATTTTGGTAGGTAAAATAGTACGTAAATGAAAAATTTTAAAGAGCTTATTGTTTGGCAGGTTGGTTTTGAAATAACACAACTTTGTTACAGTTTGGTAAAGCTATTCCCCAAGGAGGAAAAGTATGGATTGATAAGCCAGATTACAAGGGCAGCGTATTCAATACCTACTAATATAGCCGAAGGCAGTAGTAGAAAAAGTGCGCGTGAGTATGCCCATTTTCTTGAAATTGCATTAGGGTCCGCTTTTGAATTAGAAACACAATTATTACTGGCGGAGAGCCTTGGCTTCTGCGACGTAAACGATACAAAATCAATACTTTATAAAGTAGACCAAGAACAAAAAATGCTCATTGCTTTTATCAAAAAGCTATCTTTATAAAAGCTCATAGCTCACAGCCCGCAGCTCAAAGCCAAAAACTTTTGGAGAATCCCTCCTGCCTCCTTACCTTTGCCGTCCGCAAAAATTAAAAGTTATGAACGCAGCAGTTCAGTTTGTACACGAGCAGTTAACTGTAAAGAAGGAATATCCTAAGTTTAAAGCAGGTGATAACGTCACTGTGAAATATAAGATCATTGAGGGTGGTAAAGAGCGTATCCAGGATTTCCGTGGAGATGTGATTAAAATGCAGGGTAATGGTGCTACTGCTTCTTTTACGGTGCGTAAAATTTCTGACGGTGTAGGTGTGGAGCGTTTGTTCCCTATCCTGTCGCCAAATATCGACTCTATCGTGTTGAACAAAACCGGTAAAGTACGTCGTGCTAAATTGTACTACCTCCGTGAGCGTAGTGGTAAGAGCGCACGTATTAAAGAAAAACGTTTCTAAGCAATTCGGCTTAATCATATTTAAAGCGGAAGCAGGTTTATACCTGCTTCCGCTTTTTTGTTTTCGTTACCAATAGTTTTTTAGTTTGGTAGCAAATTTGTTTTACTTTTGAAGTCTACAAAAATTACAAACGATGTCGTTGTCAACATTACTTTTTGGTATGCCCGGAGGAAGTGAGTGGATTGTTATTGTACTGGCAGTATTGATCCTCTTCGGTGGCAGAAAAATTCCTGAATTTATGCGTGGTCTAGGTAAAGGTATTCGTGAGTTTAATGATGCTAAAAATAACGTGAAGAAAGAAATCGAAGACGGTATCAAAGAAAAGGATCAGGCTGCACAATAAGTTTTCATTTTAAAAGTCTCTTAGCCTTTGTTTCGCTTTAGCACAATCAAAGACTATCATATAGCATTACAGAACGGCCAAACCACCTGTGTGGAGGCCGTTCGTTTTTATGTAGATGCTATACGTCGCGATGCGGATCTTAATGCATGGCTCAGTGTGTATGAAGATGAGGCTTTAGCACTGGCTGCACAACTTGATGCATCACGCTCCGCAAACAATCCACTTAAGCCATTACATGGTGTAGTAGTAGGGTTGAAAGATGTAATCTCCTACAAGGATCATCCCGTATCAGCCGCTTCCAATATTTTAAATGATTTCACCGCCATTTACGATGCAACTGCAACGGTTAAACTACAAGAAGCAGGTGCCATTATCATTGGTCGCCAGAACTGTGATGAATTTGCTATGGGTAGTACCAATGAGCATTCAGCTTATGGGGCAGTTAAAAATGCCTTGGATACTTCACGTGTGCCTGGTGGCTCATCGGGTGGTTCTGCTGTAGCTGTTCAGGCCGGACATTGTATGGTTAGCCTGGGAAGCGATACGGGAGGGTCTGTACGCCAGCCCGCAGATTTCTGTGGTATCATTGGTCTTAAACCCAGCTATGGTCGTATTTCGCGTTATGGGTTGATTGCTTATGCTTCATCCTTTGATCAGATCGGTATTTTTGGAACCAATGTAGATGATGTGGCCCTTACTTTACAAGTGATAGCAGGCGCAGACGATTTCGACAGCACCGTTTCCAATACTCCGGTACCAGATTATAGCAAAGCTCTACAGGATCAGACTGATACACCTAAAAAGATCGCTTATTTTAAGGAAGCACTGGAGCATGCAGGTCTTGATCCCGCAATCAGGGCATCTACAGAGGCCTTTATCAAAAAATTAACAGGAAAGGGCTATATCGTAGAACCCGTTGATTTTGAACTGCTTGAATATGTGGTCCCCACTTATTATATCCTCACTACTGCAGAAGCCTCCAGCAACCTTTCGAGGTTTGATGGGGTACGTTTTGGCCACCGCTCAAACCTGAATTTTGCGGATCTGAATGAGCTCTATAAAACTTCACGTTCTGAGGGTTTTGGAAAAGAAGTAAAGCGCCGTATCATGCTGGGCAGCTTTGTACTGAGTTCAGGTTATTTTGATGCTTATTTTACTAAGGCTCAGCAAGTTAGAACGATGCTGCATACCCGAACGCAGGCCATTTTTCAACAGTATGAAGCCATCATTTTACCCACTGTTCCTGCACCGGCATTTAAAATAGGTGAGATGCAAAACGACCAGGTGGCCATGTTCCTGGCAGATATCTATACCGTGTTTGCCAACCTGGTAGGAATACCGGCTATTTCGGTGCCTCTGTTTAAACACCCCAATGGAATGCCCTTTGGCCTCCAGATTATGACTTCTCAGTTCGATGAGGTATCTTTGCTGCGTCTTTCGAAGCAGTTTATGGAACTGGCTTAGCCGTTCAAATTGTTTCCGGCAACCCTAACCCAACTGCACATTTTTCAAAAATAAATGGATCATCGGCCAATGAAATGGTTCGGCATTAGTCTACAAAGTCATATAAGCGTCAGCAAGGCATTGCTGGTGGGCTTTGCTTTTGTAGCAGGTAGTATGGGTATTATGTCTTTTACTACTGATTCAGGAAATAGCTCAACAGTTCTTTCAGATTCCCTCAACGATAAAACAGCGTTCAAAAGCCTTTTTACCAACAACCGTTTTGATGCATCAAAACCCTATGCCGGTCAGTTGAATCCCCGTGCAGTGGCTTTTGTGCAGGAATATGTAAGAAAACAAGGCGAGTATCTCGAAAAAATGAAAAGCTGGGGCAAACCTTATTTCGATCTTTACGACAATATCCTGACTGTTTACGGGTTACCCCGTGAAATGAAATACCTGAGTGTGATTGAAAGTTCACTTGGTGCCAATCTGGTTTCATGGGCAGGTGCTGCGGGTCCATGGCAGTTAATGCCTTATGAGGCACGCAGGTTTGGATTGAGGGTAGGTAGTGTGGATGAGCGCACCGATTATTATAAAAGCACACATGCCGCCGCCAAACTCATGCGTGAGCTCTATGCCGAATTCAACGACTGGTTATTGGTGGTAGCAGCGTATAACGCAGGTGCAGGTCGTGTAAAACAGGCCATCAGAAAATCGGGTAGCAAAGATTTCTGGGACCTGCAATATCATTTGCCCGAGGAAACACGCAACCATGTAAAAAAATTCATCGGTACCCATTATGTGTTTGAAGGAAGCGGTGGATGGACTACGATGACAGCAGCCGAAACAGAAATGAAAAAAGCGGCCATGCAAACCACTGCCGAAGTGGTGCTGAGTTCAGAAGAAATAAATAATTCTACGGTGATGGAAATCAGCGGCAGATACAATTCACTGGTAGTTACCAACGCTTTGTTGATGGACCTGAACCAGTTTAACCGCTGGAATCCGGGTTTTGATAAAACACTTGCCGAAGGAAAAAAATACTCCATGCGTATCTTGAAAGATAAACAAGCCATTTTCCAGGCTAAAAAGCAACAGTTGCTGATGGAATCGGTTAAAGTTTTGCTGGAAGGCAGCGCTGTTTCAAAATAATTATTCTGCTTGTAGCACTTTCCTGATAGCCGCTGCTTTTAATAAACACTCTTCATATTCCTTTTCAGGATCACTGTAGAAAGTGATACCACCACCTACCTGGTAACCGAGGTATTGATTGGCGGCATTGTAAAGTATGCTTCTGATGACTACATTGAAATCGAAATCGCCGTTCGGATCAAAATAACCTACGGTTCCGGAGTAAAGTCCCCGTTTTGTTTTCTCATATTGTTCAATAAGTTCCATCACTCTCTTTTTGGGGGCACCTGTCATACTACCCATTGGAAAACAGGCTTTAAGTATGGAAGAGAATGGTAGATTTTCATCCAGTTCACCTTCAATGGTAGAAATCATCTGGTGTACTTGTGGAAAGCTATAAATGCCAAATAATTCACTTACATGTACCGATCCTTCTTTACAGATTTTACTGAGGTCGTTTCGCACAAGATCCACCACCATTACATTTTCACTTTTATCTTTTTCACTTTTTTTCAGTTCTTCTATTAACTGAAGATCCGCTTCTTTGTGTTGCAGGTTTCGCTGAATGGTTCCTTTGATGGGTTGAGAAATTAATTTACTTCCTTTCTTCTGTAAAAACCTTTCGGGACTGGCACAAAGCAGGTATTTATTTTCGTTTTTGTAATAACAGGCAAATGGATTTGGAGAAACAGCGGTCAGTTGCTGATAGAGCGATAAGGAATCTATCTGAACACCGGTAGCATAAAATTCCTGGCAATAATTTATTTCATAACAATCGCCCCGCAATATATGTTGTCTGAGCTGTTGAATAATCTGTATATATTCCTCTTTGCTAAGACGCGACTGTATTTTTACTGCAGGTGCTTTTATGGGCTCTTCTGGTATTACTGATATTATTTCCTTGTAAATATCAATAGGATTCCGGTTGTCATTACAGGTAATCTCCAGTTGTTCCTGCTGAAGTTTTAATACTATAGCCGGAACAAAAAAGAAAAGATCAGGAAACTGAATGGCGTCCGGATGTGTAGAGCTGAGTGCTTCTACTTCGTTTTTATTGTCGTATGCAATATGACCAAATATCCAATGTCCTTTATGTTGTTGCAGAAAAACATCCAGATCGGGGAATGTTGCATGCGCGGGAATTTGAGCAATCGCACCACAGGCTGCAAGACTTTCTACGGTGGAATTGTTTTGCTGGTATTGATGGTTGTCCAGAAAAGAACAAATGTTGAACCGGTTAACCCAGCTCAACATTTGCGCTTTACATTCTTTGGTATCTGTTATCGGAAAAGAATGAGTGATATGCAGTTGGTTTTAGACAACGATTTAGAAATCATCGTCATCATCATCATCAAATCCGCCGCTTTTATCGTTGAAGAGATCAAATTCTTTGAAGTCTTCATCTAACTTAAAGTCGTCGTCATCATCATCGCCTTTTTTCTTAGCACCACCACTGGCTTTTTTGCCTTTACTTTTTGGAATATCAAATTCGTCGAAGTCTGGATCCCAGTCATCGTCTTCTTCTGCTTTTTCCCAATCATCGCCACCTTCTTCATCAGTGTCGGCGTCGTCATCATCGTCATCATCTTTTGACTTTTTTGATGCAGACTTTGATGCTGATTTTTTACCGGATGGTTTTACATCCATTTCATCATCGTCTTCATCCAAATCATCGTCATCGTCTTCCATTTGCTTTTTGCTTTTGGTAGACGGTTTGTCTTCAGCATTTTTTGGTGCTGCTTTTTTAGGGGCTGAGGATTTTTTATCCTTATCAGATCTTTCTGCCATATTCCAATAAGATTAACTGCGTAAAATTTCAACGCAAATTCTTATTAACCAAAAAAATTTTTCTGTTACAAATGCAGTGCCACAAACTATAGTCGTACAATCTGATCCCGGCCCGGGCCATTGGAAACAAATTTAACGGGTGCACCTACATAATTATTAATAAAATCAATATAAGTTGACATCGTTTCAGGCAAAGCTGCTGCTTCTTTGATTCCGGTTGTATCCATATTCCAGCCTGCAAAACTTTTCCAAACGGGGTCAATATCAATTCCAGACATCTGGAAAGGAACTTCTGTTGTTTCTGTACCACCCAGGTTATAAGCAGTACAAACGTTTAATTCGTTAAAACTATCCAATACATCTGCTTTGGTCATGATGATTTTGGAAACACCATTGATCATACATGCAAACTTGAGCGCAACCAGATCAATCCAACCACAGCGACGTGGGCGACCTGTAGTGGCACCAAACTCACTTCCAATGCGGCGCAGTTCTTCGCCGGTTGCATCGTGCAATTCGGTTGGGAATGGCCCGCCACCCACACGGGTACAATAGGCTTTGGTTACACCCAATACATCATTAATTTGTCTGGGCGACACACCTAAACCGGTACAAACGCCTGCTGAAGTGGTATTGGAAGATGTTACAAACGGGAATGTGCCAAAATCAATATCCAGCATACTTCCCTGTGCACCTTCGGCCAATACTTTTTTCCCCTTGCTGATATTATCGTTGATGAAATATTCGCAATTAATCACATTCAGGGTCTTCAGGAACTCTAACGCCTCAAAAAACTCCTGCTCGGAAGCTGAAATATCTTCCGTGAAATTGAAATTGTCGAGTAAAACCTGGTGTTTATTACGCAGGTCGTTGTATTGTTTAGTGAAATTAGGATGCAAAAGGTCGCCAACACGTAAAGCGTTTCTGCCTGTTTTGTCCATATAGGCCGGTCCGATACCTTTTAGTGTTGAACCTATTTTTGATTCACCTTTTTGTAATTCAGAAGCCTTGTCAAGTGCACGGTGTGTAGGAACAATAATATTGGTTCGCTGAGAGATAAACAGGTTTTTGCGTACATCAACACCATAAGCAGCTACAGCATCACATTCTTTTTTCAGGGTTACGGGGTCGAGTACCACACCGTTTCCGATAATATTAATGGTGTTTTGGTGAAATATGCCCGATGGTATCTGGTGAAGTACCATCTTCTTTCCATCTACATATAATGTGTGTCCTGCATTTGGGCCACCCTGGAAACGGGCGATGATATCGTATTCCGGTGCGAAGTAATCAACAATCTTTCCTTTGCCTTCATCACCCCACTGTAACCCAAGTATAACGTCGACCATAATATTGCTTTGAATCGCGGCAAAAATAGGAGATAGTTTGGGGTTTGTTGTGTTTGGGAAGGAATATTTTTTAACGTGAGACGTGAGACGTGAAAGGTGAGAAGGAAGATGTGAAAGGTGAGAGGTGAACCGTGAAAAAAATATCCCCTTTCACGTCTCACCTCTCACTTTTCACGCCCTCACTTGCTTTCCGTCTCTGTATCAAAACGATCAACTGTTTGTATACCATTAAGTGATTTCAGACGAATTACCAGTTCTTCCAGTTCTTCTTTGTCGTGAACGAACACTTTAATAGTGCCTTCAAACAAACCTTCCCTTGATTCAATGGTTAAACCTGCAATATTGATTCTAAGATCGCCGCTGATTACATTGGTAATTTTATTGATAACGCCTACATCATCAAGTCCAACAATCTTTAAACCGGTAAGGAAAGAAATTTCCTTGTTTTTCGCCCATTTTGTTTTTACTACCCGATGCCCGTAATTGGCGAGTAGTTGGGCCGCATTGGGGCACCCGGTTCTGTGTATAATTAATCCTTTGCCTGTGCTTACAAAACCAAATACATCGTCGCCCGGAATGGGGTTGCAGCATTTGGCCAGTGAATACATGATTTTATCGCTGCTTTCGCCAAAAATAATCAGCTCAGAATCTTTTTTGCCATAGGCTTTCTGCGTTGCATCAATAGCGGTTTCCTGAATAACAGGTTTGGGTTTGGGTATCTCAACTTTATCACCCAATACCTGAAAGTCTTTGAGTTCTTTCAGGTCAATTACCTTAGTGGCAATTTTATAATGCAGATCGAGGGATGAGGGGAGTTTGTAAAACTGTACCAGTTCTTCAATATTGTACTGACTGTAAGCGGCATGCATGCTTTCCAGTTTTCGCTGCAACACATATTTGCCATCTTCCGCTACTTTTCTTTTTTCTTCTCTCAGCGCATCTTTAATCTTGTTACGCGCTTTTGCTGTTACCACAAAACCCAGCCAGTCTTCAGAAGGTTTCTGTTTATTGCTGGTGATGATTTCTATCTGGTCGCCGCTGCGCAGTTTATGACTGATGGGTACCAGCTTATGATGCACTTTGGCCCCGATACATTTAGATCCAATTGCGGAGTGAATGGAAAAAGCAAAATCCAATGCTGTACTGCCGGTGGGTAACATTTTTACTTCGCCCTTGGGTGTGTACACATAAATTTCTTCTGCCAGGAAAGAAGTTTTGAAGTCTTGCAGAAAATCAACGCCTTCGGTGTCTTGTGTACTCAGCACTTCACGTATCTGGCCAAACCATTTATCGAAGCGGTCTTCATCATTGCTGCCTTCTTTGTATTTGTAGTGGGCTGCCAGACCTTTCTCGGCAATTTCGTTCATACGCTTGGTACGAATCTGCACTTCCACCCATTTACCCTGGGGGCCCATTACAGTTGTATGCAGGGCTTCATAACCATTGCTTTTAGGATTGCTGAGCCAATCGCGCAGGCGTTCAGGAGATGGATTGTATTCATCGGTGATCATGGAATATACTTTCCAGCAATCTTCTTTTTCTTTTTCTGCTGGCGAGTCGAGAATAACACGAATGGCAAAGAGATCATACACTTCTTCAAAAGCCACTCCTTTCTTTTTTATTTTATTCCAGATGGAATGAATGCTTTTAGGTCGGCCATAAATTTCGAAGTTGAAATTGGATGCCTGCATTTTGTCTTTCAGCGGGCGAATAAACTCATTGATGTATCTGGTTCTTTCGCGTTTGGTTTCGGCCAGTTTTTTAGCAATATCTCTGTAAGCCTCCGGTTCCATGTATTTCATAGAAAGGTCTTCCAGTTCTGTTTTAATGCTGTACAAACCCATGCGGTGAGCCAGTGGTGCGTATACCCAAACTGTTTCAGAAGCAATCTTCAATTGTTTCTCCCGCTTCATATGATCGAGCGTGCGCATATTGTGTAAGCGGTCGGCCAGTTTTATCAGAATTACCCGGGGGTCGTCGGTAAGGGTAAGTAGTATTTTTTTAAAATTCTCGGCCTGTTGTGAAGTGTTGGTATCCATCACCGTGGAAATCTTGGTGAGTCCATCAACAATGCGGGCGATTTCAGTGCCGAATTCCGTTTCCACATCTTCAAGTGAAATATCGGTGTCCTCCACCGTATCGTGCAGCAGTGCACAAATGGTACTTCGCACACCCAGACCAATTTCTTCCACACAAATCATGGCCACGGCAATGGGGTGCAGGATATAAGGTTCGCCACTTTTACGACGCATGGTTTTATGTGCATCGGCCGCCATTTCAAAAGCATGACGAACCAGCTCCTTATCGCCTTTTTTGAGTTTCGATTTCAGGCTGCGTAATAACGCACGGTAATGCCTGATGATCTCATTTTTTTCCTGCTCGGGATTCAGATTATACTTGGGTAATGCCGCTTCAACCGGTATTTCTTGCGCTTGCTCCATATCTGTGTACGAATATACGAAATGAGTGAGTAGTCAGGAGTGAGTAGTGAGTATTTTGGAGTATGGTTTATGATTTTATCAATTCTAACATTCACTCACTCCTCACTACTGACTACTCACTATCTTAACTAAATTTTACAGCACCGGTAACCACCACCCCGGCTTTGTCGTTAACTTTGGCCCCTGTCATGACCGAAACGAGTAAAAAGAAAGTCTTCGATTTTTCCTTATTGGCCAGGGTGTTCCAGTTTGTAAAGCCCTATCGAACCAGCTTCTACCTCAGTATATTACTGGCGGTACTGATGGCGATATTTGCGCCTGTAAGACCTTACCTGATTCAATTAACAGTTGATAAAGCCACTGGCAAAAGTGTACTGGTGCCAGATTGGCTGGAGACATTGTTATTTAATGCCGATTTATCGGATGCAAGCCGTTTTATTATTGCTGTTACCTTATTTCAGATCGTATTTCTGATTTTGGAAACGGGTGTCCGTTTTGTGTTCAGTTTTATTACGGCATCTATGGGTCAGCATGTGGTGAAAGATATGCGCATAGCCACTTACCGGAAAATACTGGGTTTAAACCTGCGTCAGTTCGATAAAACACCCATCGGTACTTTAACCACCCGAACCATTGATGATATAGAAAGGATAAACGATATTTTTTCAGACGGATTGATTCCGATTATTGCCGATATACTGGTAATTGTGGTAACACTGGCTGTGATGTTCTGGGAGAACTGGCAGTTAACGCTTATTTGTCTAGCTCCCTTTCCCATCATGATCATCGCTACTTATTATTTCAAGGAAAGTGTAAACAAAAGTTTTATCAGTGTAAGAAATGCTGTGGCCAGTCTGAATGCGTTTGTACAGGAACATATTACCGGCATGCAGGTGGTACAGGCGTTTGCGGCAGAGGACAGGGAGATGAATAAATTTAAAAAAATCAATGCCGAACATCGTAATGCTAATATCAAAGCCATTTTTGCTTATTCGGTTTTCTTTCCGGTAGTGGAAGTGGTGCTGGCACTGAGTACAGGTTTGCTCGTGTGGTGGATAGCAGGCAAACCCGATGCAACAAGCCCTGGGTTATTGATGGCTTTTATTCTTTATCTCAACCAGATATTTCGTCCGCTTCGTGTAATTGCCGATAAATTCAATGTATTACAAATGGGTATGGTGGCCGCAGAAAGGGTGTTTAAAGTGATGGATAACAAAGATGAAATTACTGCTGCAGATTATGGCACCCATCAACCCGAGCATATTAAGGGCGATATTGAACTGGATAATGTTTCGTTTGCCTATACCGATGAACAGTATGTATTAAAAAATATTCATTTTCAGGTAAAAGCGGGTGAAACAGTGGCGTTGGTTGGACATACGGGAAGTGGCAAAACTTCTATCATCAGTTTGCTGAACAGGTTGTACCAGGTACAGCATGGAGAAATCAGGATCGATGGCGTTAATATTAATACCTACGATATTGAGCGATTGCGGAAAAGTATAGGAGTAGTATTACAGGATGTATTTCTTTTCTCTGGTTCCGTAATGGATAATATTACATTGCGTAATCCTGCCATTACAAAAGAACAGGTGATTGAAGCCGCAAAAATGATTGGCGTACATGATTTCATTATGCAACTTCCTGGTGGTTATGATTATAATGTAATGGAAAGGGGGAGTACACTGAGTCTTGGACAAAGGCAGTTGTTGTCATTTATACGAGCGTTGTTGTACAATCCTTCTATTCTTATTTTAGATGAAGCCACTTCTTCTATTGATACGGAAAGTGAGATGCTGATTGAAAAAGCGATCGATCAACTCATCTCTGGCAGAACCTCTATAGTTATAGCTCACAGGCTATCCACCATACGCAAAGCGGATAAGATTATAGTGTTAGATAAGGGTGAAATAAAAGAGATGGGTAGCCATGAAGAACTCTTGTTAATGGGCGGATTTTATGCTAAATTGCATGAGATGCAGTTTGAGAAAAAGAAAACTGTATTGGTATAGTAAATGCCTGCAAATTTTTCTGATAATAATAAGAACGAAAAAGAGTCTTCAAAAGTTGAAGAGCCTCATTTTTCATATGGTCCTTCTGAAGAAGAGCAATTACTTCGTGCCCTTAAGAGAACGCATACAGAGCGTTTCCAGGTGATGACCAAACTAATGAAAATGAATATCATGTTAAGCAAGGCAAAAATTACACATTATCATTCCGGGGAAACCGGTCAAGCCGAATAGCCATGGATGTTTTTGATGAGGACTTGCTTGAATTCTGGTTGGCTCTTAACGAGGCAGGGGTTCTTTATATTATGATAGGAGGGGTGGCAACTAATCTACACGGATTTCAGCGTACAACGGATGATATTGATGTTTGGATTAAAGACACGCCTGTTAACAGAGCAAACCTTCGTAAAGCATTAAAAAAGTATAGTCAGGTAGATTATTATATGCTTGAAACAATCCAGATTATTCCCGGCTGGACCAATTTTAGCCTGAATAACGGTTTTCGGCTGGATTTAATGATTGACGTTAAAGGATTAGAGGGTTTGGGGTTTGATGAATGCCAGCAAAAAGCGTCTATTGCGGAAATTAATGATATTAAAGTGCCTTTTTTACATATAAATCACCTGATCGAATCCAAAAAAGCGGCTAACAGACCCAAGGATCAGGTTGACCTGATTTACCTCGAAAAAATAAAAAATATAGTAGAAAATAACCCGGATAAGCCGGACTGATTTTTTTCTGTGTTTTCAGGGCTTTACTTTCTGTTTTCACCCCCTTTACCCCTATCTTTGCCGCAAATTTCGAGACAGGTATGGCCCGCATGAGCGTAAAATCTTTACTGGTAGCGACTTTCAGCCTTTTTATATTGCTGTTTTCTACTGTTTCCTATGCTAACGATAATCCCCAGCACGGCACAGCCGCTGCGGAAGGTCATGCTGCAAAGGAATTTGATGTCACTGAAACCATTCTCGAACACATTAAAGATGACCATAGCTGGCATTTATGGGGGCATACTACCCTGCCTTTACCGGTAATTTTGTATTCCGATAAAGGTCTGGAAGTATTCTCTTCTGCCAAACTGATGGATGAACATCACGAACCGGCAGTATATGCTGGTAACTACAATTACAAAACCATTGAAGGAAAAGTAAAAGTGGTGAATGCAGACGGCAGCATCGATGAAACTGCTACTGCTAAAGTGTGGGATTTCTCTATCACCAAAAACGTAGCATCCTTATTTGTTTCTATCGCCATTCTTTTACTGGTATTCCTCACCGTTGGTGGTGCTTATCGTAAAAGAGGTGTGAAGTCTGCACCAAAAGGTTTGCAGTCTTTTATGGAACCCATTGTGCTTTTTGTACGTGATGAAGTAGCCAAACCCAATATTGGACATAAGTACGCCAAGTACATGCCTTTCCTGCTGACAATTTTCTTTTTGATATTGATCAATAACTTCCTGGGTCTGATTCCATTCTTCCCGGGTGGTGCCAATGTGAGTGGTAATATTGCCTTTACCATGACCCTGGCCGTATTTGTATTTATTGTGGTAAACCTGAATGGCAACAAAAGCTACTGGCAGCACATTTTCTGGATGCCTGGTATGCATTGGAGCATGAAACTGTTCCTGGCACCTATTGAATTGATTGGTGTGTTTACCAAACCCATTTCATTGATGATCCGATTGTTTGCGAACATTACAGCGGGTCACATTCTGGTACTGAGCTTAATCTGCCTGATTTTCATATTTAAAACCGTGTTTGCATCTGCTATTGCTGTGCCTTTTGCGGTGTTCATTGGACTGATTGAATTGCTTGTGGCATTCCTGCAGGCATACATCTTTACCATGTTGAGCGCCATGTATATTGGTATGGCTACAGAAGAGCATCACCATGAAGCAGCGCATCATTAATAAAACTTTTTTCACTCACAATTAAAACATAAAACAATGGTAGTAGGAAGTGTTGCCGCAATCGGCGCTGGTTTAGCTGCTATCGGTGCCGGAATCGGTATCGGTCAGATTGGTAAAGGTGCAGTAGAAGGTATTGCCCGTCAGCCAGAAGCTGCTAACGACATCCGTGCAAACATGATCGTTGCTGCGGCTTTCGTAGAGGCGGTTGCCCTGTTTGCGGTGGTAGTTGCCCTGTTGGGTAATGGATAATCCATTCAACTTTTTATACGAACCCCATGCAAAGGGCGGAAGGGTTCGTATAATTTCTAAGAAGAAATTTCAAACGCAGTTATAAACATCGTTTATGTTATTAGAAATCAACCCACTGGTATTACCTGATATTGGACTTGTATTCTGGAATACCATTGTATTTATCGTACTCTTTTTTGTATTGCGTGCCTTCGCGTGGAAACCCATGCTGAAAGCCATTCACGATCGTGAACAGGGTATTGAAGATGCACTGAGCAAAGCCGACAAAATGAAGGCTGATATTGCTGCGATGCAGAGTGAAAATGAAGCATTACTGGCTAAAGCCCGTGAAGAAAGAGCACAAATGATTAAAGAAGCAAAAGAAACCGCCGATAAAATGGTGGCCGATGCAAAAGATAAAGCCAAAAGCGAATACGACAGAATTGTGGCCGATGCACAAGTGGCTATTAACCAACAAAAAAATGCAGCCCTTACCGATGTTAAAAACCAGGTAGGTTCATTAGTGGTAGAAGTAGCAGAAAAAGTATTACGCAAAGAACTGGCCAACAAATCAGAACAGGAAAGCTATATTAAGCAACTGGCTGAGGGAGTGAAGCTGAATTAATTTGAAAATGTGGCAATTTGAAAATTTGAAAATGAGAACCAATCACTTTTAAACTTTCAAATAAACAGACAACTAAAAACATTTTCAAATTTTCAAATTTTCAAATTTTCAAATTGAAATAAATGCAGAATCC
This sequence comes from Chitinophaga pinensis, assembly GCA_943372605.1. Lineage (GTDB taxonomy): Bacteria > Bacteroidota > Bacteroidia > Chitinophagales > Chitinophagaceae > Sediminibacterium > Sediminibacterium pinensis_H. The sequence continues at coordinate 168,023 of CALRZI010000005.1, read as the reverse complement.
ACGTTTAGCAGGAAGATATGCGAAGAGCCTGGTTGACCTTGCCACAGAGAAAGGACAACTGGAAGCGGTATATGCTGATATGAAATACCTGCAGGCTGTTTGCAAAAGCAGCAGAGATTTTGTAAACCTGCTGAAAAGCCCTGTTATCAAGGCCGATCAGAAAAACAGCATCATTACTGCTATCACGACTGGGAAAGTAAGTGAGTTGACGGCAGCTTTTAATAACCTGTTGGTGAAAAAAAGCCGTGAAAGCGATCTTCCAGAAATTGCAGAAGCATTTATTGATCAGTATAATGCAATAAAAGGCATTCACAAAGTATTGCTTACAACTGCGGTTCCGGTGAGTGAAGAATTGAAGAAATCAATTGAGCAGAAAGTAAAAGCAGAAAAAAACTTTGCCAATATTGAACTGGAAACCAAAACAGATGAAAGTCTGATAGGTGGTTTTGTATTGGAATTTAATAATAACCTGGTTGATGCAAGTATTTTGCGCGACCTGAAAGACATTAAGAAACAGTTCCTGCAAAACTTATACGTTCAGCAGTTACGATAATAACAATCACAAAAAACAGCATACATCATGGTGGACATTAAACCCGATGAAATATCAGCGATACTGAGACAGCAGCTCAGCAATTTCAATGTATCGGCCGATCTGGAAGAAGTGGGAACAGTATTACAGGTAGGTGACGGTATTGCCCGTGTATATGGCCTTAACGGCGTACGCAGTGGTGAACTGGTAGAGTTTGAAAGTGGCGTTAAAGCCATTGCCCTTAACCTGGAAGAAGATAATGTGGGTGTGGTATTGATGGGCGAAAGCGGCGATATTAAAGAAGGAGCCAAAGTAAAAAGAACCGGTAAAATTGCCTCTATTAAAGTAGGTGAAGGTGTTGTTGGCCGTGTAATTAATACTTTAGGTGAAGCCATCGATGGTAAAGGACCAATCACAGGAGACCTTTATGAAATGCCACTGGAGCGTAAAGCACCAGGTGTAATTTATCGTGAGCCGGTAAAAGAACCATTACAAACCGGTATCAAAGCAATCGATGCGATGATTCCTGTAGGTCGTGGTCAGCGTGAGCTGGTAATTGGTGACCGTCAGACTGGTAAAACTGCCATCTGTATTGATACCATTATCAACCAGAAAGAATTTTACGATGCAGGAAAACCTGTTTATTGTATATATGTTGCCATCGGACAAAAAGCATCTACCGTTGCTGGTGTGATGAAAACTTTGTCTGATAATGGCGCCATGGCTTACACTACCATCGTATCAGCTTCTGCATCTGATCCTGCTCCATTGCAGTTCTATGCACCATTTGCCGGTGCCGCTATCGGGGAATTCTTCCGTGATACCGGTCGCCCTGCACTGATCATTTATGATGATCTGTCAAAACAGGCAGTAGCTTACCGTGAGGTTTCTCTGTTGTTGAGAAGACCTCCAGGACGTGAAGCATACCCTGGTGACGTATTCTACCTGCATAGCCGTTTGTTGGAGCGTGCTGCTAAAGTAATTGCCAATGATGATGTAGCTAAGAATATGAACGACCTGCCAGAATCAATCAAACACCTTGTAAAAGGTGGTGGTTCTCTTACAGCATTACCAATTATTGAAACACAGGCGGGTGACGTATCTGCTTATATCCCAACCAACGTAATCTCGATTACCGATGGTCAGATATTCCTGGAAGGTAACCTGTTTAATGCTGGTATCCGTCCTGCGATTAACGTGGGTATCTCTGTAAGCCGTGTGGGTGGTAATGCGCAGATTAAATCGATGAAGAAAGTGGCAGGTACACTGAAACTTGACCAGGCTCTTTACCGTGAGATGGAAGCCTTCTCTAAATTCGGTGGTGATCTGGATGCGGCTACCAAAATGGTACTTGACAAAGGTGCCCGTAACGTGGAAATCCTGAAACAGGCTCAATACACACCTTTCTCTGTAGAAAAACAGGTAGCTATTATTTATCTGGGTACACAAGGTTTGTTGCGTGAAGTAGCCGTTAAGAAAGTAAAAGAGTTTGAAGCACACTTCCTCATGGAAATGGAGAACAAACTTCCTGATGTACTGGCTGAGTTTAAAAAAGGTAATCTTCCTGAAGATGGCATCAATAAGATGACTGAACTGGCGAAGAGCTTGATGCCTCAGTACAAATAAGCGCATTTTTTGAAGCAAATTATAGGAAGCCCTGGATTTAAAATCCGGGGCTTTTTTATGCATAGGTCCTGTTAGTTGCTGATAATCAATTGTTTAAATTATAATTATCCATGATGAAAATAGTTTTAAATATAATTTGGTTTATAAAATAAACTATTCTATGTTTGCTCTATCAAAACAACGAGCAATGAAAAAATGGATGATTTCTCTGCTGGCTTTACTACCCTTTCTGGCAGGAGCACAGGTTAAGATTACGGGTTCTGTAAAAGATCATAAAGGACGTATCCTGGCAGGAGCCAATATTGTAGTTAAGGGGTCTTATGATGGTGGTGTGTCTGATTCAACCGGTCATTTTTCATTCAAAACCTATGAAAAAGGAAAGCAGTTGATCGTAGCGACCAATATGGGTAATAAAACAGTAGAGCAGGAAGTAATGATTGATACAACCATGCTGAACATTGATTTTATACTGAAAGAAGAAATCAGCGAATTAAAAGCAGTAACTGTAACAGCCGGAAGTTTTGAAGCGGGCGATAAGAAAAAAGCTGCTACCGTTTTAAGTTCATTAGATGTATATACAACAGGCGGCGCCAATGCAGATATTTCTGCCGTGGTAAAAACGCTGCCCGGTGCACAACAGGTAGGTGAGCAGGAAGGTTTATTTGTACGTGGTGGTGCGGGTTACGAGGCTAAACAATTTATTGATGGAACACTGGTGAACAATCCATTTATGGCCAGTGTACCCGATATCGCTTCACGCGGACGTTTTGCTCCTGCTTTGTTTAAAGGAACCATTTTCAGCACAGGTGGTTACTCGGCATTGTATGGTCAGGCACTTTCATCGGCACTGATTATGGAGAGTATTGATATTCCGGAACGTTCAGAAGTTTCAGCATCTATATCAGCCTTGTTTCTGGGAGCCGGTTTGCAGAAAGTAGCTAAAGACAAAAAATCATCATGGGGAGGTAACTATGGTTACACCAACCTGGTTGCTTACTTCGGTATTGTAAAACAACAGCCTGAATATTTCCGTATGCCCGATTTTCATACGGCCGATCTGAATTTTCGTACTAAAACCAAAAGCGGTGGTATGATTAAATACTACAGCACTTTCGGCGCCAGCGATATGGGTTTACGCAGACCCAATATAGACGACCCCATGCTGAAAAATGCTTTTGGTTTGAATAATACCAACTGGTACCATAACCTGAGCTGGAGAGATAATTTAGGCAATGGCTGGAAAATGAATCTGGGTCTTGGTTACAGCATCGATGTAAACAAAATTGATCAGCAAATTCAAAACCAGCAGAACCAGAAAGTAACTACAGGCCAGCCCTGGATCGACAACAGCAACTTTAACATCAACACACGTTCTGATTTGTCACAGATCAAAGCTGTATTTGATAAACGATTGAGTGGCATCAGTGTTATTCGTTTTGGCGGAGAGTATATGTATTTCTACAACAGAAGCACTTACAATAGTTTCAAAGCATGGTTGCCCGATCATTTCAAAGCGATTTTTTCTGAAGCTGATCTGTATATCACCAACGAGCTAGCTGCTAAAGTGGGTGCCCGTTTTGAACATTCTTCGCTCATCAACAAAGCAAATATTGCACCCCGTTTATCACTGGCGTATAAAACAGGTAAAGGTGCGCAGATGAGTGTGGCTTATGGAGAGTTTTATCAGAAACCAGAGAATACCTATCTCTATAACACCACCAACTTTGGTTACTCAAAAGCAACGCATTTTATTGCGAACTATATCAAGAATACAACACTGCAAACCTTCCGTGTAGAAGCATTTTATAAAAAATATGATGGGCTGGTTAAAACCTATCCTGTCATGAACAACGCAGGTGCTGGCGATGCAAAAGGTGTTGAATTATTTTGGAGAGATAAAAAAACATTCAAGGGATTGGATTACTGGGTAAGCTATTCTTACCTCGATACCAAACGCGATTTTCTGAATTATCCGAAAGAACTGCAACCCACATTTGCGGCCAATCATACCGCATCATTTGTAATGAAACGTTTTATCAGCAAGATTAATACAGGGTTCAATTTTACATATTCCTATGCAACAGGTCGTCCATACTACAATCTCCAGCAAAGCGGTGCGCAGTATGTAATTGCCGATCAGGGTAAAACAATTGATTATCATAACCTCGGTTTCAGTTTCAATTACCTCACTTCTTTAGGAAAAGCCTATGCGGTAATTGTGGGTTCTGTAACAAATGTACTTAACAGCAAACAGGTATTCGGGTATAATTATTCTAATAATGGTGCAAGAAAAGAAGCCATCACACCACCGGCTCCACAATTCTTTTTCCTGGGTGTGTTTTTGAGTTGGGGTGTTGACAGGAGACAGGATGCGATTAATAATAACTTATAAGTTACAAGCTACAGGCTGCAAGCGACAAGCCACAAGAAATAAATCAGAAAATCAAAAATCAAACATAAAAAACTGTTTTATGAATAACGAACAACGCGATGAAGAACTCTGGCAGATTGCAAAAGCAAGAGCCGGTTTTAAATGGGGAGTATTCAGCTATTTTGTAGTGAATACATTCCTTGTGGGAATCTGGTTTTTCTCTCCCGGAGACCACCCTTATTTCTGGCCCATCTGGCCAATACTGGGATGGGGTGTTGGACTTGCCTTCCAATATTTTCACGCATACCATGGCAGTAAATTTCTAAGTGCTGCGAATGAGTATGAGAAGTTGAAGAATAAAAAATAGGATGCACGCTGCAAGCTACAAGCCACAAGAAAACCAAGAAATCAAAGATCAAAAAATCAAACATAAAAAATATCGTCATGAAACAAATCATCATCATTTTAGCCATGTTATTTGCGGGCCAGTTAATGGCGCAAACCAGGTATGAAACAGGAATGCAAAAAGGATTGGAACAATTTGCTGCAGTAAAGTCTGTTGAAGACATGGCAGCAGCATCAGCTTTTTTTGAAAGAATTGCAGATGCTGAAAAAGATAAATGGCTGCCTTATTATTATGCAGCTTATGCCAATCACTTGACAGGTTGGATGAACCCTAAAGCCGATAAAGATAAAGTAGCGGAAAAAAGTAAGGACCTGTTAAGCAAAGCAGAGGCCCTCGAAAGAAATGCAGAAACTTATTGTATGCGTCAAATGATTGCCATTCAGCAAATGACGGTTGATCCTATGTCGCGCTGGCAAACCTATGGAACTGAAGCCACTAATGCATTAGCGGAAGCAAAAAAAATTGATGCCAACAACCCGCGCATTTATTTACTGGACGGACAAACACTGATGAATACACCAGAAGCATTTGGAGGAGGTAAAGCTGTAGCAAAAAAATTATTTGAAAAAGCAATGGCGCTTTATGGAGATTTTAAACCAGCGTCTCCCATGCATCCTACATGGGGTAAGGATGAGGCTGTAAAATTGTTAGCTGCCTGTCAGTAACTTGACTGGTGAACCACTGAAACTACAAGGCTGTTACAATAACTTTAAACGATGGATCAATTGTTTTCTATTTTATTGATACTACATATTATTGGGGGCGGTGCCGGACTAATTACCGGCACCATTGCGGCATCTGTAAAAAAAGGATCGAAGCCACACCTGTTATCGGGGATGGTGTTTTTCTGGAGTATGTTAGTAGCATCGGTAAGTGCATTGGTAATGAGTTGCCTGCCCACTCATCATAATCTGTTTCTTTTTGCGGTAGGAGGGTTCACATTGTATATGATTCTGTCGGGTTACAGGATCGTATTGTTGAAAAGACGTTTTAAAACAACACCCGCAAAATTTTCGATGGCTGATTATCTGGTGACTGTTTTTGGTTTTTCGTTTGCAGCTTTTTTATTACTGCAATCTGTACGAGGGGTAGCATCTGGCAGTATATTCAGTATTGTTCCGGGTATATTTGGATTGATATGTTTGAGTTATGTACTGCACGATGTGAAATTGTTTATAGGACGCACAACCATTAAAGCATCATGGATGTATAATCATATTGTTCGTATGATGGGCGCCATGATTGCTTCATATACCGCATTTCTGGTAGTAAATGTGCAGATAAATATGCAGTGGATATTATGGTTATTACCCGGTGTAATTGGTAGTATCTTTATTACTTTCTTTATCAGAAAATATGTTGTGCCCACCAAAAAATAACTACTATGTCTGAACATGTACAGGAAAATGAACCGGAAAAAGATTTTTCCCCCGAGGAAAGTCTTCAGCTCATCCAGTCAATGATCACCAAAACAAAAGATGCTGTTGCGGTAGATAGCTTTTATTTATTGTTCTGGGGATGGCTGGTATTTGTTTGTTGTGTGGTAGAATATATACTGATGGTGTATTTTAAATATCCCTATCACAGTTTCGTATGGTGGACCATGCCGGTGGGTGGTATAGTGTCGGCTGTGTATAGTACCCGACAGGCAAAAAAACGAAAGTCTACAACTTATATTGAAGAAGCATTGGGTTATCTGTGGATAGCTATTGGGGTTGCTTTTTTTGTAATGGTATTTATCAATGTTATTTCAGAGGCGTGGAAATCAGCATTCACTTATTATATACTAATGTATGCGATTGGCACATTTGTAAGTGGTAAGCTCATCCGGTTTCAGCCACTGGTAATCGGTGGACTATTGAATTTTATTCTTGCTGCCGTATCGATTAAGTTTAATTTTGCCGACCAGTTACTGATCGGAGCAGTGGCTATACTCACGAGCTATATCATACCCGGTCATTTATTACGTATCAGGCATAACTCAAAAAAGCAGTAAATCATGGCAGATGAAAAAAAAATGACGGAACAGGAGAGCCTCGACCTCATTACCAACATGATACAAAAGGCCAAAAGCAGTTACCACGATACGGGTATCGGCTCATTGTTATGGGGAACTGTTGTATCAATCGCCTCTTTTGTATCCTATTTTGAACGTACTTATGATTTCAGCATTGGGTTTGATATATGGCTGATAGTTTTAGCGGCTATTATTCCACAGATCATTTTTTCTATCCGTGAAAAGAAAGCAAACCAGGTAAAAAAGTATGAAGATGATGCCTTGAATAGTGTATGGCTGGTATTCGGGTTATCTATTTTCGCACTCAACTTTTACCAGATGATTGTTCCCGGTGTAACCACAAAGTTTATACAGGAAGATGGCTGGCAAATGACCAAACACTATCTCGATGGCAGCAAGCCAGATGAAGTATTGGTTCCGTTTCCACCTAGTTTTTATTCATTACTGATACTACTTTATGCTTTTCCAACCCTTGTTACAGGTGTTGTAAAAAAGTTTAAGCCGATGCTTTTTGGAGCAGTATTAACATATGGTCTTTTTATATGGTCTTGTTTTACCCGCTCTGAATATGACTGGTTACTGGGAGGTATAGCAGCTATTGTCTGCTGGTTTATTCCCGGCATTATTTTAAGAAGAAAATACCTGGCCCAACAGAAAAAGCATGTTTAAAGAACTGGACCCTATATTACATTCACAATTACGACTGGCTGTCGTAAGCCTGCTCATTGGTGTAAAAGAAGCGGAATTTACTTTTATCCGCGAAAAAACCAATGCCACTGCGGGCAACCTGAGTGTACAGGTACAGAAACTAAAAGATGCCGGTTATATAGAAGTAACCAAACAATTCAAAGACAATTATCCTCAAACTACCTGTAAAATTACCCCCAAAGGCATCGAAGCCTTCGAAGCCTATGTGCAGGCCCTGCAACAATACCTCAAGGTAGGGGGCTAGGAGAATGGAGGATGTCAGATTTCGGATGTCTGATTTAAATAGTAGAGAAGTCCATAGTTGATAGACCATGGTCCATGGACATTAATCTCACGTTTCACGTCTCACCTTTCACGTTTTCCTCAACTTCCTGCGTATTTTTGATGTTATAGTACTATATGCAATCAATTATACAGGTTAAAGGATTAACCAAGTCGTTCAAAAACCTCACAGCCGTGAAAGATTTATCTTTTACGGTACACGAAGGTGATGTATATGGTTTTTTGGGCCAGAATGGTGCGGGTAAAAGCACTACCATACGCATGCTGCTGACCCTGATTGAACCAACGGCAGGTTCAATCGAATTGTTTGGAATGCCATTGAAAAGTCACAGAACTGAAATATTACGTCAGGTAGGTGCAGTGATTGAAAAGCCAGATGTGTACAAATACCTGAGTGCAATTGATAACCTGCGCATTTTTGCCCGCTTAAGTGGACTGAAACCTACCGATCAGCAATTAATGCAACAACTGGAAATGGTTGGTCTTGCGGAAAGAGCAAAAGATATCGTGAAAACTTTTTCACAAGGAATGAAACAAAGACTGGGTATTGCCGTCGCACTTATTCATGATCCCAAACTCATTATACTGGATGAACCTACGAATGGACTCGATCCACAGGGTATAGCAGATATACGCAACCTGATACGCCATTTGAGCCGCGATCTTAATAAAACCATCCTCGTATCATCTCACCTGCTGAATGAAATTGAACAAATAGCAACAAGACTACTGATTATTGATAAAGGAACTAAACTGGTAGAAGGCACTGCGGCAGATTTATTTGATCCATCTCAAACACTGGTGGAACTGGAAACACTGAATAATGATGCGGCTTTGGTACAACTGGAGCAAAGTAAGTGGTCGGTAAATCTTCAGCCAAGAAGAACTGATACATTGCTGATAAAGCTGCACAGGAACCAAATACCAGATTTGCACAAAGATCTTGTAGGTATGAATATTCCCGTACTCTCTATGCAACCACGTCATTCACTGGAAGATTATTTTTTACAGGTAACCTCAGCACAACATGCGCACACTCATTAATATAGAACTTTACAAAATATTCAAAAGACCCAGAACATATATAGCATTTGCTGCTATAACAGCGCTGATTGTGCTGATTCAGTTCGGACTTAAAATTGACGGGCAGACTTATGTAGATTTTATGTTGAACGATATCGGCTCAACACTTGAAATCGACGGTAATATCCTGAACGGTTATCTGGTTTGTTATATCATGCTGCAATTATTACTTGTACATGTGCCACTGCTCATTGCATTGATTGCTGCCGATATGATTTCGGGTGAAGCCAATATGGGCACGCTCAGGGTATTACTTTCGAAACCTTATAGCCGCAGTTCTTTTATGCTGGCAAAATTTATTGCTTCCACCATCTACACATTACTCTTGTTGGTATGGCTTGCTTTTTTGGCACTATTTGTAAGTATGTGGGTTTTTGGGACCGATGATATGTTTCTTATGAAAAGCAGTTATGTGGTATTGTTAAAAGAGAACGATGTGTTCTGGAGATATATTGGTGCATTCCTGTTTGCTGCACTCGCCATGACAACTGTTGCTGCATTGGGATTCTTTTTGTCTGTATTTGCAGAAAATTCTATTGGTCCGATTGTGGCCACCATGAGCGTTATCATCTTTCTTACGATTCTGAGTACCATGAATATCCCTGTTTTTAATATCGTAAAACCTTACCTGTTTACCACACATATGATTAGCTGGAAAGAATTTTTCGACATACAGGTAACAGAATCGAATGAAGCCATTTTGGGAAGTATACAGAATAAAGGAAGAATAATTAATTCAGCGATCGTACTAGTAATACATATCATCGTATTTGTTTCAGCCGCAATTGTGGTATTTAAAAAGAAAGATATTTTAAGCTAAAAGAACCATCATGCAAAAACTCATCATACTATTCATTTTCACCTTTCACCTTTCATTTCTATCCTCTGCATCTGCGCAGGACGCAACCGCTCTCGTAATGAAAGTAAAAGCTAAACTCGATCAGGTAAGCGATTATGAAGCAGACGGTAAGATGAAAACCAATGTAGCATTTATTAAAGCGCCGATTGGTAAGGTGAAAATCTTTTACAAAAAACCCAATAAGTTCAGGCTGAAAAAAGACGGAGGTATTTCTCTGCTTCCCAAAGGAGGAGTTTCGGTGAATATGAATTCACTGGTAACAACAGATGAGTTTGTAGCGCTGTCAGCAGGCGAAGCAGTGGTAGGCGGCATAAAAACAACAGTGGTGAAAATGTTGCCCACCAATGAAAACAGCGAAGTGGTATTAACTACGATGTATATTGATGAAGCCAACCTACTCATCAAAAAAGCAATATCTACTACAAAAGAAAATGGTACGTACGAGATTGAAATGAGTTATGGTAAATTCGCTTCTTTTGGATTACCTGATAAAGTGATTTTTAGTTTCAATACAAAAAACTACAAACTCCCCAAAGGTCTAACACTTGAATTTGAAGACAACGAAAAACCATTAACAGAAGAACAAAAAATCAGAAATAAAAAAGGCAGGGTAGAAATAACGTATACCAATTATGCGATTAATAAAGGTATAGCCGATACTATTTTTAAGTAATCAAAATACTTGTACTGACCAGTTTCGTTGAAAACTTTCACCAGCAGATAAATGATGAATGCCTTCTTTGGTTTCGAGCCTGCCGGTTGTATTTACACTATCTGCAATACCGCACCAGGGTTCAATGCAAACGAAATCGGCATCTTTTGTACTCCAGATACCCATAAAAGGAAAATCAGGGAAACTTACTTTAAGTCCGTGAGAATGCTTATTACATAAAATAGAAATAGCAGTTGACCGAAGTGATTTGAATACCAGCGCATCTCCATAAAACAATGACTTCTGTAAAGCAACCTGATCATTGTTTTTAAAGAATGGTATCGCTTCCTCCTTAATTAATCCATCGGGCGACAATGGCCAGATGCCTGTATCTTCTTTTTCGCTGAATTGCAGGTAATAATCTTCAAACACAGTGCCTGCAACAAAAGGTACCGCAAATGCAGGGTGAGCGCCAACAGAAAAATATATTTCCTGCTTATCTGTATTCTCAACCCTGTAACTCACATGAATATTGTTTTCTTCGAGCCGGTAGCCAACAAAGAAAGAAAAACGAAAAGGATATACCTGTAAAGTTTCCGCATCGGCCGATAAAGAAAAGAGAATCGAGTCTTCCGATTGCTGAACAACTGTAAACATACGGTCTCGTGCAAAACCATGACGGCCTAACTGGTAAGCAATATTGTTAAACTGATAACTGTTGTTTTTTAATCCGCCAACAATAGGAAACAAAACCGGACTTTTTTTACCCCAGAAATTTGGGTCGCCCGACCACATGTATTCGAGTGCTGCAATGCGGTGAACAATGCTTTTCAGTTCTGCACCTTTATCGCTGATGCTAACGGATAAAAATTCGTTGGAGAGATGATATAACTGCATGTGTTATTCTGTTTCTTCAATCCTCTCATCAACAGCATTGGCCAGCATACGTGCACTCATTTTACGAAGGGGGTTCTGACGCATTTCTGCATAACCAAGGCGGAAACGGATGATTTCAATACATTCAAAAGTAGCCGCCAGAAAAGAACTATGATCTGCTTTTCCTTTACCTGCAATATCAAATGCAGTTCCATGATCCGGACTGGTGCGCACTGCATTTAACCCCGCAGTATAATTAACACCCTCGCCAATGGCCAGAGATTTGAAAGGTATGAGACCCTGGTCGTGGTACATGGCCAGTACCGCATCGAAACGCTCATATTGTCCGCGTGCAAAAAATGCATCGGCACTGTATGGACCAAATACCAGCATATTATGTTTGGCTTCTTTGATTGCTGGTTTAATAATGGTTTCTTCTTCAGCTCCTATCAAACCCTCATCGCCGGCATGTGGGTTAAGACCCAGTACAGCAATTTTTGGTTTATCAACACCAAAATCTTTTTGAAGACTGGTATGCATGATTTTTAGTTTGCTGAGAATACCTTCTTTGGTAATATGTTTGGCCACATCGGCAACTGTTACATGTTCGGTAACGAGACCAATACGCATATTTTCGGCTACCATAAACATCAATACATCATTCACGCCAAAAAGGTCTTTCAGGTAAGGAGTGTGGCCGCTGTAATTAAATTCTGCAGACTGAATATTTTTTTTGTGGATCGGAGCCGTAACCAAACCATGAATATGCCCGGCTTTTAAAGCCTGTGCAGCTTCCTTCAAAGAAATCAGTGCATATTTTCCACCTGTTTCATTTAACTGACCCGGAGTAATGGCAATTTCTTCTTCCCAGCATGGATAAATATTTACCTGTTTGCTGTTGAGCCTGCTGAAATCTTTGCCGCTTGCATAATTAAAGTTGATTTCGGGTAAACTCTTCCGGTAAAAATTGATGCTTTTATTGCTGGCAAAAACAACGGGTGTGCAAATATCCAGCAGGCGATGGTCACCCAGGGTTTTAAGGATCAGTTCAAGGCCAATGCCATTGATATCGCCACAAGAGAAACCAATCACTGGTTTTTGCATTTCATTCATCGGGGAAGGTTTAGATGGTAAAAATACGGATAATTCAGGGATGAGGGGCCGTGAAACGTGAGACGTGAAAAGTGAAACGTGAAAGGAGAGGGGTAAAAGAATACTGTTTTTAAGCTAAGAGCAAGGGTTAATTCACGAATTTATATCATACATCTGCGATCATACATCCGACATATAAAATGTATTTTTGCCTTAATGGAATATACCCTCAAAAAATCGCTGGGGCAGCACTTTCTGAAAGATGAAACTGTTTGTGAACGAATTGTAACGGCACTGCAACAGGATAGCTTTGAGCGATTGCTGGAAGTGGGTCCGGGAGGTGGTGCATTAACCAAGTATCTGCTTCAGCTACCTGCTATTGATTTTAAAGCAGTGGAGCTGGATGATGAGAAAGTAACTTACCTGGAACATACATATCCCGCCATCAAAGGAAAAATCATTCACGAAAGCATATTGGAAGTTAACCAGCCATTTGATGAACAGTTTACAGTGGTGGGTAATTTTCCTTACAATATTTCATCGCAGATATTGTTCCGTATACTCGAATGGAAGAAACAGGTACCCGTTATGATTGGTATGTTTCAGAAAGAAGTGGCAGAAAGGATAGCATCGAAATCGGGTAATAAAGAGTATGGTATATTAAGTGTATTGGTACAGGCATTTTATGAAGTGGAATATTTGTTTGATGTGCCACAGCAGGCATTTAATCCGCCCCCAAAAGTAATGAGCGGTGTTATTAAACTAAAACGAAGAGAAATTGTTTGTGAGATGAAGAGTGAACGTGCATTTTTTGTACTGGTAAAAGCAGCGTTTAACCAGCGGAGGAAAATGTTACGAAATCCCTTAAAAGGGATGTTTACACCGGAAGTATTGCAGGAAGAAATTTTTACGAAGCGAGCGGAACAGTTAAGCGTTGCGGATTTTGCGGCACTCACATTCAGAATGAAATAACAAGGAAATAGACAAGAAAGAAGATGACAAGGAATAAGGTGATTATAACAGCAAAAGCTAATCCGTATTTAATGGAAAGACTGGATCGGGCGGGATATGAGTGTGTTTATATGCCGGAGATTAATTACGAAGAACTAAAAGAAAGGATTAGTGAATGTACAGGGTTAATTGTTACCACCAGGTTACAGATAGACCGTGTGTTGCTGGATGCTGCTACTTCACTTCAATGGATTGGACGTTTGGGAAGTGGGATGGAAAAAATAGATGTAGCCTATGCAACTTCAAAAGGAATACAATGTGAAAGCAGTCCGGAAGGGAACCGTAATACAGTGGCAGAGCAGGCATTGGGAATGTTGCTTAGTCTTATGAACAGAATTAATAGTAGTTGCCTGGAAGTGAAAGCCGGTAAATGGATCAGGGATGCCAACAGGGGTGATGAGCTTACAGGTAAAACTGTTGGTATTATTGGTTTTGGAAACACTGGAGAAGCCTTTGCTAAAAAGCTGGCATCATTTGAAGTAACCATATTGGCCAATGACAAGTATAAAACTGATTTTGCAAAAGGGCAGGTTCGTGAAGCCGGGATAGAACAGATTCAACGTTATGCAGATGTAGTGAGTCTTCATCTCCCTTTAAATGAATCGACTTTGCATTATGCCGATGATGATTTTTTTAACAGATTTGAAAAGCAACCCTATTTTCTAAGCACTTGCCGTGGAAGAATAACCGATACCAAAGCATTGATACGTGCACTAAAAAACGGAAAGATAAAAGCAGCGGCATTGGATGTATTGGAAAATGAAAAACTGGAAACCTATACTGAAGATGAAAAGACCGATCTGAATTGGCTATTGGAACAATCCAATGTAATCATCACACCGCATATTGCTGGCTATAGCCATGAATCGTATTACCTGATGCCGAAAATTTTGTTGGATAAATTGGGGATACAGGAATAATCATCCGATTATTTCACGGCCATACATTTTTTCGCCATTCATCTTGCGTACATATAACCAGGTGCAAAATGCAGGTACGAGCATTTGATATAGCACCATAAATAAAAATACCAACAGGTAGTTTTGCTGAAATGAAGCATCCTTAACAGGAATAAGGATATGATTTCCGATAGAACCTTCTGAAAAAAGAATGCTGCCAACACAATTCCAGCCAAGGTGTAAGCCAATGGGGAGATAGAGGGAATTGGTTTTAAGAAAAGCATAAGCAAACATCCATCCGGCAGCGGCAGTAATTAAAAAGATAAAAATCATTTGTACAGGCTGACCAAATGCTCCCATAGAAAACCAATGGTAAATGCCAAATGCAATTACAGAGAGCCAGAGACCTTTGGTAATGCCTAATCTTTTCAAAGCGATATAAAATAAAGCACCTCTGAAAATAAGTTCCTCATAAACAACCGATTTAAGCATCCACCACAATGCAGCGGTAAAATCGGCCAAACGATAAGTTGTATTTAGTTTCCAGGAAATACCTGTAAGCCATGAACGTACCAAATGAAAGATAGAGGCAATTGTAATAGCTAAGGCTAAACCTGCGAATAACTGCAATAAACGTTTTTTAGAAGGTAGCCAGCCAAGAGCAGAAAGGTTTTTTCTTTCAATCAGCCATAATAAAATAAGTGAAACAATTAATTGAACTAAGAGACCAAGCATCCTGAGATTATTTTTAATGAGTTGATGTAAACTCTTTAACTATAGCACCATTCAGACATAAAGTAGCTTCATTTCCTAGTGAAAATTCTTTGTATCTGATTACATTATTGCTAAGACTCAATAAAGATTTATCATTCATTTGGAAGAATCCTGAATCAATAATGCACTTATCTGTTATTAGTACAGAGCCGTTGTTTTTACCCTGTACAAGCAGCCGGTTGATTTCGCAGTCTTGCATTCTTAAAAACGCCACATTGTTAGTGTTGACCTGCAGGTTTGTTGCATTAAATTTATTTATAAATATTCGGGAGTGCCTGACTTCTATTGATTGTAAATTGTTACAGAGGATATTAATAGAGGTATATCCCTGGGTTAAAGGCTTTTTCATGCTAATGTACAATGTGTCGTTGCTAACCTCGAAGTGTACATTTTTTTCGATATCAGCATAAAAAGTTTTTTGTAGCCTAAAAGTGTCAGAAGCTAATATGTTGATTTCTAAATTCGAAAAACCGGCACTGTCGGGAATAGCCATTTCTTTAATATGATGAAAAGTTGGTATTGAAATATCTTTATAATAAGATGCAATATTCTTTTTATCATATTCGCTTTTCAATTTTACATTGGCTACTGTAATACCAACTACGCAACTCAAAACAGAAGCAATAAATAATACGTTACTTTTTTTCATTCGATATCTATTTTAAAGATTTAAATTCTTCATAATAAGCAATAAGTTCTTCGTTTCTGATGCCAAGGAGTAAAGCTGTTTTCATGAAAAAGTGTAACTCGTTGGCCAGAAATTCCTTTTTACGGTAGTTAAATGCTTTCTGCTCTCCATCCCTGGCAACAAATATGCCCACGCCCCGTTTGTTATAAATTATTTCCAGTGTCTGTAATAGTTCATAAGTACGCATCACTGTATTTGGATTTACTTCCAATTGAACAGCCATTTCTCTTACAGATGGAATACGCTCTTCTTCAGGAAATTGCCTGGTCATGATTTTTTCACAAATCATATCAGAAATCTGCAGATAGATGGCTTTGTTGTTATTGAACTCCATTGTAGCGCTTTTATACTTGTTTTTCTTTCAACTTAAAATACGTAGCCGACCAGCAACAGATAAATATACTGGCGGGTATGAGAATGGAGAGTAACTGCTCCCATTTTTCAGGTAACGAAACAACTCCTTTTATGGTTTTGCCGTCCTCAATCCGGAAAGAGTCATTAAAGAATTTACCACGTGGTACAATTGTTTCAGGAATCAGGCCAATCATTAATCTATTGTTGTAAAACGCAATGATGGTGAAGGCCAGTATGATAAAAAGACTTGTAAGTATAAAGGCGTTTTTTTCAAAGGACAGAGAACCCAAATGCATAAATGCATTAAGAATAAAAAACAGCATTATATAAATTTGATTGTTGCGTTCGCCAAAAAGATCCAGTGGTGTAGCGTGGAAATTGATCTGCCTGTCGTACGGCAAAACCCATGCAGGCGGTGCAACATTGTTGTTGTAAAGCCCGCACATCAGTTGATCGATGGTTGAAAAGAACACGATGAATACCACAAAGAAAAGCACCTGTGTTATGATAAACCCCAGTAAGAACTTTTCACCGGTAGTAGCTGGCAGGTTAATAAACCGGATGGCTTTGGGCTTGTTTGTAAAAAAGGCATAGAACGACGATGAAAATATTGAGCCACCGAATAGTAAACCAATGGCAAATAAACCAGTTTGTAAGTCGGCTGGAAAATTACTGTGTAGTGAAGAGAGTACAATTAGCCCAAACAAAACAAAAAGAAATAAAAATAACCCGATGGTGTAAAGCCCGATACTTTTTCTGTTCTCCGAAAGGTATTTTTTCAGGAGAAACCAGAAACGTAAAAAACTGAATGCGTTATTCATTGTCAGGATTTTGAGTTGAAAATATCTTTCATCAATAATTTGTTCGCAATTGTTGCATTAAAGAACAGCTCAATGTCTACATGACCATTATATTCTCCAGGCCGATTTTTTATTACAGCAACGGCACCAAAGAGATTCGATTCACTATAAATATGAACTGGCAGATCGGCTTTGTCATTGAATCTTTTAAAACTCAATTCTTCAGCAATACGATCAATAGAAGCGTTTACGAGTATATTACCCTCGTTAAGGATGATAATGTTATCAATCAGGTTCTCTAAATCCTTCACCTGGTGAGTGCTAATAATCAGGCAACGTTCATCATCAACATAGTCGGCTAATATTTTCCTGAACTGCTGTTTGGAAGGAATATCAAGGCCGTTTGTGGGTTCATCAAAAATCAGCAATCTGGTATTTGCAGCAATACCAAGTGCAATCCATGTTTTTTTCTTTTGCCCAAAACTCAATTGGTTAAAATTAGAGTTGGGTACATCAAACTGACTCAATAGCTGTTTGTATTTTATCAGATCGAATTTTGGATAGAAGATCGAAAGTGTTTTACCGAAATTGATGATGTTGGCATCTGGTGTATCTATTTCTTCGGGAACAAAGAAAATATCCTGCAATAGATTGGGTGACCGTTTACCTGGGTTCTCACCCAAAACAGAGATTGTTCCTGTTGTAGGAAAAACCAATCCACAACAAAGTTTCAATAAAGTAGACTTCCCGGCCCCATTTCTGCCCAGTAATCCATAAATACCACCTGGCTTGAGCGATAGGGAAAGGGCACTAAATAAGTGGCGCTTTGCAGGGTACTTAAATTCAACTGATTGAAAATGAATCATATACAGTGTATTAGTGTAATAGTACACTGTAAATATTGGCATTTCTTTTCACACCACCAAATTTTCCTCATTTTTTCTAATAGATGAGTTTAGAAAGATTTTCTATTTTTACAGTCATGCAACGCTGCAATCAAATGCGGCGTTGTATTTTTTTTACCCATTTAAACCGAAAGAATATGAGTGAGAGTACCATGTATGTTACGAAGGAGACATTTGAAAAAATGCGTGAAGAGCTCCAGAAGATGAAATCGGTAGAGCGCCCCGCTGCTTCCAGGGCTATTGCTGAAGCGAGGGAAAAAGGAGATTTGAAAGAAAATGCTGAATATGATGCGGCCAAAGAGGCGCAAGGCATGCTTGAGGCCAAAATCAAGCAACTGGAAGGTGCCATCGCCAACGCTAAAATTGTTGATACCAGCGATATTGATACCAGTAAGGTAACCATACTTACCAAAGTAACTATTACCAATATCGCCACTAAAAAAACGGTTACTTATCAGATTGTAGGAGAGAAGGAAGCCGACCTCAAAGCAGGAAAAATTTCTGCCGGCTCACCTATTGGTAAAGGCCTGATGGGTAAAACAAGAGGCGAAGTAGCAGAAGTACAGGCACCAACCGGTTTAATTAAATTCAAGATCGAAGACATCACTGTCTAGTCACATAACCCGTTGCGGATATTGTAAAATATTTGCAACGGGTTATATCATCCCATCACTATGACTATTTTCTCCAAAATTATCGCGGGCGAAATACCATCCTACAAAATCGCAGAGAATGAACATTTCTTTGCCTTCCTCGATATTTTCCCGCTGGTAGAAGGTCATGTATTGGTAGTACCTAAAAGGGAAACAGATAATTTATTCGATCTCCCGGAAACATACTTATCTGAGATCCTTTTATTTTCAAAGCCTATTGCTAAAGCTATTGAAAAAGCGTTCCCATGTAATCGCTGTGGCATCAGTGTAGTTGGTCTCGAAGTGCCCCATGCCCACGTACACCTCATTCCCATTAACAGCGCCGATGACCTCAACTTTACAAGAGGAAAATTAAAGCTAAGCGTAGAGGAACTGAGGGTAAACCAGCAGAAGATTCTGGCAGCATTGTAGTAGTGAGCAGTGAATAGTGAGTAGTCAGTAGGAAACTTTACTCACTGCTGACTACTCACTACTAACTTTTCATGTCTCACCTTTCAGGTTTCACCTTTCTCTTTTCGCGTCTCACGTCTCACGTTTTCTCCTATCTTTAGTCAATCAAACCCCTCCACATGCAAACAACTGCTTCAAAGAAAGTCATTAATGGCTGGGCTATGTATGACTGGGCAAATAGTGTTTATAATCTTGTTATTACTTCAACCATCTTCCCTGCTTATTTTGAATCGGTGACCGGTGATGGGAATGATGCTACTTCAAATGATACGGTGACGTTATTCGGACGTGAGTTTGTTAATACTTCTTTATATAATTATGCATTGGCGGTAGCATTTACGATTGTGGCATTAATGTCGCCTATGTTATCATCCATTGCTGATTATAAAGGCAATAAAAAGAAGTTTCTTTTCTTTTTCTGTACCATGGGTAGTATTGCCTGCAGTGCTTTGTTTTTTTATAACAGCAGCAATCTGGCTTATGGGTTAGCCTGTATGATTATTGCCTGTGTGGGTTATTGGAGCAGTCTTGTATTTTACAATTCCTTTCTCCCTGAAATTGCTGCACCTGTTGATCAGGATCGTGTGAGTGCAAAAGGTTTTGCAATGGGGTATATTGGAAGTGTGATTCTCCAGATCATTTGTTTTGTATTTGTTTTAATGCCCGATACTTTTGGTATTACAGTAGGAAAAGCATCACAGGTTTCTTTTTTACTGGTGGGTATTTGGTGGTGGGGTTTTGGTCAATTGGCGCTTAGTCGTTTACCAAAAACAGTACCTGCTGGTAACCCCAATAGTAAGGGCAGTATTTTTACCAATGGATATAAAGAACTGAATAAGGTATGGAAACAACTCAAACACCTGCCTGTTTTGAAAAGATACCTTGCTGCTTTTTTCTTTTTTAATATGGGTGTGCAAACGGTAATGCTGGCTGCTACATTGTATGGTAAAAGCGAATTGAATATACCTACTACCAACCTCATCATTTCTATTCTCATTATACAACTGGTGGCAATACCCGGCGCATTTACCATAGCCAAACTGTCTGACAGGCTCGGAAATTTCAGGGCATTGATGATAACAGTGTCTTTGTGGATCATACTTTGTATCATCGGTTATTTATTACCAAGAGATGGTATCAATGAATTTTATGCACTCGCCGTACTGGTAGGTTTTGTCATGGGAGGCATTCAATCGCTCAGCAGAAGCACGTACGCCAAGCTCATGCCTGAGACAAAAGACACCACTTCTTTTTTCAGTTTTTATGATGTAACAGAAAAGATAGCCATCGTAATCGGGATGTTTAGTTTTGGTTACATCAATGAATATACCGGCTCACAGAGAAATTCTGTTTTGGCGCTCGTTGTTTTCTTTGTAATTGGATTGATATTGCTCACATTTGCATCGGCCACCAAACACAAACAGGGAAAAGTAGCATAAACATGAAGTTGTACTCCATCAATAGCGGAAATTTTAAACTCGACGGCGGTGCCATGTTTGGTGTAGTACCCAAATCGATGTGGAACAAACTCAACCCGGCCGATGAAAACAATATGTGTTCCTGGGCCATGCGTTGCTTACTGGTAGAAGATGGAAACAGGCTGGTATTGATTGATAATGGCATGGGCGATAAACAGGATGCCAAATTCTTCGGGCACTATTACCTCCATGGAGATGATACACTCGAAAAATCATTGGCGAAATATGGTTTTAGCAGGAATGATATTACGGATGTTTTTCTTACCCATCTTCATTTCGACCATTGCGGTGGAAGTATTATTCGTGAAGCAGATAAATTGGTACCTGCTTTTAAAAATGCCACTTACTGGAGCAATGAAAAGCACTGGAACTGGGCAGTTCATCCAAACGACAGGGAGAAAGCCTCTTTTCTGAAAGAAAATATTCTACCAATCCTGGAAAGTGGCCAGCTCAAATTTATTGATTCACCTTCAAGTGGATTCACAGACGATGGACGTCTCGAAACGGCTTCATTATTTGATCAATTCTCTATCCGTTTTGTAAATGGACATACAGAGAAAATGATGCTGCCGCAAATACAATACAAGGGGCATACGCTGGTATATATGGCTGATTTGCTGCCTTCTGTGGCCCACCTGCCTATTCCTTATGTGATGGCGTATGATATGTTTCCGCTCACAACATTACAGGAGAAAAAGAATTTTCTACAGGAAGCGGTAGAAAACAACTACATATTGTATTTCGAGCACGATCATTTAAATGAATGTTGCAGCCTGCAAATGACTGAAAAAGGTGTTCGAGTGGCTGAAACATTTGCACTCTCCAGTTTGTAATACCAACGGCTTTGTAGTATTTCACCTAGTTTATGGGCCTGAAAAAACCGTGAAAACACGTTGTAAAATCAGTGTTTTTCAGACACTTATTCCCATTACTTCATCTTAAGTTTACACTGAAATCCTAGCTTTAACACGCTATTTTAAAATCCAATGTCCAAAAACCAGGTAACGGGATGTCCGAATTGCGGGTGCCGGATATCCTTCAGGCAGTTTATTCTGCTCAACAATTTTTCCGCCATCAACTGCGATACCTGCAATGCCAGGATAGAAATATCCAACAGAAATGGCAATGCAGTTATCGCGGCTGTATCCGGACTAATTTCCGCAGCCACAGTTGTTTTCTCTGCTTATGCAGGCAAACAATATTTCAATTCATTTTTATTAGGGCTTACCGGCGGAATTTTTCTTGCTACTATTTTTGTGATGATCATCTGTAGAGTGTTGTACAAACGTTCGCAATTGTACCGAAGTGTACAAAGCAATCCCATTCATTATACGGAAAGTGCTGTTGTTTAGCGATTGAAACTGATCATGGAGCTTAATGGGTAACGCAGGTTGCGGTATTGCATCATATCTACTTTCACACTTCCAACCACAATCGGGCTTTCAATACGAAGTGGTATATGGTTTGGATCATCGCTCACCCACACAGTCATTTTCTCACCACCTTCAAATAAAGTGCCTTTTACGAGTAAGGGTTTGAACTTGATGGCACGGAATTTTCCATATTTGGTTTTGATGGTTTCCTTACCCATGTATTTGATATAAAGGTTGTACACTTCATTATCAAGAAACATGGCAAATGGAATTTTGTCTTCCGGTTTGTATTTATTGAAATCTATATTGCGGGCATAGTAGATAGAACTCAGCACATCTTGTATACAACCCGGAACCTTATACACACCTTCTGTTGTTACGGCTGTATTTGTTTCCTGGTTAAAAGTAATATTCTCAAATTTTTTATAACCACCTTCTTCAATATTCCGGATAAATTTAAGGGGCTGAAGATTGGCCGTATCAATATAAGACTCATAACGGTCGCGTACCTTAAAGATCCAGTCGTAACTTGGGTTAGAGCTTCCCCTGCCAACTACGTGATAAGCAATACGGTTGTTCATTTTATCGAGTGAAACGGAAAAATTGGCACTGCCCGCATTTACATACAATCCGATAACATTATAAAATACATTGTAAGAAATACTTTCTCCTCCTTCAAAGGCTTTATTGCGGATACCACAAAATTCATCGCCGGCCGACAATGGCTGTAAGCCGATGATCCATGCGGTTAATAAAAGAAATTTCTTCATGTTTGCCCGTCTATTTATTGTTTCTGAATAACCTGATGCCCAGTAAAAAAATACTTCCTGCCATTGCCGGAACAATCAGGTTTATAATCCAGATACTTCCGGTGGTGGCGATGATGCCTAAGAGGTTGGTACTTAATAAGCCAAATAACAACAAACTCACTTTTCCCCTGATACCCAGTTCGGCTAGTGTAATGCTCGGAACAATCGATAACACCAGCAACATTACTGCCACCAGTGCTGCTGAATTCACAACACTTATTCCTACTTCAAATACCTGCATCATTAGTACATACTGCACAATAAATACAACGTACCGGAGCGCAGAAAGAAGTAAAATTTTTGTTAAGAACTTCCAGTGCAACTTTTCCATATTCTCTACCACAAACCTGTATCGCGCCACCAATGGTATTTTTTCAATTAACCGGATCAGCCACGACAGCTTATAATACATGAGAACAAGTAAAATCGTGCCAAAACTGAGTACACTCATTAGACCAGTTAGCCAGAACATAGACAGTTCTTCGAGATGATGGGTTGCATCGAGAATAAAAATCCGCATATACAACATTCCAAGAAGCCCGAAAACGAAGTTTACGATGATGAGACTCATGCTACCCACCATTGAAATGGCCATGCCTTTTAAGCGATGACCTTCATCGAGGTAAAGTGATCTTGCGGCCGATTCGCCCAAACGGTTGATGCTGTTAAATACCAGTGCATGCCCGGAAAGTGTAGCTTTCACGGCTTTCCAGAAAGAAACTTTTTGTACGGAACTCACCAGCACTTTCCATTTAAATGCTTCCACGCCAAAATTTGCCCCAAGTAGTAATACCGCCAGTAAGAATTTCCAGGATTGAGGACCACTGGCCGAAGCAAGAATCATATTCCATGACTGTTGTAAGTTGTCCTGTGTCTGAATCTGCCTGTAAATGGAAAAACACAGCCATATAAAAAGTACAGGGCCAAGGAAATAATTGAGGAATATTTTTAGGCGTTTGCTCAAAAAGAGTGCTATTTGATCATTACAAAGAACGGGGAAATAAGGGAGAAAGGAGAGAGTGGTTCATAGTCGATAGTCCATAGTAAGGCAGATTTGGTTTTGCCATGGACTATTGACTATCGACTATAAACCATAGACTATCTCCTTTCTTCCGTATTTTCACCCATGAATGGCGAAAGATGAAATTATATTAGGAATTGACCCGGGTACCCAACTCATGGGTTATGCTTTACTGCGTATTCATAAAGGACAGCCACAGGTGTTATTGATGGATGTTTTAAAGCTAACAGCCCAGAAAGATATTTATGCAAGACTCGAAAACATATATGCACGTGTTTGTGAGTTGATCAAGCTGTACAAACCATCCACATTTGCCATTGAAGCCCCTTTCTTTGGCAAGAATGTACAGAGTATGCTGAAACTTGGCAGGGCACAGGGGGTTGCCATTGCAGCAGCTATGCAGGCGGGTTTAACGGTTACAGAATATTCTCCCAAAAAAGTAAAACAATCCATCACCGGAAATGGTAATGCCGATAAGGATCAGGTATGGAAAATGTTACAACGTATTTTGCAGATAGAAGAAAAGCCACAATATTTTGATGCTACTGACGCACTTGCAGTTGCGCTATGTCACCATTACCAATCATCATCGCCATTGGCAGCAGCAGGAAAAGGATTGAAAGGATGGGAAGCATTTATTGCTAAAAACCCGGGGAGAGTAAAAAAAATTTGAAAATTTGAAGATTTGAAAATGATTTCCGAATGGGAAATATTGTTTTTATGCAGCCGCTAATATATATCTTCAAATCAAAGATCAAAAAATCAAAAATCTACTTCAGGTATCCCGTCAACACCAGCACCAACAAAATAGTTCCTCCAATTACCCTGTACCAGCCAAATAATTTAAAGCCATGCTTTTGAAGAAAGCCGATAAAAAATTTAATGGCGAGCATGGCTACTATAAAAGCCACTACATTACCTACTGCCAGTGCAATCAGGTTATCGGTATTGGTTAACATTTCAGGATTTTCTTTCCAGGCTTTGAGTAATTTATAACCCGTTGCTGCGGCCATGGTGGGTACTGCAAGGAAGAAAGAAAATTCTGCTGCCAGACCCCTATTAAGTTTTTGCTGCATACCACCAATAATGCTGGCTGCACTTCTGCTCACACCGGGAATCATGGCTACACATTGCCATAAACCAATCATAAAAGCACGCACAAAACCAATTTCTTCTTCTTTATCAATAACAGGTTGCTGAAAAAGTTTGTCAATGAACAACAAAACCACACCACCTGCTAGCATAGTAATAGCAACAGTGAGCGGACTTTCGAGCAGGTCATCAATCTTATCAGAAAATATGGCACCTAATGCCAGTGCGGGAATAACAGCAATGAGCAACTTGAGATAAAAATTCCAGCGGTTAAGCGGAAAAAACTTCTTTCGGTACAAAACCACCACCGATAAAATAGCTCCCAACTGAATGGCTACTTCAAATAGTTTGGTAAAATCGTCTTTGGCAATGCCTAAAAAAGAACTGGCAATAATCATATGACCAGTAGACGAGATAGGAAGAAATTCCGTAAGCCCCTCAACAATAGCAATTACAATGGCATCGAATATAGACATAGGTGGGGTTTAAGTAGTCTGGAAGCTAGGGAGGTGGAAGTGAAAAGTGAGTAGTCAGTAGTCAGTAGTCAGTAACCGATAGAAGTTATGTAATATACAACTCCATCACTCACCACTGACTACTCACTTCTCACTCCTCTTACTTACTCTTTTTAAAGATGGCATATATCTCCACCGCCAATCCGATAATAATCAGAATAGGAGCAATGGTAATGCGGGTAGTGCTGTACACTTCTTTATAGTCAAAAACATTGGGATCACTGCTTTTCCCTCCGCTCATCAGGAAAAAGCCCAGGGCGATAATCACGCCACCAATGAGCATCCACTTATAATTTTCTTTTGTAAATAAAGGAGCCGCTGTATTTTTTGTTTCACTCATTTGAGTTGGTTTTATTGGTCAATGGTTGATGGTCAATGGTCAATGGTGAGTAGTGAGTTATATACTCCTTTCACTTTTCACCTCTCACGTTTCACGTCTCTCACGTCTCACGTTCCTCTCACGCTAATAAAGATCATCCAGTTTCATCTTCAAATACTTCAACACACTTCTATGGGTGCTGTATACAGAAATACCTACACCCAGTATAATCAATCCGCCGAAAAGAATAAAGGTAAGTTTCCAGTCGCGAATAGCTTTCAGTTGCGGAAACTGGCTCTCCGCCCAGCTAATAATGCTGAACAGCAGCACAATGGCAATACCGGCACTGATGAGTCCATTAATAACCGCTCTTATATTTAATGGCCGTGCAATAAAATTGCGTGTGGCACCCACCATCTGCATGGTTTTAATAAGAAAACGGTTACTGAACATGGCCAGACGAATGGTATTGTCGATACTCACAATTACAATTACACAAAGAATAATGGCAATTACCAGAAATATCAGACCAATTTTAGCGGCACGTTCATTCAGGTTACCCACCAGTGTTTGCGGATACTGAATATCTGTAATCTGGTTACCATATTTCCCCAGTAATTCAGTAGAAATGCGCACAAGACTGTCTTTGTTTACATAATCGGCCTTCGCATAAAAATCAATACTCTCCGGAAGTGGGTTCATGTCGAGAATCTTAGCCCAGTCTTCATTGTTCTCACGGTTCCATATTTCCTGCGCCATTTTTTTGTCAACATAAGTAACCGTCTTGGTATAAGGTCTGCCGGCAATATATTGCTGGATTTGTCCAATGGTATCCTTATTCAGGGTACGCAGATAGGCACTGATACGGATATCTTCCTTAAAAGCATTACCAACCGAATTAATATTCAGGAAAAACCATCCCATGATACCCATAATCAATAAAACCAGACCCACGCCAATAATGGAATAGATATAATTGGGTTTACTACGTTTTAAAGAAGATTTTGCGCTGTCTGCCATACTTACCAGTTTTTCTCAGTTCTCCCTTCTCCATGAATGGAGAAGGGCAGGGGATGAGGTAGCAAATGTAGGGTTTTGACGCCTAAAGACTTACATTTGCAACCACTCTAACGATCATTTTGCCATTGAAAATAGAGCAATCCTGGGTTAAAGATATGTTAGGATTGCAGGCAGCCGGCGAAAAGCACTGTACCCACAGTTGCTGAACTCCATTTCTGCCCATTCAATAACGGCTGAACAGTATCAAAAATTATATAGAACAGGATCAAATATGGAATACAATTTCACGGCGATTGAACCTAAGTGGCAAGACAAATGGAAAGATGATGGTATTTATAAAGTAAACCTCGATCCATCGAAGCCAAAATACTATGTGTTGGATATGTTCCCCTACCCAAGTGGTGCGGGTTTGCATGTGGGGCATCCGTTGGGTTATATTGCTTCCGATATTGTAAGCCGTTTTAAAAGACTCAAAGGGTTTAATGTATTACACCCAATGGGTTTTGATGCATTCGGATTACCGGCAGAACAATATGCTATAGAACATGGTATTCATCCGAAGAAGAGTACAGAAACCAATATCAGTAATTTTATTGCGCAGTTAACCAAAATCGGTTTCTGCTACGACTGGGATCGTGAAGTACGCACCTGCGAACCTTCATACTATAAATGGACCCAGTGGATTTTCCTCCAACTCTTTAATAGCTTTTATAACAGACAACAACAAAAAGCGGTACCCATTACCGAACTGATAAAAGCATTCGATGCCAATGGTAATGCAAATCATATTTGTCCGGGAGACAACAGCATTCATTTTACGGCTGCTGAATGGAAAGCGTATACCGAAAAAGAACAGCAGGATATTTTAATGAACTATCGTCTGGCTTTCTGTGGTTATGGCGAAGTAAACTGGTGTGAAGCATTGGGAACCGTACTGGCCAATGATGAAGTGGTAAATGGTGTGAGTGAACGTGGCGGACATCCTGTAGTAAAAAAGAAATTACGCCAGTGGTATCTCCGTATTACTGAATATGCCGATCGCTTATTAACCGGTCTCGAAACCATCGAGTTCAGCGAGGCCATGAAAGAAATGCAGACGAACTGGATCGGAAAATCATCAGGAGCTGAGATCAGCTTCAAGTTGCAAGCTGCAAGCTACAAGCAGGAGCAATCAAACTTGCAGCTTGCGGCTTGTAGCTTGGAGCTTCTTGTCTACACTACCCGCCCCGATACCATTTTCGGCGTAGACTTTATGGTGGTGGCGCCGGAGCATGAGTTGATTGAGAAAATTACTACGGCAGAGCAGAAAGAAGCGGTGGAAGCCTATATTACCTATGTAAAAAGCAGGAGTGATCGGGAGCGACAGGCGGAGAAAAAAATTACGGGTTGTTTTACCGGTGCTTATGCCATTAATCCGTTTGACGGAAGAGAAATTCCGGTATGGATATCTGAATATGTATTGGCTGGTTATGGAACGGGCGCTATTATGGCCGTGCCATGTGGCGATGAGCGCGATTTTAAATTTGCGAATCACTTTAATATTCCCGTTACCAATATTATCGGTGATGCATTTGACGGAACCGAAGCCAATGCAACCAAAGATGCGATACTGAGTAACAGTGGTTTTCTGGATGGAATGAAAATGCGTGATGCCATTGAAGTAGTGATTAATAAGCTGGAAGAAATGGGTATCGGCAAGCGCAAAGTGAATTATAAAATGCGTGATGCCGCATTCAGTCGCCAGCGTTATTGGGGAGAACCCTTTCCGATTGTATGGAAAGATGGAATTGCTTACCCACTCGAAGAAACACAATTGCCACTTGAATTACCCGATGTAGAATCATACAGTCCCGGCCCGGAAGGCGAAGGCCCGCTCGCAAACATCCCCGAATGGACCACACAATTCGCCACTCCACAATCCCCCCTTCAGGGGGTTAGGGGGGGAATGCTCGAAACCAATACCATGCCCGGATACGCAGGTAGCAGTTGGTATTTCCTGCGCTACATGGACCCGCACAACGATAAAAATTTCTGCGACCGTACCATCAGCGATTACTGGAATCAGGTTGATTTATACATTGGTGGAACAGAACATGCAGTAGGCCATTTATTGTACAGCCGAATGTGGACCAAAGCCCTTTACGATCTTGGCCATATTGGTTTTGATGAACCGTTTAGGAAGTTGTTGAATCAGGGGATGATACAGGGGAGTAGTAGGTTTGTGTATAGAGTTGTATTTACTTATGATAGTGAATTTAAAAATGCACCATTAACGAATGTGTTCATGTTCATTTCTAAAAATACTGTTGATGAATACAATAATAATAGCGTAACTGCAAAGGAGAAAATTCAAGAATTTATTGCTAATTCAATAGCGAAATATTCTGAGTCAGTGAAATTGCGTAACTATCAAATTATAGAGACACATGTTGATGTAAACATAGTTGATGGAGTTGAATTGGATATTGAAGCCTTCAAAAAATGGCGCAATGGTGAGTATGCGAATGCAGAATTTCTTTTCGAAGACGGCAAATACATCTGTGGTGTTGAAGTAGAAAAAATGTCGAAATCAAAATTCAACACCGTAAACCCAGATACACTCGTTGAGAAATTTGGTGCCGACACTTTCCGTATGTACGAAATGTTCCTCGGTCCGGTAGACCAGAGCAAACCCTGGGATACCAAGGGTATTGAAGGCGTACACCGTTTCCTGAAAAAATTATGGCGTTTGTTTTTTGATGAAACAAAAGGTAAAGTCTGGACCGATGCTGCACCAACGGCAGAAGAACTGAAAGTATTACACAGAACCATCAAAAAAATTGAAGACGATACCGAGCGTTATAGTTTCAATACAGCCGTAAGTGGTTTTATGATCTGTGTAAATGAACTGAGTGATTTAAAATGTCATAAAAAAGAAATACTCGAATCATTATTAATACTCATTACTCCATACGCCCCGCATATTGCAGAAGAGCTCTGGCAGCAACTGGGTAATAGCGGTTCTATTCTCGATGCGTCATATCCGGTATTCAATGCGGCGCATGTAACAGAAACCAGTAAAGAATATCCGGTAAGCATCAATGGTAAAATGAGAACCAGTCTTACCATTGCATTAGACGCAACGGAAGATCAGGTAAAAGAACTGGTACTCACTAATGAACTGGTTCAAAAGTGGATGGAAGGTAAGCCGTTGAAGAAACTGATTTTTGTGAAGGGGAAGATGATTAATGTGGTGGTATAAAGAACGTGAAACGATATTTTCTTCCTCTTTGAAAAGTAGCAACCAGTGGTTAATTAAAAAACCTCCGTGCAACTCTGTGCCTAACTCCTTTCACTCTGTGGTTTTTTACCACTGAGTTTCACAGAGTTAGGCACAGAGTTGCATGGAGATGGAGTGCTTGTGGCGTAGTGGCTGTACCGGATGGTGTTCCTGTAGATTTGCTCAAAAAGCAAATGAATCAAAGCATCATCACAAGCCAAATTTTAAAAGCAGCATATACTGTACACACAAACCTTGGTCCTGGATTATTAGAATCTGCATATGAGGCTTGTCTTTACTACGAACTGATAGCAGCATGTCTATCTGTTGACAGACAAATACCAATGCCCTTAATTTATAAAGACATTAAACTTGATACAGGTTACCGCATTGATTTACTTATCGAAAAATCGGTAGTAGTTGAAGTAAAAGCAATAGACGCATTTACAGATGTACACCTCTCGCAAATGATTACCTATCTTAAACTAAGTAAATGCAAAGTTGGCTTATTGATTAATTTCCATGTTAGCTCACTCAAAAACGGAATCAAACGAGTTGTCTACTAAAAAAACTCCGTGTAACTCTGTGCCACACTCCGTGCCACTCTGTGGTTTTAAAAAAAATCAACCCACTAACTCAAACCTATCCCCATCAAACAACCCCTTATCACTCAGTTTTAAATGTGGTATCACCAGCAAAGCCATAAAACTTAAAGTCATAAAAGGAGCCTGTAAAGTAGAGCCAGCTTCTTTTGCCATACGATCAATATTGGTATAGGCTTCCGCAACTTTATATCCATCATCGGTACTCATCAACCCAGCTACCGGTAAACCCAGAACCTGCTGTTGTTTTTCATCAGTATAACAACTTACGCCACCTCTCTCTTTAATAACAAGATTAATAGCAGCCGCTAAACTTTCATCATCAACACCAACCGCAACAATATTATGACTGTCGTGTGCTACAGAAGAAGCAATGGCTCCTTTTTTCAACCCCATATTTTTAATAAAACATTTAGCCACAGGAGCCTGCTGGTATCGATTCACCACAACCATCTTCAATATATCTTTCTCTGTATCAGCCACCCAATGCCCGTTCAACAATGTTCCGGGTAATGATAATTTATTGGTGATGAGTTGTCCATCCAATGCTTCCATTACGGGGATCAGTCCATCAGCAGAAGGATATGTTTGTTCAGCAACAGCAAGATCATCCACCGACACCGGCTTACAATCGAACTGGTTAATGATGGTTGAAGACACTCTTTCAATTAAAGTTTTACCATCCTTCGCCACCAGTAAACCATTGATATAAGTTTCCAGCACCTGAAAATTTGTAAGATCCTTTACTACTATAAAATCAGCGTGATCGCCTTCTTGTAATAAACCTATTGGCAAACGATAATGCAGAACAGGATTTACACAAGCCGCTTTTAATACATGAAAAACATCAATACCTTTTGCCACTGCTCTGGTACAGAGTTCATTGATATGTCCGGCAACCAGACTATCAGGATGTTTATCATCGCTACAGAAAAGCATATGGTTGGGATGATCTTCCACCAGTTCAATCAATGCCTCAAAATTTCTTGCAGCACTTCCTTCACGGATGATGATTTTCATGCCGTGTTGTAATTTATCTACTGCCTCATCCAGTGTAAAACATTCATGATCGGTTGAAATGCCCGCTTCAATATATTGCCTGGCCTGCTCACCTCTTAAACCCGGAGCATGACCATCAACCGGTTTATTCATTTTATGAGCAGCTGCAATTTTTTTCATCACTTCCGGATCTTTAAACAATACACCCGGAAAATTCATCATCTCGCTCAGGTAGGCAATTTCAGGTCTTTGTAAAAGTGCTTCAACAGCCACACTGTCAATGGCAGCACCTGCTGTTTCAAACACGGTAGCCGGTACACAACTGGGTGCGCCAAAATTGAATTTGAAAGGTACTTTTTTCCCGTTCTCAATCATATAATCAACACCCGCCACACCGCAAACATTGGCAATTTCATGTGGATCGCTCACCGTGCCCACTGTACCATGAACCACAGCCAGTCGGGCAAATTCAGAAGGAATAAGCATACTGCTTTCAATATGAACATGGCTGTCTATAAAACCAGGCAGTATAAATTGATCCGGTACAGGGTTGTTGTTATCCAGCTTCTCAATTGCATGGATGATTCCTTCCTGCACATGAACAACGGCTGGATAGATTTGTTTTTTTCGAATATCAACAAACTGTCCCGAAACACTGAAATGGTGGTTATGATGCATGGTGCGAAGATAATTCATCTATAGATGAACAACCATGATTCTGTATTCCCCCGCTCATCATATCTTTTCAGCAATACCCATATGGATGCAAAACTGTCTGTAAGTTTACAGAAGATCGAAAATAACATAAACATGAAAAAACAAATCCTGACGGGTTGCCTGTCATTACTTATTTTCTTCGCTTCCGCACAAACGGTGGAAGAAGTAATGACAAAATTTGAAGAAGCCAATGGCGGAAAAAACAAACTCAAAGCCATTAAAACACTTCAAATGGAAAGTGTGATGAAAATGAATATGATGGGGCAGACTTTTGATATCAATCTCAGCAGTATCCGCGAGCGAGGCAAACTCTATCGCAGACAAATGGCTGGTATCATGGGTATGGGAAATTCGTGGACGATGGTTACAGATACAGCCGGATATATACTTATACCCGCTATGCCCAATTTCGGCGGTGGTGGAGGTTTTGGTGGTGGTCCCGGTGGTGGACAAAGAGGCGGAGGTAATAACCAGGGTACAGGAGGTAGTGGATCAACAATTACTAAAATGACCGATGATGATCTTCGCAAACAACAACACGAGCTGGATTGCGCTGGTGTTTTTTCCATGTTGGTTGATTATGCAAAAAAAGGATACACTGCTGAACTTCAGGGTACATCAAAAGTGAATAAAGAAGAGTGTTATAAAGTAAAACTTACCATGAAAGATGGTCTTGCCGGTACTTTTTACATCAATAAAAACAGTTTCCTTGTACAACAGGTGGATGCCACAGATGATATGGCCGCAGCTATGACCGGTTTTGGAAGTATCATGCGCATGATGGGTGGCGGCAGACGTAGCCTGAAAGTATCGATCCAGTATAGTGACTACAAAGAAATCGCAGGTATTAAATTCCCAATGAAACAACTGATCAGCCTGGGTTCTGTTGAAACCGTAATCGAACACCTCGATATTAAACTGAATGAACCGGTGGATGAAGTATGGTATAAAGTGAAGTAACAGATGAATAAGGAATAAGAAACAGGGAAATCAGGAAGTGTAAAGCAGTTATTTTCTTATTTCTCTGTTTCTTATTCCTTATTTCTTATTTCCCAACGTTTTCTTCGTAAATTCCCTATCCAATTTCAATACTGCATATGAAAAAACTTTGCTGGCTGCTTTCTGCAGCTCTTCTGCTTGGTACTATGGTACAGGCACAAAAACAGGATAACAAAAAAACAACTGTTGCTGTTACTCCTGCGAAAGATCCTTCTGAAACATTTTTTTCCAAACTGAAATACAGACTTGCGGGACCCTTTAAGGGTGGCCGTAGTGCTGCTGTGGCAGGTAGTTTTAAAAATAAAACTACTTTCTATTTCGGGGCCACAGGTGGTGGATTATGGAAAACAACAGATGGTGGTAGTAACTGGAAAAATATTGGCGATAAATATCTCGGTGGTAATATCGGTTCAATCGCAGTAGCACCTACCGATGAAAATATTATTTATGTAGGTGAAGGTGAAAATACGGTGCGTGGAAATGTTGCCGAAGGATTGAATGGTATCTGGCGCAGTGATGATGGTGGCCGTACCTGGAAAAACCTGGGTTTAAAAGAAGGACGTCATATCATACGTATCATCGTTCACCCACGTGACCCGAATACTGTTTGGGTAGCGGCACTCGGACATTTATTTGGTCCGAATGAAGAACGTGGTGTGTTTAAAACAACAGACGGAGGTAAGAGCTGGAAGAAAGTATTGTATGTAAATAACCAGACCGGTGCTTCTGATCTGGTGATTGATCCCGTAAACCCTAATGTAATGTATGCGGGAATGTGGCGGTTGATTCGTACCCCGCATAGCCTTGAAAGTGGTGGTGAAGGAAGTGGTATCTATAAAAGTAACGATGGTGGTGAAACCTGGACCAATATCAGCACGGCTAAAGGATTTCCCAAAGGTATTTGGGGTATTGTAGGGGTGGCAGTAGCACCATCTAATACTGATAAAGTATATGCCATCATTGAAAATGCAAATGGTGGTTTATATACGAGTAATGATGCAGGAGAAACCTGGACACTCACCAACAGCGACAACAATATTCGCCAACGTGCATGGTATTACAGCAAGGTATTTGTTGATCCTAAAAATGAAAACCTGGTGTATGCACTGAATGTTGGTTTTATGCGCAGCCGTGATGGTGGCAGAACTTTTCAAGGTGTGAATACGCCACATAGCGACCACCATGATTTATGGATCGATCCAGAAAATGGTAACCGTATGATTGTTGCCGACGACGGTGGCGGACAGGTAAGTTTTGATGGAGGAACAAACTGGAGTACGATGGATAACCAGCCTACAGGTCAATTCTATCGTGTGTCTACAGACAATGCACACCCTTATCGTATTCTTGGTGCACAGCAGGATAATTCTACTATCCGTATGAGAAGTCGTACTGCGGGCGCAGGTATTACAGACAGAGACTGGGAAACAACAGCAGGTTCAGAAAGCGGTTATGTGGTAGCAGATCCTTTGAATCCGGATATTGTTTACGGAGGAAACTATGGCGGGTATCTTGCCAGGCTCGATCATAGAACTGGAGAGAATCGTGCCATCAACGTTTGGCCCGACAACCCCATGGGTGCAGGTGCAGATGTGTTGAAGTATCGTTTTCAGTGGAACTTCCCCATTTTCTTCTCACCACATAATCCGAAACGACTCTACACTGCAGGTAACCACCTGTTTGTAAGCGAAAATGAAGGACAGAGCTGGGAAATGATCAGTCCGGATCTGACTACAAATGATAAAACCCGTCAGGCATCAAGTGGTGGACCTATTACGAAAGACAATACATCGGTTGAATATTACTGTACCATTTTTACAGCAGCAGAATCGGTTCTGGAAAAAGATTTGTTATGGACAGGTAGCGATGATGGCTTATTGCATGTAAGTAAGGACGGCGGTAAGAACTGGGAAAACGTAACACCTGCTGAAGCTGGTAAATGGATGATGTGGAACTGTATTGAAACTGATCCATTTAAAAAAGGAACAGCTTATGTAGTAGGTACGAAATATAAACTGGATGATTTTACGCCTTATATATTTAAGACGGAAGATTATGGTAAGACCTGGAAAAAAATTACGAATGGCATTGACAAAATGCACTTCGCCAGAGCGATGCGTGCAGATAAAAAGAGACCTGGTTTATTGTATGCAGGAACGGAATATGGCATGTATATCAGTTATGATGATGGCGCCAACTGGAAAAAGTTTCAACTGAATTTACCTGAAACGCCTATCACCGATTTAACGATCAAAGAAAATGATCTCATTGTTGCTACACAGGGTCGTGCTTTCTGGGTATTGGATGACCTGAGTGTGATTCAGCAAATGGAAACATCTGTACTTGATAAAAATCTTCATGTATTTAATGTCAATCCTGTTTTCAGATCGGAAGGTGGTGGACGTGGCAGAAGAAATTTTGGTGGAGTAAGCGCCAATATAGGAACGAATCCTGCATCAGGAGTGGTGATTAATTATCACCTGAAAGGTGTTACCGACAGTTCAAGGGTATCGATTACTGTTTTTGATAAACAGTCAAAACCTATCCGCACATTTAGTAAAACTGCAAGAGAAGCTACAGATAAAATTGAATACAGTAATGGCATCAACCAGTTTGAATGGGATATGTTGTATCCACCAGCAGAGCGTTTGGAAGGATTGATTTTATGGACTGGCGGAATTGGTTCTGCAAAAGCTGCTCCGGGAAAATACAAAGCACGTATTCGTTATGGAAAAGATTCGGTGGATATTCCTTTTGAAATTAAATCGAATCCAAATTACAAAACCACCGAAGCAGAATACGATGAGCAACTGGCATTCCTGTTGCAGGTACGTGATAAATTCAGCGAAGTGCAGAGAGCAATAAAAAATATCCGTGCTTTAAGAACACAGATGACTGAGTTTACAGGCCGACTGGATGGTAACAGAGAGATCAAATCTTTTGCAGACAGTATCAATAAAAAAATTACGGCTGTTGAAGAAGCGCTTTACCAAACCAAGGCAAAAAGCAGTCAGGATGTATTGAATTACCCGATTCGTTTAAATGATAAACTTTCTGGTTTGTATGGCGTTGCTTCAAGCGGACAAAACGCACCCAGCAGACAGGTAAAAGAAGCGTATGCAGAAATGGCTGCTCAGGCAGATGCGCAACTGGCAAAACTGAAAGCTGTAATGGATAACGATGTAAAAGCCCTGAATAAACTCATCAATGAGAAACAGGTGCCGGTGATTGGGATTAGGTGAAAATCGTGAGACGTGAGAGGGGAAAGGTGAAAAGAGAAAGGTGAAAAGAGAAAGGTGAAAAGAGAATTGAGATTATAAAAGGAATGCCGCTTAGTTTTCTAAGCGGCATTCCTTTTATAAATATATACTAATATCCGACATCCGACATCAGAGATCAGAGATCCTCCATCAAATCCGGTCTTCTGTCTTTAGTACGTTGAAGTGCTTGTTCATAACGCCATTCTTCCACTTTTTTCGGATCGCCTTGCAGGAGAATATCGGGTACTTTTTCACCGCGAAAATCGGCTGGTCGGGTATACACAGGTGGAGCCAGTAAATTATCCTGGAAAGAATCTGTTAAGGCAGAAGTTTCATCATTTAATACACCAGGTAATAAACGACCGATAGTATCAACCAACACTGCAGCAGCCAGTTCGCCACCACTCAATACATAATCGCCGATAGAAATTTCCATGGTTACATACTGCTGACGTATACGTTCGTCGATGCCTTTATAGTGTCCACAGATGATTAATATATTTTCTTTTAAAGAAAGCAGGTTGGCCGCGCGCTGGTCAAAACGCTTTCCGTCAGGGGTCATGTATATGATTTCATCAAATGGTCTGTCTTTTTGTAATTCTTCGATGGCATTGGCCAGAGGTTCGCACATCATTACCATACCAGCGCCGCCACCATACTGGTAATCATCTACCATACCATATTTGTTCACAGCCCATTTGCGTAGCTGGTGAACATGTACTTCCAATAACCCTTTTTCCTGCGCCCTTTTCATGATGCTGTGGGCGAATGGACTTTCGAGTAATTCGGGTAAAACGGTGAGTATATCGATGCGTAACATGAAACAAAGGTAAGAAAGAGAAAGTAGACAGGCTATTCAGTCGCAAAACCCACCAAATCAGTTAATGAGTATTATTTACATTCAGCAAATCAACGGCCAACTGGTGCAGGATTTCAAACCATGTAGTATGTGGTAGCCAGTTTGCGATATCCTTATTTAACCAATTCAGGATACTCAAAACGGCAGCATGGTTTTTTCTCAAAGTAGAAAGATCATTACAAACCGGTTCGTAATGAAAAATCCTGTTTCTGAATTTTCTGATTTGTTCGAGTTGATAACTTATTTTGTCTCTGTGCTTAAGCTCAGTAGGTAAACAGGGGAATGAATGCATTAAAGGTTTCCAAAAATACCTGGCATATCTCTTGTGAAAGAGAGAAGTCCAAAATCCCAATGTTAATTCTGCTACTAATAAATCGGGTGTTGGTTCCTGTTTACGACTGATAATTTTCTTTGAGGCTTTTTCTATACGATCATCAATGCTTGGAATACCACTATTTAAAAACCATTTATCTGTTCCAAAATGCGTGCTACACGAATTGTGTATGGCGTTGCGTAGAATAATTTCTACTGTAGATAGTAATGGATAAAATGATTTCGATATTTCTATGTTTAACAGATAGTAGACTAATGCTTTTTCTTTATCGCCGTTTAAGAGTCGATAATAAGTCTGTAAGCGTTTTTCAGAGAATAATATTTCCAGTTCAGCAATTTTCATGATGAAATTATTTCTTTGAAAATAATAATGTTTGTATATTTGTGATGTTATGCCTGGTAACTCCTCTCTCCCCAGTGGGATGATGAAACCAGGTTTTTTATTTTATATACTTCCCGCTTTTTTGTATCTGTTTGATTGTCAGTTTTGATAAAATTTAAATTGACCAGCATTGCTTTTTGCCAGCAAAAAAAAATAAAAAAAGATTTGCGGTAAATACGTAGTATATCTACCTGCTGTTTTCGCAGTGAATACACTAAAAAATAATTTTATAGAGGAAATATAATCTGGCAGTATTACAGATTCGAAGATGAAACAGGATTAATCTGCTAAAAAATCGCCCAGATCTCTTCTTTGTTTTTTGGTAGGTCTGCCTATTTTACTGAGGCGTTTGCCTGTCTGGTAAGTGGCTGCTTCAAATTTTACACGATCCAGTTCTTCGGCAGGTGTAATGTCAATATAGAATTTTATCGCTTCGCTGTATTGAACCCGGTGATCGAGTAACCCTGTTACTTTAACCAGCCAGCGTTTGGTTTCTGTTTTAACCTCGTATTCATCGCCTATACTTACAATACGCGATGCTTTTACGGGTGAGCCACCCATTTTTACTTTCCCTTTACTGCATGCATCACCCGCCTGGCTCCTTGTTTTAAACAAACGAATGGCCCAGAGGTATTTGTCGATCCGTAATTTTTCTTTCACTTCACTCATAACAAAAACAAAACAGGAGCAAATGTACATCTGCTCCTGCTCTTAATTTATTTTCCTTCCGCATAATATTGATGGAAGTAAGGAATGGTTTCAATGCCTTTATAGAAATTAAAAATATCGTACTTCTCATTCGGACTATGCAGGTTGTCGCTGTCTAATCCAAAACCCATGAATACAATTTTTAACCCCAGTTCTTTTTCAAACAAAGCACAGATGGGAATGCTTCCTCCTCCACGAACCGGAATAGGCTCTTTACCAAAAGTGGTTTCAATTGCTTTTGCGGCTGCGCGGTATTCGTTAGAATCAATAGGTGTCATATAAGGCTCACCACCATGATGCTTTTGTGCTTTTACGGTTACACCCGCAGGTGCTATACTGGTAAAATAATCCAGTATTTTTTGGGTAATTTTTTCTGATGACTGGTTGGGTACGAGGCGACAGGAGATTTTTGCAAATGCTTTTGAAGGCAATACTGTTTTTGCACCTTCGCCGGTATAACCACCCCAAATACCATTTACTTCGAGTGTTGGACGAATACCTGTTCTTTCATTGGTGGTATAACCTTTTTCTCCCCATAACTGATCAATACCAAGGTCGGTTTTGTATTCGGTT
The DNA here is from genome assembly GCA_943372605.1 of Chitinophaga pinensis. Classification (GTDB taxonomy): domain Bacteria; phylum Bacteroidota; class Bacteroidia; order Chitinophagales; family Chitinophagaceae; genus Sediminibacterium; species Sediminibacterium pinensis_H. Next base: position 128,667 of record CALRZI010000005.1, on the reverse strand, counting down.
TCGCTAAAAGGAGCTTTGGCCATTTTAGCACGCTCTTCGGTTGTTGCTTCCACTACATCATCATAAAACCCCGGGATGGTGATGTGATTGTTTTCGTCATGACAAGAAGCAATCATCTTCGCCAGCATAGTAGCAGGATTGGCAACGGCACCACCATATACACCACTATGCAGATCGCGGTTTGGACCTGTTACTTCTACTTCAATATAGCTGAGTCCACGAACACCAATATCAATAGAAGGAGTATCCATACTCAGCATAGAAGTATCGCTGATGAGTATGACATCAGCTTTTAATAATTCTTTGTTGGCTTTTACGAAAGTGGCCAGGTTGGGGCTGCCTACTTCTTCTTCACCTTCAATCAGGAATTTTACATTACAGGCAAGACTGTTGGTTTGTACCATTGTTTCCAGTGCTTTTACGTGCATGTAAAACTGGCCCTTATCGTCGCAGGCACCACGTGCATATATTTTTCCATCTTTAATTACTGGTTCAAAAGGACCACTATGCCAGAGTTCCAATGGATCGGCGGGCTGCACATCGTAATGACCATATACCAATACAGTAGGCTTCAATGGATCAACTATCTTTTCTCCATATACAATGGGGTGTCCGGCAGTTGGGTAGATATTAGTTGTATTGGCACCCGCTTCTTTTAAACTTTTTTCAACAGCTTCTGCGCAACGGATCATATCATCTTTATGCTCTCCCCTGGCACTTACGCTGGGTATGCGTAACAGGTCGAGTAACTCATTCAGAAAACGCTCTTTGTGTTGTTGCTGATAATCTTTCCAAACTTGCATGGCAATGGTATTTGTATGAGACTGCAATTTAACATGCATTACCCGATAATCTGTACAACAGCAAGCGAAATATCTCTTAAAGAAGCAATTGATCAGGTATTTATACGAGTATTTCCCGCAAAAGTTTATTTCGCCTAAAATAAATTTCTCTTAAAGCCACCGCTCTTTCTAGCAGGAAAAACTAATTGAGAATAAAAGCATTAGATACTCGAGGATAGGTATATAAAAGCGAAAACCCGGTTTCAACATCCTATTAGAGGAGAGAGGAGGTACCGGGTATTGCTCTGCAAACTTAAATAAAATTTTATTTTCAAAAAATAAAATTTACCACTACATGCAGGGCGATGCGCTTGAAGCACTTATATCAGAACAAAGACTCAAAACCTATGATCGTTTGTTCAATGGCAACAGAGCAAAAGCTATAGAATATTATCAGCTTAATATTAAAATAGCGCAGTCATTATACCCCTTACTTTTATATGCAGAGGTGTCATTGCGAAACATGATTCATCGTTCCTGTATGGTTCATTTTAAAACAGACCAATGGTTTCAGTTTTGTCAGCAGGAAGAACAGTTGACGAAATGGGATCTTGTTAAGAAAAGAATTGGCGAAAATTTTCACAAACCATCAACAGATAAAATAATAGCAGAACTAACTTTTGGTTTTTGGTGTTCACTTCTCAATAAACGAAATGCAAGATATTTCTGGAAACCGCTACAACATGCATTTCCTAATCTCGGCAGTTCAGTGAAAAGAGAAAAATTAGCTTCAACAATAAACCAGATCAGGAAGTTTAGAAACAGAATATTCCATTATGAGCCAATCTGTAATGACTTAAATATGCTGTGGGTAAACTATCTCCACATCATTCAATTGCTCAATTGGATTAATCCTGAGCTGGCTAATTGGCTTAAAAGCATGGATAATTTCGAATCTTTATATAATAAAGCAGAAACTATGCGGGCAGATTCTTTTGAAGCTGATGCTTCTTATCCGAAATAATATTTTCAAGTGTCCAGATAATGTTTTGCTCAAAAGGATATTGCCTCTCCCTGCAATCTTTATTACATATCTGACAGCTAAAAGGTAAACAGCCATCGGTATGCACAAACAGTTCGATGGAATCGCCAAATTCCTGTTTAATCAACGCAGAAAGGTCATCAATTTCTTTGTGAGCCTCATGTATGTTTAAATACCAGGGTACAGTTAGATGACAATCCACATGCAATAAACTGCCATATTTTATTACCCTGAGGTTGTGGAGATCGATCCAGTTTTGTTTTCGATGATGATTCAGAACCTGAATAAAACGTCCCAGTAATTCAGTATCTGCTTCATCCATAATGCCGGCCAGTGAGGAACGAATGATTTTGTAGCCATTATAAATAACCAACACACTCATGCCAAAAGCAATCAGTTTATCGAGCCAGTATAATTGTGTAACAAGTATAATAATAATACCTGCAATGATACCAAGTGTTGAATAGGTGTCGATCTGTAAATGTTTACCACTGGCCTGTAAGGCAAGCGACTTGTTCTTTTTCCCTATACGTAAACAGATGGTTCCTGCTGCAAAATTGATAACAGCAGTAGCTCCTACCAGCCATAAACCAGTATTTAACTGCTCAACAGGTTCTTTGCTGAGGATATTCGCTACTGTTTCATATATAATCATGATGCCTGCTGCCACAATCAATCCCCCTTCAACCGCTGCTGAAACAAATTCCGCTTTCCCATGACCATAAGGATGTTCGAAATCTTTAGGCTTGGCAGCAACATATAAACTGTATAAACCAATAAAACCGGCAATCACATTTACAATACTTTCCAGTGCATCTGATAAAATGGCCAATGAATTCGTTAGATAATAGGCAATAATCTTGGCAAGAAATAATACCACACTCAGTATGCTGATCCATAGCTGAATCCTGAAATTTTGTTGTGCAGTATTCACTTGCTGTCTTTTTATAAAGATACTTGTCTGTATACAGATACACAACCCTGAATTTTTATTCCTGGTTCCTGAAACTTTTATCTTTAGTATCTTCCACCATTAAACCACTAACTATGCTTAGATCCATATTACTCTCGGCAACTCTTTTATCTGTAGCCTTTGCAGAAGCGCAGGACAAACCAGCCGCAAAATGGGATGTAAATAATCCTCCCGGGCCAACCAAAGAAATTAGTTTTACTGTTAATGAAGGAACCTGGATGAATCTTGATGTTTCTCCTGATGGTAAAGAAATTGTGTTTGATCTGTTAGGAGATATTTATACCATGCCCATCAGTGGCGGTACTGCAAAACTTCTGCGTGGGGGGCATGCATTTGAAGTGCAGCCAAGATATAGTCCTGATGGCAGTAAAATCTTATATACTTCCGATGCCGGTGGAGGCGACAATATATGGGTGATGCAACGCGATGGTAGCAACCCTGTACAAATTACCAAAGAAACTTTTCGTTTATTGAACAATGCAGCATGGATGCCAGGTGGCGACTACATTGTAGCACGTAAACATTTTACATCCACACGCTCATTGGGTGCAGGAGAAATGTGGATGTATCATATTAGTGGTGGTGGTGGGTTACAATTGACTGTTCGTAAAAATGATCAGCAGGATGTAAATGAGCCAGTGGTTTCTTCTAATGGCAGGTATGTGTATTTTAGTGAGGATATGTATCCTGGCGGACAGTTTCAATACAATAAAGATCCCAACAACCAGATATTTGTAATTCGCAGACTTGACAGAGAAACAGGTCGTATAGACAATATAACAGGTGGACCCGGTGGTGCTGTTCGCCCGCAATTATCGCACGATGGTAAAACACTGGCATTTGTAAAACGTGTGCGTACAAAATCTGTTTTATACCTGCGTAAACTCGAAACAGGTGAAGAGTGGCCTGTGTATGATGATCTGTCGAAAGACCAGCAGGAAGCATGGTCCATCTTCGGTTTGTATACCGGTTTTAACTGGACGCCCAACGATCAGGAAATTGTAATCTGGAGCAGGGGAAAAATTGTACGTATTGATATTAATGGCACAAATAAATCAACAGATATTCCTTTCACTGTTAATGTGAAACAGAAAATTGTGGAAGCAGTTCGTTTTCAGCAAAACCTGAATCCTGAGACATTCCAGGCCAATGTTATTCGTCATGCAGTTACATCACCAAACGGCAAATGGCTGGTGTTTAATGCCGTGGGTTATTTATGGAAAAAAGAATTACCCAATGGTAAAGCTACACGTATCAGCAGTGGAACCGATTTTGAATATGAACCTTCTTTTTCACCAGATGGTAATACAATTGTTTATACTACCTGGAACGATGAAAACAGCGGCGCTATTTATAGCACAGGTTTAAATAGTGGGACGACGAGAAAAATTACTGCTGCAAAAGGCATCTATCGTCAGCCTTCTTTTTCACCCGATGGTAAATCGATATTATTCCGTAAAGAAGGTGGTAGTGATGCTATGGGACCAGCTTTTACTGCTGTAACCGGCACTTTCATAATGCAGGCCGATGGTAGCGGAGAAAAATTGGTAACACAACGTGGCGATCAACCACGTTTTAATGGAAATGGTACACGTATTTATTATACACTGGGTGGAGGAATGAACAGGCAGTTTGCCAGTTGCGATTTATCAGGTAATGATGAACGTATTCATTTGAGAAGTACATACGGAAGCCAGTTTACGGTGTCTCCCGATGATAAATGGATTTCATTTATTGATTTGCATGAAGTGTATGTGGCATCTTTCCCGTTAACGGGTAAAACAGTAGATATCAGCGCCAACACAAAAGATTTCCCTGTTCGTATTGTTTCAAAAGATGCGGGTATTAACCTGCACTGGTCGGCAGATAGTAAAACATTGTATTACACTTTGGGTAACCAGTATTTTACTATACCGTTGCAAGACAGGTTTGGATTTGTTGCCAATAAATCTGAAAGTGATTTTAAAGTGCCGGAAAAGGGAATTGATATACAGGTGGAAGTATCTACTGATAAGCCAACAGGTACAATCGCTTTCACCAATGCTACTATTATTACCATGAAAGGCGATGAAGTAATTACAGGCGGAACAATATTGGTGGAAAATAATATCATCAAACAAATAGGTAAAGCCTCGGCGGTAAAAGTACCTGCAGGTGCTAAAGTGATTGATTGCAAAGGCAAAACCATTATGCCTGGTTTTATTGATGCACATGCTCACGGAAGTCATTTCCGTTCAGGTATGTCGCCGCAGAAACATTGGCCTTATTATACCAATATGGCATATGGTGTAACTGCTATGCATGATCCATCTGCCAATAGTGAAATGGTATTTGCACAAAGTGAAATGGTTAAGGCTGGTGCAATGACCGGACCTCGTGTGTTTTCGACAGGAACTATTTTATATGGAGCCGATGGCGATATGAAAGCTGTGGTTAATTCAATTGATGATGCCCGTAGTGCTTTACGCAGAACAAAAGCATTCGGTGCCTTCTCTGTAAAAAGCTATAACCAGCCACGTCGCGAACAGAGACAGATGATTATACAGGCAGCAAGAGAACTGGGTATGGAAGTGGTGCCAGAGGGTGGTTCATTCTTTTTCCATAATATGACGATGGTAATGGATGGACATACAACCATTGAACATAATATTCCGGTTGCACCTTTGTATAGTGATGTGATTAATCTTTGGAAAGAAGCTAAAACAGCCTATACACCTACACTGATTGTAAACTATGCAGGTGTAAGTGGTGAATATTATTGGTACCAGCATACCAATGTGTGGGAGAAAGAAAGATTACTTCGTTTTACACCACGTACAGTAATCGATACCCGCAGTCGTCACCGAACCATGCTGCCGGAAGAAGAATATAAAAATGGACATATACTGACTTCAGAAAGTGCCAAAAAACTCAACGACAATGGTGTGAATGTAAATATAGGCGCACATGGACAAATACAGGGTATTGGTGTGCATTGGGAAATATGGATGATGCAGCAAGGTGGTATGAGTAACCTGCAGGCTTTAAAAACAGCAACCATTAATCCGGCACAAAGCCTTGGATTGGACAAGTGGATCGGTTCACTTGAAGTGGGTAAGCTGGCCGATATGATTGTGCTGGATAAGAGTCCATTGGAAAATATCCGCAATACAGAATCGGTAAAATACACGATGGTAAACGGAAGATTATATGATGCCGATACCATGAATGAAGTAGGCAATAACAATAAATCCAGAACCAAATTTTACTGGGAGCAGATAAAAAATGCCGCTGCTTTCAGTTTCCCATGGGCAACAGAAGCATCTACCGAAACAGAAACCTGTTCCTGTGGCAAACACTAATTTTCTGTGTAATTCTGTGTTCTCAGTGGCAATCAATAAAATATGAAAAGATCTGTTTTTTATATCGTATTCATGTTCCTCACAGTTCTTGTCAAAGCGCAATCCGGTCAAGAACAGTTTTGGAGCGAACTTAAAAAACTCTGTGGTAAATCGTTCGAAGGCAAAGTAACAGTAGCCCCACCCAACGATACCGCTTTTGCCAATAAAAAATTGCAGATGCACGTAAGAGCCTGTGAGGAAGGGCGTATCCGTATTCCTTTTCATATAGGAAATAATTATTCACGTACATGGGTGCTGACAAAAACAACAGATCGTATTCTCTTAAAACACGATCACCGACACGAAGATGGCAGCTCCGATAAGATTACCATGTATGGCGGACTCTCTACCAATAGTGGAACCAATACCATGCAGGTATTTCCTGCCGATCAGGAAACAGTGAATCTGTTGCCGAGAGCCGCGAATAATGTTTGGTGGATCAACCTGGTGCCTGGTAAATCGTTCACCTATAATTTACGTGTAATTGGTTCGGACCGGCAATTCAGTATAGAGTTTGATCTCACAAAAGAAGTACCAGTACCGCCAGCACCCTGGGGTTGGAAAGACTGAAATAAAAAGGCCTTGTTACACTAACAAGGCTTTTTCATTTTATATCAATTCAACTTTATAGTTGATGGGGCAGTGTTTGCCAAGCATGGCAGAGATGCCGCAATATTTTTCATGCGATAAACTCACAGCCCTGTTCAATTTGTCAATGTTATCGGCAGAAATATCTGAGCGATAGATCATATCAATAAACTTGAAAACTTTCGGATGATCATCTGTTTGTTCTGCAGATGCTTCAATCTCAAGTTTGGTAAAAGGTACTTTCATTTTATGGAGAATGTCTACTACATCAATACCACTGCAACCACATAAAGAACCCAGTAACATTTTTTTAGGATTCATACCTGTGCCGGAACCACCATTCTCAACAGTAGTATCAATACGCACGGTCTGACCCGTATCTGCTGTAACATCAAATGCCAATGTCTGAACCCAACTTGTTGTAACTTTCATTGTAATTTTTTTTCTTTAAAAAATATCATACGGACTTTCCGACTGCGCCTATTTATTCATTCTTGCTGCTACCACATCCCAGTTTACCAGGTTCCACCAGCTATTGATATAATCGGGTCTTCTGTTCTGGTATTTCAGATAGTAGGCATGTTCCCATACATCTAACCCCAGCAAAGGCTTACCCCAGGTTTCGCTTACATCCATTAAGGGATTATCCTGATTAGGAGTTGATACAATGGAGAGCGCATTATCACTGTTAATCATGAGCCATGCCCATCCACTTCCAAAACGTGCTTTGGCTGCATCAGCAAACTGTGTTTTGAATGCTTCAAAAGAACCAAATGCCTGTATGATGGAGTTGCCCAGTTGTCCGGAAGGTGTTGCCGATCCCCCTGGTTTCATGGTTTGCCAGAACATTTCATGGTTATAATGTCCGCCCGCATTGTTACGCATTTTCGCAGAATATTTAGAAATGTTGCGTAACACAGACTCTAATGTTTTATTGGCAGTATTTACACCTTCTGCGGTGCAGGCTTCACCCAGACTTTTGGCATAAGCCGCAGCATGTTTGCTATAATGTATTTCCATCGTCAGTGCGTCAATCGAAGGGTCAAGTGCATTATAGGTGTATGGTAATGCCTGCTGCTGAAACTCATTGGTTGCTGTAACACCGGCACGCAGCACTGATGGCAGTGTTGCAGCCAATCCAATCGCCAATCCTGCTTTGCCTGTTGTCTTTACAAAATTGCGACGTGATGGTTGATGGCTCATGTAATACAAGTTTATTGATGAATATAGGAGGATAGACCATGGTCCATAGTCTATGGTCTATGGACTTCTTTCTCTCCCCTAAAATTATTCCAAATCTTACGTAACCGTGTAAAAGTTCTGTAATAAAATTCCTGGTTGAAAAGTTGCGAATCGCGCATGGCTTTAAAAGTAAGGAATGCACCAATGGGAATGAGTATTAAAGTAGACAACCACATACCTTCCAATGGGGAAGCCTGACCTGAACGAACGAATTTCTCTCCAAATGTGTTGAATAAATGAAAAAGAACAAAGAAGATGATAGCAAATACCAACGGTGTGCCCAACCCACCTTTACGGATAATGGAACCTAACGGAGCACCAATCAGGAATAACACAATGCAGGCAACAGAAAGGGTAAATTTTCTGTGCCATTCAATTTCATGATATAGCAGCGACTTATATTTATCTTCATAATCAGAAGCAAGAAAGCCCATATTTCCTTTGATACTGGTAATCTGTCCGAGTGTACCATCTATAATGCTTTCGCGTAAAGAATCCGGCAGTAGGGCATCAAAAGTTTTTGCTGTTTTAATTTGAGCAGTATCTGTTTTAATCCAGCCAGTATCATTGGCATAACGCGCAAAACGCACATAAGGCGTTATTTCAGTGCGGGCTTTTCTGGTATAGAAGGTATCAATATGTTCCAGTGAATCGATAGCGGAATTCAACTGTCGTAGTGTTAACATTTTTGGATCATAAAATGCACTGTCGCCGGTTTTGTTCATCTGAAAACTTTTCAGGTCGAATACTTTTTTATATTCTTTGAAGCCCATTCTGATAAACTCTGTATTGATAGTTCCCCTCGGACCTCTTTCTTCAAAACGCCAGCCATTTTTCAGAATAAACTCCAGGAATTTTTTATCTGGTGTAATACGCATAATGCCCGACTGGGCCATAAGCATATTATCCTGCAGCCCATAATTTTTTTCAAACAGAACGATATCGTGAATAACACTGTCGTTCTTTTCTTTTTTACCCAGCTTAATTACATAACCATCGAGTTTGTCGTAAAAAACACCTTCCTTAATATCAATCGCTGGTTTAGAAACGATGATATCATATTTAAGGGAAGAGAGTTTAAGCTGTGTTACAGGAATAATATTATTAGAAAAAAGAAAAGCCAGTCCACTTAGAAAAATAGTAATGATGAACAAGGGGCGCATAAAACGTAATAAAGGAATGCCCGATGCTTTAATGGCCACCAGTTCAAAACTTTCGCCCAGGTTACCAAAAGTCATGATGGAAGAAAATAGTAAAGCCAGTGGTAAAGCCATCGGCACCCAGAACAACATTACAAGGCCCACCAGTTTCATCACTGTAAGAAAATCGAGTCCTTTACCTACCAGATCATCAATATACAACCAGAAAAACTGCATGGTAAGTACAAACAATGAAATAGCAAAAGCCGCCAGAAAGGGGCCAATAAAAGAACGGATGATGAGTATATCGAGTTTTTTCAGCATTGGTGCGTGAACAGTGAGGAGTGAGTAGTCAGTAGTGAGTAGAGATACGATAGATTACTTACTACTGACTACTCACTCCTCACTATCTTTAATCCATGTTACCCACAAAACTAACACTTTCGGAAGAGGAAAGATTATTGATGATGGATACCCGCTTTATTTTAACAAAGAATGCGGTGTTGAAAAAAGTGGAACTGCTCTTTGGCGCGGTAAGTGAAACAATCAGGCAAAGGGTTACAGCTCTTGGACTGGAAGGGTCGCCACTATTTGTGCTTAGTCCAAAAATTGCAAGGGGCGAACAATACCAAAATCTGCCCTGGGTGATGCTCGATTATCTCCGCATATTTACCAAAACAGATACCTGCGCCATCCGTTGTTTTTTCTGGTGGGGTAATTACTGTACCGTCACATTACAGTTGGCAGGATCATATCTCAATCAGTACCGACAGCCGGTTGAAGCCTTTGTAAAGCAACACACAGGTGAAGGAGACTGGTATTTATCTGTAGGAGAAGACCAGTGGCAACATCAATTGGAATCGACTGCATATGTAGCGGCAGAAACAATCGATGAAATGTATTGGCTGCAAGACCGGTCCTTCATTAAACTGGTAAAAAAAATCCCACTGGAACAGTGGGATGAATTATTTCCATTACTGGAAAACAATATTGTTGCTTTCTTACATATCCTGAAAACCAATCAGGCACCCAGTCTGTGAAATAATTCTTTCACCTGGTATTCCCATAACTGGCTCTGATCTTTGATCTCATTTTTTTCTGCAAAATCTTTGATCAATAAAATGGTCTGATTGGATATCTCGGTTTTCTCAATGCGAAACTCAAAATATTCATTCTTCTCAGTGTGAAGCCAATGAAAGCGGATAAATTTATCTTGCTCCTGATCCAGAATAGAGGCTTTATCGGGTGTGCCACCATTCCATGAAAAGCTATATACACCTTCCCATTCATCTACTTTATCTGCAAACCATTCCTGAAGACCTGCGGGTGTGGCCAGAAACTCAAAAAGAATGGCTGGGGAACATCTCACTGGAAACTCTAACGTAAATAACTGTTTTTTGCTCATTACTATCTTTTAACTACCATCAATCGTAAGGCTGCAATAATATTAAATAATCTATACCCTCCAAATGTTTTTTTAGTGAAGGATCGTGTTTTAGGGCAGGTATTTTTTTACAAATGATTTAATAGAGTATAAGTTATTGTTTTTCAATGTGTTGTATCAAATGTTTTTTTTGATGGAATATGAAAAATGCTTAAATTGCTGTAAAGACAGGAACAGACGCCAGCGCAGGAGAGATTAGCCTTCATCTCAGTTTAAACAAACAACCCTAACATACAACCAAAACTGTTTCCACATGAGTATGCGTCAACTCAAAATCACGAAATCGATCACGAACCGTGAATCGCAGAGTCTGGAGAAATACCTGCAGGAAATTGGTAAAGTAGATCTAATCAGTCCGGAAGAAGAAGTGCAATTAGCCATGCGTATTCGTCAGGGAGACCAGCGTTCGCTGGATCGTTTGGTGAAATCGAATCTGCGTTTTGTGGTTTCGGTAGCAAAGCAATACCAGAACCAGGGATTAACCTTGCCCGACTTGATTAATGAAGGAAATCTTGGACTGATAAAAGCCGCATTACGCTTTGATGAAACAAGGGGATTTAAGTTTATTTCATACGCTGTATGGTGGATCAGGCAAAGCATTTTACAGGCATTGGCCGAACAGAGCCGTATCGTAAGACTTCCATTGAATAAAGTAGGACTCACCAACCGCATCAGCAAAGCCTACCAGTTACTGGAGCAGGAATTTGAGCGAGAGCCTACGGCACAGGAGCTGGCCGATTTGCTGGAACTGAGCATTGAAGAAGTATCGGCCACCATGAGTGTAGGTTTCCGACATGTGAGTATGGATACACCTTTATCGGATGGCGAAGACGGTACATTGATGGATGTAATGGAAAACCCCAACGCAGAAAAAACTGATGAAAACCTCGTACACTATGAATCGCTTCGGTTGGAAATAGAAAGAAGCCTGAAAACATTAACAGAACGACAAAAAGATGTGCTTTGTTTCTTCTTTGGAATCGGGGTCGATAATCCACTGAGCCTGGAAGATATTGGGGAACGTTTTAACCTTACCCGCGAAAGGGTTCGGCAGATAAAGGACAAAGCCATTACCAAGCTGAGAAGTACCAGCAGGTGTAAACACCTGAAAGTGTATCTCGGATAAACAAATCCGTACTATATTTGCAACGCATAAAGTGAACCTCAGATTGGTTCACTTTTTTATTGGTGAATGACCCGAAATAGTGAATTATGTTTCAGAATCTCTCGGAAAGATTAGAATCAGCGTTTAAAAACCTAAAAGGTGAGTCGCGTATTAATGACCTCAATATCGCGAACACGGTAAAAGATATCCGTCGTGCCTTAATTGATGCCGATGTAAACTTTAAAATAGCCAAAGAGTTTACCGATAAGGTAAAAGACAAAGCAGTTGGTGAGAAAGTAATCAATGCCATCAGTCCTGGTCAACTCATGGTGAAAATTGTGCAGGATGAGTTGACGGAATTAATGGGTGGTACAGAAGCCCCATTCAATATTACCGGAAACCCTGCTGTTATTCTGATTGCCGGATTACAGGGTAGTGGTAAAACAACATTTACCGGGAAACTGGCCAGTTACCTTAAAACAAAAAAAGGTAAATCGCCATTATTGGTTGCTGCAGATATTTACCGACCTGCGGCAATAGATCAGTTAACCGTATTGGCCGAACAGGTGGGTGTAGATATTTACAGTGAGCGTGAGAATAAAGATGCAGTAGCTATTGCACTCAATGCCATTAAAGAAGCCAAAGCAAAAAATAAGAATGTAGTCATCATCGATACGGCGGGTCGCCTCGCTGTTGATGAAGCGATGATGAAAGAAGTGGCCGATATTAAAGCTGCTGTAAATCCAACGGAAATATTGTTTGTAGTAGACTCTATGACTGGTCAGGATGCAGTGAATACAGCAAAAGCATTTAATGATCGGCTCGACTTTTCGGGGGTGGTATTAACCAAACTCGATGGCGATACAAGAGGTGGTGCGGCATTATCGATTAAGTACACGGTTAATAAGCCCATCAAATTTGTCAGCAGCGGCGAAAAACTCGATACGCTTGATATATTCTATCCTGAAAGGATGGCGCAGCGTATTTTGGGAATGGGAGATATCACTACACTCGTAGAAAAAGCGCAGGCACAATACGATGAGGTACAGGCAAAAAAACTGGAGAAAAAAATCCGCAAGAACCAGTTCGATTTCCAGGATTTTCTCGATCAGTTACAGCAGATTAAAAAAATGGGTAACCTGAAAGACCTGATGGGAATGATACCGGGAGTAGGAAAAGCCATTAAAGATGTAGATATTAATGATGATGCATTCAAGGGCATTGAAGCAATCATCAGTTCCATGACACCTCATGAGAGAGCTAATCCAGATAGCCTTACTCCGGGGCGTAAACAAAGAATTGCGAAAGGCAGTGGAAAGGATATTGCTGAAGTAAATGCTTTCATGAAACAGTTTGAGCAGATGAAGCAAATGATGAAGATGATGAACAATATGCCCATGGGTGGAAGACTTCCGGGCATGCGCCGATAAATTATCCGGCCGATACAACATTCTTCATTTTGCGGGTGTCATACCTGATATAAGATCGTATGCGGCTACTGGTTTTTATATTCCTCTTATTCACTACACTGATCAGCCATTACCATGTAAATGGACAAGCTGCCGTATTGGTAGCTTCTGATGGGAAGTTTTATGATTTTGATATTGTTAACGGTGCCTGTGTTACAAAAGAAAAAACCAATTTCTGTAACCTGAATGTACCAGGGTTTTCTGTTGCTCAATACAAAAAAAAAGTATTCTATAATACAGGAACCGGTGATTTATATGAAACTGATTTGCAAAATCCAGCATTATGCAGATCAATGGGTATCAAAGCAATAGGAAATGCTATGACTTCCGATAAAAACGGTACACTATATTGGGTTGCCGGTGATGTGCTTTACCGGCTTCCGAATGGATGGACTAAAGAAGAAAAATTAGGTACGCTTCCTTTTTCGGCTGCAGGGGATCTTATTTTCTATAAGGATAAATTATTGATGGCAGCAAAAAACGATGGTCCAAATAATAATTATTGCTTAGTAGAAATAAATATCGGTTCTCCTCAAGACAGCAAAGTTTACATGGAAACAACTGGCTATGTTTTCTATGGTATTATGAATGTTTCAAGTGGATGTAATGAAAATAAAGTATTTGCTTTCTCTAATAGTTTAACAGGAACGGGAAGTGATATCATAGAACTGGATATTGAAAATAAACAAGTTATAGGTGTTTTCTGTACAGTTAATTTCCTAGTATACGATGCAGCGAGTGTTACCGAAACCGGTGAGTTGAAAGGCATCAACATCAATAATATTACCATCAAACCACAATGTGCCAATTCAGGTTTGGGTGAAGTATCGGTTGCTGCCACCAGTGCCACAGGTTCGGCCAAACTATTCTTTTCTTACAATAATAACCCTGCAACAGAAACGGCCGTATTCTCTAATCTTCCAACAGGAAACTATTCCATAAAAGTCACGAGTTCTGAAGGTTGTTCAAAAGATACGTTTGCGGTTGTGCCGTATGTAGACAGGATACAGGTAAGTATGGCTACATTACCAGATACCTGTGGCGCGTTAAAAGGATCGGTTAACATCAGTAATATCAGTAATCATGCGGGCATGCGCTTTTCTGTTGAAAATGCAGCTTATGTGGCAGGAAATCAGTTTAATAATCTCAGCGCCGGAGTCAAATCATTAAAAGTAATAGAGACCAATGGTTGTGTACTCGATACCAGTTTTGTGGTGGGCACATTTCAACCACCTATACCTGTTAGTTCTTTGAATATTACCAGCGCAAACTGTGCCAATGCAGATGGAGCAATTACGATTAATTATGCAGGAGGAGCCAATATACAGGGAGTAAGAATAAATGGTGGGCAGGTTCAAAATTCCAATCAGTTTACCAACCTGCTGGCGGGAACACACCAGTTACAGATTATTACTGCAAGTTGTATTTATGATACTACTGTAACAGTACCGCTTCAAAGTACAACGCCACCCGTGGTTTCGTATATAGTTAATTCGCCGGATTGTGGCGGTAAATCGAATGGATCATTACAAATAAATCTTACGGGAACAGTGACGCCTTACACCTATAGTTTTAATAATGCTCCTTACAGCAATACGACTAAGTACGAAAACCTTGCAGCGGGCAATTATCCCGTGGCAGTGAAAGATGCACAGGGATGTATTTTTAACGGATCAGCAACCATTCAACCCTATGTTGCCAAACCTGTAAACGTGCAATGGAGCATGACGCCATCTGACTGCTGGCAGGGTGGTGGAAAAGTTACCATAACGGTTATTGGTACAGAAGCTCCCTATTTTTATAAAATCAATCAACAGTCGTACCAGGCTGGGCAACAGGCTTCCGGACTGCCTCCCGGAAATTATATGGCCCTTATTAGAAATGGCAATAACTGCTTGATTGATTCTACCCCGGTAACCATTACCGAACAGAACATTCCGGGCGTGGTTTGTGATACGGTGTATGTTCCAACCGGTTTTACACCCAATGGAGATGGTAAAAATGATATATTAAAACCAACGGCCAGTACAGCTATCAACAATTTCATTTTCAGGGTCTACAATAGGGCCGGACAGATAATTTTTGAAACCAGACAACCCCAGGTGGGGTGGAATGGCCGCTACAAGGCTGTAGATCAGCCGCAGGGAACCTATGTTTGGACCTTTACCTATTCAGGCCCTGGCGGACGTACGAAAGTATTCAGAGGTACGGTTGTATTGATACGGTAACACTATCTTAACGTTTCTCTCTAATATGGCTTTGGAATTGTACGTTTAAACACTTATTTTTGCCGCCTGATTCACCCTATTTATTAACGCCTATAAATTTCTATTTAACATGGCAGTAAAAATGAGATTACAGAGACACGGTAGCAAAAAACGCCCGTTCTACTTTATCGTAGTGGCCGATGGCCGTGCTCCAAGGGATGGTAAGTTCATCCAAAAGATCGGAACTTACAATCCGCTGACTGTTCCAGCAACTATCCAGTTAGACCGTCAAAAGGCCCTGGAGTGGTTGAACAAAGGTGCTCAACCCACCGATACAGTCCGCCGAATCCTCTCTTTCAAGGGAGTGTTGTACCTGAAACACCTGTTAAGAGGTGTGAAACTGGGTCTGTTTGATGATGCAACAGCTATGACCAAATTCCAGGCATGGCACAATGAGCATGAAGCAAATATTACCCGTCGTAATGACGAGCACCGAAAAAATCAGCGCGCAAGAAGAGCTTATACACCTGTTGTAAAAAAGGTGGAAGCAAAAGCTGAAGAATCTGCTCCCGCTGAAGGAACTACCGAAGCGTAATCACGATGAGTTCAACATACTCCAAAGAAGCCCCGATAGTAATGTCGGGGCTTTCTTTTATTGCTGAAGTCTGATGTAGGATGTCTGATTTTATAGAACAAGAAAACAAATCAAACATCCTACATCAGACTTCAGCCATTCTCCACTTATTTTTGCAAAATGGAATCATACATTCACATAGGCCGTATCGTGGCAAGTTTTGGATTGAAGGGAGAAGTGATTATACAACATGCACTCGGCAAAAAAACGGCATTGAAAGAAGTGAAGGTCTTGTTTGTAGAAGAACAAAAAGGCTCCTACCTGCCATACTTCATTGAAAGTTCGAAAGCAAAAGATCATGATGAAATGTATGTAAAGCTGGAAGGAGTAAACACCAAAGAATCAGCAGCAAGAATCAGTACCCGCAATGTATGGTTAAAAGATGCAGACTTTCGCAAACTCGCAGGCAAATCATCGCCTATTTCACTGTTGGGTTATACCGTAATTACTGACGAAGAAGAAAACCTGGGTCCGGTAGAAGAAGTAATTGAACAACCACACCAGGTATTATTAAAACTCATGCTCGAAGGTAACGAAGCCTTAATACCACTACACGAAGAAACACTCGATGGTATTGATCATGAAAAAAAAGAAATCCGTGTAGTGTTACCCGACGGACTTCTTGATATTTATAGAGAGGGTTAATAGTCCATAGCCTATAGACTTGTTGTTATGGCATCGGCTGCTTTTAACGCTCTTTCTGCCTGTAGAATATGTCTGTACTGGTGAGCTATGAAGAATAAGAAGGTATCGCCCAGTTTTAGTTTTACCAGTTTAGAAATAGAAATGGAGCAGGTAGCTTTATTCAAATCAATTTCCTGAGCTGCATCCAGCAACTGTACTAATTTTTCCTGCTGCTCTATAAATTCAGCAATTACTTTATAGCTGTCTGCATTGCTTAACGGATAATGATTTTTGGGTGACGACATTTTTTTACCAACCGTACCATCGTTACCCGGCATCATGAGCTTTGTAAAATAATTGCCCAGCCAGCCCGATTTGAAATGGGTAGAAGAAGTCCATCCCTTTTCTTTTGCTTTATGAATGGCTTTTTCCATTTCAGGTAAATAAAAGCGGCCATAACTGTTCAGGTGTTCGAGACATTGTGTGGCACTCCATTTTTCAGGTGCCGCTTTATGTGCAAACTGGCTATGTTTAATCATCTGCCATTCGCTGATGGCTTTATTTAAAAATGATTCTGTTTGTTCCTGTAATTCAACCAGGAGTTTGTTTGATAAATACGTAGGCATCTTGCTTTGTTTTTGTTACAGCAAAGCTGCAGCAGCTTAGCAACTAAAATCTTGGTGCAGACCAAGATTTTGGTGAGGAGTGAGTAATCAGTAGTGAGTAAGGTATCACACACTCACTACTGACTGCTCACTTTTTCTACTCCCCCCAACCCTCCCCGCTGCGCAAAGAGGACGGAAGGACAACCCCTCCTTTCACCTTTCACTTTTCACTTTTCACTTTTCACTTTTCACGTCTCACGTTTCTCACGTCTCTCACGCCCCTCCTATCCTCACTTTCCCCAACAACTTACTAAACGTAGTTGCATCAATGCCGAGGTAAGATGCCAGGTATTTATGCGGTATAAGCCTGAGCACATGTGGACTTCTGCTGAGTAATACTTTGAATTTTTCTTCGGCAGAAAAACATTGTAGTTCAATCTGTCTTTCCAATACACCTGCCAGAGAGAAACTGGTGGCTTTTCTGATCAGGGTTTCAAAATTATGGTAACGCATCATTAAGTCGTTTACCTGCTGGTAAGTGGTTCTGATAAATTCGCTTTTGGTAAGTGTTTCGAAAAAATAACGGGAAGGAGTTTGTGTTAAAAAAGAATCGGCAACTCCGGAGAAAGAAAAAGGATAAGTAAATACAATGGTTGCTTCTTTCTCCTGATCACCTGCATAAAAAGCACGTTGCACACCTTCTGTTACAAAGTATAAGTAACGCTCGGTTTCTCCCTGTTTGGTGAGAATGGTTTTTCTTTTTGCTGAAAAGGGCTGCCAGCAGTTTGCAAAATCGTTCCACTCATCATCCTGTAAAAGATGGATCTTATTGCAGAACTGTCTGAGTTCAGTTAAAACGGATGAATCGGCGTTCAAGATGCGTTATTGATTTAATATCCAATTTACGGCAGTTTCCAATACCCTGTCTTTTTTGAGTTTCAGGTCTGCTGCAGTTGGACGTACCATTACATCTGGCACAACCGGTCCGAAATCTTTCTCATCTTTATTGGCTCTGGTAAACATTTTTGTAGAACCTCGGGCAATAACATAACTGTTGGGTAACATGAAATTGTACATCTCTCCAAAATCGTTGGGCGATTCTCCGGTAGGTTCACCAAAAGTTTTGGCAAGCTGGTAACTCACTACTCCATCGGCCAGCATATTGGCACTTGAAAAAGTACCGGTACCAATCAGGAATGCTACTTTACCGGAAAAGAAAGGTTCTTTGGCTTCCGGTTTCTTTAATTCTTTATTGATGTACACATAAGTTTCACCATCTTTCTGACTCATATAAAAACGATTGTCAGCCTCATTATAATTAGCCTGTCCTTTCAGGAAGGTTTTATAAGGGGCACTGATTTTCCATTTCATACCCCCGGCAAAAATGTAAGGTTTGCGATTGAAATAACGAAGCAATAATTCTCCCAACTGCGAATCGCCACCACCATTCTCACGCAGGTCGATGATTAATCCTTTGGCGCTGCTGTCTTTTAAACGCATAAAAGTTTCGACAAGAAATTTTTCAAATGGTTCAGCTTTATCATTACGCATACTTCTATAGTTGAGATAGCCAATGCCTTCTGGTAAAAAACGAAATTCATAAGGTTTATTTCCCTGACTGTTCATTTTTGCTGCCAGTGAACGATTAATACTATCGGCTTGTGCACGTGAAAAACCATCAACAGTAAAACTTCGCTTTTCTCCATTTTCTTTAATGGCTTCAATATGGAAGGGGCTGTGTATGCCATCCAGAAACAAAAGTTTGCGACTATAAAAACCAATCTGTTCATGTTTCCAGGTATCGAGGCCGCCAAATAAGCGGAGATAACGTTTATTTAGTTCTTCAATGGCAACGCCATTGATCCGAATGATTTTATCATTCATTTCAAGCTGTTGCGCCGCACTGAGATCATAAGAAATATGCCAGCCATCTTTCTCTGCTTTGCGAATCATAAAAGGGAAACGTAAACTGTTATTATACAGGCTATCTGTTATACGGCTACTAACCAGACCCAGATGTCCTTCATTCAAAGCGGCACTCAGGCGGCTGAATAATAAAACGGTTTCGGTATGTGAGAGGCTGTCGGTATATTGATTCAACAAATCTACAGACAATGATAATAAGCCGGATTTGCTAATAGCATGATAAAGGTTTACATGTGAGGCTTCCATGGTTTCTAACCAGAATCCAACATCATTCTTAACCAGTTCTTTTGCAATTTTTTTAAAATAGAAATCTTGTGGGTGTTTTTGCTCAAAAGCAATAGGCTGTTGCCCGGAAACAGCAATCGTAAATAATAATAAAAGCGTAGAAACAACAATTTTCATCAAGTGCAATTTGAAGTCAAACCTACAAACACTGGCTGGTGTTACAATCACATAAACGGGGGATTGTTTCGGGATAGACAGTCTTAAGTTTTATCTTAGCTGTGTACATGACATCCCCACAACGTTATATTGCCCATTTTGATCTCGATTCTTTCTTTGTAAGTGTTGAGATGCTGAACGATCCTACACTGAAAGGAAAGGCGGTAATAGTTGGCGGTTCGAGAGACAGGGGAGTGGTTACTACCTGTAGTTATGAGGCCCGGAAATTTGGTGTGAAAAGTGCCATGCCTATGAAAACGGCCATGCGTTTATGTCCGCATGCTATATTGGTTCGGGGTACAAGGGGCGAGTACAGTCGTTATTCCAGATGGGTAACAGAAATTATAGCGGCAAAAGCACCTTTGTTTGAAAAAGCATCTATCGACGAATTTTTTATTGACCTGACGGGGATGGATCGTTTTTTTGATCCTTACCAGTGGACCATCGACCTGCGGACTGAAATTATGGAACAAACACAACTGCCTATTTCGTTCGGACTGGCCACCAATAAAATGGTGGCTAAAATTGCTACGGATGAAGCAAAACCCAATGGTTATCTGTTTGTAAAACCAGGCATGGAAAAGGCATTTCTCGCACCATTACCCGTGAATAAATTTTCAGGTGTAGGTGAAAACACGTTTAAAACTTTACAGGCAATGGGTATTCATACCATTCGCGATGTAAGTGAAACGGCGATTGAAGTGCTGGAAAAAAAACTGGGAAAATGGGGTGCTGATTTGTGGTATAAATCGCAGGGTATACACAACGGAGAAGTACATGCCTATCATGAAGCGAAATCCATTTCAACAGAAAATACTTTTGAAGCAAATAAAACTGATGTTGATTTTCTGTTGAGTGAATTGGTTCGTATGACAGAAAAAGTAGCGTATGAATTGCGCCGCGATGAAAAATTAACCGGCTGTATAGCAGTGAAAATACGTTACCCCGATTTTGAAACCACATCCAAACAAACTAGCATTGATTATACATTGAGGGATGATGAACTGATACCTGTTGCCATTGGTCTTTTTCATAAACTCTACCGTAAAGGACAACCCGTTCGTTTATTGGGTGTGCGATTGAGCGAATTGACCAGTCATGCTGTTCAGGGAAGCCTGTTTGATGATTCGGAAAAAAAGAATGAACTTTATAAGGCTATCGATGATGTGAAGAATAAGTTTGGTAAGACGGCGCTTAAAAAGGCTAGAACGGTACGTAAGCGAGAATAGCAATACTTCCATGGCATTTCCAAACCCTTAAAATAATGCTTATGAGTCTCCGACTGGGCGATATCGCCCCAAACTTTACTGCTCAAACCACAATGGGTGAAATTGATTTTTACAATTACCTGGGAGATGGGTGGGGTATTCTTTTTTCACATCCTGCTGATTACACACCAGTATGTACAACAGAGCTTGGAAAGACAGCATTACTACAGGAAGAATTTGCGAAGCGAAGCGTAAAAGTGCTGGCGCTGAGTGTTGATGCGCTCGATAAACACCAGGGTTGGATTAATGATATCAATGAAACACAAAACGTAACGGTGGGTTTTCCCATTATAGCTGATGCCGATAAAAGTATTGCCAATACTTACGGAATGATTCACCCCAACGCATCGGAAACATTTACTGTACGATCCCTGTTTATTATTGGGCCGGATAAAAAAGTGAAACTGATGATTACTTATCCTGCATCAACGGGTCGTAATTTTCATGAAGTGTTAAGGGTAATCGACTCATTGCAGTTAACAGCAAATTATAGTGTGGCAACACCGGCTGACTGGAAAGATGGAGAAGATGTTATTGTAGTACCAGCGGTAAGTACAGAAGCTGCACTGGAGAAATTTCCTAAAGGACTGAATATCGTGAAACCCTATTTACGGTATACGCCACAGCCCAATAAATAATATTTTTAGAATCCATGTGTCAAAGCCCTGAAGCAAAGAAATTCTTTTGTTACAGGGCTTTGGTATTTATACCCTTTTTTCTGCCTATTTTCAGAGAATAATTCCAACATATGAGAAAGATTATTTTATTGTTGATCGCGTTTCAGTACACACTATCGCTTACTGCTCAAAGAACCGTTATTCATTGCGGACAGTTAGTAGATGTTAAAAACCTGCAATTGCTGAAAGAAATGACCATAATAACCGATGGTAATAAAATCGTGGATGTGCAGAAAGGGTATGCCCAGACAACTGGCAGCGATAAAATAATAGACCTGAAATCGAAAACAGTAATGCCGGGTTTGATAGATATGCATGTACACATGGAAAGCGAAACCAATCCGGGTAAATACATGGAAACCTTTACATTCAATCCGGCTGATTATGCATACCAGTCTGTTGTTTTTGCTGAAAGAACATTAATGACTGGTTTTACTGCAGTACGAGACCTGGGTGGAAGTGGTGTAAATATCTCATTGCGCAATGCCATCAATAAAGGATTAATCAAGGGGCCACGTGTGTACACGGCCGGAAAATCTATCGCAACAACCGGCGGACATGCTGATCCAACAAATGGCTACAGAAGAGATTTAATGGGAGATCCCGGACCCGATGCAGGTGTGGTAAATGGAGCCGATGAAGCAGCTAAAGCCGTAAGACAAAGGTATAAAGAGGGGAGTGATGTAATAAAAATTACGGCATCTGGTGGAGTGTTGAGTGTGGCAAAGAGCGGTGAGAACCCACAGTTTACTGAAGCTGAAATAAAAGCAATAGTAGAAACGGCAAAAGATTATGGGTTTAAAGTAGCAGCGCATTGCCATGGTACCGAGGCCATGAAACGCGCAGTGAATGCAGGCGTTAACTCCATTGAACATGGAACTTATATGACAGATGAAGTGATGACACTCATGAAAAAAATGGGTACTTATTATGTACCTACTATTACAGCGGGAAGATCGGTGGCCGATTCTGCAAAGAAACCCGGCTATTATCATGAACTGGTAACCCCCAAAGCATTGGCTATCGGACCAAAAATACAGGGCACATTTGCCAATGCATATAAAGCCGGTGTAAAAATTGCGTTTGGTACCGATGCAGGTGTATATGCACACGGTAAAAACTGGTTAGAATTTGTGTACATGAATGAAGGCGGAATGCCCGCACTGGAAACCATTCGCTCAGCCACCTTATATGCTGCCGATTTATTAGGTGACGATAGAATTGGTGTAATAGAAAAAGATAAACTCGCCGACATTATTGCCATCGACGGCGACCCCGTAAAAGATATCCGCTCAATGGGTAAGGTGAAATTTGTGATGAAAAACGGGGTGGTGTATAAACAGGAGTAAGAAATAAGAAACAGAGAAATAAGGAATAAGAAATGAGAAAGGAACATAATCCCACTTTCTCATTTCTTATTCCTTATTTCTTATTTCTCTGTTTCCAAATCTTCCTCCGCCGTAGTGAACAAACTTTTTTTCAATTCACTGCGCCACAGGTTATAGTGAGGTGCATTATTTTTTATTTCTACAAAATCAACCATTACCTTGTATTTCGAAAGAAAGACTACGATTATTTTTTTAATCGTAAAAAAACAAATGGTTATGGGTATTATTCGAATTCCACTCAGGTTTACTGGTTCAAAAGGAGAGAAAATGGTGTACGCTTTATTTGATAGCGGTGCAACCTATTCATGTCTTAGCACAGAGACCGCTCATGAAATAGAAACACCTGCTAAATTATACGAGCCAATGAGGATTGCTACTGCAAGTGAATCTCATTCTGTTGTGGTAGAAGAAGCCATGCGGGCCGATTTTTATCATGAAGATATTCGTCTCAGCGATGAGTTCATGGTGGTGCCGGGTTTAAGTGAAGAAGCTATCATCGGCGTAAATACACTCCAGAAATGGCGTATTAAACTCGATTTTGAACATGATAAAGTCATTGTGAATCCTAAAGTAGCGGAGTCTATATTAAAAGACCTGAAAGATCCGAGGAGTATAAAACAGAGAAACAAAGAATAAGAAAGTATGGATATCTCACTTTCTTATTCCTCTGTTTTCCTAAACTTCCACGGCCGCCGCTCAACTTTTTCAGTTTGTTCTGTAGCAACATTCTGTTCGGGCGGCGTAAAAACAACTCTTTCGCCTTTCTTGATCAGAAATGCATCAATAATATCAAAAGCAGTAAACTTCTTATTTTGATAAGGAGTCCTGTTCTTACTGAGATAGTGAACACTCATACCCCATATCAGCAGTTTATTATTGGTGCCAGAGAGTGGAATGCTAACCGTGCCACCTTCAAAAGATTTGTTTTCCAGTGCAAGGTCTAATTCGTCAAAACGAAAAATGGTTCCTTCGTCCAGCAAAAAATCGCTTACCATACAGATGAGTTCAATGCGGATAGCTTTTGCATTGGATTTTTCTAAACAAACATCTTCCGGACAAAAAGAAGGCAGGTCGAAACAAACAGCAGATTTGGGTATTACCCGGATTGCAGGTAACTGAATTTTCAAAACACGTCCTAAAGAACAGTCATCATTAAATCTGAACTGGTGCAGAGGAGCCGGGTTCCCGTCGGTAACTATTCTTTTACCAATGGCCTTGGTAGTATTGCTGTTGATTATTTTGGTGAATGCACTGGTTAAATGATTATACGCATTGGTATGAGGTACCTGCCTGAGCAACGGATAAAAACCTTTCAGTAACATAGAAGCCGCAGCACTGGCACGACCAAATTCGGTGCTGGCTTTTCGTGTGTTATCCGTTTGTTTTATTTCATCCGGTTTTCTACGCGTAAAATATTCGCCATGACGCTTGTAGTGAACCATCTTACCAACAGTTCCCGTTAGCTGAAGAATGTTATTTTGCCGGGCCATAAAACGGTTTTGTATAAATATACAAAATTTATTTAACATTTCAATGTTTCTGCGGTTTATCTCCGTTATCAGTCCGCTATCAGTCCGTTATAAGTCCGTTTGTCATTCACACTTCATTCGTAGTTCATTCGCTACTCATCCCCAACCCCTTCAGGTACCCGGAAGGGTAACCCTCTATTCGCGAAAGGGTATAGTTAATGTGTATCTTGAAAACTACGAGAAATAGTAAAAGTAAACCGGGCGTTGAGCAGAAGAAAATAATAAGAAATAAGAAATAAGAAATAAGAAATAAGAAATAGGAAGTAGGAAATAAGAAAGGAAAATATTTCCTACTTCCTATTTCTTATTCCTCCGTTATTTCAGCTTTCTTAACTGCGCCAACATAGCCCTCAAATCTTTGGGTAGTTCCGCTTCGAGCTCAAATTTTTCTCCATTCAAGGTAAAGCTCAATCTGTGCGAGTGAAGAGCGAGTCTGTTCATGAGTGGTCTTTCCTCATCATCGTGTTTCGATAACTTGAATTTCTTTTTGAGGGTCGACAATAAAATAGGGGAAGGGTCGCCATACAATTCATCGCAAACAATAGGGTGTCCGAGGTGCTGCATATGAACACGAATCTGGTGGGTACGACCGGTATGAATCTGAAACTGCAACCAGCTATATAAACGAAAACTTTCTACAACGGTATAATCGGTAAGTGAGTTTTTACCTTTTACATGCGTAATCATTTTTCCAACCTTACCCGGATGCTCCATAATGGCAGCATCAATAGTGCCGCTATCATTCATGAGCTTACCATGAACAAGACCCAGATAAAATTTCTCTACTTCTCTTCCTTCAAATAGTAGAGAAAGTTGTTTGTGCGCATCTTCATCTTTAGCGAAGACAATGATGCCGCTGGTGTCTTTATCTAAACGGTGAACAGTATAAATATTTTCGTATCGCGCTTTTAAGAAATCCTTCAAAGAAGGTTCCTGTCCTAAACGGTCAGGAATACTCAGTAACCCGGAAGGTTTATTAACCACAACGAAAAAAGAGTTTTCGAATATAATATCTGGACGCATGTTGTGAGCTTGTGATTAGTGATGAAGACATATAGCCTATGGTTCATGGCAAATGGTTTTTACTATATGCCATGAGCTATTAGCCATTAGCTTTTTTCTTCAAAAAGGAGTTGTTCATGAACTTCAGCAACCTCACTTCTTTCTCATTCAGGAAACGCCATTTGCCGCGATCTACATTCTTTTTGGTGAGGTTTGCAAACATAACACGGTCCAGTCCTTTCACATCATAACCCAGGTGTTCAAAAATGCGACGAACAATTCTGTTGCGGCCACTATGTATTTCAATACCTACAATATTTTTTTGTTTGTCGTCTGCATAACCAACCGAGTCGGCCTGAACAAAACCATCTTCTAAAGTAACGCCACTCAGAATAGCTTCCAGATCCTTCTTTATGACAGGTTTATCCAGTGTAACCTCATATATTTTTTTTACTTCAAAAGAAGGGTGTGTAAGTTTTTGCGCCAGTTCACCGTCGTTGGTGAGAATAAGCACACCGGTTGTATTTCTGTCTAAACGACCAACCGGATATACCCTTTCCGGAGTGGCATTTTTAATGAGATCGAGAACAGTCTTTCGTCCCTGAGGGTCGTTGGCTGTTGTGATATAATCTTTGGGTTTATTCAATAAAATGTAGACCGCATTTCTTTGTAGAAATACCTGTTTGCCTTTTACTAATACTTTGTCTTTGGAAGATACTTTATAGCCGGGCTCAAATACTTTATCGCCATTCACGGTTACTTTACCATCTTTCACCAGTTCAGCAGCTTCTCTTCTACCACAAACACCTGCATGCGCAATAAATTTATTCAAAGGCATCTGTTCATCACCACTTTTACCTTGAGCAGGTATATTAGGAGCTACTGGATCTTTAACTGTATTTTTTGAGTCTGTATGTTTCTTACCAGCCTTATGGCTCGCAGCTCGTGGCTCAAAGCCCGCAGCTTTCCCTTTTCCCTTGCTAGCAGCTTGCGGCTTGAAGCTAGTAGCTTTCTCCTGCTCCCCCCTCATTTTTTCAATCTTCTTTTTCCGCATTTCTTCACCTGCGGCTCTGGCTTCAGCTTTTATTTTTTTCTTTTCCTGGCGGAATGCTTCTTTAATGGCACTGCCTTTCTTTTTGTCGGCAAACTTGTTGAAATTGTCTGTTCTTTTTTTCATTGTTTTTGTTTTGCTGTTTTACAACAGGATCAGGAGAAATAAGGTTCAAGCTGCAGGCTTCAAGCTACAAGTAAATCTTAAAGTCAGTTTCATTCATCTTGTAGCTTGTGGCTTGAACCTTGTAACCTGCTTCAGCCTTTGTTTGCCAATTGCCCGCAAGCGGCATCAATGTCTTTTCCGCGGCTTCTTCTCAGGCGTGCATTTACACGGTTTGATTCAAGAAACTGCATGAAATTTTGTATGCCCTCTTCATCGGGTTTGGTGAACCTGAAAGCATCAATCGGGTTGTATTCAATAATATTTACAAGATCGGCCGGTACCTGGCGATAAATTTTTACCAGTTCTTCCGCATCTTTCTGAGAATCATTAAAATTTTTGAAGAGAATATATTCGAAAGTGATCTCGTTGCCTGTTTGTTTATAGAAATAATTCAGCGCATCAATCAATACTTTGATGTTATTGGTTTCATTGATTGGCATAATTTCATTACGCTTGGCATCATTCGCTGCATGTAAAGAAAGTGCCAGCTTAAAACGAACCTGATCATCGCCCAGTTTGCGAATGGCTTTGGCAACACCGGCAGTGGAGACAGTGATCCTTCTCGGACTCATAAACAATCCGTCTTCTGCCGATATACGTTCAATAGCTTTCAGTACGTTGCCGTAATTGAGTAATGGTTCACCCATACCCATGAAAACAATATTGGATAATTTCTTCTGAAACTTCTCTTCACTTTCTTTATTAATCAGCACCACCTGATCGTAAATCTCATCGTAGGTAAGGTTACGTTTACGATCCATATAACCCGTTGCGCAGAATTTACAACTCAGACTGCAACCAATCTGTGAGGAAACGCAGGCTGTTTTTCTTTCATCGGTAGGAATCAATACACCTTCAATCAGGTGATTATCGTGTGTACGAAAACGGCTTTTAATGGTGCCATCTTCACTGTACTGAACAGCATCGACCCTTAAAGCGGGTAAGGTAAAGTTCTGTGCAAGTTTGGCGCGCAGGTCCTTGCTCAGGTTGGTCATGTCATCAAAACTGTGTGCATGTTTCTGCCATAACCACTCATGCACCTGTTTCACCCTGAATTTCTTCTCTCCAATGCCATTGAAATAATCTTCCAAGTCATTGATACTCAGGTGCCTGATATTTGGTAGTTCCGTATTCATCCTGCAAAGATACCCAAGAAACAGAGAAATAAGGAACAGGGGAATAAGAAAGTAAGAAACAAGGAGCAAGTACCAGGGTTCAAGAAAACCACATTATATCACAATTCGCCTTATCATCTTGTTCCTTGTCCCCTGTCCTTTGTTTCTTCCTTTCTCATTCCTTATTTCTTATTTCTCTGTTTCATTCCTCTTATCTTGCGCATCAATTATTGCTTTATGAATGCTTGTTATGTTATAGATGTAGTACGCACACCGATTGGACGTTATGGCGGGAAATTAAGTTCTATTCGTCCGGATGACCTTCTGGCGCATGTAATTACTGCTTTATTACAAAGAAACAATACCATAGATCCTGCTGCTTTTGAAGATATTATTGCCGGCGCAGCCAACCAGGCAGGTGAAGACAACAGAGATGTGGCCCGTATGGCGGCTTTACTGGCCGGTTTGCCCGTTACTGTTGGAGGAAATACGGTAAACCGTTTATGTGCCAGCGGATTGCAGGCCGTAATGGATGCATCCCGTGCTATTATGTGTGGCGAAGGAATGTTATACATTGCTGGAGGTGTAGAGAGCATGACCCGTGCACCTTTTGTTACAGCCAAGGCAGAAGGTGCTTTCAGTAGAAAAGTAGAAACATTTGATACAACCATTGGATGGCGTTTTGTAAACAAAAAACTGGCATCCATGTATCATCCCTATAGTATGGGTGAAACTGCAGAAAACGTGGCGAAGGATTGGGCAATTACAAGAGAGGAACAGGATGCTTTTGCGCTATCGTCGCAACAAAAATATTCTGCAGCATTGCAGGCCGGAAAATGGGATGACGAAATCGTGGCTGTGGAGATGATTAACGACAGATTGATATCATGGTTTAATCAGGATGAACACCCTCGTGAAACTTCCATCGAAAAATTAGCAGCATTAAAACCTGCATTTGCAAAAGACGGAACAGTAACTGCGGGAAATTCATCTGGGATAAATGATGGTGCTGCTGCCATGATACTGGCAAGTGAAGAAGCTGTGAAATTATTCAACCTTACACCAATGGCAAGAGTTGTAAGTATGGGTGTTGCCGGTGTAGATCCTGCTATTATGGGTATTGGTCCGGTACCTGCTTCTCAAAAAGCTATGATAAGAGCGGGTTTATCAGTAAAAGACCTTGATCTGGTTGAATTAAATGAGGCATTTGCTTCACAAAGTCTGGCATGTATGAAAGACCTCGAACTCGATGCTTCAAAAGTAAACGTGAATGGGGGATCAATTGCCATCGGTCACCCATTGGGTTGTAGTGGTGTGCGTATTTCAGCCACATTGTTGCATGAAATGAGCAGACGAAAATCTAAATACGGACTGGCTACCATGTGTGTAGGCGTTGGTCAGGGTGCAGCAGTAGTGTATGAAGGATTGGGTTAAGTGATACAAAAAATGATGCTTAACACAGGCTTTTGACTGAACCATTTTTTCATTTTCTTCTATACGAATAATTGCCTCTTTTTTACGAGGTACAGAAGATAATCATACTTCTTTTGTAAACGATAAACCAGCTCCGGGTTTATCGTTTGTCATTTTATGCACTCATAAAGGAATATATGCTGAGTTCTTTTGGGAACACTTATCTATCAGATTCCTGCATTTAATAATTAGACTGTTACAGAGATGAATGGATTCCAGGCTCAATCATGCGCTGGAATATTTTTACCCCCTATAAACTTATTGGTAAAGTATATGAAGCAGAAAATAGTTGTAAGCTGTCTTTTCTTTTTGGTGATGATTGGCTCTTTTGCACAAAAAGCAGGTTACACACGTGATGGAGCTCAGGCAACCATGAAGTATGTCGACATTTTATTCAAAGAGCCATTTCTATTTAAAAAAGGCAGGTTGAATGTGCCGGGAGATAAAGCAGAAGTTAAAGCTGAAGTGATAGGTGCATTATCCGAGAGCGATAAAGTAATAAAAGAATATGAGGAAAAAGTGGAAGAGTTTATCAAATCCAAGCCAACGGCTATCATAACCAAAGAGTCTTATAAAGATGTAACAGTACAGGTAAGAAGTTTATCAACTGCAATTGAAAAAGCCGCAGACGGATTTAAAAACTGGCGTTCATTAACAGCAGTTTCCTTTATGCAGGATCTGTATCTCTACAAAGCATTTATTGTTTCGGCGATGAAAGTATATCCTGAAGCATTGTCGTTGGAAGAAAAATTAGAAGAAGTGAAAGCTGCCATTGAGAAATATGGGAGTAGGGAAGCATATATGGCAAAGATGGAAAAGAACCAGGTAGAGTATGTAAAAAACCTGCGAATGAAGAAAGCAGTTTTTGGGGATGCTGCAATTGAGGCAAGTGTAAAGAAACAGTACGAACAAATTTGGGAGGCGGAGAAACTGGTGGTAACAAAAGTTCATATTACCAGTCTTTGGACACTTGAAAAAAATGAGTTGGGTATTCCTCTGCACAAAGAAGCAGAAGTAAACCTCGCTATTAAAAAAGCAGACGGTACTTGTGCTATTGCAAGTGGATATATACGTTCTACATACGAAGGAGGAAGTAAATACAGCGCTCCTTTATTAATAATGCCAACCCATCCAATTACACTTGCTTGTGAAAATTTAACCAAATAAAATAATCTTCTGTAGAAATGAAAAAAATATGCTTCTTCGTTATTGTACAATTCTTTTTTCTGGTAGGTGGCTATTCACAAGCAAGAGGTGGTAATCCAAAATTCGATGCAGCCGCAAACCCGTATGAAAAAATTCTCAAGGACACTGTAACCGGAAAACGAACGGCTAAGTTTCTGATGAATTTTATTCAACCAGAAGTGTTGCGCGATTACTTTGCCGCTTCACCCTGCAATGAATATGCGGAACTTAATAATACGCGGATTGCTCAGTTTAGTGAATTTGTAGAACAATTTATAAGTGGAAGAACAGATGCCAAACAAATGACTAAAGCTGAGAACGACTTCAAAAAAAGGGGAGTAACTGCTCAAGTAACGGAGATTGAATATCATATTGGTTATATAGAAAAGCAGGGAACATTTTCTTCGGATGCAAAGGAGCCGGTTGAACATTTGGTTTGTAGGGCTAAAGGCAGCTTGCAGGCAATTAAAAGCATCATAACCTATCTGGAGGCAGTAAAAAAACTTTTCCCTTCCATTGACGGGATTGACGATGCCATTCAAAAAGGCAAACAGGCATTGGTAGCTTATCCTGATAACAAAGCACTGCTGGCAATTATTAAGAAGAATAAAAGTTAAAGTGTCGCTTCAATTTTATTTAACCGACAAGACAGAACACTTCATCAATTAAGGCTGCGCACAGAAAACAGTATAAATATTTCAAAATAAATCTGAAAATCAATAGCATGAAAAAACTAATTCTGAATCTGTTCATTTTAGTAATAACAAGTGCAATAATGTCCTCATGCAGCCGTAACAGTGAAGTGCAGCCAGTAGTAAAGACACGCTATATTCTGTCTAATGAATATAACAATACTGCGAATACTGCTAGTGCTAAATATTTTGTAAACGATGTTCCAACTACATTAGGAGATGTGTCAACTTCGAAAATTTACGGGGAAGATTTAGAGGTTTCTGGAACAGATGTATATGTTTTAGCGAGTAAACAGCCCATTGCAGGAGGAACATTAACTGCTGTTATTTACAAAAATGGAGTTGAATTACAGTCTGTTTCACTGGCCGGTGGTGTTTACTATAATTGTTTAGCGGTTAGCGGTAATGATATTTATTTGGCAGGTTTGGAATATCCTTCCGGTGGAGTACCTAAAGTGATTCAATGGAAAAATGGCACTGTAACATCTCTAACCACAAATACAGGACCTTCTGCAACAGACGCCAGGCCTTATGATATGACTGTTGTTGGTAACGATGTTTATATAGCCGGATATGAAACAGCATCTGCAAGTCCGTATAACAGGCTTCCGAAATACTGGAAAAACGGCGTAGCCGTTACACTTAACTCAGATCCTGGTACTTACTCAACCGTTCATCGCATTGTTGTTGCAGGGAACGATGTGTTTTGTGCAGGTCAGTTAAATGACAAAGCCGCATATTGGAAAAATGGGGTGGCAACAAGTCTTATTTCAGAAAGTAGCTGGTGTTACGGGATAGCTATTAATGGAACTGATGTTTATGCTGCCGGTGCAGTATCTACCGGGTCTAATATTTATAATGCTGCCAGCTGGAAAAATGGCACTAAAACCATGTTAAGCAATAGTACAACGCAAGGAGTAGTAAGCGTATATGGTATTGGGGTAGATGGTAGTGATGTATATGTAATTGGAAGTGTTCCTGATGGAAGTGGTAATAGCGCTAAGTCGGTATACTGGAAAAATGGTGTGTTGACAGAGTTGCCAACGGCAACGGGTAATAGTGGGTATGCATACAGACTCGTAATTAAGTAGTAACGTGTTGTGCTATTTAAATCAATCACCTTAATATTCAAAACTCATTATTGCTCCTGGGCCTCCCGACTTAGTCGGGACCGTCCCTGTTACTCCGCCTCAGGCGGACATTGGCCTCTGATCAGATCTGCTGCGCATGATCTTATCTGTCTTCGCTGCGCTTGACACCGACCCCAATGAGGCCCGTACACAGGGACTGATTAAAAATTATTCTTTTTAGCTGGCTCATACTTGCAGTTTTTTAAAGTACCTCCTTAATTTTCTAAATATATAAATAGCACAACACGTTAAGGAGTAATTGCAAGGACAGATCTTTGATACTTTTCGGTTTAATTTTTGAATGAAATAGGGATTGAATAACTAGTTGTTTATTGTACAGTTGGAATATGGTGAATTGTATTACTATACTTCCTTGCAACTTCTATAATTATCAGGTTAAGGAATGCTTACTTTTAGTACAATAGAAATTGGAAACTGTTTGTTTTCTGATTTTTTTTGTAACTTTTGCATTCCAAAACCGTTACGCTAACAACTAAAACCTGATTTACATGAAAAAGTTGATGATGCTCTGCCTTTTACTGAGTGCAGTTGCATTTGTACAAGCACAAACCAAAGACAGCACTTTAAATGATTTTGTAGGTAAGTACAAATTTCCTGATGGAAGTGTTGTTACCGAAGTAATAGTAAGTATGGAAGGCGAAGCGCTCGTAATGGGCTCCAGTGTAGGTAATTCACCGCTGGTTAAAACAGGAGAGGACCAGTTTTCAATCACTGCATTTGATGGAACTGCGCAGTTTAAAAGAGATTCCAATAAAAAAATAATTGGTGTAAATATCAACGCCGGTGGCTATGTACTGGAAGGAACAAAGTCGGATGGTATTGCCTTAAATCATGCTTCAGCGATATTGCTGAAACGACAATCGTTTTTCCAGCTTAAATAATTTTAATTGGATTCAACATAAATAATAAAAGGGCCTATACTTGCCCTTTTATTATTTATGCATTCTCCTCTGCGCAAACTCCCTTAACTCCTTTCCTTGTCCGCCCGCGAGGTGGGTCTGCGGTGAATACGCGCTACTTATAATAAGTCTCATCCAAATAAAATAACCCGTCTTCCTTCTGCCAGTACCAGAATTTTTTTCTGTACACTACATACTTGCCTCTTGTAGTTGTTTTAATATAGTTCTCAGGTACAAATAAAATTCGTGGTGGAACTATTTTATACCGATAAATAAGATTGGTACGTTGGTTTGGTGTAAAAGCACGGCTTAATATCCGGTAGTCGGCTTTGGCAGCAATATCTTCCGGTAATTTTTCTTTTGGGGTAATAATATTGCCCATTCCGTCAATTACAACCATGGGCAACAGCTCTTCCTTTGTTTCTTTTTTCGTGTCCGTTTTTTCTTTCTCCTCTTTTACAGGTGCAGGTGTTACGGGAAAATCTTTATTCTCGGGTGCTTTTACAACGGGAGTATTTGTTGTTTTTGTGGTGGTTGTTTTCGCCGGCACTGTTTTTCTTCCACAACTCATTATGAGCAGCGTACAAGCAGCTAGTATCCATATTGGCTGTTTCATGTGTTTATTTTATTGATTTTGGTCACATGGAATTCGCCAATAAACATTCCGGTTGGTATCAACCTTTGTTATGGCTCATTTCATAACGTTATTTTGCTATGAGTATGCCAATATTGTGCCAGAATAGAAGGGAGTGGTTCATGGTCCATAGTCGATAGTTCATAGATCATGGGCCATAAACTATCGACTATGGACTATACATTCATAGCAGTTATAAGTGCGGATTGGGCTATCTCCTTCTGTGTTCCCTTTGCAAGGTCTTTTACAATACAGGTGCCTTGATCGAGCTCTTTTGAACCGATGATAACGGCGTAGGGAATATTTTTCTTTTCTGCGTATTTGAACTGTTTGTCGAACTTGCTTTGTTCATGAAACAATTCTGCTGCAATATTATTTTTCCTGAGTTCCTGTACTAAACGAAAAGCAGTTTTGCTTTCAGCATCGCCAAGGTTAAAGAACAATACTTTGGTGCCGATTTGTACGGTATCAGGAAAAACCTGTAACTCATCCATCACATCATAAATACGATCTACGCCAAAACTAATTCCTACACCCGGCACATTGGGTACACCAAATAAACCGGTGAGGTCATCGTAACGGCCACCGCCACCAATACTGCCCATCTGCACATTCAATGCTTTTACTTCGAAAATAATACCCGTATAATAATTCAGGCCACGTGCCAGTGTAAAGTCGGTTACCAGTTTATTAGCACTGTTTTCCAGATTACAGTTAGACAACACATATTGAATTTCTTCCAGCCCTTTTATACCTGATTCGTTATTGCCAATCAATGCAGAGAGCTGTGCAATTTTTTCCTCATTGCTTCCGCTGATGGTTAGATATTTTTCAATAATGGCTACCTGTTCATTATTGAGGCCGCGTTGGGTTAGTTCTTCTTTTACTTTATCGATACCAATTTTATCCAGCTTGTCGATTGCAACAGTTATATCTACCATTTTATCTGCGCCACCGCATACTTCAGCCAGTGCAGCCAGTATTTTACGGCTGTTGATGCGAATTTCAACAGGTACATGTAACTGTTCAAAAACAGAAGCATAAATATGTGTCAGCTCTACTTCATTCAGTAGGCTCTTGCTTCCCACCACATCGGCATCACATTGATAGAACTCTCTGTAGCGGCCTTTCTGTGGGCGATCGGCACGCCATACCGGTTGTAACTGGTATCTTTTAAATGGCATGGTTAACTGACCATAATTCATGGCCACATAACGTGCAAAAGGAATCGTGAGATCATAACGCAAGGCTCTTTCTGTAATTCCTTTATTGTTCTTTCCTTCCAGTATTTTTTCAAAATCGTTTTTTGCCTGCTCATGTTTAGCAGGGTTATCAAGACCGTTATTGAGTATTTTAAAAATCAGTTTGTCACCTTCTTCACCATATTTACCCATAAGTGTATCCAGGTTTTCCATGGCAGGTGTTTCCAATGGCTGAAAACCATATAATTCAAATACAGAACGGATGGTATGGAAAATATAATTGCGTTTGCGTACCACTGCCGCGCTAAAATCTCTTGTTCCTTGTGGTAAACTCGGTTTACTCATAATACTTTTATAATAAGTTAGCTCTCTGCGTAATCTCCCTTTCTCTCTTTCTCCCTGTTATTTCCCTTTACAAAATCTAAATTGCCTTTTGCAAGGCTTTTTTAGCAAAGAGAAAGGGAGAACGGGAGGCTACGAAGAGTCATTTTTATTTAATTGAGCCATATTTTTCAATGATCCTGTCACAGGCGGCTGATAATAGCCCGAAAACATGGTGGTAATCTTTTTCTGTACCATACCATGGATCGGGTACTGCATTCTCATCAACTTCCATTTCATCCAGTATCAACATGGTTTTTGTTTCATCCCATATTGGCCCGCTCATCCTTTTTACCTCTTTGTAATTATCATGGTCCATCACATAGATCAGGTCAAAATCATGCATATCCGAAGCCCTGAACTGTCGGCAGCGTTGTTGACTGATATTGATGCCGTTTAAACCCGCTACTTTCTGTGAAAGAATATGTGGCGGTTCTCCAATATGATAATTGCCTGTACCTGCACTGTCTACTTTCCAGTTAAGCCCGGCTATGGAGGCTTTGTACTGTAAAATGCCTTCTGCAAGCGGACTCCGGCAAATATTGCCCAGGCAGACCATCAATACTTTCATGCGGGCAAAGATAATGTTCCGTGGGCAGAAAGCTGTTGAGCCAAATCGGTAAACGCACTCTATGGTTTACGCATGATAAAAAAAACTATAAAACAGCTAACGGTTATTCGTGAGTTTAACATTGAATATTATGGAAAGATAAAATGGGAGCATCTTACTGTTAAATCAGGAATATTTTATTGTAAAATGAACACTTGATTTCGGCGACTAAATAAAATTATTAACTAAATTGCCCACCCCGGGTACAAAAAAGGCCATATGGAACAGGATTTTAGAGAGAAGCAAAAGAAAAGTTACAGAATGATGAGGATGATTTATGACCTGTCTATGGCAGTGTTCATTCTGGGTATGGCTTTTATTTTGTTACTGGCCGAGCAGTTGAAGATTGAGCAGTTAATGCTGGTAGATTCAACGTACCGTTACCTGATGGGATCAGTATCGGTACTATATGGTGGTTTCAGGTTGTACAGGGGAATTAAGCGGGATTATTAAAATGCGAAAAGGTTTTTTTTATACGATAGGTTTATTGTTTCTGTTCTCATGGGTGGTGGTGTCCTGTAGCAGTCCTGATAAAATAAAGACTGAAACAGATTCGCCTACTAAGGGAACGATCAATATAAGTGTGGATGAGAGTTTTAAACCGGTCATTGAAGAACAGATAAGGGTACATAAATCGTCATTTCCTGAAACCAATATCAATGTTTCCTATAAACCGGAATCAGATTGTTTCAGGGATTTGCAAAAAGACAGTACCCGTATGGTCATTGTGGCCCGCGGATTAAATAAAGAGGAAGCATCGTTCTTTGAGAATCAGTTGTCTTATTCACCGCAATATGGTATACTGGCATACGATGCCGTAGCCGTTATTGTAAACAGGCAGTCACCCGACAGCATCTTCACCCTGAGCAAACTACGCGATATCCTGAGCGGTAAGGATAAAATTACTGCCGTGATGGATGGCAATAAAGCAACCAGTACGGTACGCTATTTAAAAGACAGTA
Source organism: Chitinophaga pinensis (assembly GCA_943372605.1). Taxonomy (GTDB): domain Bacteria; phylum Bacteroidota; class Bacteroidia; order Chitinophagales; family Chitinophagaceae; genus Sediminibacterium; species Sediminibacterium pinensis_H. The sequence goes on along the minus strand of CALRZI010000005.1, from coordinate 91,682 downwards.
TCCTGAAAGGAGGGGTTTTTGGCGCCAATGTAGTGGCGGCAAAAAACAGTCGTAATGTACTCGACGTGGTGGCTTCCAGGAAAGATGTGGTAGGTTTTGTGGGAATCAGTTGGATTTCCGACAGTTATGATCCGGTTCAACTGGCATACCTGGAAAAGATCAGATTGGGATTGGTAGAATGTGTTAAATGTGAGGAAAAAGATATATTCGCAAAGCCCTCACAGGCAACAATTTCATATGGACAATACCCTTTGGCACGTCCATTGTATTATATATTGAAGGAGAATGCAGCCGGACTTGGAACAGGGTTTATGAATTTCATGAGCCTGGAAAGAGGACAGTTGATTTTCCGGAGAGCCTTTCTGGTTCCCGCTAAAATGGGATTTGGAAAAAGATCCGGAAGCATTAAAGACGCAGATTAACACAACAACTATAAAAACCGACAAATGAAGAAGACCGTTTCTTTGATCGTAACAGCCTTGCTTGCTGTACAGTGTTTGATGGCGCAGGTAGCGGAGGGAATAAAATTCCTCAACTACGAGAAGTTCAAGAGCGCCCGTGAAACTTTGAAAAAGGCTTATGATGCCAATCCGAAAGATCCACAGGCGATCTATTGGTACGGTCAGTCGCTCATTGCCGCTGAGGCTGGTGAACTTACCAAAGCCATGATTACTTCAGCTAAAGATGTATACCAGAAAGGTTTGCAGGAAATTGGCAGCGATGCATGGTTGCTGGTAGGTATGGGCCATCTGGAGATACTGGAAGGTGGTGATATTAATTCTGCCAAGCAAAAATTTGAGCAGGCAGTAACTGCAACTACTGAAACCAAAGGTCGAAATAAAGGCAAAGGTAATCCAGGCATCCTGAATGCTATTGGTCGTGCCAATGCCGATGGCGGTAGTAAACTGGGTGACCCCAGTTATGGTATCGAAAAGCTGAAACAGGCTGCTGCATTGGATTTAACCAATCCGGATATCTATATCAATATGGGTATCAGTTACCTGAAACTCGGCGGTGAAAATGGTGGTGAAGCTGTAAAGGCCTACCAGGAAGCCATTGCTCGTGATCCTAAGAACGCAAGAGCAATGTATCGTATTGGTAAAATATATCTTAGCCAGAATAATAAAGAATTATTCGATCAGTTTTTTGCTAATGCCATCAACGCAGATGCTACTTATCCTCGTGTATATTATGAACTGTATAAATATTATGCAGATAAGGACGTACCTAAGGCTAAAGATTATCTTGATAAATTCGTAGCCAACGCAGATAAAGACCCTAATACTGATTTGTTTGTGGCCGATTACCTGTTCCGCGCAGGTAAATACAATGAAAGTCTGGAAAAAGTAAAACAGATTGAAGCAGAAGTTGGTGGTATCGATAAAATGCCAAAACTCTATGGTATTTATGCATATAACTATGAAAGAACAAATGATTCTTTAAAGGCAAAAGATGCCATCGAAAAATTCTTTGCTACTGCCGATGCTGCTTCTGTAACACCGGAGTATTATATTTTGGCCATAAAAATATACTCACGCTTTCCCGGAAGCGAAGATGTAGCTGCAGGTTTTATTGAAAAAGCCATGCAGGTAGATACTTTAGCAGCCAGCAGAATCAATTATGCTAAAATGGCTTCTGATATGTATGCCAAAGCTAAAAATCCTCAAAAACAGCTTGTATGGCTGAAAAAAGGGGTCAGCTTTAAAAAGGAAATGGGGATTACCGATTATTTCTACATTACAGATGCATCCATCAAAGCAGGTGAATTAGATGAGGCATTCCGTTTGAGCAATGAAATGATTTCAAAATTTCCTGACCAGATTTATGGATACAGATTTGCTGTACAATCTGCCGTAGCTATCGATACCGATACAACAAAGGGAACAGCAGTACCTTCTATCATGCAATACATTGACTTCCTGAAGAAGGATCCAGCTAAAAACCAGCGGATATTACCTTTTCAGTTCTATTATCTGGCCTCTTACTACCACGATAAAGCAAAGGATTTTACAAAAACATTGGAAGTGTTAAATAACCTTTTGTCAATTTATCCGGAAGATAAATATGGTTTGCAGGTAAAACCTATTGTGGAAAAGGAAATCGCCGCAGCTCAGAAACAGCAGGGCACGGGAGGTAAATCCACCACAAATCCAGCCGCTTCGTCTGGAGCATCGGGAGCCGGTGGTAATCTTTAAAAATAATTCGGTAAAAACTCCCCCAATATGGGGGAGTTTTTCTTTTTATATGCTTCACAGGCTTATTTTTGCGGGACATTAATGTTTTAACATGAACTGGCCTATTTTTTTGTTAGACGCTTCCGCTACCAGTAATGCCTATGGCTATCTGCCTATTGGTTTACAGTTAATCTTTGCAGCCGGTTTTGTGGCCACCATGATCGCCGTTTCTCAATGGCTGGGTCCCAAAAGGAAAACATCCGACAAACTGGAAACCTTTGCCAGTGGTATTGAAAGTCATGGTGATGCCCGACAGCCCATGGCCATCAAATATTTTCTGGTTGCCATTTTGTTTGTGTTGTTCGATGTGGAAGTGATTTTCTTCTACCCCTATGCCGTTAATTTCAGAGAACTGGGCTGGGATGGATTCTGGGCCGTTTTGATGTTCGTATCGTTTTTCCTGACAGGTTTTGTATATATTATCAAAAAAGGCGCCCTTAAATGGGAGGACTAGAATGACTGTGAATACAAATTCACAGGTTTTTGCAACAAGAAAAAGCTAAAATGGTTATATAACTAACCATTTATCAATAGAAAGAATATGGCACGTCCAGTCAGATTTAATATCAACCCCATACCAGCTAATACAGCCGATGCTATTACTACTGTAAAAGCACCTGAAGGTTTTTCCGGAGAAGGTTTTTTTACCACCCAGTTGAGTAGTGTAGTGGGTCTGGCCCGTAAAAACTCCATCTGGCCTTTACCTTTTGCTACATCCTGCTGCGGTATTGAATTCATGGCAACCATGGGTTCACACTACGATCTGGCCCGTTTTGGTTCAGAGCGTGTGGGTTTTTCACCCCGCCAGTGCGACCTCCTCATGGTAATGGGAACCATCGCCAAAAAAATGGGACCGGTTTTACGTCAGGTGTACCTCCAGATGGCAGAACCCCGCTGGGTAATTGCTGTAGGTGCCTGTGCATCAAGCGGAGGTATTTTTGATACATATAGTGTTCTACAGGGAATAGATCAGGTAATACCGGTAGATGTTTACGTGCCAGGATGCCCCCCAAGACCTGAAGCCATTCTTGATGGTTTTATGAAAATACAGGATCTAGTAGGACAGGAAAGCATCCGCAGAAGAAACAGCGAACATTATAAAGCATTGCTGAATAGCTACGGCATTCAGTAAATAGACCATAGTCCATGGACCATGGCCAAAACGAAAGAAAATGGCTTTAACAAACGAATACATACAACAGAAACTGAAAGATCAATTCGGTGAATTGGTGTACAACTTTGAGGACACTTATGGTATGCTCAGTTTTGAGGCGCCCAAGGAGCAGAATCTTAAAGTATTACAGTTTCTGTATGACGATGAAACACTTCAGTTTCGCTTCATGACAGATTTGTGTGGCGTAAACTATCCAGATGATGCCGGAAGAGAACTCGCAGTGGTATATCACCTGCATAACCTCACCGAAAATGTACGGATACGTTTTAAAGTATTTACAGCAGTAGCAACACCTGATGTATTTACCGCTTCACAGCTCTTCTCCACCGCCAACTGGATGGAACGTGAAACCTATGATTTCTATGGAGTAAATTTTGTTGGACATCCCAACCTCAAACGCATATTGAATGTAGACGAAATGGATTATTTCCCCTTAAGAAAGGAATATCCACTGGAAGACCAGACGAGAATTGATAAGGATGATGAAATGTTTGGAAGGGGGTAATAATAGTAAGTAGTCAGTAGTGAGCAGTCAGTAAGACTCACTATTGACTACTCACTACTCACTATACTAAAACGAATTATTCAGCGCAGAAGCTGATCAAGATAGCAACTATGTTAGCGCAACAACAACATAACATCAAATTACCCGAAGGCTCCATTGAAAAAGAGACCACTACGTTAAACGTAGGGCCAACACACCCTGCTACACATGGGGTGTTTCAGAATATCATGGAACTGGATGGTGAAAGAGTGGTATCTACTGAACAAACAGTAGGATATATACACCGTGCATTTGAGAAACTGGCTGAACGCAGACCACTTTACCAGATCACACCCATCACCGACCGTCTGAATTATTGTAGCAGCCCCATTAATAACATGGGCTGGCACCTTACCTGCGAAAAATTATTGGGTGTTACAACTCCCAAGCGTGTAGACTATCTGCGTGTAATTATTATGGAGCTGGCGCGAATTTCAGATCACCTGATCTGTAATTCCATTGTAGGGGTAGATACAGGAGCTTATACCGGCTTTCTGTATGTAATGCAATACCGCGAATTAATCTATGAAATATATGAAGAAGTATGTGGGTCCCGCCTTACTACTAATATTGGGCGTATTGGCGGTTTTGAAAGGAATTTCACAAATACAGCGTTTACGAAACTCGAGAAATTCCTAAAAGAATATCCGAAAGTGCTCAAAGAGTTTGAAAACCTCTTTGCCCGTAACCGCATTTTCATGGACCGTACACAAGGTACCGGAGGCATCAGTGCAGAACGTGCATTGAATTATGGCTTTACCGGACCCAACTTACGTGCTGCTGGAGTTGATTATGATGTACGTGTTCATAGTCCATACAGCAGTTACCAGGATTTTAATTTCACAGTTCCCGTTGGCACCACCGGCGATAACTATGATCGTTTCCTGGTACGTAATGCAGAAATGTGGCAGAGTTTAAGCATCATCGAACAGGCTTACCAGAAAATTCAGGAGTTTAAAGGAGCAGATGCAGAAGTGTATCATGCCGATGTGCCTGAGTATTATCTGCCCAAGAAAGAAGATGTGTACACAAAAATGGAGGCATTGATCTGGCATTTCAAAATTGTGATGGGAGAAGTGGATATGCCAAAAGGAGAAGTGTATCATTCTGTAGAAGGAGGTAATGGCGAACTGGGATATTACCTGATCAGCGATGGAGGAAGAACACCATTCCGCCTGCATTTCAGAAGACCCTGCTTCATCTATTACCAGGCTTATCCCGAACTGATACAGGGAGGCATGTTAAGTGATGCAATTGTAACAATGAGTAGCTTAAACCTGATAGCAGGAGAGCTAGACGCATAATAATTTGTCCGAAGGACTCCTTTGGAGGAAATTTGGAGATTTGAAAATGTGCTAATAAAACGGCATTTCCAAATTTCCAAATTTCCAAATTTCCAAATTGACTTGTATGGTAAGATTTTCAGAAGAACAGATGACCGAGTTTAAAAGACTGGTGGCACGTTATCCAGACGGAAAACAGAAGAGTGCATTATTGCCGGTATTGCATCTGGCACAGGATAGTTTTGGCGGTTGGTTAAGTTCGGAAACGATGGACTATGTGGCAGAGTTGCTGCAGATTACACCTATTGAAGTGTATGAAGTGGCTACATTCTATAGCATGTATAACCTTAAACCTGTGGGCAAACACATGTTTGAAGTTTGCCAGACTGGTCCATGTATGTTGAGAGGAAGTGATGATATCATTACTTATATCGGAGACAAATTGGGTATTAAACCCGGTGAAACTACACAGGATGGCTTGTTTACGTTGAAAACAGTAGAATGTTTGGGAGCTTGTGGATATGCACCCATGATGCAGTTAGGTAAACATTATCGTGAACACCTGACCAAAGAAAAAGTGGATGCCATTATTGATGAATGCAGAAAAACAGCAGCTAATCTGAATTAAAAATGAAGAAGGCAGTATCATATCTTCTTATTGCTGGCTCTATGTTTGCAATCGCTTGCGAGAATGAATCTGTTACTGGTGTTACAGAAGTAACAGTCAGCGATACAAATATGGAAGCGATAGGGCCGGATTCAAGTTATCCTGCTGTAATTGAACTGGGTGCAACTGCCAAAAACTCTCTGGATGTAATAGGAAAATATAAAGGTATTTTACCCTGTGCAGATTGCGAAGGAATAGAAACAACCATTGAATTAAAAGCAGACAGTTCTTATAGTCGGGAAATGAAATACCTGGGTAAAAAAGACAACACATTTACTGCAACGGGTACATGGACCTGGGCAAGTCAATTTGTGATCAATCTGGGAAGTATAAAAGAAGGGCCAAATAGATATTTTGTGGCAGAAGGAAAATTAGTGCAGTTGGATATGAGTGGCAAAAAGATCAGTGGTGCATTGGCAGATAAATATGAATTGAAGAAACAGTAATGAAAATAGGATTCGTCATATTATTCACCCTGTTTTCTCTTACTGCAATTGCACAAGGCAAAGCAGAGAAGAAAATACTGAACAATATAAAAGCATTGAACAGTGCCATTTTTGTAAACAGAGACAGTACTGTTTTAATGCAGATAATAGGAGCGCAGGTAACATATGGTCATTCCAGTGGGAAAATTGAAAACAAAACAGAAATGGTGCATAACGCCATGGTAAGTCCAACTACCTACAAAGAGTTTGGAATGAGTGATGTTTCAATTACGGTGGATGGAAAAACAGCAATTGTTCGGCATGTATTAAAAGCAAGATCATTTGATGCTGCCGGTAAAGAAGGTGTATTGCATTTGAATGTATTGCAGACTTGGATCAAGAAAAATAAACAATGGATATTGGTAGCGAGGCAGGCTGTTAAATTATCCTGAGTAGTTATATCAAATACAAAACTCCCGAAAGGGAATGCAGGTATATGAGTAAAAAATTATTGTTAGAAAAGGCGCATGTAGAAGGGATCCGCTATTTCGATGTATATCGGAGAGAAGGTGGTTACCGTAGTGTGGAGAAAGCATTGAAAGAAATGGGCCCCGAAGCGATTGTAGAAGAAGTGAAGAAGAGTGGTTTGAGAGGTCGTGGTGGTGCCGGTTTCCCTGCCGGGATGAAATGGAGCTTTATTGCTAAACCGGAAGGAGTGCCACGTCACCTGGTATGCAATGCAGATGAAAGTGAGCCTGGAACATTCAAAGACAGGTACTTGATGGAGTTTATTCCACACCTGTTGATTGAAGGATTGATTGTCTCGTCTTTTGCACTAGGCAGTAATGATACTTATATCTACATCCGCGGAGAATATGCATGGATCGTTGATATTTTAGAACAAGCTATTGATGAAGCAAAAAACAATGGCTTCCTCGGTAAAAATATTTTAGGTACAGGCTTCGATTGTAATATTCATGTACAGCGAGGAGCTGGCGCATATATATGTGGAGAAGAAACAGCATTGATAGAGTCGCTCGAAGGAAAGAGAGGCAATCCACGTATTAAACCTCCATTCCCTGCCGTAAAAGGAGTTTGGGACAGGCCAACAGTGGTAAACAATGTGGAAACGCTGGCTGCAGTGGTTCCCATCATCAATATGGGTGGAGATGAATATGCAAAAATTGGTGTGGGTCGTTCAACGGGAACCAAACTCATCAGTGCCTGCGGAAACATCAAAAAACCCGGTGTGTATGAAATTGATATGACTATCTCTGTAGAAGAATTTATTTACAGCGATGAATATTGTGGTGGTATTCCCAATGGGAAAAAATTAAAAGCCTGTATTCCCGGTGGATCATCTGTGCCTATTTTACCAGCCAACCTGTTACTGAAAACAGCCAAAGGCGAAACCCGTTATATGAACTATGAAAGTTTAGCAGACGGTGGTTTTGCAACTGGCTCCATGATGGGTTCTGGAGGATTTATTGTATTGGATGAAGACCAGTGTGTGGTGCGTCATACATTGTCATTAGCCCGTTTCTATCGTCATGAAAGTTGCGGACAATGTTCACCATGCAGAGAGGGAACAGGATGGATGGAGAAAATCCTGAAGAATATTGAATACGGGAAAGGCAAGATGAGTGATATCAATCTGTTATGGGATATCCAAAGAAAGATAGAAGGCAATACGATTTGTCCGTTAGGAGATGCAGCAGCATGGCCTGTAGCAGCAGCCATACGTCATTTCAGAGATGAATTTGAATGGCACGTATTGAACCCTGAAGAATCACAAAAAAGAAATTATGGTCTCGCGCATTATGCGGATCCTATTCATGTACCAGTTGGGGCATAATTTGAATTGACAATTGATGCCGATTTATCGGCGGAAAAAGAATAATATGGGTGAACAACAATTGTTTAAAGTAACAATCGACAACATCACGATCGAAGTGCCGGCAGGAACTACCATTCTCAATGCCGCACGTAAGATTGGTGGCGATGTGGCACCTCCTGCCATGTGTTATTATAGCAAACTGGAAGGAAGTGGTGGTAAATGTCGTACCTGCCTGGTAGAGGTTAGCAAGGGTTCTGAAAAAGATCCCCGCCCAATGCCCAAGCTCGTAGCATCCTGCCGTACAACAGTGATGGATGGAATGGAAGTAAAAAATATTACCAGTGAAAAAGTCATCGATGCAAGGGCGGGTGTGGTAGAATTTTTGCTGTTGAATCATCCGCTAGATTGTCCAATCTGCGATCAGGCAGGCGAATGTCATTTGCAGGATCTCAGCTATGAACATGGTAAAGAAGGAACACGCTATGAGTTCCAGCGCAGAACATTTAAAAAGCATGACCTGGGTCCATATATACAATTACACATGACCCGTTGTATTCTTTGTTATCGTTGTGTGTTCACAGCAGATCAGTTAACAAAGAAAAGAGAGCATGGTGTATTGGATCGTGGTGATCATGCAGAGATTGCAACCTTTATTGAAAAGAGTCTTGACAACGATTTTATCGGCAACGTAATTGATGTTTGTCCGGTAGGTGCATTAACCGATAAAACTTTCCGTTTCAAAAACCGCGTATGGTTCCTGAAACCGGTAGATGCACATCGCGATTGTCCAACATGCAGTGGCAAAGTAACACTCTGGAATCGTGGCGATGAAGTATTCCGTGTAACAGCCCGTAAAGATGAATGGGGAGAAGTAGAAAATACAGAAGATGGAAAACCGGCATGGATCTGTAATACCTGTCGCTTTGAGAAAAAGAAAACCAGCGACTGGGTAATTGAAGGGCCAAGACTCATCAACAGACATTCTGTTATTTCACAAGGACATTATGCCGGAAATGTAGGCACACATAAACCGACAGAAACTTTTGAAGCAGTAAATGATGGACGACAGCCTCAGTTACTGATGGATATTCATACAGTAAGTGAAGTAAATAAACCGGAAGTGCAGTTGAGCCTCATTGAAGGACCTGCTCATTCACAAGTATTTAATCAGAACAAAGACTAATTGTATTTTATAATGACACTACTTGCTTTTGATTGGGCCTTATTAATAGAAAAACTCGCACTGATTGCAGTCATTGTTTTCGGTAGTCTGGGTATTGCCTTGTACACCACTTTTGCTGAAAGAAAAGTGGCAGCCATATTACAGGATCGCCCGGGTCCAAATCGTGCGGGTCCCTTTGGTTTGTTACAGCCGTTTGCAGATGGTCTGAAGCTCATGATGAAAGAAGAAATTATTCCCAATACCTCCAATAAAGTATTGTTTATCCTGGGCCCTGGACTCGCGATGACAGCCGCGTTGATGACCTGTGCTGTAATTCCATGGAGCAGTCATGTAGAATTATTCGACAGAAAAATTGAATTGCAGATTGCTGATATCAATATTGGCATCCTCTATGTGTTTGGTGTGGTGAGTATGGGTGTGTACGGAATTATGATAGGAGGATGGGCATCAAATAATAAGTTCTCACTCATGGCTGCATTACGCGGAGCATCGCAGGCCATCAGTTATGAACTGGCGATGGGGCTTTCTTTAATTGCCGTATTGATGTTGTCTGGTTCACTAAGTCTGAAAACAATTGTAGGAGAGCAAATGGCCGATGGCAATTTCTGGAACATTGTGTACCAGCCACTTGGTTTCCTCATTTTCTTTGTGTGTGCACTTGCAGAATGTAACCGTACACCATTCGATTTACCCGAAGCAGAGAATGAGTTAAACTTTGGTTACCATCAGGAATATTCATCCATGAAACTGGGTTTCTACCTTTTCGCAGAATATGTAAACATGATTATGAGCAGTGCAGTAATGGCTTGCTTGTATTTTGGTGGCTATGATATTCCATTCCTGGATGAATCAACACTGGCGCCAAATATTGCAGCAATACTGGGTGTAGGAGCCTTGCTTACCAAGATTGTAATTTTCATCTTCATATTCATGTGGATACGCTGGACCATCCCACGTTTCCGCTACGACCAGTTGATGAATCTGGGCTGGAAAACAATGATACCATTGGCATTGGCGAATATGCTCATAACAGGAGCAGTGATTTTATGGAGAGCAGGAGGATAGGTCAGTAGTGAATAGTGAGTAGTCAGTAAGAAATAGATACTCACTACTGACTACTCACCACTCACTAATAATAGAGTCGAAAAATATTTTTTGCAACATTAAAAATCCCGCAGGGATATAACATATGCAGGCATTAACAAACAGGGCAGAAGGAGTAAGTCGTAAACCTATGAGTTTCATGGAGCGACTTTATATTCCTGCTATTCTGAAAGGTATGGCCATTACATTCAGCCATATTTTCAAAAAGCAACCCACCATTCGTTACCCGGAACAGAAAAGAGAATTTAGTCCAGTGTTTCGTGGATTGCATGTATTGAACCGCGATGAAGAAGGACGTGAGCGTTGCACCGCCTGTGGTCTTTGTGCGGTGGCATGTCCGGCAGAAGCCATTACCATGGAAGCTGCTGAAAGGTTGCCCAACGAAGAACATCTGTATCGCGAAGAGAAATATGCGGCGAAATATGAAATCAATATGCTGCGTTGTATTTTTTGTGGGTTATGTGAGGAAGCATGTCCGAAAGATGCAGTGTATTTGAGTGAAACCTTTGCGCCGGCTAATTATACCAGGAAAGGATTTATTTACGGAAAAGAAGAATTGCTGATACCAAACCCTACAACCGATCCGCAAGGATATGCAGAGGCAAAGGGTTTAAAATAAAGAGTAATCAATTGCAGTGAATGGGATGCTGCAGTTTATGACGAAAGCCTAATTAAAACACCAATGAGTATAACCGAAATATTATTCTTTTTTCTTTCTGCACTTGCTGTATTCAGTGCCATCATGGTACTGGTGAGCCGCAACCCGGTTCATAGTGTGCTGTGGTTGATTGCAGTATTCTTTGCCATATCTGGTCACTATATATTATTGAATGCACAGTTTCTGGCGATTGTAAACCTCATTGTATATGCGGGAGCCATCATGGTATTGTTCCTTTTTGTAATCATGTTGATGAACATCAATAAACAAACAGAACGCAATAAACATATCTGGATGAAACTCGCAGGTGCCGTATCAGGAGGTTGTTTCCTGATGGTATTGGTATCGCTTGTACGCCAGGCAAATGATTTTCAGGAAAAAACGGCATTGATGGGTACAGGTGATATTGGGTTGATTAAAAACCTGGGTAAAGCATTGTTCAGCGATTTTGTAGTGCCGTTTGAAATCAGCAGTGTATTGTTCCTGAGTGCAATGGTAGGAGCGGTGGTAATTGGGAAGAAAGAGTAGGATAATAGTCCATGGTCGATAGTCCATGGTAAGAAAACAGAATAATTACCATGGACTATTGACCATGGACCATAAACTAAGTATATGCCGATACAATATTATATCTATCTGAGTCTTGCATTATTCAGCATTGGTATCATTGGGGTTTTAACACGCCGCAATGCCATCATTGTTTTTATGTGTGTTGAATTGATGCTGAATGCGGTGAACCTGTTATTGGTGGCATTTTCAAAAATGCACCACGGAGTGGCACTAGCCGCCGATCCTGCTACAACAGCGGGTATAGACGGACAGCTTTTTGTATTCTTCATTATGGTAGTTGCTGCTGCTGAAGTAAGTGTGGGACTGGCTATTATTGTGATGATGTACCGAAATGTACATTCAGTAGATATTAACTTTTTGAATCGGTTAAAAAATTAATTCCTGCAAAGGAATCATTGTTGATCCCATCTCAGAAATGAGATAAAAACGGACCCGCCTCAGGCGGGATGAAGGCTATGAGTAAACTTGTTTATCTGGTACCACTTTTCCCCCTGATCGGTTTTCTGATCAATGGACTAGGAAGAAAGGCAATTTCGAAATCAATGATCAGTATCGTTGGTTGTGGTGCAATGCTTGCATCTTTTGTGGTGAGCTTATTGGTATTCTTTGATGTAAAAGAACATGGCGCCACTGTGGTGAACCTGTTTTCTTTTATCAAAGCATACAGCTTTCAGATTCCATTTGCATTCCAGGTAGACCAATTATCATCTTTGTTCCTGTTGATCATTACTGGTATTGGTTTCCTGATTCACCTGTATTCAGCGGCCTATATGCACGAAGAAGAAGAGCAACATTTTGGAAGGTATTTTGCTTATCTCAATCTCTTCGTGTTCTCCATGTTATTGTTGGTATTAGGTGCCAACTATGTAATCATGTTTATCGGCTGGGAAGGTGTTGGCTTATGTTCATACCTGTTGATTGGTTTCTGGTTTAAGAATGATCAATATAATTATGCTGCCAAGAAAGCATTTGTAATGAACCGTATCGGCGATCTTGGTTTCCTGCTCGCCGTATTCTGGTTGATTTTTAAGTTAGGCACTGTTTCTTATGGTGATGTATTCGCCAATGTAGATAAGCTGTCGTCTTTTGATATTACAGCTATTACACTTTTATTGTTTGTAGGTGCCATGGGTAAGAGTGCACAATTGCCTTTGTATACCTGGTTGCCAGATGCAATGGCGGGTCCCACACCTGTATCGGCTCTTATCCATGCTGCAACCATGGTAACAGCAGGTATATACATGATTGCCAGAAGTAATATTCTGTACACACTGGCTCCGGTGTCGCAAACTGTTGTAGCCATTGTAGGGTTGGCTACCGCCATATTCGCAGCAACTATTGCACTGAAGCAAAATGATATTAAAAAAGTATTGGCTTATTCAACTGTAAGCCAGTTGGGTTATATGTTTCTTGGTTTGGGTGTAGGTGCTTATACCGGCGCCGTATTTCATGTAATGACACATGCATTTTTTAAAGCATTGTTATTCCTTGGTGCAGGCTCTGTAATACATGCCATGCACCACGAGCAGGATATTCGTAATATGGGTGGATTGAAAAAACATATGCCCATTACACATATCACATTCCTGTTGGCATGTTTGGCCATCGCTGGCATTCCTCCATTCTCAGGTTTCTTCTCAAAAGACGAAATACTGATGGCTGCATACAACAGTAATCCATTATACTATTATATTGGAATGGCGGGTGCATTAATGACTGCATTCTATATGTTCCGTTTATACACCATGACTTTTCTTGGTTCATTCAGAGGAACACATGAACAGGAACATCACTTACATGAGAGTCCGTCTGCAATGACGATTCCATTGATTGTGCTGGCAGTATTATCTGTACTTGGTGGATTTGTAGGTATACCGGAAGTCTTTGCATCAAATGCCCACAGCCTCGAACATTTCCTGGCACCTATATTTGCTGAATCTGCAAAGATTCAACATGGACATCATTTAACACATACACAGGAATACATTATGATGGGCGTATCAACCATACTTATCATTGGTATTATAATGTTTGCAGTATCTAAATTCAAAAAAACAGCAACTGCACAAGCAGAAAGTACAGGAATAGCCAAACTGCTGGAGAACAAATGGTATGTAGATGAACTTTATGATGCTGTTATTGTAAAACCATTACATCTGCTGTCAGTGTTCCTGAAAAATGTTGTTGAAAAAAGCGGAATTGATGGAGCCGTAAACGGTGTAGGTAAACTGGTTGGTTACGGATCAAGACAACTGAGGTTATTGCAAAGCGGTCAGGTGGGTAATTACTTATTGATTATGGTAATGATTATGATCGTATTCGTACTGATCTGGTTCAATGACCTGGCTATTATGAATTTTTTCAAAAAACTATTTTAACCGCATAGCGCGATAAAGCATATTTATGATTCCAGTTTTTTTGATATTACTACCCTTACTAACCGGCATTGTAGGTTTCTTTATTAAGGAAGCCAGTGCAGCAAAAGGATGGGCACTGTTATCGGCTATATTAACATTAATTGTAGCCATCGCTGGTATTTATTTCTATCCATCTGCACAACAGTCATTCGACAGCGTCTGGTTACCTGCATTGGGAAGCCGATTTACATTGTCGATGGATGGCATGAGTAAAATGCTGGTATTACTTACCGCGATATCTTTTCCGCTGGTGTTTTTGTCAACCTACAAAAACAGTTATAAAAATGCCGGATCATTTTATGCGCTGATGTTGTTAACACAGGCTGGTCTCATGGGTGTATTTTTAGCCAATGATGCATTGTTGTTTTACTTCTTCTGGGAACTGGCACTGATACCTGTTTATTTTCTCTGTTCTCTCTGGGGTGGTGAAAAAAGAATCGCAGCTACATTTAAATTCTTCATCTACACATTCATCGGTTCGCTGATGATGCTGGCTGGTATATTGTATCTCTATTTTCAAACTGCTGATCATTCATTTGCATGGCAGTCGTTTTACACGGTACAAATGGAACCTGCACAGCAGTCGTTGATTTTCTGGTTATTCTTTGTGGCTTTTGCTATCAAGATGCCCATCTTTCCTTTCCATACATGGCAGCCAGACGCATACGAGCAATCGCCTACTGCAACAACAATGGTGTTAAGCGGGGTGATGGTGAAAATGGGAATTTTCGCCGTTATTAAATGGTTATTGCCATTCTTTCCGGCGGCGGCAGAAAAGTATGCACAGATTATTATTATTTTATCGGTAACAGGAATGTTATACGCATCTCTGATTGCCATCAGACAAGACGATATAAAAAGACTGATCGCTTATTCATCCATAGCGCATATTGGTTTGATGAGTGCAACATTGTTCACCAACAGTCGTGTTGGACTGGAAGGTGTAATGATACAGATGTTTAACCACGGTGTAAACGTAATTGGTCTCTGGATCGTGGCCGATGCTATTGAACAGCAACTCGGTACAAGAAAGTTCAGTGATTTGGGCGGGCTGGCACAAAAAGCACCTGCATTGGCTATCATGCTGGTGGTAATGGCGTTTGCCAATATTGCATTGCCACTAACCAATGCATTTGTTGGAGAATTCCTGATGTTTAATGGCTTATTCAGTTATAATATCTGGATAGCAGCTATTGCAGGTATCGGCATTATTCTGGCGGCAGTGTACACATTGAATATGGTTCAGAAAGTATTTTATGGGAAGACAACTGCTGTTACAGAAAATGCTACTGATATCAGTGGTAATATCAAACTGGCATTGGTAGTGCTGGTAGTGGTGGTGATTGCATTGGGTTTATATCCCCAGCCAATGATCGACCTTACAAAAGACACAGTTGGTGCTACCATGGCAGGAAAATAGGATGAAATAAATTATTTGATTATTCACAAGTAAAAGTGGAAACGCTTTTACCCAAAATTCCCGCAGGGGATTTGGTTTTATGAACGCAATTATATTATCAGCATTATTGGGTGTAGTTATGATGTTCAGTGGCATCATAACAAATAATAAGTCTGTATTAAAATATATCGCAGCAACAGGATTGTTACTGCTGATAGCAGCCAATCTGCTGGATACCTATGCCCTGTTTAAGATTAACATCAATACCCGTGGATTATTGAGTTTTGAAAAGTTCGGACTCTATTTTAATACACTGGCATTCGGCGCCACATTTATTTATGTGTGTCTGAGTGGAAGAGATATTGAAAAAGCAGGCATCAACGTAGCAGAATATTTTGCACTCATTTTCTTTGTTTTATGTGGCGTAAGCATTCTTTCCGGTTTCAATGGTTTGTTGATGTTGTTCCTGGGAATTGAGATACTGTCTATTCCATTATACATACTTACCGGAGCTGATAAGCGTAATCTTAAAAGCAATGAAGCCTCATTGAAATATTTCTTGATGGGCTCTTTTACCACAGGTGTTATGTTAATGGGTATTGCATTGTTTTACGGAGCCACTGGTTCATTTGCATTGAATGCACCGCCGGTTATTCCAACAATGGGAGGTATTAATCCTTCCTTTCTCCAGGTAGCAGGACTCCTGTTATTATTTGTAGCCATGTCATTTAAAGTATCTGCGGCACCATTCCATTTCTGGACGCCGGATGTATATGATGGTGCACCTAGTGTATTCACATCCTTTATGGCTACTGTTGTAAAAGCTGCTGGTTTCATTGCTTTTATCCGATTGTTTCAAAATCAGTCCATTGTACTCGGGCCATCATGGAAACTTATTTTATCCTTTATTATCATCGCAACATTATTGATAGGTAATATTACTGCAGTATTCCAGCAGAGTGTAAAACGAATGCTGGCTTATTCAAGTATTGCGCAGGCAGGGTTTATGCTGTTTGCTTTGTTCGCGGGTAACGATCTGGCAAGAGAAGGTATCATATTATACAGTGTAGCGTATAGTCTTGCTACGATTGGTATTTTCGCCGTACTCATTAAAATGTCTGACTACACATTCGATGGTTTCAACGGGCTTGCCAAAAAACAACCTGTGCTCGCATTCGCCACTACTATCTTCCTTTTATCATTGGCTGGTATCCCGTTAACTGCTGGCTTTTTTGCTAAATATTATATGCTGGCAGCAGTAGTAAAAGAGGGCGGCGCTCTCTGGCTCGTCATTATTGCGCTCTTTTTTGCAGCGGTGAGTGTGTATTACTATTTCAAAGTAATACAGGCTATGTATTTCAAAGAGGGAGATGCAGAAACGACAGAGATAACAGGTGCTTTTAAAACAGGACTGGTATTGCTGGCGGCGGTAATCATCCTGATAGGTATCTGGCCTTCAATTATATTAAACTGGTTCTATTTCTAACCGTTCCTCACTTTTTTTAAGACTGTCAATAGCCGACGGAAATTCTCCGTTATCTTTATAGGAAGAAATTCCGCTATGAAGGGCATGACTATGTTTGACTCTTTCTCGCTGGCCTGGCGTACTGTTCGGAGTAACAAACTTCGTACAGGTATTACTGTGGCTATCATTGCTTTCGGTATTATGGCATTGATTGGCATTATTACCGCTATTGAAGCTATGAACCAGAGTTTGAAAGAGAGTTTTTCTTCCATGGGTGCCAATGCGTTTAATATTCGCTTTAAAGATTCAAGAGTAAGGTTTGGCAATAATTCAGACGTGAAAAAAACAACTCGCGGAAAGAAAGAAAAAAAATCAAACCTCGATAAACCCATTCTGAGAGAAGAAGCCGAATACTTCAGGGATAATTTCAATTTTCCATCGGCACAGGTTAGTATATATCGCAGGGGACCGGGTGGACAGGAAATTCATTATAAAGATAAAAAAACCAATCCACAGATAGCCGTATGGGGTGGTGATGAAAACTACCTGGCCGTTACAGGTTATACCATTGAAGCAGGCAGAAACCTGAATTCGCTGGATCAGCAAAGTGGTAGAAATGTTTGTTTAATTGGAAGCAATGTGGCCAAAACATTGTTTGGTAACAACCCTGAAAAAAGTATCGATAAAATTATACGTGTAAGTGGCTTACCTTATCGTGTAATCGGATTGCTGAAGAGTAAAGGCTCCAGTGCCATGTTAAGACAGGATGATGTAATTGTTACAACTTATACCAATATCAGACATTTTCAGAATGTGAACAGATCGTATATGGTAGGGGTAATGGTGAGTAATGTAAATGAACTTGATCCTGCAAGCGGTGTAGCCACATCTGTGTTTCGTTCTGTACGAAAATTGCAACCTATTGAAGAAGATAATTTTGTAATAGAAAAGAGCGACAAGTTTGCTGAAATGTTTATTGGCTTTCTCAGCAGTATTACCGGTTCTGCCGGTGCCATTGGACTGATTACGCTGATTGGTGCTGCCATTGGTTTGATGAATATTATGCTGGTAGCAGTAAACGAAAGAACAAAAGAAGTAGGGTTGATTAAAGCGATAGGTGGAAAAAGTAGAAATGTGCGACAGCAGTTTTTGTTCGAAAGTATGATCATTAGTCTGCTGGGTGCGCTCTTCGGAATTATTTTAGGTGTACTGGTCGGAAATCTTTTCGGACTCGTGCTTAAAACGGGCTTTGTTGTTCCCTGGGCATGGGTAATTGTAGGCGTGGTGATCTGCTCGGTGGTAGGTCTTGCTGCGGGTATCTACCCAGCCATGAAAGCATCAAGATTAAATCCTATTGTAGCATTGCGCTACGAGTAACCACGCGAAACCTCCGTTATCTCATGTTCTCTGCGGTGAACATTCGAGTAACTTCACCGCAGAGAATATGAGATAACAGAGATTCTTCGCAGGGTTAGTTTCTTTTTGAAAAGAGTTTTAATTGATCGTTGATGTAGTAGAGGATATCTTCTTCGGCAGTATGCTTTCTTAACCAATCATACGAAGGTCGGTGGCGCTGGATGAACAGGTGTAGTTTTTCATCTTTGAAACCTGTAAGCGATTGCACCAGAGTAGTATTGAAACGATAGTTGATGTAGGCTTCTTTTTCATTTGTTTCATAAAACTGCATGGCCCTTCTCTTATTTTTTTCATGACGCGAAAAACGATCGAGGTTCAACGCAATACCAGCACCGGAATTGGCCTGCGATACAGTGGGGATGGTATAATTGGCAATGTCCTGTAAAAAGTCTTTTCTTCTTTCCATACTATCCAACTGGTAGCGACTCATACCACCGCGAGCGGTAACAGTTACGTTTCCGAGATCTCTGGCAAGGGGTACAAGAAAAGGGTATAAAGTATCCTGTGCTATGTATGTATTATTGTATTGAAGGGTATCAAAGAAATAACCAACGGCCGCAAAAGAGAGAATATGGTTATCTCCTGTTTCAATAGCAAACCTTCCGTTATTATTCGTCATAACAGTGGTATTGGTATTCATATTCCGAACGCTGGCCAGTTTAATCGGCGCATTGGTTACACTATCTTTCAAATAGCCATACACCAGTTTTCTTTTTTGCGCACCTGCCATAAATACAACACACAAAGACAGTATTGCCATTATATATCTTCTCATAACTTCTTTTTACAAAGGTACAGGGAAAGCGTAAGCTGAAGTTGATATCATAAAAAATGCCACTCAATGTATTTTGAGTGGCATTTTTTATGACTAAGCAAATTTATTATTTAATGATGATGACTTTCTGTAAGTAGGTCTTCTTATTGTGAAGAATCTTCAATACATAGTATCCATCGTTAACATTGCCTACATTCATCTGTTTAGAGAATGTACCGATAAATGCAGGATAGGACTGGTTGAATACTCTTTGTCCGGCTGAGTTTAATAATTCAATGGCAAGATCAGCTTTCTCTTTCACTTCAAAACTCAGGTTGAATAATCCTTTGTTCGGGTTAGGTGACAGGCTTAGTTTAATTTCACGTGCTATTACTTCAGGAGGTAATGCTGTAATGGTTACCTGTAAAGTATTCGATGTTTTTTGACAGCCTAAAGCATCTATCACTACTATTTTATATACACCAGACTCAATGGGTTTATATTTGTTAGAAGTAGCACCATTAATGCCTACATCATCTTTATACCATTGCATAGAAGTGCCGGTAATACTACTCACCAACTCATCGCCTACTTTGGTAACAACAGGTGTAGGGGCATCTGTTAATACAATGGGAACACGGTCGCTGGGGCAACTGGTTCCTGTTCTGATCTTCATATCGTAGAAGAAATAGTAGAATGGATTTGGATCGCCTGTGCCACTTATATTAACACTGTTTCCGGTAATTGACATTACATTGGGAATACTTATTGGATAGGTAGTGCCAATAATACCGTTGTTTCTAAAAAAGGTAGCAGTAGTTGGACCATTATTAACGCCTGTAATAAGTAAAATATGATCACCAACTTCAGTTACTGGTAGATTTAAGTAATATACAGCACCAGTATCGGCAGGAGGGTTACCGGAAACTGCCCCTGGCTGTGGGTTGGGGGTAGTAGCTGTTACTTCAAGTGTAGTTCGAGCAAGCGGAGCAAATCTGTAATTGCCTGTACTAGCATCATATGAAATAAAATTTGCCACAACCACATCAACAGCCCCAGGATTACCTACATATAATCTTACACTCTCAATTGTTAAGGGAACACTGTTGTTGAAGCGTAAAAAATTACCCACAGTATTATATCCCCCATTTGGATGAATAAGTTTATTCGCTAATCCGATAGATGTTTTCAACTCATTGGCAACATAAAAGGTTTTATTACCAGGAATACTGGTAGAAGTTGCAGCAGCACCGGCAGCAATAGGGGATGTTGCGGTTGAACTATTGTACCAGAAATAGTTGCTATTGGCAACCGGGTTATTTACTTTAAGTATAGCTGTATTTGTACAAACAATTCCACTGACAGAAGGATTATCCGCTTTTTTGCCAATGGTAAGACTGGTAGTAAGCGTGTTATTACCAGTATTCTGGTCTCCTGTTACAGTTGCTGTTGCAAGTATAGTGTACGTTGTGTTTTCTGTTGTAACAAACGGCGTCTGTAAAGTGAAACTGGCATTCGATAAACCAGGAACCGTTCCCGGATAAATATTATTAAATGTTGCTACAGTAGTCGAGCCATTCTTTACTTCAACTGAAACAGGAATATTTGTTTTGGGTACACTACCGTTATTTCTAATAGTAACAGTAACATATTGTTTGTTGTCGGCGCAATCAGCAACTGTAGGAGTAGTTACCTCATTAATAGTAAAATCGGTAGAAGGGTTAGTTACAATTAGTCTGAAGTCCTCTGTTTCACCTCTGTTATAATTACCACAGGAAACCACATCGGTGGCTGTAGATGTTTCAACCATTACCACCCTTGCACGATAAGTGCTTCCGATGGTTAAAGTACCCGGTGTGTTAAAGGAACCCGCAAATACCTGATTGTTTCTCAACGCACTACTGGTAGCAACCAGTTCGTTGGCATCAGTGAAATCACCATCATTATTGTAGTCAACAAAGAGTTTTACAATTTTGTCAATGTCGCTTGCATCAGCACTGTTCACCCGTACACGGAAAGGAACTGACTGAGAAGGTTCTATATAAGCTGCAATAGCAGTATTGTTTACATAAGTAGTACCTCCTGCCGGATTAGCATATCGGATAGTTTGTAAACTAACACTGTCGATTCTGCCACCCGCATTGGTTGACGCAGCAGATGCACAATGCGCGGTACCACCCACACCACTCACTAATAAAGAATAAGCCTGTTGCCCTCTTGTTAATGTACCGATGGCTCCTTTATGTGTAACGGTAATGGTGTACGTTTCGCCAGCTACCGTACTGTCAATATCAATACGCTCCACATTATCCGTAATGTTATCGCCTTTTACTGCTGCATTGGCCGGACTGGCAGGATCAAGTGTCCATGGTCTGAAGGTTCTGCTGCCACTGGTGATGCGTATATCAAGATCATTGATCAGTTTCTTTTCAGGATTGTTCAGCACATTTACCTGATCAACATTACCCTTTACATCTGTCCATGAAATAGTAGCTTTTAATGGTTCTTTACCTGTTGCCACTACTGTTGTAGTGAAGGAGTTGGTAGTTCCGTTAAAAACATTTTCATACATCAGGTGTTCACTAGCTGTTCCATTATTTGATGCAACCGATGCAGAAATGACTGCCGCAGCTTTTTGAACATTCAGCAAGCCCCATCCATTCTGGTAATCAGGTCCGGGATTGGTACCTGCTTCTTCTGCAGTATGAATGGCAAGACCTTTAATAGTTGCGGATCTGAGGAAAGCACCACTTTTTAATTTCGAATAATGTTCCTGTAACAGAAACAGAGAACCCGATGCGTTGGGTGTAGCCATTGATGTGCCACTCAATGAAGCATAACCATTATTTGCACTGGCATAGGTAGACAAAACGTTTACGCCATCGGCCACTACATCTGGTTTAATACGACCATCATCGGTAGGTCCCCATCCGCTAAAACTGCTCATGACCACATCTTCCGGACGGTTATAACCACCGGGTATGCCTCTTACGGCACCAACTGTAAGTACATTTTTCGCGTTGGCATCCCAGGTAATGCTTCCATAACTGTCGTTACTACTGATACCAGAGGGCCTGTTACCTGCTGCGGCCATCTGGTTTTGTGCATTGAAACGAAAATAAGGTTCACCTTCAGCCGGTCCTGTTTCGCCACGATTATTACCTGCTGCTTTTACAATTAGGTAGAAAGGTGCATTGTAGGCAATAGAATCAAGTAACTGTGCATCAGAACTGTAATAACCGAATTTATAATCTTCATTGTCATTAGTTCTTCCCCAGAATTCCCATCTGTTTTGATCCTCATTAAAGTTCCAACCAGAAACCACATTATAGGAGTGATTTGAAATAAGTAATCCTGCTGCTTCTGTTGCCTGTTCAGAATAACTGTTGTTAAAATCATACGCAAGCAATCCTTGTACACCATGCGACATACCCTTTGCACTTGGGTTAAGACCTGTAGCGATCATGGTACCTGCTACGTGTGTTGCATGGTTGTCGGTAGAAGAAGGATTGTCTTTTTGAGTAACCCTTCCTGTGAGCTCAACGTGCGTAGCGAGCACCCTTCCACCATCCCATACACCGATCTTGTTTTTCATATTGTCGGAACTGCCGGAAAGATTCAATCCACTTGCACCACCTGCCCAAAGCTGGTTGGTTCTGGTAGTGGCAGCCGCAATACTGTTATTCTGTGTAACAAAATATTTGGGATAATTAAAAGCATCAACGCCAATAAGGGTAGCCAGTCGTCCATCTTTCGAGCGTATGCTGAGTGGCCAGTTTCTTTGTTTGGCCAACGACATTGCTTTTGTGTATTCGCTTCTTTCTTTTAAGCTGATACCCTGGGCTGCATTCTTCAGTACCTGAACATTGGTAGCTACCTGTGCATCGGCCAAAATAACCGTAGCCAGACAGCCAACAAAAAAGGGTAAAAATCGTCTGAGCATAATATAGTTTAGTTTAACTTCATGATAACCGGCAAGAGCCCGGGAATATTATTAAAATTAGATACTTTCACCATTCAAAGTGAAGCATGAGAAATATTCTTTTTGCCCTGTTTTCAGCCATTTTAACATTTTCGGCCTGCTCGTCGTCAAAAAAGACCCAGACAGGCGAAATACAGCAGGGTATTTCAGGTCTGATTACAGAAATAAAAGGTAACCAGATGCCCAAAGTAGGGATTCCACCAGCTACACCAAAACCCCTTTCCACCACAGTTTACGTTTATGAACCCACCCATATTTCGCAGGTAAAACCCCTCGAAACAGGTTCGCCCTTATATACGGCAATAAACCGCAAATTGGTTGCTTCCGTGGTATCAGACAGTCTGGGCCGGTACAGTGTTGCTTTGCCCACAGGTACTTATTCTGTTTTTGTTAAAAAAGGAGACTACTTTTTTGCCAATTTGTTCGACACCCAAAACAATATTCAACTGGTAACGGTTGATTCGGGTAAGGTTACTCCGATGAATGTACTCGTTAATTCAGGCGCCAGTTATTAGCAGAACAGGGTTATCTTTGCATCCCCTTGGTAAAAACCATTTTCACCAGGGGAAGGATACGGAGCTATGAACCTGAATGTGTTGTTGGAACAGTACCAGAATAACCCCCGCCTTTTTCAATTGGCGGATAGGCTCTCTTTTTCCCAACCTCAACAAATCTTCCTTAAAAACTTACAGGGTAGCAGTTCAGAATTTGTGGTGAGTGCTATTTTCTCTCACCCATCCTGCCAGTCATTAAACCATGTATTGGTATTGAATGATGCAGAAGAAGCTGCTTATTTCCATAACACGCTCGAGAATCTTACACAGGCATTGGATTTGTTTTATTTCCCTTCATCTTTCAAGAATCGAAAAAATTTCAGGATACTCAACAGCTCACATGTAATGCTTCGAACAGAAGCACTTACCAAACTGGCTGCGGGAGGCAATAAAAAAATACTGGTTACTTATCCCGAAGCCATTTTCGAAAAAGTAGTGTTACCCAAAACACTCAGCAGCAATATCATCACCATCAAAACAAATGATACCATTAATCCCGAAAGTTTAATGGAACTCTTTGTAATGTATGGATTTGAGCGAACGGATTTTGTGTATGAGCCGGGACAGTTTGCAGTAAGAGGTGGTATACTTGATATCTATTCTTTTGGTAATGAAAAACCTTACCGGGTAGAATTATTTGGTAATGAGGTAGACAGCATAAGGATATTTGATCCGGAAACACAATTGAGTGAAAGAAAATTACTACAGGTAAATATCATTCCGAATGTGGAAACACAATTCAGTACAGAAGAAAAAGTCTCTCTGTTCGATTTTGTGAGTGAAAATACGGTGGTGTGGCTGAAAGACTGGGATGTAATAGCGGAGAAAGTACAGCAGCAATACGATGACATGCTTGGTTTCATTGAGTTGCTGAAAGATGGCTACCAGATGAAAGGTAATGAAGAAGAAGAAGATATTCGTGTACTCAAAGAAATATCTGTTGATGATTTTATCAATGTTTCAACCATACAGGAACAAATTACCCGAAGGCATATTGTAGAGTTTGGATACAAACCTCAACTGGCTACAGCAGAAATTGAATTCAATACAAAATCTCAACCCTCATTCAACAGACAATTTGATCTGCTGATTAAAGACCTGACTGCTCATGAAACTGCTAAATATGGTATTTACATTTTTGCAGAACAGGTAAAACAACTGGAAAGACTGAATACTATTTTTGCAGATCTTAAAACAGAAATTCAGTTTGTACCGGTGCCATCCAGTATTCATGAAGGGTTTATTGATGAGGACCTGAAAATTGTTTGCTACACCGACCACCAAATATTCCAGCGTTACCATAAATACAAGGTTAAACAGGCGTACAATAAAAATAAGGCACTCACGCTCAAAACCCTGCGCGACCTGCAACCAGGCGATTATGTAACACATATTGATCATGGTGTGGGAACATATAGTGGATTACAAAAACTGGAAGTAAATGGTAAACTTCAGGAAGCGGTACGTATTATCTATAAAGACAGCGATATTCTTTATGTAAATATCAATTCACTACATAAAATATCTAAGTACACAGGTAAAGAAGGAACAGTTCCAAAGATTAATAAACTGGGTAGTGATGTGTGGGCAAGACTAAAAGAGAAAACAAAAACAAAGGTTAAGGAAATAGCTTTTGATTTAATAAAGCTGTATGCACAAAGAAAGGCGCAGGAAGGGTTTCCGCATACACCTGATAATTACCTGCAGACAGAATTGGAAGCATCATTCATATACGAAGATACTCCAGACCAGAGTAAAGCAACCGCAGATGTGAAAAAGGATATGGAGAGTCCTTCACCCATGGACAGACTTGTTTGTGGTGATGTGGGTTTTGGTAAAACCGAGATTGCAGTTCGTGCAGCTTTTAAATCGGTAGTAGATGGTAAACAGGCTGCTGTATTGGTTCCAACAACAATCCTTGCATTTCAGCATTATAAAACATTTAAAGAGCGGCTGAAAGATTTTCCTGTAACAGTAGATTATATCAATCGATTCAAATCGGCCAAAGAGAAAAAAGAAACACTAAAAAAAGTAGAAGAAGGGAAGATAGATATTATTGTAGGTACACATGGTTTGTTGGGAAAGGAAGTGAAATTCAAAGATCTGGGTGTGATGATTATTGATGAGGAACAGAAATTTGGTGTGGCACATAAAGAAAAACTGAAGACGCTTAAAACCAATGTAGACTGTTTAACACTCACCGCCACACCCATTCCCCGAACACTACAGTTTAGTTTGATGGGTGCAAGAGATTTAAGCATCATCAACACACCACCACCTAACAGGCAGCCGATACAAACGGAAGTGCAGATTTTTAATCCGGATTTTATCCGTGAAGCTATTTATTACGAAACAGAGAGAGGCGGACAGGTATTCTTCATTCATAACCGTGTAATGGGTTTGTCGGAAATGAGCGCATTGCTGCAAGGGCTTTGTCCTGATCTGAGTATTGGGTATGCCCATGGTCAGTTAGAAGGACATGAACTGGAAGAAAGGATTATGGATTTCATTGATAAAAAATATGATGTACTGGTATGTACCAACATTGTAGAGAGTGGGGTTGATATTCCGAATGTAAATACCATTATAGTAAACAATGCTCACCAGTTTGGTTTGAGTGATTTGCACCAGTTAAGAGGTCGTGTTGGAAGAAGCAATAAAAAAGCATTCTGTTACCTATTGGCCCCACCTATGAGCACATTGCCAACCGATTCAAGAAAAAGATTACAAACACTGGAACAGTTCAGCGATCTCGGAAGTGGTTTTCAGATTGCTATGCGCGATCTCGATATTCGCGGAGCCGGTAATTTATTGGGTGGTGAGCAAAG
Source organism: Chitinophaga pinensis (assembly GCA_943372605.1). Taxonomy (GTDB): domain Bacteria; phylum Bacteroidota; class Bacteroidia; order Chitinophagales; family Chitinophagaceae; genus Sediminibacterium; species Sediminibacterium pinensis_H. Next base: position 65,188 of record CALRZI010000005.1, on the reverse strand, counting down.
TGGTTTCATGGCCGAGATTGGTTTTGAAATGTACCAGAAAATTTTAGAGGAAGCCATTCGTGAGTTGAAACGTACATCATTCAAAGATCTCTTTAAAGAAGAAATCAGTAAGCAGGATGATTATGTAAGTGATTGTACCATTGATACCGATCTTGAAATACTGATACCGGATAGTTATGTGGAAAGTATAGCAGAAAGACTATCTCTTTATTCAAGATTGGATAATTGTGAGAAAGAAGAAGAGCTCCAGGCATTTCACCTTGAAATGATTGATCGCTTCGGCCCCATGCCTTCAGAAGTAGATGATTTGTTTACTACGGTAAGATGCAGATGGAGAGCCGTTGAAATAGGGTTTGAAAAAATGACACTGAAACAGGATACGCTACGCTGTTATTTTATCAATCGTCCGGATTCTCCTTATTTCGAATCAACCTTGTTTAAAAATGTATTGGCTTATTTGCAAACAGGTACTAATAAAGCAAGATTGAAACAAGCGGGTAAAAACTTTTTACTAGTGGTAGAGGATATCAAAGACATGAATGCGATGTTACGCTTCCTCGATGGAATGCACAAAGGCGTTGTGCAACAAAAAAACTAGATCAAAAGAGGTCTGCATCATTGTGCAGACCTCTTTTGATTAGTTTTATAAACCAAGTCCTACTGCAAAGCCACGAAGTTTAGCGGCAACAGTACCAATAGCTGTTAATGCACCGGTTGTGAGGTTTACAGTATAAATATTTGTTGTATTACCTGTAGTTCCAACAGCATAAGCCACACCTGTTCTGCCACCTATATCAAAACCATTGAGCGCATCGATGGTTACTCCGAGGTTGCCTACTTCTATCAATGTTCCATTATTAGGCGGATCCTGTTTAAACAGTTTACTCCCATTCAATACATACAATAATGTACTGGTAGTACCGGCAAAGTTGTTGGTATAAGCAGCTCCTGAAATCATTGACATGGTTGGATTAATATTCCCATCAGTTGCGGCAATTGTTCCATCATTTGGGTTGAGGCGAAAGTTCTGTCCACTATTGCTCACCAATCTGATTCGGTCCACTGTTGGGTTAAAATCAAAAGCCCATGCAGTGGCACTGGGGTTCACCATAAAACCTGATCCTATTGCTGTTGCAGCTCCTGACGATGGATTCAATACATATAATTTTGCTGCACCATTTGCATTCACTGCAAATGCATAAAGCTGTCCACTCGCAGGTCTGAAATCAAGTCCATGAATCATTTCCCCGGGCGCAAGTCCAGTGATGGCTCTGCTTACTATTGTTTGTGGTTTTGCAGGATCAAAAATCTGTAACATATTGGCTTCATCAACACCATAGGCAACAGGTGGAGTTGGGATGGCTATGTCTACCAAATTAGCCGCAATTTCATTGATATACATGGCAGCACCCGAAGTTAGATTAATGCTGTATAATCTGGTTTTTTCGCTTTGGGTAAATGTGGCCAGCGATACCATGTTATCCGGACTGATATCAAATCCTCCTTTGCCAAAAAAACTAATTCCCAGATTACCTACTTCCGCTAAAGTGCCATCATTGGGCGGGTTTTGTTTGTATAATTTTTTCTGAGAAATATCTATATCAAATAAGTCTGTAGTAGTTGCACCAGCCCTGCTATTGGTATATGCAATAGATGTTATGGCTGGATTGCTTCCTCCATTAATATTTCCATCTGTTGCAACTGTGGCGCCTGTTTCAGGATGCAGGCGAAGATTCTGTCCGGTATGTGTTACAAGCCTGATACGATCAACAGTTGGGTTAAAATCTATATTAGCTACCGTTGAACTGAGTACAGGAGTAAAGGCCGCAGTACCTATTACAGTTGCATTTCCATTGCTTAGGTTAATTACATATAACCTACTGTTGGTTGATAATCCATACAATTGCATAGTTGCAGGCCGAAAATCAATACTGAGCAAACGCTCTCCTGAGGCTAATCCGTTTATTGACATAGATGCTTCAACAGTACCTGGTGCTTTTGCATTATAACGGTTGATTTTTCCGTCGTCTGTAAGGCCAAAAAATACCATGTCAGGACCAGTACCAGGGGTAGATACAGGCTGTTCAGGAATTCCACCTGAATCAGCAAGATCCTTCACGCAACTGGTATTTAATATGCTGATAGATAAGACGATAAAAAGAACGCAAAGGGTCTTTTTTGGACGTAGGATGTTCATAGTGTTCAATTTTCAGTGAACCCTATTAACGATAAATTTTACTATAGAGATTGGTTTGCAATAAAAAAGCCACCCATTTGTGCGGGTGGCTTCAATAAATTTTTAAGGCAAGTATTAGAAACCTTTTTTAGCAACGCCGTCAGCAATTGCCTGAAGTGCTTTGGCTTCACCCAATATGGCTGCCATTTTATTTCCTTTACCATCATGCCCTGCAGCCATATAGCCACCACGAGCGGTTTTAGTGATTACTGCATCCTGCATGGGAACATTCTTTTCTTTAGTTTTCAGACAATATGCCTTGATCATTTTTGACGTGTCCATTTTCTTTGAATTTAATGTGTTAGTAAATAAACATCGGGTTATGTAGCCACAACTTAGTGTTTTTTGTTGAAAATCAAAAAGGAAGGGGAAAATAGTAATCCACACAGGGGGAGTGAAACGTGAGACGGACGGTAGGTGAAAAGTGAAAGGTCAAAAGTGAAATGACGTAATTTGTTTCACTTTTGACCTTTCACTTCTTCTCACGTCTCACCTCTCACGTTTCACGAATCCTACACATCTATCTTCGCATACTTCGCATGGCTTTCAATGAATTCGCGGCGTGGGGCTACTTCATCGCCCATCAGCATGCTGAAAATTCGATCTGCTTCGGCTGCACTTTCAATGGTTACCTGTTTGAGGGTACGACGCGAAGGGTCCATGGTTGTTTCCCATAACTGGTCGGCATTCATTTCACCCAAACCTTTGTATCGCTGAATGGTTACGCTGTCATCTTTTCCACCACCTAATTTCTCAATCCACATTTTTCTTTGTTCCTCATTATAAGCGTATTGCTGCTCTTTTCCTTTCTTGACCAGATACAGTGGCGGCTGTGCAATGTACACATACCCCTGCTCCACCATTTCTTTCATGTAACGGAAAATGAAAGTAAGAATCAGTGTGGCGATATGCGAACCATCCACATCGGCATCGGTCATGATGATGAGTTTATGGTAGCGCAGTTTAGTAATATTCAATGCTTTCGGATCTTCAGGTGTTCCTACTGTTACACCCAATGCAGTGTACATGTTCCTGATCTCTTCATTCTCATAAATCTTATGCTCCATTGCTTTCTCCACATTCAGGATTTTACCCCTTAATGGAAGAATGGCCTGGTAACTTCTGTCGCGACCCTGTTTAGCCGTACCTCCGGCCGAGTCTCCTTCCACCAGGTATAACTCACATTTTTTTGGATCGCGTTCACTGCAATCAGCCAGTTTACCCGGAAGACCGCCACCGGTAAGTACGGTTTTACGCTGAACCATGTCGCGGGCTTTTTTAGCCGCCACCCTTGCCTGTGCAGCAAGGACAATTTTTGAGATTACATGTTTGGCTTCTTTCGGATTTTCTTCAAGGTATGCCTCAAGTACGCGTGCTACTGTTGTTTGAACCACACCACTTACTTCACTGTTACCCAGTTTGGTTTTGGTTTGTCCTTCAAATTGGGGCTCCGGAACTTTTACAGAAATGATGGCGCTCAATCCTTCACGGAAATCATCGCCTTCTACCTGTACTTTGGCTCTTTCAAATAAACCTTCCCTGTCGCCATAACTTTTAAATACCCTTGTTAAGGCCTGGCGGAAACCAGTAACGTGTGTACCACCTTCAATGGTATTGATATTGTTTACGTATGAGAAAATATGTTCTTTAAAATCATCATTATAAGTTAACGCTACTTCTACCGCTACATTGGTGGTTTCATCATGTCCTTCAACGTATAATGGCTGGGCGATGATGGGTGTACGGTGGCCGTTTTTATCAAGCATCTGTACAAATTCGGTAATACCGCCTTCACTATAGAAATTCTTGGAATACACATTACCTTCTTCATCTTTCTCGCGTAAGTCGGTAAGTGTAATGCTGATGCGTTTATTGAGGTAACTCAGTTCGCGCAAACGGCCTTCAAGAATATCTTTTTTATATACTGTTTCCTGAAAGATGGTAGCATCGGGCCAGAAACGAACATGTGTACCTGTGATAGCACTGGTACCAATTTCACGAACGGCATATTGAGGAACACCAATTTTATATTCCTGTTCAAATATTTTTCCTTCACGATGAACGGTTACATGTAAAGTGGTGCTCAATGCGTTTACGCAACTCACGCCCACACCGTGTAAACCACCCGATACCTTATATGTATTCTTATCGAATTTACCACCGGCGTGTAAAACGGTCATTACTACTTCTAGTGCACTTCTTTTTTCTTTGCTGTGCATGGCGGTAGGAATACCACGGCCATCATCCTGAACGCTGATGGAATTATCTTCATGAATGGTTACGCCGATATTCTTACAATAACCGGCAAGGGCCTCATCAATTGAGTTATCTACTACTTCATATACAAGATGATGAAGGCCTTTTACACCAACATCTCCAATATACATGGCCGGTCTTTTTCGAACCGCTTCCAAACCCTCTAAAACCTGTATGCTGTCGGCACCATAATTCTTATTCTGTGCCTCGTTACTGTTCAATTGTTCCTGATCCATAAATGCTTGTGAATCCTGTGTTTAAGTGAAATTTCGCAGGTGGACAAAGCTAATGAAAATAAGCCTCTTTTGAGGGTAAAAAAAGCCTTGGTTTTCCACATTTTAAACGCTTTTTTGACTGGTGTTAAGGCTGCTTTTTGACAGAGTCATGACATCCATGGAATAACCAGTTTCGTTAATTTGATGTTTATACATTAATTTTGCTTATTATGGTGGAAGTAATGGATATATTGAGGGTGGCGAATAAAGGTGGAATTGAACCTACTATGGATCTGTTGTACCAGAAACAACAGCATATACCCGGCTCCATTCATTACAATATCAGGCGTTATTATGCCCAGCATCCCTGGGTAGCCGATGATACAGGTATGATGGTGTACCATTATAATACCCGCAAACCAGAAGAAAACTACCTCGAACTTCGTTATTGCACCACTGGTAACCGTTATTGTGCCGAAAAAAGCTGTGCCCAGTGTACCGAATTACCTACCAATAACTGTAGCGGAAAGCACCAGACGGTAGATGTATTCACTTTTCATTTTACTTCTACTTTCCTGCACCAGTTTGTGCACAATATAAAACTAAGTAATCGGAAGGACGAAGTGTTGGCATTTAAACATCCACATGCGTTTACCAAAGTGTTCCCGCTCTGTGCCAAAAAAAGAAATGCATTGGATGCACTCCTGAATCATAGTTACACCGGTGCACTTGAAAATATTTTTGTCAACGCTAAAGTTCATGAACTGTTATTGTACAGTTTGGATTGCCTTGTTGACGAAAAAGAAGAAGGCTTCACCTGTAAATTTCTGGCCGATGAAAGTGGCCGAGATCGTATTTATCAGGCGCGTGAAATTTTATTGCAACACATTGGCGATCCCATTACGATCAAAGAACTGAGCCGTAAAGTGGCCATGAACGAGTGTTACCTGAAAAAAGGATTCAAAGAGGTTTTTGGTACCACTATTTTCGATTTCTATCAGCAACAAAGAATGGAACACGCAAAATATCTTTTATACGAGAAAGGATTAAGCGTAACAGATGTGTCGGCTTTATTGGGCTATTCATCCATTTCACATTTTTCTGCAGCATTTAAAAAGCATACTGGACTGAAACCCTGCGACTTGCTTCGATAATAAATTAAGTCCGGAGTCGGCAAGTCCGAAAATCCTACCGGACTTTCGGACTTGCCGTAAGTATTTGTCGACACTTCATTTTTCTGACTTCTGTCTTCCGGTTCCCGGACTTACCGACTTTCAGACTTTCAATCCTATAGATTTATTATCTTTCCCTATCTACTAACAAAACCCATACTTATGAGGAATGTTTTCTCCTTTATTCTTCTATGCCTTTTAACGGCTTGTTCGAACAACAAAGCCGACACCATCATTCATCATGCAGTAATTTATACCGTTGATTCGGCTTTTACAACTGCCGAAGCCATGGCTATTAAGGATGGATTGATTGTAGAGACTGGCAGTAATAATTTTATCCTCAAAAAATATACATCTGATGAAATAATAGATGCGGGTGGACAGGCTGTTTATCCCGGATTGATAGATGCACACGCACATTTTGTAGGATATGGTCGTTCACTTTTTCAGGTCGATTTGTTTGGTACCAATACCTGGGAAGAAACAGTGGCACGTGTAAAAGCCTTTGCTGATGAGCATCCTGATGTATACTGGATACAGGGCAGGGGATGGGACCAGAACCGCTGGCCCGGTAAAAGTTTTCCTACCAATGAAGAACTGAACAAATTATTTCCCGACAAGCCAGTGGTACTAACCCGTGTGGATGGACATGCTTCCATTGCCAATCAGAAAGCATTGGATCTGGCAGGTATTAAAGCCGGACAGACAATAGTAGGAGGTTCTATTGAAGTAAAAAATGGGGTATTGACAGGTGTATTGATTGATAATGCAGATAACAGGGTGTATGCTCAAATACCAGATCCAACCAAAGACACTTATATACAGTGGTTACAGGCGGCAGAAAAAAATTGTTTCGCGCAAGGATTAACTACCATTACAGATTGTGGGTTGCATTACACAGATGTTGAGGCCATTGACACTTTGCAAAAAGAAGGTAAGCTCAATATGCGCTTATATGTAATGCTGAGTGATGATGCCTCTAACTATGAAAAATTTCTTTCCAAAGGACCTTATAAAACGGATAAACTTTTTGTAAAAGGAATTAAAGTATATGCCGATGGGGCATTGGGTAGCAGAGGCGCCTGCTTATTGTCGCCATACAGCGACAGAAAAGACTGGTCTGGGTTTTTACTGAGAAATAAAAACCATTACGATTCATTGGCTGCGGTACTTTCAAAAACTGATTTTCAGATGTGTACACATGCGATTGGCGATAGTGCCAATCGTGAAGTGCTGAATATCTACAACAAATATTTAGGTGGTAAGAATGATAAACGCTGGCGTATAGAGCATGCACAGGTGATACATCCGGATGATTTTAGCTTGTTTGCCAGTGCAAGTGTTATACCTTCTGTACAGCCAACACATGGAACCAGCGATATGTACTGGGCAGGAGAAAGATTAGGGGCAGAACGAGTAAAAGGTGCTTACGCTTTCAAACAATTACTGCAACAGAATGGATGGATTCCATTGGGTACAGATTTCCCGGTGGAAGATATTTCTCCTTTCAAAACATTCCTGGCTGCAGTGGTAAGAAAAGATGCCAAAGGATATCCTGAAAATGGTTTCCAGATGGAGAATGCGTTAACGCGTGAAGAAACAATCAGAGGTATGACCATCTGGGCTGCTAAGGCCAGTTTTATGGAAAATGAAATCGGTAGTTTGGAGAAAGGCAAAAAAGCAGACTTCATTATCCTTGATCAGGATTTGATGAAAGTAGCACCAGAGAAAATTTTAGAAATAAAAGTAAAAGCAACTTATAGTGGTGGGAAGAAAGTGCATGGGCAATAAAATATAAACACCCTATTTTCTTTGTATAAAATTAAGCCACAGATTCACAGATTTTGATTTCCTAATCTGTGAATCTGTGGCTTAATTATTTTATCCTTATTAGTCCGGATTTTATTTAATCTCACCCACCATATCCCCCGGAATTACCCATGCATCAAATTCTTCAGGGGTAAGATAACCGAGCTTAACGGCCATTTCTTTTAAGGTTGTTCCTTCTTTATGGGCCTTCTGAGCAATTTCTGCAGCTTTATAATAACCGATTTTGGTATTAAGTGCTGTTACCAGCATCAGGCTATTATCAACATGCTTTTTGATATTGGCTTCCAAAGGCTCAATACCTACGGCACATTTATCGTTAAAACTTACGCAGCCATCACCAATTAATCTTGCACTGTGTAAGAAATTATAAATCATTACCGGTTTAAATACATTCAATTCAAAATGACCAGTGGCGCCGCCAATATTAATGGCCACATCGTTACCCATTACCTGGGCAGCAATCATAGTAAGTGCTTCACACTGTGTTGGGTTTACTTTGCCGGGCATAATAGAAGAACCCGGCTCATTATCAGGAATAAAGATTTCGCCGATACCACTTCTTGGTCCTGAGCTCAGCATACGGATATCGTTGGCAATCTTCATCAGGCTTACTGCCACTGTTTTTAAAGCACCATGTGCTTCTACAATAGCATCGTGTGCAGCCAATGCTTCAAATTTATTTTCCGCAGTAACAAAAGGTAAGCCGGTTAAGTTGGCAATATGTTTGGCCACGTTTACATCATAGTCTTTTGGTGTGTTGATGCCTGTACCAACGGCAGTTCCACCCAATGCCAGCTCGCTTAAATGAGACAGACTGTTGTTGATGGCTTTTAAACCATGATCCAGCTGACTTACATAACCACTGATCTCTTGTCCGAGTGTAAGTGGTGTAGCATCCATGAAATGGGTACGGCCAATTTTCACCACATGCATAAATGCTTTGCTTTTTGCCGCCAGTGTATCCCTTAATTTTTTAATACCGGGGATGGTTACTTCCAGTAAAATTTTATAGGCAGCAATATGCATGGCCGTTGGGAAAGTATCGTTGGATGATTGCGATTTGTTTACATCATCATTCGGATGCAGAAACTTGTCTTTATCTGTAAGGCTACCGCCTTTTATTACATGACCACGATAAGCCACTACTTCATTCACATTCATATTGCTCTGTGTGCCAGAACCAGTTTGCCAAACCACGAGTGGAAACTGGTCATCTAATTTGCCGGCAAGTATTTCATCGCAAACCTGCCCAATCAGTTCTGATTTTTCCTGTGGTAAAACACCTGCATCTGCATTGGTAAGTGCAGCGGCTTTTTTCAGGTAAGCAAATGCCTGTATAATTTCTTTTGGCATTTTGTTAATGTCCTGCGCAATACGAAAATTATCTATACTGCGTTGAGTCTGGGCACCCCAGTAAACATGAGCTGGTACTTTAACCTCGCCCATCGTGTCTTTTTCGATACGAAATTCCATGTTCCGGATTTTAATTGATCTGGTGAATGAATTGCGCTGCAAAGGTACTAAGAAGCTGAAGTAAACAGGTGAAAAATAACGGGTAGTTTATATTATAATGGCATTTATTGCCACTGAGGGCACTGAAAAGCACAGAAAACTTTAGTGCACCTCTGTGTCTTCAGTGGCAATAAATCTACTCTGCAACGGCTGCTACTCTTTTGCAGCCAGATACAATGCTTTTTTCTTATTTTTCGTGCACCGAAAAACGTTTTTATGCATAAAATCCTCTTATCCTTCTCTTTGTTCATTGCGTTGCTTACTCATGCTCAGAAAACAGAAAATATCATTGTAATAACCACCGACGGCTTACGTTGGCAGGAACTTTTTAAAGGGATGGATGAAACTCTTGCCCGCGACAATCGCTATAATCAGGATGATAGCGCGGGAATAATCAAAAGTTTTGCTGCAGGATCTGAAACAGAAAAGAGAAAAAAATTAATGCCTTTTTTCTGGAACACTATTGCCAAAGCCGGGCAGATATACGGTAACAGAACATTGGGTAGCAAGGTAAATGTAACCAACCCGTATTGGTTTTCATATCCTGGGTATAATGAAATTTTATCGGGACATGCAGATGAAAGAATTAATTCAAATGATTATCCACCCAACCCTAATACCACCATTACTGAATTTTTTAATCAGCAACCGGCACTAAAAGGAAAAGTAGGAGTATTTGGTGCCTGGGAAGCATTTAACCGGATACTAAATGAAGAAAGAAGTGGTGTTCCTGTAGTGGCAGCATACGATACATGTGGAGGTAAAAAACCAAATGCGAATGAGTTGATGATTAATAAACTACTGCGCGATTCGCAAAAACAATGGCCCGAAGAATGTTTTGATGTATTTACGCATTATGCAGCCATGGAATATCTGAAAAAGGAGCGGCCGAAAGTTATGTATATCGCATATGGAGAAACAGATGAATGGGCGCATGGCTGGAAATATAAATATTACCTGAATGCTGCCCGGCAGGTTGATCAATGGATTGGTGAAATATGGAATTATATTCAGTCAACACCAGCCTATAAAGACAAAACAACACTATTCATCACCACCGATCATGGACGTGGCGACAAAGACAAGAGTAAATGGACCAGTCATGGCAGCGATATTGAAGGTGCCGATGAAATATGGTTTGCTGTACTCGGGCCAGATACGGCACCGTTGGGAGAAATAAAAAACAATTCGCAATTCTATCAAAAACAATTTGCGCAAACCATCGCTAAATTAATGGGCTATACATTCAAAGCAAACCAGCCCATTGCAGACGCGATCGAAGAAGTAATAAAAAAATAAAACTAACCCTGCCCGGGATTTAAATCCCGGGCAGGGTTAGTTTTATTTTCCTTTGAAAATGGCTTTTCTCTTTTCGAGGAAGGCAGTTGTTCCCTCTTTCATATCATCTGTTGCAAAGCAGTCGCCAAAAGCATTTACTTCAACTGTATAACCATCTTTTGCTTCATCAAATACGGCATTGGCAGCTTCAATACATTTTGCAACAGCAACGGGAGCCTTGGTATTAATGAGCTCGAGAATAGAAACCGCTTTTTTAATTAATTCATCCTGCGGTACTACATAATTCACGAGGCCAAGCTGCAGAGCGGTGTTGGCATCGATCATGCCTGCACTCATCAGTAATTCAAGAGCACGACCCTTACCAATAAGTTGAACAAGTCTTTGTGTACCGCCATAACCGGGAATTAATCCCAGATTTACTTCTGGCTGACCAAATTTGGCATTATCGGAAGCCAGTCTGAAATGGCAACTCATAGCCAGTTCGCAACCTCCTCCCAATGCAAATCCATTTACACAGGCAACAACAGGTTTGGGAGATCGTTCAATCTTAAAGAAAACGTTCTGCCCTTTTTGGGCCAGTGCCTTACCTTCTTCAACTGAGGCTCCACTGAACTCACTGATATCTGCACCTGCTACAAATGCTTTTGGTCCAGAACCGGTAATGATGGCTGATTTAATATCATCGTTCAGGTACACTTCATTCATTACATTATCCAGGTCAGACATTACCTGCTGGTTCAGGGCATTCAGTTTATCGGGACGATTAATGGTAATGATGAAAATACCATTCTCCAAATTGGTTACTAAAGTTTGATACATGGCAATCTATTTCTACAAAAATAAGGCAGCAGTCGGGTTCTTTTGTATTTTGTAATATGAATCTGATTGAGATCATACTCTACACAGGTATTTTTGTATTTGCGGCTACAGGTGCGCTCAAGGCAAGAACACATCAAATGGATATTTTTGGTGCTACAGTGGTTGCTTTTGCAACAGCTTACGGTGGAGGTACCATTCGCGATCTGTTGATTGGTGTAAGACCCGTTAATTGGGTGAACGATTATCTGGCATTGGGACTGGTGGTATCTGCTGTACTCATCATATCATTATTAAAAACCAATCCGGCACGTTTCAGAAGAACTTTGTTTTTTACAGATGCTATTGGTTTAGGCATGTTCACCATAGGAGGTATTGAGCGAAGTCTTTTGTATGATATCAATGAAGGATATGCAGTGATCATGGGAGTTATGTCTGCTACTTTTGGTGGATTGATTGCAGATATGATTTGCGGAGAAGTTCCTAACCTGCTGAAGAAAGGTGAATTATATGCAACCGCTTGTGCCATTGGCGCCGTGATTTATATACTCCTAAAAAAAATAGGAGTGGAGTATAATCTTGGACTGTTTATCTGCGTGGTAATTATTGTGGGTATTCGTATTCTCTCCAAGCGTAAAAGATTACACCTGCCGGAAATATAAGCAGTCGTCGTAAGGCGACTGCTTATATTGATTATTTGAATAAATAGTTTTTTAGAAATTCTATTGATCTCTTTTTGGCTAAGAGATTCGCTTTGGCATCTTCACTGTTACCTGTGCTGCCATCGAAACTGTGTTCTGCATTGTCGTATACATACAAGCTCATTGGTGCCGATAAGTTTGATTGCTGTGCCTTTAATACAAGTCCATCGTAAGCACTGATATTGGTATTGTTATCGCTGTTGCTATATAAAGTTGTATAGAGAGGATCTTTACCGGCTGCATGGAGCATGATAGGTGCATAAGGAATGTATTTACCATTGCTGGGTGTACCGGGTCGACCATAATAACTGAACATAGCTGCACCGGGATAATAAGATACTGCTGCTACAAAACCACCTTCTGCTGGACGTAGAGCTGGTGCGAGGACACCATCAGTATAGGTTATTCCTGAACTGATAAGACTCCATGTTGGTTTGCTTACGGCTTGCGCATCTACCATGGTGCTCAGTACGCTGGTGCCTCCATGTGAAAAACCTAATAGTGCAATTCTGTTTGCCTGTATTCTGCTTAGTGTACGTAGATAAGTTAAACCTGCATAAGCATCTCTTGGACGAATAAATTCTGCGGCAAGAAAAATATTTTCAGGCGGAGCCATATTCGGAAAATTCTTTACGCCCCTGGCTGTATAGCTGTCGATAAATAGAGCGGCAATTTTATTTACCCTGAAAGAATCGATCCAAATACTGAACTGGCTTGCTAATTGTGTATTGCTCATATCGGTGCTGCTCCATAAGCCACTGCTGCCATGTTGTACCACCACTGCGGGAACAGCGGTAGAAGAAGCAGGTATGAAAAGAATGGCTTTTAGCGGGTTGCCACCGGTTGGATTAGTAAGATAGATCGTTTCAGTAACTTCTGTCTGGTTGTTGCCACCAGACGGAATTGTATTCTGAGGTGTGGTAACGGTTTTTTTGCTGCAGGAAACCATTGTCAATGCAAGCAGACAAAAGATGGTTCCGAGGCTTAATAATTGTTTCATAATATAATGCTCCCCGTAATTGGGCTGCAAAGGTCATATGCAACAACGGGGAAATGAAAATATATTGGTTCAATCGGGGGAATAACTGTGTGAACGGTTGCTAAAAGAGGACAAAAAACTATGAGTTTTAAAAATAAACATACCAATCACCCGGTAACGACTCTGCGAAACCTCCTTTTCTCTCTTTCTTTGCGGTGAATATTATTGTCTTAGAATTTTCTCCATAACCTTCCCTTTGGCCAGTTCGTCAATCAGTTTATCCATGTAACGGATTTTTTGCATGAGGGAATCTTCAATTTCTTCCACCCTGTATCCGCAGATCAGTCCGGTAATTTTTGAAACATTTGGATGTATTTGGGGTGCTTCAGCGAAGAAATTTTCCAGACTCGTTTTCTTGTCTATCTGTGCCTGGTATGCTTTTCTTGAATAGCCTGTAAGCCAGCAGATGATGGTGTCAACTTCTTCTTTGGTGCGCCCTTTTTTTTCCGCTTTGGCAATATAATGAGGGTAAACACTGGCGAATGACATTTTAAAAACTCTAGCGTTATCCATGCTGATTAATTTTCGAAGCGAAACTATATGCCGATGCAAAATCTTAACATGACAAAATATAGAAAGCTGTAATCATTGCATCAGAATGACCTGTTCACACTCACCCACTCCATAATATAACTTGCAATTTCCCCCGTAGCGGTCCCCGGTGCAAACAATTTTCCTACACCCATTTCATTTAAAGTCTTCATGTCGTCTTCAGGAATAATACCGCCGCCGGTGAGTAATACATCATTCATTCCTTTTTCTTTGAGCAGTTGGACTACTTTGGGAAATACAGTCATATGTGCACCGCTCAATATGCTGATACCAATTGCATCAACGTCTTCCTGTAAGGCAGCATTGACTACCATTTCGGGGGTTTGGCGAAGACCGGTGTAAATCACTTCCATGCCGGCATCGCGCAATGCTGTTGCAATTACTTTTGCGCCGCGGTCATGACCATCTAACCCTACTTTGGCCACCAATACCCGAACAGGACGTTTTGAACTACTCATGCAATCGATTTAGTGAACAAAAATAAGGATCATTTGCGTTGAAAACGTGCTTTCAGTCCTGCCACACCCCGTTCGGTAATAGACTGTAAAGAATCGTTGCCATTTTCAAATAAGATGATTTTCATGCCTGTTTCACGAAACAAAGGATAATGAATGGAATCTTTGACAGATACTTTCTCAAACTGCTGAAAAACAATATCGTCAGCATCCGGCATTCGTTTACCTACCAGTATCAGGTGTTTAAAAGTATATTTTTCGGGCATCCAGAAAAGAAAAGAAGCGTTGTCGCTATACACTTCCGGCAGTCCCAATGATTTGGCGTGATAGTTTAAAGCACCTGCTGTAAAATAACCCCGACAATAAATCATCGTTTGCTTTTGCTGACTGTCGGGCAAACTCTTATACACAGCGGCCGTTTTTTCTGCTAATTCACGCCAGCCAATCATATCGGCAAAATCCTGTGGTAAGGGATGGTATTGTTGATCCTCCCATTTAAAACTTCCCAAAGTATGCAGTTCTTTTTTCTCGTACCAGTCGGCCAGTTCCTGCGGTTTCATCAAGGGTAACAACAAAGGCATAATTAAGGAGCCGAGAGCAACAGGTATCAGTACAAAAACATAACGAAGAAATTTTGCTTTTGTGGCGGTCATCTTCTCCAGGTACAATCCGCCAAAAGCAAAGAGAACAGGATAAGCGCCTGCAGCGTAGTAGCTTTTTCCATTCATATAAGTGAGCAGTGCTATTACAAACAGGTAGGCTAATGCTACCATGCGAAATGGTTTTCCTTCTCGGGTGAATGCTGTGAAATACAAACCTGCCAGCCATATAAACACACATGGTAGAAACATCATTATTTGATCAGTCAGAAAATCGAGTGGATTATTAAACTGTAGTTGTTCTTCCTTCAATTCGTCCATATGTGCAATCAATGGAAAATTGTGGTTGTATTGCCAGAGAATATTCGGAAACATAATGA
Organism: Chitinophaga pinensis; assembly: GCA_943372605.1. Taxonomy (GTDB): domain Bacteria; phylum Bacteroidota; class Bacteroidia; order Chitinophagales; family Chitinophagaceae; genus Sediminibacterium; species Sediminibacterium pinensis_H. The sequence goes on along the minus strand of CALRZI010000005.1, from coordinate 50,126 downwards.
GTAAAGCAACGGCAGCAGAGAGATAAAGATGCTTGTTCAGAAAAACTTTTCTCTCTTTTGTTAACAATAAAGCTATCAAGATACTGGCAGTATAGAACGCTACAGAGTATTTACTTAGCATACCTAAACCAACACTGATGCCAAACACATACAACCAACTGTTTTTCGATGTTTGTATATAACGGATGAGCGCATAAACATTGAGTGTCCAGAAGAATACATCCAGAAAATTTGGATGGAAATAATAAAATAAACGGATATAGCCGGTAAACACAAATGGAAGAAAAGCAAGCAGAATAGCAAATGCCCGGCCCCCCAACGAAATGATAATCCTTCCCATTAATATAAATGTGCAGGAGCCAATTAATGCGGGCCAGAACTTTACCCAGAAAATGGAAGCGCCAAATGCATTGCTGATCCATGCCATGAACGACAACATAGGAGGTACTTCAAGAAATCCCCATGCAAGATGTCTGGCTTCGGCGAGATAGAGGTATTCATCGCGATGCAATTCATAAAAAGGATGTACGAGAAAAAAGGGAACGATAAAACGCAGGAGTGCTAAGAAATATAATAGCCTTAACGTATTCTTCATGCAGGTTGTTTGCAGAAAGATACAAATTCCTGCCAAAGAGGGAGCGGGTTGCCACTGAAGGCACAGAAATACACAGCATTATTCAGTGCCTTTCTGTGTCTTCAGTGGCAATAAATTATCTAAGAGGCCAGCAACGAAAGCGTATGCTTAATCCGTATCACTGTATCTTCTTTTCCAATCAACGCCGCAATATCAAAAACACCGGGCCCGAATTTTCCGCCTACAAGCATAATGCGGAATGGTAGCATAAGTTCGCCTGGTTTCAGTTGGTTGGCAGCAGCGAGTTCTTTAAACTCTTTTTCAAGATCAGCCGCTTCCCAAAGAATGCTGAGTTCATAAGCACGGATGAGCTCGGTAAAAAACAGGTTTTTCTTTTCATCCCATTTGGGTTTGATGGAATCTGTATCGACCTGTTCTGGTGCTTGAAAGAAGAATATACTTTGTGGTACAAAATCAGGTAATAAAGTACAACGCTCTTTTACGAGGTTAATTACTGTATGGAGTAAGGATGTGTTGGTTACAGCAATATTTTTTTCTGCCAGCAAAGTTGTAACAGCAGGTGCCAGTGTTGCTGCATCAGTTTGTTTGATCCACTCGTGGTTAAACCACTTCGCTTTTTCATAATCAAATTTTGCTCCGCCTTTATGTACACGGTCCATCGAAAATTGCTGGATCAGTTCATTTAGTGTAAATACTTCCTGATCTGTACCATCGTTCCAACCAAGCATGGCCAGTAGGTTAACAAATGCTTCAGGTAAAAATCCTCTTTCTTTAAAACCGATGGTAGCTTCATTTGTTTTAGGATCGGTCCAATCCATGGCAAATACAGGAAAGCCAAGACGATCGCCATCGCGTTTACTTAGTTTACCATTGCCATCAGGTTTTAATATCAGCGGAAGATGCGCCCATTGAGGCATGCTGTCAATCCAGCCCAGGTATTTCCATAATAATAAATGAACAGGCGCAGAGGGTAACCATTCTTCTCCACGGAACGCATGTGATATCTGCATAAGGTAATCGTCAACCACAACTGCAAGGTGATAAGTAGGCATTCCATCTGCTTTCAGCAAAACTTTATCATCAACCTGTGAAGTATGAAAACTTACTTCCCCCCGAATCATATCTGTAAAACTTACTGTTTCATGCTCTGGCATTTTTATACGGATCACATAAGGCATGCCTTCACTGAGGAGTCGCGACACTTCATCATCACCCAGCGTAAGTGAATTACGCATTTTGGTGCGGATGTGCTGGTTGTATTGCGGAGATGGATTTTCACTTGTTTTAAAATCAACCCTCATCGCATCCAGTTCGGCAGGTGTATCGAATGCATAATAGGCAAAGCCATCTTTTACCAGTTGCTCTGCATATTGCCTGTACATGTCTTTTCTTTCACTCTGTCTGTAAGGAGCAAATGGTCCGCCGTGTTTCGGACTTTCATCAGGTACCAGTCCGCACCATTCCAGTGTCTGAAAAATATATTCTTCAGCACCGGGTACAAAACGGGTCTGGTCGGTGTCTTCGATCCTTAAAATAAAATCGCCACCCTGTTGTTTGGCAAATAAATAATTAAATAAAACGGTTCTCACACCACCCAAATGGAGCCCCCCCGTAGGCGATGGGGCAAAACGTACACGTACTTTTCTGTTCATGCGGCAAAGATAGGTGAGAGGTGAGACGTGAGACGTGAGAAACAGTGAAAAGTGAAAGGCGAAAGGTGAAAATCAGCCTTTTTTCCTTTCACCTTTCACTTTTCACCCCTCTCTCACGCCTCACGTCTCACGTCTCACCTATCTTCGTTCCATGTATCTCACCAAAACACAGTGGTGGTTAAGGGCTTTATATCCTTCGCTGGTATGGCGTATGCCGGCGGGAGAGAAAAAAATCTATCTCAGTTTCGATGATGGCCCGCACCCGGTTGCAACGCCTTTTGTATTGAACCAATTGGCAGAATATGGTGCCAAAGCCAGCTTTTTCTGTATCGGTAAAAATGTTGCGGCGGAACCTGCTATTTACCAGCGAATACTATCTGAAGGACATACCGTTGGCAATCATACGCATCAGCATGTTAATGGATGGAAGACCACTGATGAAGATTATATAGCAGATACAATGACTGCTGCAGCAAACATTCATTCTGATTTATTCAGGCCTCCTTATGGCAGAATTAAAAGGTCGCAGATAAAACTATTACAAGAGAAAGGAATGAAGATTATTATGTGGGATGTGCTGAGCGCTGATTTTGATATTAACCTCACGCCACAGGCTAGTTTGTCATATGTTTTGTATCATACAAAACCTGGTTCCATTATATTGTTTCATGACAGTGAAAAGGCCTGGGAAAGAATGTCGGTGGCATTACCCGCCGTACTAAAACATTTTACCAGTGAAGGGTATGTATTTGACCGGTTGTGACAAAAATAGCCAGAGTAGAAACTCTGGCTCTGCTTTTAATCCGTACCCTATGAAAACAATCTTTCCCGACTAAAGTCGGGATGAATCTTTTGATCGCCTGTTGATCTTTTAGGGTTCGTTGACTAATAACGAGGAATCATTTCGTTTTATTTTCCATCCATGAAAAAAAGCCAAATAAGTATGTTTCATGTGGTGTACTCAGGATTTATCGGCAATTTTGCAGCATGGTGTTAATTGATACGCATTGTCATTTGTATTCTACTGAATTTGGTACTGAAAATCAGGAAATCATTAACCGTGCCCGTGCTGTGGGCATTGAAAAGTTTTATCTGCCTGCAATTGATAGTGCAGTCATAGAAGCGATGCTTTCACTGGAAGCAGCTAATCCGGGCGTGTGTTATGCCATGATGGGCTTACACCCCTGTTCCGTAAATGAAAAAGTGGAGGATGAGCTGGCCATTGTTCTGGAATGGCTGAATAAACGTCCCTTTGTAGCGGTGGGTGAGATTGGACTTGATTTTTACTGGGATAAAACTTTTGCAGCCGAACAAAGAAGGGCTTTTGCATTACAGATGGACTGGGCATTGGAGCGGAAAATGCCGATTGTAATTCATTCCCGTAATGCCATGCAGGAGACCATTGATATGGTAAAACCTTATGCAGTTAAGGGTCTGAAAGGCATTTTTCATTGTTTCAGTGGTAGTTATGAGTCGGCAAAGCAGATTGTGGCAATGGATTTTATGTTAGGGATAGGAGGGGTACTTACATACAAAAACGCCGGTTTACCCGAGGCCCTGGATAAAATAGGACTGGAACATATGGTGCTGGAGACAGACGCACCTTACCTCAGTCCGGTGCCTTACCGGGGAAAGCGCAATGAGAGCAGTTATATGATAGAAGTGGCCAGAAAACTGGCTGAGTTAAAAAAGATTTCATTAGAAGAGTTGGCAGCCATTACTACCGCAAATGCGCAAAAAATATTCGGAAGCTGAGATGCTATGCGTTAGTTTTGCATTCTGAAATTTGGGAAATATAAAAAAGAGAAGGAGTGAGCCTTTATTTCTTTTTTCAAATTTTGACCAATGAGAGAGGGTCGTTTTATTGACGGAGTAAAAATAGAATTTTTATCTCTCAGCAAATATATATAGAGAGGTGTCCGAGTGGTTGAAGGAGCACGCCTGGAAAGTGTGTATACGGGAAACCGTATCGAGGGTTCGAATCCCTTCCTCTCTGCACATGAGTATTGATCAATTGTAAAAACTCACATATCTATGATTATGTGAGTTTTTTTTATGCGTATTAAGTTGCAATTAATGATAGTTAAGTATGTATAATATTCTCATAGCAGATGACCATGAAATTGTATTAGAAGGATTGGTTTTAATGCTTAGTTCCGTATATCCGGTAGCAGGAATTGATTGTGCAAGAAGTGCGGATGATATTTATGTGAAAATGCAAAAAGGGAAGAAGAAGTATGATATTTTGATCACTGATATTGATATGCCTGATATGAGCATTCACGAATTGGTTAAGTGGGTTAAAATTTGTCAGCCAGATTGCAAGATTATGGTATTATCTATGTTGAATGAAGGCATTCATGGCCCGACATTATATAAGTTAGGTATAGATGGATATGTCAATAAAGTGCAAAATAGAAAAGTATTGATGAATGCTATTCACGTGGTATTGTCTGGAAAGAAATATTACAGTGACAGATTGATTGATATTATGTTTAATCAGGAAAGCAGTAATCTTAGTAAAACTCCATTTCAAGGCTTATCAGAAAGAGAGTTTGAAATCATGAACTATTTGGTTGATGGGAAATCTGTTTCTGAGATATGCAAACTACTAAACTTGAAGAGTTCTACAGTATCAACTCATAAGAGCAGAATATTTGAAAAGTTAGGTGTTCCGAATATCTTTGAATTAAAACAGATTAGTGATCTGTATAGGTCTTCTTTAAAATAAATGATTAATTTTCAGTTTCAATATATATCATCACTTCGGTTCCGTACCCCTTTTCGCTATTGATGTCGATACGTGCTTTGATCTTTGGTAAGAAAAATCGAATAATTCGATAACCCAATTTAAATGACTTTCTATAGTCAGCCCCTTCAGTTGAAGCTGTCGTTAATATGTTGGTGATTTGATCTTTTGTCATGCCTTGCCCAGTATCTTTACAATTGATTACAATCAACGGATCTTCTTTATAGATTGATAATCTGATTGTTCCGTTTTTTGTGAATTTGGCAGCATTATGGAAAATATTTCCAACAATGATTTCAAGAATTCTTTTGTTTGTTTTAATCATAAGATCTTCTTTGCAATCAAATTCAATCGTGTTGTTGTGTGACGCATATCTAGAGGCAATGGATTTAAGGAAGTCCAGTGCATTGAAACTTACTAAAGCAACTTCATTTTTGCTGTCAAAGCTGATCCATGTTAAAAAATCACTTACAAATAGTGACATCTTTCTCAATGCATTACTTAATACATTTGTCATTTGTTTTTTACGCTTATCTGGTAGTTCCTCCCACTGGCTTAAAATATCCTGAGATGCTAAAAGGCTGAAGTTTAGTGGGCCTAATAAATCATGCGATAATGCTAGTAGCATCAATTCATTCTCTTCTAAGGATTTTTCAAGATGCCGTATTGTTTGTGATAACTCAATAGTTTTTTGTTCTATCAGTAGCTTTAATTCCTGATTTTTTTTTTCTGTTTTTTGGACTCTTTTTTTGAATAGCCAGAATAAAAAATAGATAAGACAAGTTGCGGATATAATTCGAAAAATAATTGTTTCATACCATTGAGGTAAAACTGTTAGGTTAAAGAAATTGCTAATTTCTTCAGTGTCATTTAATCCAGTAATGATCTTGAGTTGAAGAGTATATTGACCCGGATATATTTGAGGTATAATTATTTTATAGTCATGGGGAACGTCGAGCCAGTTATTGGTATGTGATGAGATTCTGTATTTGAGTGTAAGGTTGTTTCGATTTCCATAATAGGCTACCGATAAAGCTAGTTTTATGTTTTTCACAGAACTTTTGACTGATAACGTATTGTCTGTATTTTCTATGCTGATGTCATCAACAATTATATCAGTAATTGAAACTGGATACTTAGTAGTAATATGCTTAATGCTATCAGGATTAAAAATTACCAATCCGTTGATGCTTGGGAAAGTAAAAAGGTTATCAGGTGTTTTTATATAGGGGAGATTTGATCCGCCATTAAATTCATTTGTAATAAACCCATCCTGATTAGTCCAATGATAATAATAAACGGTAGATATTTTGTTATCTGCAAAGTCTATTAATTTTTGTTTTGAAACTTCAAAAAGCCCATTGTTAGTTGGTATCCAAAATCTTCCTTTATTATCTTCAGCAAAAAAGTGAGCCTGACTTAAGTAACCTTTTTTATCTAAAGGTAAAGCTGTGAATTGCTGATTCCTGTAGCAATAAAGTCCCTGCCCATAGGTGCTAATCCAGATTGTTTTAGCTTTTATATCATTTTTTAATTGTCTTATTGTTAAAGAAGCGGTTGCTTTTAGCAGTACGGTTGTTTTTTTATATAAATGGTGTTCAAAAATGCCGTTTCTGGAGCCAATCCAAAGAATACTATCATTGAGCATCTTCAGGCATTCTACACCAAATGTGCTGATTTGAGATTGATCAATTGATTGTTCTTTAATGAGCGAATCATTATTGTTTACAGAAAATATTCCTTCAATAGTACCTAGTATCAATTTGCCTTCTGGCAATTCCACTATACTTGTTACATAATTGTCCTTCTTTGTTACTTCTAATCCTTTGTAGGTTTTGATCAGTTTTAGGTCTTTGGTAAATTGCTTGAGCTGATTTTTGTTATCTGTTTCACACAGAATCGTTGAATCAGATAATTGGTGTATCGATTTTTTAAAAGAAAATGGATGTAAGAATACCTTCTTTGTTTTTAAGTTATAAGCAAACCTGAAGTTGCTAAGTATGATATTTTGGTTCAATAACAGCTGACCGTACAGTTGACTAGTATAATGATGTGATGGACGGTTGCTACTGCTGTCTAGCGCTGAAAGGAATTGATTTTTTTTAATAACATACAAGCCAGAAGCATTTGTGCCGAAAAGTAATTGTCTGGATGATGAATCGTAGTAACTGGATGTAATGCCTGGTATGTAATAGTTGAAAAGAAAATAAGTATAAAAATACTGCCCCGACTTCTTAACAGAATAGAATGAGTTTCCACATTTAACGATATGAACATTTTGGCTACCTACAACTGTAGTAATTGCAGTTTTGTGTTCAGGATTTTTCAGGATATCGCCTGTAAGAATTATCGTAGCTTTTTTTCTGACTTTCCGGAAAACATAATACCATTGAAAAAATGTATCTTGAAAGTAGAGTGTATCCTGAATTTTGATAGGTGAAAAAAGTAGATTATTAGTCAGAATCGTTGAGTGAATTTGATTCTGATTAATATAATTAATGTAGTTGGTGTCATTTAGATTTAGTATTACATAAGCTTCTGCTGGATTTTTATCAAAACGAAGCCTTTTATCTTTTAATAACCAAAATCGCTTGCTTGCATCAGCTTCTGTTTCACCAGCTTTTCTGGATATGCGGACATCTTGAATTTTCCCTTTCGTTATTAGAGAGATTTGGAAGGAGTTAGTAATGCAATAAATACTATCTTTTGATTGTAATGTTATTAAGTCTAAAATTCGTGTGAGAGAATTTTTCGTGCCCGGTGTTTGGGGTATACGAGTGAATTCAGCTCCATCCCATTTTACTAAACCACCTTGTGACGCAAGCCAAATGTATCCTTGATTATCTTGTACAATTCCAGTAATGGTGTTTTGTGGAAACCCATTTTCGCTGTTGTATCGATTTAATGAATAATGTTGATTTATTCGGTCATACTGTGCATACAACTTAGGCTTCATCAACAGAAGTGAAAAAGTCCAATATATTACAAAGTATAATCGCATAATCAGTAATTGCGCTTTCAAGACCATTTACATCTTGCAGATATACTATTTATTAATAATATATTTAGGTATTAGATAATTTGTGACAAGTCGATAATGTCAGACTTTTTGACTAAAATTTTTGCGCAATGCTAAGTACTATTTATGATTATTATTTCCGGCTCAGTTCGAAATTTCCAAAATCGACATTTTACTAGTGTCAAATCGACATTTGTCTATAATCTGTTTTTGTATTTCAATGTTGCTTTGCATGTAAGAATTAATGAATAGTTATTCAATCCTATGCCCCCGATTTTCAGGAATAAAGCCTAGAAAATAGAAAAGACTTTGTAAGAGTATTATGGTAATGCTTTTGCCTATGGATACCAAAGTGTGGTACTCATAGTTCCCTCTAACTGGTTAATGTCAATTAACCCAACGCTACCCAGTATACGAGAATTTAATCAATGTTTGTATGAAAGGTATTACAAGAATACTTCTTGGATTCATTATGCTATCAGTTGCATGCACTAAAACAAAGACTGTTTACCAAAACGTCTATGTTAATGTTCCTGTTACTGTAACAACCAGCCCGTTGGTTAATAAAGCCTGGGTTTTAACCGCTATTACTATCAATGATGTTTCTCAAACGCTGACTGCATTACAGTCTTCTTACTACATGACTTTATATGGAACCGGTTTATATACTGATTCATATGGAGTAGCAGGATATTGGAGTAGGCCTGTTAATGATAGTTTACTGCTATACAAGAATATTTTATCGAGCTTGAGTCTTGAATCGTATGCAATTGAACTCAGCGATTCTCTGAATCTGGTAATCAGGACTACCGTTGGCAATCAAAAAACAGTTTACAAGTATATCGCACTTGGAATTGTATCTACACCCAACCCGGGCACCCCCATAAATACTACCTGGCAGTTGAATACCATTAATACGAATGGTGTGAATGAAAATCTGACAGCTACACAAAAGTTGTATAAAATGACTTTGAATACAAATGGTACTTTCTGGGATACAGATGGTGTTGTAGGTACATGGAATTTACCCGTACCTGATAGTGTAAGGATATCTTACAGCAATTTACCTACTCCCATTAGCATTTTATATAAAATCAATATTCTTACCAGTGCAAATTTGAACATCACCAAATACATCAATGGTATTCTCACCACATTCGATTTTTTAGCAGCCCCGGTATCGGCTTCTGTTACGATAGATAAGTGGAAGTTCAGCGGACTGAGTATTGATGATGTAGCACAAACCATTACACCAACACAGGCCGCTTATCATATGAGCCTGGCTTCAAACGGGGTATTTACAGATACTGATGGAGCCGCAGGTTTGTGGAGCAACCCTACTTCAGATAGCCTTATCATACAGAAAACAAATCTTGTAACACCGGTAACACTTCGGTATAAAATACTGACAAAGAATTCGGCGAATTTAATTGTTCAGAAAAACACCGGAGGACAAAAAACTATAGAAACCTATGAAGCTCGTTAGTCTGGCGATTTGCATATTGCTTGTTTCTGGGCTTTCAGCTCAATTTTCAACCGCATTTTCTATTGGAAGCGTTGGTGGAGGCACTATGTCTATATCGTCTTTTTCAGGCCCAGTTGCTATTAAAGGAAATGGTTGTGTAATTGTGTCGAATGGTCTCAGCACTTTTAAGGAAGATAGCCTGAATAAAGTGTTTTCCAATAAGTGTCCAGAGCGATTGATACCTGAGGTCACGGTTACGCATCATCCAACATTCAGACTATTTCCCAACCCTGTATTGGATATGGTTACCCTAAAGGCCCTTGAAAACATACCTATCAATGAACCTTTTTTTATTTATCTCTTTAATCCGGCTGGTGTATGTGTAAAGAAAATTGAAACTACTTATACAGAACTAGTGGCAGGCTTAAGGATTAGAGTAAGTGACATGGCACAAGGCATATACTATGTATCTGTTCAGTCGGCCAAAGTATCAACTCAATTAAAGCTAATTAAGCTCAGCTATTAACAGCGCTATAAAAATAAGTGATCATGCAAACGAGAAAACGAACCATCGGTATCATTATATTCAGTTTTGTTTTTTTGATTATCAATCAACTTCAGGCACAAGTTCCGGAAGGTGTGCTCTTTCAGGCCATAGCCAAAGATCCTAGTGGGGGAACGGCCAAGGGTAGGAAAATACATATTAAGGATGCTATTCTTAAAACTACACCAACTGGAGAAGTAGTATACAGTGAAAAGTTCCTTGTGGAAACATCTGATGATGGCATATTTACCATTATTATTGGTAAAGGCCAACGACTATCTGGAAGCACTAGCTTTTCTGGTATTGAGTGGTCTAAAGGCCCTTATTTCCTGAATATCAAAGTCGCAGTAGAACCTTCGATACCCTCCAGCGAATGGAATGCCGATAATCAGTATGTTGATATGGGAACATCTCAGTTCTGGACAGTTCCCTTTGCATTTATGGCAGCTAATGTAGAAGGCCTCGATTTACGACTAAAAACAGTCGATACTACGGCCATGCTTCAGCCCTACTTAAGAAAAACAGACACAATATCTATAAGTAGACGCATCAATGAAAAATTGTCTGTTTCAGATACTTCGTCATTGCTGTCAGGATATGCTAAATCAGGAGAAACATTGAGGTTTAGTGATACAACCAGACTCTTCAATATGTTTTCACAGTCTGCCGAAATTTTAAAGTTATCTGATACTTCAAAACTCTTTTTAGGATTAGCGAAACTGGGTCAAACGGTGCAATATACCGATACCGCATCTATGCTTTCGGGATACACACGAAGCCACGAAGCTTTAAAAATTAGTGATACAACGCACTTGTTTTCTGTTTTCGCCAAAACAGGTGAAAGTCTAAAACTATCAGATACAGCTACTCTTTTTTCAGGGTTAGCAAAACTGGGTCAAACGGTGCAATATACTGATACGGCATCCTTGCTTTCGGGATATGCAAGAAGTAATGAGGCCCTGAAACTGAGTGATACAACACACTTATTTTCTGTTTTCGCCAAAACGGGCGAAAGTCTAAAATTAGCTGATACGGCTACTCTTTTTTCAGGATTGGCAAAACTGGGTCAAACGGTGCAATATGCCGATACAGTGTCTATGCTTTCGGGGTATGCAAGAAATAATGAAGCCTTAAAACTGAGTGATACAACACACTTGTTTTCTGTTTTCGCCAAAACGGGTGAAAGCCTAAAACTATCAGATACAGCTACTCTTTTCTCAGGATTGGCAAAACTGGGTCAAACGGTGCAATATGTCGATACAGCTTCCATGTTGAATCATCTTTTAAGGGTTAGCGATACAGCTAACATGCTACTGAGCTATGGAAAAACCAACGAGGTCGTGAAATTCAGTGATACCTCAGCTATGCTGCAAAGCTTGCTGAGGATCACTGATACGACCTCTATGCTAGCTAAATATGCAAAAAGCGATGATGTATTAAAATTTAGTGATACTGCAGGCGTATTTGCAGGGTTTACAAGATCAGAAAGTGGAATGAAGTATACAGATACTGCAGGTATGCTGGCTCCTTACTCCAAACTAAAAACTATGGGTGCTGTTAGCTTATTGGGTAATCCAACTGGTAATGCTAACGCCGCTACTGAAATTACATTGGGTACAGGGTTGAGTTTTTCTGGTTCCAGGCTTGATGTATCAGCCGCAGCAGTGGCAGAGACTTTTACTTCTGATATTGTGGTGTATTCCATAAATGGATTTGGAAAATATTCGCAGGGTCAAACCATACCAGCCATTGGTAAAACAACCAAGCAAGTCTTAATGGACGCCCTAACACAGGAGATACCTCCCGTTTACACACAACCAACCGTAACTATCAGTGGTAGTCCATCTCCCGGTAATTTTGAGATTGGCTCAAATTTGAACATCACATTATCTTCCAATTTTACACAAAATGATGCGGGTACCCAAACTTCTGTTAGCTATTCAAAAGGAGGTTCTGCATTGGGTAGTAATACCGATAATATAGCATCGCTTACTTCGGCTGTATCTTATACAAGTACTGTTTTTTTTGGTCAAGGTTCGGTAAAAAACAATAACCTGGGTACACCTGATCCTACCGGACAAATTGCTGCAGGAAGCAAAACAAGTAGTGCCATTACCTATACGCCTCAAGCCAAACGCTATTGGGGATATGCATCTACCAATACACCCTCCGACGCTAATATTCTGGCAGTAGCTGGTGGTGGCGCTGAATTGTCTGGATCAAGAGCCAAAGGCAGCTTCAGCATCACTATAAGCGGGGGATCACCTTATATATTTTATGCATACCCAGCGTCTCTGGGGTTATTAACATCCATTAGTGTGGGTGGCTTTGAAAGTCTTGGCACATTTACGCGTACCACAAGAAGTGTTACGAATGCACAGGGGTATACACAGAATTATAATATATATGTTTCTACCAACAGTGTGGGAGCTAGTGTGAATAATATAATTATCAATTAGTTATGAAAAAGGTAATACTGCTTTTTGTTTTTATTGTAATAACGGCTGCGGTAAAAGCTCAAATTCCACTGCTGGGTAATATTACAACGAATGGTTCCACTCAATATCCTACGCATCTGGATAGTTTGGGTTATGGCGGATTTCGAATTGTAAAAGATGTGGCAGAAAGAAACGCAATAACAACACTAAGAAGAAAAGTAGGGATGGCTGTTTATGTACAATCTGAAGACCTTATTTATATACTGAAAGATCCTACCCTTGGTAATGCCAACTGGGTAAGCTTATTAGGGTCCGGTACCGGAGTCATGAACTACTCCGATACAGCAGCTATGTTGTCGAATTATATTCGAACCTATCTCGCTGTTAAATACACTGATACGACAACGATGCTAAGTAACCGGTTAAAGATTTCCGATACGGCTACGATGTTTTTGGGTTATGGACGAAGCGGGCAACTGGTGAAGTATAGTGATACGGCATCAATGTTGAATAACCGGTTAAAGATTTCGGATACGGCTGCTATGTTTTCGGGTTATGCCAAGGGGGGGGAGGCGTTAAAATCAGCCGACACGTCATCAATGCTGAATAACCGACTCAAGATTTCAGATACAACTACCATGTTGTCTGGTTATAGTCGAAAAGATCATGTGGTGAAATATACCGATACCTCAGCGATGTTAAGTAATCGCTTGAAGATTTCGGATACAGCATTCATGTTGAGTAATCGCTTGAGGATTTCAGATACAACTACCATGTTGTCTGGTTATAGTCGAAAAGATCATGTGGTAAAATATACCGATACCTCAGCGATGCTAAGCAATCGGTTAAAGATTTCGGATACAGCATTCATGTTAAGTAATCGATTGAAAATTTCAGATACGACAACTATGTTGTCTGGTTATGGCCGAAGTGGTCAACTGGTAAAGTACAGTGATACCACAGCGATGCTGAATAATCGTTTAAAAATTTCGGATACAGCTACCATGTTAGCACCCTATCTGTTAAGGGGGAAATTTCCGCCCTATGTTTATGTATTTGACCAAAGCGGCGGTTCGTTCAGTTTGGGTATTGGAACAAGAAGTTTAAATATGTCTTCAAGTGGTATACGAAATGTAGCTTACGGAGATAGTAGCCTTTTTGCAAATACCAGTGGCAACAGCAATACAGCCATAGGCACTGGGGCATTGTATAAGAATACAACTGGTTTTGCGAATACAGCAATTGGAGATTCGGCTCTTATAGGAAATACTACCGGAAGAGGTAATACCGCCATCGGACGAGGGGCAATGATTAATAATACCTCTGGATTGTCAAATATTGGAATAGGGAATTTCGTATTGAACAATACGACTACCGGAAGCCAAAATATTGGCATTGGGCAATTTGCAGCGTTTTCAAATATTACTTCGGGTTATAATATTGCTATCGGAAACAGAAGTCTTTATTTCTATAATGGTGCTACAGGTTATAATATTGCTGTGGGTGCTTTTTCGCAACAAAATAATGTTTCTGGGTTTGGCAATACGAGTCTCGGTACGCATACATTGAATGCCAATACCAGTGGTAATTGGAATACTGCTATTGGTGATTCCGCTTTATTCAGTAACCTGGGAAGCAATAATGTTGGTGTAGGTGCTTATGTAATGCGACGTAATACGACAGGGATTGAAAATACTGCTATAGGCGATTCGGCTTTGTATAACAACATAGATAACAGTGGTATTGTAGCCATTGGGAAAGGAGCTTTGTTGAATAATACTTCGGGAGGTTTTGGGAATACTGCTGTTGGTACACGCGCACTATATAACAATACAACCGGTTTTGCAAATACGGCTATAGGTGATTCTACCCTTATGAAGAATGCTACAGGAGTCGCCAATACAGCTTTGGGTTGGATGGCTTTGCTTAGCAATTCCAGTGGCTTGGTAAATACGGCTATAGGTAGTGAAGCACTTCGATTGAATACAACAGGGCTCAGAAACACGGGGGTAGGACAAGGTAGTCTCGGTAGGAATATTGATGGTAGTTTTAATACAGGGGTAGGGCAAGGCACTCTCTATAATAATACCGGTAGCTATAATACTGCGATAGGTGCGCAGTCACAACTCCTTAATCAAACAGGCACGCATAATATTGCAATGGGTGTTTTCTCGCTTCATACAAATACCAATGGTAGTATGAACGTTGCTATCGGCGATTCTTCCCTGGTTAAAAATCAGTCTAGTAGTAATACAGCAATCGGTCACTGGTCTCTGGCCAATAATACAACAGGAACAGAGAATATAGCCATTGGCGATTCTGCATTATATGGCAATATAGATAACAGTGGTATTGTGGCCATAGGTAAAGGCTCATTGGTCAAAATTTCTTCTGGTGGGTATGGTAATACTGCCGTTGGTACACGTGTATTGTATAATAATACAACGGGCAGAACGAATACGGGCATTGGTGATTCGGTACTCCTAGAAAATATATCTGGAACTGGCAATGCCGCTTTAGGCTACAAGGCTATATTGAGTAATACCACTGGCCGTCTCAATTCTGCAATAGGTGCAAGTAGTCTTCGAAGTAATACAACGGGCTTTAACAATACAGCTCTTGGATGGGGTACTCTTTATAATAATACTACGGCCTCATTCAATACGGCAATCGGTTTTGCCTCCGCATTCAACAATATAACCGGCACTCACAATCTATCAATGGGAGTACATTCATTACTCAGCAATGCCACAGGTAGCAAGAATATTGCGATTGGTGATTCATCGATGCTTAAAAATGAAGCCAGTAATAATTTAGCTTTAGGCCATTGGTCTCTCGCAAATAATACTACGGGAACCGAGAATGTAGCTATAGGAGATTCTGCATTATATAACAGTATAGATAATAATGGAATTGTTGCGATTGGTAAAAACGCATTGTTTAATAATACTGCTGGGGCTTATGGAAATACGGCTGTTGGTACGCGTGCACTGTATAGTAATACCTCTGGTTTTTCTAATACGGGTATTGGTGATTCTGCACTACTCCAGAATACTACAGGAGCTGGGAATACAGCTTTGGGTTACAAAGCACTGGAGAGTAATAGCACGGGTAATCTCAATACCGCATTAGGCTTATATGCGCTGCAGTTCAATACAACGGGAGGGTATAATACAGGTGTTGGGTTACGTGCACTTAATTATAATACTACAGGTGCAAGAAATACCGGCTTAGGTTTGCAGGCCTTACGTTTCAATGTTTCAGGAGGTAGTAATGTGGCAGTTGGTAGTGGGGCTCTTTTTGCAAATACCACAGGAAGTGAGAATGTGGCGATTGGTGACGAAGTACTATATAATAATAAAGACAATAGCAGTATTGTTGCCATTGGTAAGAGCGCATTGTTTAATAACACTTCTGGTGGTTACGGAAATACGGCTGTGGGTACCCGTGCGCTGTATTCTAATAGTACTGGTTTTGGGAACACGGCTTTAGGAGACTCTGCATTACTACTAAATACTACCGCAAAAGCAAATACAGCTATTGGTTATAGCTCTATGTTGAATAATACTATCGGCAATAATAGTTTAGCGATAGGGTTTCGTGCTCTTGAAAGCAATACTTCAGGTTCAGCAAATACGTCACTTGGTGCAACGGCATTACTAAACAATGGTACAGGTTCAAATAATACATCCATAGGCAGGGCATCTGCACAACTAAATGTAAGTGGTAATCACAATATTTCGATAGGGGTATTATCTCTTTTTAACAATACGAATGGTAGTTCGAATATTTCCATAGGCGACTCCTCGTTGTTTAATAATCAGGCCAGTACAAATATAGCAGTAGGTAATTGGGCCTTGTTAAATAATACCAGCGGAACAGAGAATGTGGCCATAGGCGATTCTGCATTATATAACAGTATTGATAATAATGGAATTGTTGCGATTGGTAAAAACGCATTGTTTAATAATACTGCTGGGGCTTATGGGAATACTGCTGTTGGTACGCGTTCTCTATTAAGTAATACTACTGGTTATGGTAATACGGGTATTGGCGATTCTGCGCTCCTCCAGAATACTACAGGAATAGGCAATACAGCTTTGGGCTACAAAGCACTGGAGAGTAATAACACGGGCACTCTCAATACCGCATTAGGCGTATATGCGCTGCAGTTCAATACAACGGGAGAGTATAATACAGGTGTTGGGTTACGTACACTTAATAATAATACTACAGGTTCAAGAAATACCAGCTTAGGCTTGCAGGCCTTACGTTATAATATTTCAGGAAATGGTAATGTAGGCGTTGGTCACATAGCTCTTTTTTATAATACCACAGGAAGTGAGAATGTGGCGATTGGTGACGAAGCATTAACCAAAAATGTAGACAATAATGGCATGGTAGCCATTGGTAAAGCAGCGTTGTATAATAATATAAGTGGCGCTTATGGCAATACGGCTGTGGGAACCCGTGCGCTGTATTCTAATAGTACTGGTTTTGGGAACACGGCTTTAGGAGACTCTGCATTACTACTAAATACTACCGCAAAAGCAAATACAGCTATTGGTTATAGCTCTATGTTGAATAATACTATCGGAAATAACAGTTTAGCAATAGGGTTTCGTGCTCTTGAAAGCAATACTACAGGTTCAGCAAATACGTCACTTGGTGCAACCGCATTACTAAACAATGGTACAGGTTCAAATAATACATCTATAGGCAGGGCATCTGCGCAATTAAATGTAAGTGGTAATCACAACATTTCGATAGGGGTATTATCTCTTTTTAAGAATACGAATGGTAGTTCGAATATTTCCATAGGCGACTCCTCGTTGTTTAATAATCAGGCCAGTACAAATATAGCAGTAGGTAATTGGGCCTTGTTAAATAATACCAGCGGAACAGAGAATGTGGCCATAGGCGATTCTGCATTAACGAGCAGCATAAACAATAATGGAATCGTAGCGATTGGCAAAAACGCATTAATGAATAATAGTGGATATGGAAATATAGCAGTGGGTACGCGTACATTGCTTAGTAATACTACCGGAACAAGGAATACTGCCATTGGAGATTCGGCATTACTTGCCAATACAACGGGTTTTGCTAATACTGCAATAGGTAAAGGCGCATTGAAAACAGTTAGTGTAAGTTCAGCTAATACTGCCGTAGGAGCGTCTGCTCTTATGAATAATACTGCACCGGGAAATACAGCCGTAGGATCGGCAGCTTTGCTTAGCAATGCAACCGGAACTAATAATACGGGAGTCGGACAGTCTGCCCTGGTGTTCAATACAACCGGGTCATATAACGTAGCCATTGGAACCGCTTCCATGATGCAAAACACCTCCGGTTTATTAAACATATCTGTTGGTGTCAGCTCCCTGCGAAATAATACCACAGGATCTGAGAATGTGGCGATTGGCGACTCTGCACTATATAATAATAAAGACAATAGCAGTATTGTTGCCATTGGCAAGAGCGCATTGTTTAATAACACTTCTGGCGGTTACGGAAATACGGCTGTGGGTACTCGCGGATTATACAATAACACCACAGGATCGCGAAATACAGCATTGGGTGATTCTGTATTACTTAATAATACAACGGGTATCAACAATACCGCAATAGGTTATAAAGCACTGTCTCGCAATATAAACGGCAATGATAATATTGCAATAGGCCCAACAGCTCTTGCCGACATAACCTCAAATGCAAACCGAAATATTGCAATTGGAGCGGGAACACAATCAGGTCAGGCAAATGGAAATGATAATATTAGCTTAGGATACGAATCATTTTTGGGATCACTGGCTACTCCTCAAAACAATACTTCAAATATTATTATAGGTAACCGGAGTTTAAATGGTAATGGGTTGCTATATAAAAGTAATGTTGTGATCGGTAATGATGCCATGAATTGGATGGTTGATTCTGATGGCAATACTGTTATTGGCGATTCCGCCTACCGATACGGATCTACAGAAGGTCGCAGAAATACTATTATAGGAAAAAATGCTACTATAGATCCTGTTGCAAATTCAGGCTTAATTGAAAATTCAACTGCAATTGGATATGGAGCAATTGTTGGTAGTAGTAATGCTATGGTATTAGGTGGTACAGGCAATAATGCGGTAAATGTTGGTATCGGTATAATATCTCCAACTTCTACCTTACAAGTGGCAGGCTCTTTGTCTACTCCCATTACAATTGTTACCTCCAATATCACAGTAACGGATAAACATCATACTATCATTGTAAATGCCGCAGCTACTATTACACTTCCTTCAGCCGTTAGTGGGAGGCAGTATGTGATTGTTAACCGAACAGGCTCGCCTGTTAACATATCTTCCTATTTTAATTTCAATGGTACAGCCGCAACCATTCCTGCCAATAGTAGTATTACCCTTCAGGGTGATGACACCGGCTGGTACAGAATATTTTAATGAATGAATAATACCTGTCATACTAATTTCTTAAAACTAACCTGATAAATGTGAAGAGAATACACTGTTGTTATAAGCTAGTTACTTCCATACAGGTACCTATTGCCAGTAAACCCGGTCTATGAATATAAACCAGTACCAGCCAAATGCAGCCATTTCCCGAGCGCATCTGGATCATATCATCAAAATCATTTGCGGACATGAGTTTAATACACCTATGGCCACCATTCTGGGTTTGGCCGAAATGTTGCAAAAAGACAGAACAAATTTTACTAGTCAGGAATTGGATGAATATGTAAGCTTTATTTCAGCGAGCGGGGTTCGCCTTAATAATGTATCTAAACGATTAGGGTACTGGTACACCTTATATAATCATTCTTTTATAAAGCATATTCCCTTTCAGGTATGGTTTGTGGAATTTCAGCATATAATCAATCAACAAATAGAAATATCACAAAGTAATCATGAAAAAAAAGCTATTAATATTTCTGGAAATTGGGAAACTGTAAGTTTAATTGGGGATAAATTCTATTTACTGCAAGCTATTACAGAGCTAATTAATAACGCTTTTAAATTTTCACTTATGAATACAATTGTTCGTATTGAGTGCAGCATACAGAATGATGAATTTGATTTTCGTGTTATCAACCAGTCAGATATGATCTCAGCCTGTCAATTAAAAGAGTACCAGGTATTCGATCAGTTTAATCGGCAAAAATTTGAACAACAGGGTCTTGGTATTGGTCTCGAAATTGCAAGACTAGGTATCAAACAATGTGGAGGAAGTTTCGATTTGAGTGGTGACGATAATGGTGATATATGCGAAGTAACTGCTAAAGTATCGCTGCCATTTTATGAGAATAAAGAGACCGTCTAAAGTTAAAAATAAAGCAGTTTTGATCTGGCAGAAGTGGGTCTATCTGAAATAATTGCTGATTAATGAAAAACAATACCAAAATTGATTGTTAGTGGTGTTTGAATAAGTAAAACAAAAATGCGATGCATATACGCAAATCGCTATGTGTCTTCAATACAATTAAGCCTTGTGAGTCAATCAGATATATTGTTTCACTTATTTTTATTTCAATCCAGCATCCCCCTTGTTAACACTTAGTTCATGTTGAGGTAACAATTCCTTAACAGACCGCTTCTACTTTCGCAGCATCAAAAAATGTCTACTTCTGATGCTCAAGAAATACGCCTATTTGCTGCTTTTGACTTTCTCTTCGATAATTTTTTCCTCTTTTCAGTCATTAGCACAAACCAGATTGAACGGGAAGGTCATTAATACTAAAAATGAACCTCTTTCCGGTGCTTCTGTTAAAGTAGAAGGTGCCAATGGCAGATCTGTAGCGGCGGATGTAGAAGGTAGATTCAGCCTCCCATTAAAGGCAGGTAAATATTCTATCACCATTTCCCGCATAGGTTATACAACCAAAACCATTGATGATGTAGAGGTAAAAGATGGTATTGATAATACTTTCGATGTAGTATTAGATGAGCAGGTTTCTTCTTCCAGCGTTGTGGTTCGTTCTTCAGCCAGAAGAGAAAACACCAATGCACTGATTGTTTTTCAAAGAAGTAATACAGCCATGTCGAGCGGGCTGGCTGCTGATTTTATTCGTCGTACACCAGACCGTAACACGGGTGAAGTACTGAAACGTGTGAGTGGTGCATCTATTCAGGATAACAAATTTGTGGTTGTACGTGGTTTGTCTGATCGTTATAACCAGGCTTTATTGAACAATGCATTAATGCCCAGTTCTGAGCCTGATAAAAAAGCATTTTCTTTTGATGTCATTCCTTCTGTGATGATCGATAATATCATCATCAACAAAACAGCAACACCTGATCTTACAGGTGAATTCGCAGGCGGACTGGTTCAGGTAAATACAAGAGATATTCCTGCCAGAGATATCCTGAACATCAATGTTTCGGTGGGTTATAACTCTCAGTCGACTTTCAAACCTTTCACCAGAAATGAGCGATCTTCCAGCAGTTGGTTGGGGTTTGATAATAACAGCAGAAGTTTGCCAGAATCAGTACCTGCAGTAGAGGCTTACAGAAGTTTGACTGATGCCCAGAAAATTGCCATCACCAAAGATTTCCGTGGCGATGTATATAGCGAGAAAACATCCAATGCATTACCTATTACTTCTATCAGCCTTGCATGGTCAAACACAGCGAGGTTAAAGAATGATGCCAAAATTGGTACCATTGTTTCAGCTTACTACCGTAACGCTTCTATCATTTATGATGAAGTTGAAAGAGGCCGATTTGAATCGGTAAGAACGCCCATTTTTACAGGTACTGAAACACAGAACAGGTATTCTGTTAACCTGGGAGGTATGGCTAATATCAGCTACGTAAAAGGTGCTACTAAAATTTCTTTCCGCAACCTGTTTAATCAGGTATATGAGGAAAACTACCTGAATCGTACGTTGAATAACGTAGGTCGTTTGCAAACAGTATCTCTTCGTTCCAATTTCCTGAATCAGCGTACCTTATTCAGCAGCCAGTTAGAAGGAGAACATTTGCTGAATAAAAAATCAGGTATCAAGTTCGCGTGGAACGGAAGTTTCTCTTACAACCATAAAACCCAACCTGATTTCAGAACAGCTCAATACGTAAGACCTACTGGTTCTACCGGTAAATTCGACCTTGATGATGACGATACAAGACGTTTCTTCTCTGATCTGAAAGATTACAGTGTGAGTGCAGGCGGTTCTTTACTGATTCCTTTCCAAATGGGAAGTAACAAACAAAGTGTAAAACTGGGAGGTTCTACTTTACTTCGTTTCCGTGATTTTAAGGCCCGCGTGTTCCGTTATCGTCCTGCTACTACAAGCGCCGATCTGACTATTCCCTATGACCAGGCTTTTCTTCCATCTAATATCAATAGCAATGGTCTGTATCTTGATGAGCAGACGCAGAACACTGATAAATACTTTGGTATCTCAGCACTGAATAGCGGTTATATTATGTTTGATAATCGTCTTTCATCTAAAGTGAGATTGATCTGGGGTGCAAGAGCCGAATTTTTTGAACAATTCATTTCAAGTCGCGATCTGGCACTGAAAAGAATTCGTGTAAACACGGAGAAATGGGATATCCTTCCATCTTTAAACCTTACTTATTCTATCAACAGCAAAAACCAACTGCGTTTCTCTGCTTCTCAAACTGTAGCTCGTCCTGAGTTTCGTGAGATTGCTCCATTCCAGTTTTTCGATTATGAATCGATCTGGGGTATCAGCGGCGACACTACTTTGCGCAGAACATCTATTATCAATGGAGATCTTCGTTATGAGTGGTATCCAAAACCAGGTGAAATGATTTCTGTGGGTGTATTGGTGAAAAAATTTGATGATCCTATCGAATTAAGAATGGATGCAGGTAGTAATGGTGACCGTTGGTTATTTGGTTACAACAATGCCGATAAAGCATTCCTGATGGGCTTTGAAGCTGAGATCAGAAAAAATCTCGACTTTATCTCTGAAAAATTAAACAAGTTCACATTCATTGGTAATGTTACCGTGCTTGATTCAAAAGTTACACTAACAACATTACAGGCAAGCGGTAAGAGTGCAGAAGTTGACAGGCCTTTATATGGACAATCGCCATATCTGATTAACGCAGGTTTCCAGTACAACAGCGATAAAGTGAATGCTTCTGTATTATACAATCGCATTGGTCCAAGACTTTCACTGGTAGGTGATCCGAATGGCGCAGGTTTCTTTGATATCTATGAGAAGCCACGTAACCTGATTGATCTCCAGTTGTCTAAAAAAATATTGAAGAATGCAGGTGAATTGAAACTTACTGTATCGGATCTGTTGAACAACCAATTTGCCTTCTACGATAACCCTTCTAAAAAAGCAGGATACAGTTTTGCCGATGGCGACAGAATTAATTATGCTTACCGCCCTGGTACAACAGTTACCGTTTCTTTTAGCTACGATATCAATTTAAAAAAATAACCATACAACTTTTTAACCAAGCAAAATCCCTTTTATGAATAAGTTGAAACAATTACTCTTAACAGCAGTGGTTGCCCTTACTATGGCATCATGTGTTAAAGTTGATTTTAATGACAATCTCGGTACCGGTGGTTCTGGTGGTACCAATGTTGATGATCCGAATGTATCAAGAGTGTTACAGGGTTCTTATGAGAGAAATATCACTTTAACAGGTGGTACCTATACACTCAGAGGTTATGTATATTTCACTGCAGGTACTACACTCAGTATTCCTGAAGGAACAATTATTAAAAGTGATGTTTCGCAGAAAGGCGCTTTGATTATTGAGCGTGGTGCAAGAATTGAGGCTTTGGGTAGTGCTGCTAAACCAATCGTGTTTACTTCAGGTAAAGCTGCTGGTTCACGTTTACGTGGCGACTGGGGTGGTATTATCATTCTGGGTAATGCAACAACGAACCGTCCATTATCACCTGCTCCATTGGTAGAAGGTGGTGTTGACCGTCGCTATGGCGGTACCAATCCTGCTGATAACTCAGGTACCATGCGTTATGTACGTATTGAGTGGGCGGGTATTGCTGCTGAGCCAGGTAGTGAGATCAATGGTCTTACCCTGGGTGGTGTAGGCTCTGGTACTACACTGGAATATATTCAGGTGTCTTATGGTAATGATGATGCGTATGAGTTCTTTGGTGGAACTGTAAATGCCAAATACCTGGTTTCTTATGCCACTTCTGATGATGATCTGGATTTTGATTTCGGTTACTCTGGAAAAATTCAGTATGCCGTAGTACAGCGCCGTCCGGAAATTGGTGATACTGATGCTGGTAATGGTGTTGAAGCTGATAACGATGGTTCTGGTACTACAGCAGCGCCATACACAAAACCTATTCTGAGTAATATTACATGGATCGGTTCAAATGGTGCACCAACTACTCAGATCAATGAAAACTTTGGTAACAGATGGAGAAGAGCGGTACGTTTTGAAGTTCACAACTCTATCATGATGGGCTGGCCTAAAGGTGGCTTTTCAATGGAGTCTGCAGCTACTGCTGATGCATACAATACCAATACTTCTGTATTCAGATCTAACCTGGTTCATGCTTTGGCTGATGCGTATAAAGTAGATGCTACTGCTGCTGGTGTAATTACTGCTGCTGCCGTAAAAGCAAAAGCAGAAGGAGCAGGTTGCGTTATTTACACAAACGCTAATGATATCATGCTTACAGCTCCGTTTAATGTTGATGCACCTAACTATATGCCTATGACTGGTTCTCCTGCATTATCAGGTGCCAACTTCACAGGTTTAGATGCAACTTTCTTTAATACTGTTGCTTTCCGTGGTGCATTTGGTGCAACTAACTGGTTAACTGGCTGGACAAGCTATACACCACAAACCAATGTGTATTAATCGTATTAGTGTTTAATATTTCAACTTAATATTCTAAAAGCCGTCCTGCAAAGAGTAGGGCGGCTTTTTAATATCTTTACGACATGAAAAAATGGATGCTTCTTTTATGGTTAGTCGGTTTTCTGGCCTGTAATACTGAACAAAAACAAAGCGCTGCTGTTCAGGATGAAATTAAGATGGAGACAGGGCTTACGCTTGAGCCGATGCTGGCTAATGCAGATAGTGTACAGTTTTTATATTTTACCAATCCATTTGGTGATTCTTTGCGATATACCCGCTATTATACCTACCATAATTCAGGGGATACTGCTTTAATTCGTACGCTGAAGAATCAGATGGATACCAGCTTTCAGGTTCAGCCTGCTCCACGTACATGCAGGTCTAACGGGAAAATGTTTTTTTACAGTAAAGGGAAAGAAGCGAAAACAGTTTATTTTGCCACCCAGGGTAATGGCTGCTCTTATCTGTATTACATTAAAAACGGACTCTTTTACTATTTCACCATTAATACTTCTGCTGAAAATCTGTTGAAAGCATTGAAAGAAAAAACGATTGAGCCGTAAATGGTGTTACCAGTTATGCTTCTGTTCAGGAAATAACCCTTTCAGGTGTTTCAATCTGATGTTCTTTCCAGTTCGGATCATATTTTACAAACCAACTTAACCATACAGAACGTGATAAACGCATGATCAGTGGTTGACAAACCAGCAGCAATACAAAAGCAGTACCCATCCAGTAAAAAATACGATTGTCATCAATAGAAAAAGTCATGCCGATCAATACTTTCCAGGCCACAAATGTGGTAACCAGGAAAGCTACTGATAGCGCATAACTCACATATCCTGTGCCATAATAAAAACCCACTTCAATTTCTGTTGGCTGACCACATACAGGACAGTTTTCGTGCATGTCTACATTGGTCTTGAATTTATAAGGTTCCTGACTTTTAAAAATTCTTCCTTTTCTGCACCTTGGGCAACGGTTGTTTAATACACTCCACAGGTACCAGCGCTTTTTATTGTTCTCAGGCATGAGGTAGGATTTATACTGCAAAAATACGATTTAATGTTCAGGCTTATTAGCGACAGTCGGAATATCCACAACCACTCTTTGTTTTATGCGCAACAATACCTGTAGCCAGAATGGTTATACCAAATAAAGCAGGTAACCAGTCGTGGAAAATGATGGCCATTACAACGAAGATGATCGCCAGAAATATCCTAATGACCAATATCCAGTCTATTTTCTCTATAAATGATTGCATGATGTTCATAATACAAAATTCGAAAAAGACAGGAACTGTAATGTGACTTTAGTTACGTTATATAAGTTTATGAAAGATATATGCTGGGTTATAATCTATCTGATTCTTTTTCAACAGGGTCAAATATTCATCTGAAAAAGACATATTAGAATGATGTTGCTGCTGATGTGCAATATAATTTTTGATTGTTTCAAGGTGTATATGCGATACACTAAAAGCTCCATAACCTTCCTGCCACTGAAACTTTTTGGTCGTAAATCCACTCTCGTTGATGAATACAGAACTTTCTTTTTTGATTATTCTCATTACATCTGCAATAGACTGAGATGGGTTAATTCCTGCCAGTATATGAATATGATCTGGCATGGAGTTAATACAAACGGGGTGATGTTTTAGCTTTAATAAAATACCAGCCATATATTTATGGAGCGTAATATTCCAAGGATACTGAATTATTGCTTCACGGTATTTCACTGCAAACACAAAATGAATGTGTAGGCGTGTATATGTATTTGATCTTAGCATAACAATAAAAATACAACACACTCATCCGGTACATTCGCGTCGTTCCAAGCGCATTAAATCAATAACACAAAACACCCCATAGGGTCCAAAAACCAATTACACCCCTGGCGTCAAAACACCCCGTAGGGGTCCCACAAGGTAGCATATGGAGATGAGGGCGATTTTTTTATGACCCCGTGCGGGTCACAAACCTCCGGCAGGGTGAATGTAGCATTTTATAAACGCGTATTCGTTGATAGACGTTTTATGCGGATGTATATTACCCCTCCGGGGTAAGGGGTTGCTTGGATCCATATTGGGCTACCTTGTGTGACCCCTAACGGGGTGATTGGAGGGGGTGTTGCAATAGATGCGATATACAAAACTTGTTGCTATGAAAAGGGTTTATTGGTAGCAGTAAATATTGAATCAGGCCTATGGGGTTGCTTGGGATTAAATGCAATGCCGGATCGATGAAGTAGGACTAATTGATAGTCATGAATTCATCTATCAGGTGTCTTTCTGACATTGACCATTCACTATTGACACATACTCAAGTCCTTCGGACTTTCGGTCTTCCTGTCTCCCGGACTTCACGCAATAATCTTCTCCATCTGCATACTCCTTGATCCTTTGATCAATAAATGGGTGTTGGAGAATTTTTGTTGCTGATACCAGCTTGCGGCTTCGGTTGAATTTTGGAAAAAGATGAAAGAGTGATTCACCTTGCTGAAATCACCGCCTACCAAAACTACTTTATGCCATGAATACTGATCGATCAGATCAACAATCTGCTGGTGTTCATTTTTACTTTCTTCTCCCAGTTCCATCATGCCACCCAGCATCAAAACTTTTTCTTTTGCATGAAGTCTGGCAAAGTTTTCTATTGCAGCACGCATGCTGGTAGGATTGGCATTATACGCATCAAGGATGATATGATTGCCATCTTTTTCCACCATTTGCGATCTGCTGTTCGATGGGGCATATGATTCAATAGCTGTCTTAATCTTTTCATCTGGCACTTCAAATGCTTTACCAACCGCAATAGCACATAAAACATTGGGTAAATTGTATGCACCTACCAGTTGTGTGCTTACCTGCTGAAATGATGTGCCTTTGGTCATAAGCACTTCAAGAAAAGGCTCACTGGCTGCAACTTCTCCGGTGATATTACCTTCATTGGTTCCGTAACCATATGCTTTCTCTATACCCTTACTCATTGAATGCAGGTAATCATAATCATTGAATCGGAATATGGTTCCATGATGCGACCTGATATAATCATACAGTTCACCCTTGCCTTTTCTCACACCTTCTATCCCTCCAAAACCTTCCAGATGGGCTTTGCCACAATTGGTGATGATGCCATGGGTAGGCGCAGTGTACACACAATAACCTTCAATTTCTTTCTGGTGATTAGCACCCATTTCTATAACGGCCATTTCTGCATCGGCAGGAATACTCAATAAGGTTAAGGGTACTCCAATATGATTATTGAGATTACCCTGCGTGGTATAAGTTTTAAAATGAGAAGTCAGCACAGTGTACACTAGCTCTTTTGTAGTTGTCTTTCCGTTACTTCCGGTGATGGCAATAAATGGAATATTGAATTGTTGCCTGTGATGACCCGCCAAGTCTTGTAATGTTTGCAATACATCTTCTACCAAAATAAGTCTACTATCATCTGCGTCCACAGCTTCATCAATCACCGCATAAACAGCGCCGCCTTCCAATGCTTTCACCGCAAAAAGGTTTGCATTGAAATTGGGCCCTTTCAATGCAAAGAAAATATCGCCCTTCTTCAATTTCCGTGTATCGGTTTGTATAGAAGGATGCTGGAGATATAACTGATAAAGTGCTGCGATTGTCATAACTGCAAGATAAGGGTTGGCTGTTAGGGGTTAGCAATTAGCTGTTAGCTGTTAGGATATTATATTGTAAATGTAGGATACTGGAAAGAAAGAATTTACCCCAGTACCACACGTAAATCATAACAGCTAATTGCTAACGGCTAATAGCTAACCCCTGCGGCTAACAAAAAAGCCACCTCCTTCCGAGAGATGGCTCTTTTTATATTTACCTTTTCCTTCTTATCGTTTGTTTCTTCTTGTTGGGAAGAATTGTCCCGTTTTAGCTTTTCTTGAAAGACCTTCTGCAGAACCATAATGACTCATGGCACAACGGAAACCTAATGTATTAGTGCTCAGGTTTTCTTCGAGGAAACGGCGTGCACCCGGACTTAACCAATATGCCCTGTCGTTCCAGCTACCACCTTTAAATACCCTTGATTTATCGGAGATCAGGGTGGTTACACCATAACCATAATTTACAAAGCTGGAAGAATCACCATCCAGGTAGTTGGTGGCATAAGAACGCTGGTAGTTTCTTCTGTCGCGTAGAGTAGAGTCATCTTCCAGAACGGTTTTAATACGTCCTTTATCATCGCGCAGGTTACCCTGACCACCAGTCATATCTATCTTACGGAATTCATTACCACGGAACAGGTTGAAATCATCGCCATCCAATGAGTTCTGCGGACGATATACATCGGCCACCCACTCATTTACGTTACCACTCATGTTGTACAAGCCATATCCGTTCGGAATAAATGAAGTTACTTCTGCAGGAATAGCTGCATTATCATTCAAACCACCGGCCACGCCCATGTTATCACCCGCACCTCTTTTAAAGTTGGCGAGGAAAGCACCCTGGTAGGCACTTTTTTGGGTGTAACGGATATTGTCGTAACCATTATTTTTCCAGGAATAAATTTGTTTGTTGGCAATCAGTTCTTCACCACGTTTAGAACCCTTTGATTTACGCTGTGGGTTCTCGGCAATGTATCCATATGCCGCATATTCCCACTCAGCTTCTGTAGGCAAACGGTAATCGCCAAATAAAATACCATCTTCAAAAGTTACTTTGGCCCTTGGGCGGCCATTGGCATCTTTTAATGGGTTCTTATTCGATGTTGCTAATCTGCCAGGTGTAGACTGGTATTCATCCATCAGATAAGCCTTGGTATTGAAGTTGTCCTGTCCTGAACCATTCAGTTCTTTTTTAATCTGGTTTCTTGCGTCCAGATAACCTTTACCCATGAGGGTCAGTTCATTTACACGATCCGTTCTCCAGATACAGAAATCAGTTGCCTGTTTCCAGCTTACCCCCACAACAGGGTAGTAGTTGTATGATGGGTGGCGGAAATAATACTCAACATAAGGCTCATTATATGCCAACTCACTGCGCCATACCAGTGTATCGGGTTTGGCTTCTTCCACGATAGAATCCATACCAGCACCACCAAACACATTGGTCAGCCAGTAAAGGTATTCACGATAGTGAACGTTGGCCACTTCCGACTTATCAATAAAGAATGAGTTTACGGTAATACGACGTGGCACATTGTTCCAGTCGCCCATAACATCTTCCTGTGTAGCGCCCATGGTGAATGTACCACCCTGAACAAATACAAGACCGGGAGCGGCTTTAATATCTTTTGGCTTAGCGACATTAAAATTGCCCTGGTTCTTATCGTTGTAATTCCATCCGGTAACCGTTGATTTCTCTGGTTTCTTTTTGAAAATCTTACAGGATGACATGGCACCTGTTAACGTCAACAACAAGATCAGGTTCCGTGTTGTTTTCAATACTTGCATGAGATTCTCGTGTTTGTGGAGTATAGTTTTTTCGCTATCACCTTATTTAGTACATGCGAATATATAAGATTTCCATAAACTACCAATCGCTGCCCGGGATTCTATTGTTAGTAAAAGGCTAATTTTTAAGGAGTTAAAGCCTGTAAAATGGGTGTTTTGGGTGGTTTTGTAGGGGGTATTCGACAGAAAATATGGGGTTTGGGGACAGCTTTTAGCGGTTAGCCATAAGGCCTCTGCCGTTGTTGGTCGCCTGACCAACTTGTCTGGCGGCAGACAAGCGCTTTTTTTCTAAGGCCAGATTTATTCCTATACTTTCTCATTCTATATTCCTCTGTTCCCCTTCGATAAGCTCAGGGCAGGCTTTATTTCTCTGTTTATCTGATTGGTTTACCCGAGGGTGTCACCCTCCGTTTACTTTTTTGTCTTGACACAAAAAAGTAACAAAAAAGGTCAAGGCTGTCGAAAAAAAGCTAAAATTCATTGCATTACGCTACAATGGATGAAGTCTAAAGCCAAACTTTTTGTTCAATGATTGAACGAAGCTGTGCTTCAGCATTGGACAAGAACTGAGCATCATCCATTGCTTTACGCTTCATTCCATGAATTTCTTAACGCTTTTTTTCTAAGGCCGGATTTTTCCTATACTTTCTCATTCCTTATTCCTCTGTTCCTTATTTCTCTGTTTTAATGTCTTTAAACCAATTTTGAATATCAGGAAGCGAAGTTGGATATTCGGTGAGTAGAATTCAAACATCAAAAAATCAAACATCCTCATTATGCTCAAACCCGGGTTGGTATATCTTTTCCTCGGGCTTGCACTGGCAGTGCAGGGGCAGCGTCAGTATGCACCAGCATCGGTACTTGCAACAGGTAACTGGTATAAGATTGCGGTTAAGGATGCTGGTGTTTATAAAGTTGATGGGGCTTTCCTGAATGGGTTGGGGATGGGCACCAGCCTCTCTTCTGCTGCTATCCGTTTATTCGGCAATGGTGGTGCTATGTTGGGTGAAAATGCCAATGCTGCTTATACAGATGATCTCGTTGAAAATGCCATTGAAATAGTGGATGGAGGTGATGGCATTTTTAATACAGGCGATTATTTTCTTTTTTATGCTCCCGGTTCTTCAAGGTGGATAAAAGATAGTTTGAAACAAGGTTTCCGCTACCAGAAAAATCTGTACAGCGATTCGGCCTGGTATTATATTTCAGTTGGTGGTACCGGTAAACGCATTGCCTTGCAACAGGTTTACAATACCGCACAGGTTGCTGTAACGGAATACGATGAAAGGTATGTTTTCGAAACAGACCTCGTTAACCTCATTGGTTCCGGCAAGGAATGGTATGGCGATAAATTTACGAATGCACAAAGCCGCAGCTTTTCTATCGACTGGCCGGGTTTATCAATACAGCAGCCTGTTGTGCTTCGCAGTTCTTTTGCTTCGAGAAATGTAGGTGCATCTGCCAGCATACAGAGTAATGTAAATGGTGCGAATGGAACGGCATTAAATTTCCCTTCTGTTACAGGTACTTTTTTAGATAGATATGCAACGCATCTCGAACAGGAACAAAATTTCAGCAGTAATGGCCAGACCAACCTGCAGATAAAATTCGATTATCAATCCACAGCATCCGGTGCGGAATGTTGGTTTAATCGTTTTGAACTGTTGGCAAGAAGATCGTTTCAATTCAATAGTACATCGGCACTCAGTTTCAGAGACTGGCGTTCTGTTCCCAACAATACCATCGCATCTTTTCAACTGGCAGTGTTACCTGATATGCGTGTGTGGGATGTAACAGACCATGCAACCGTTGTGGCCATGCGAAACAAATCAACCAACGCATTTACTTTTTTCAACGATGCTTCTAAACTCAGAGAGTATATTGCTTTTGTTCCTGCTCAAACCCTTACACCTGTTGCTATTGGCAAACAAGCCAACCAGAACCTTCACGGAATTCATACACCGGAATACCTGATTATTTCACATCCTTTATTGATGGATGCAGCAAATAAACTCGCAGGTTTCCATCAACAAAAATACCAGCGAACAGTGCAGGTGGTAAGCACAGAACAGGTGTACCAGGAATTTGCCAGCGGAAATGCAGACCCCACTGCCATCCGCGATTTTGTAAAAATGTTGTACGACAGAAAAGCAGGACTGAAATATGTGTTATTGATGGGCAGTGGTTCCTATGATCCGAAAAACCGCATTACCAATAATTATCGTTTTGTACCCACCTACCAGAGTAATCAATCGCTTGATCCGTTATCCAGTTTTACTTCTGATGATTTTTTTGGGATGCTTGATGACCAGGATGATGTGAACCTGGGTAATGCCCTTCAAACCATTGATGTGGCTGTTGGAAGAATTCCGGCCCGTTCAGTTGCAGAAGCCAATCGTATGGTAGATAAGATCATATCCTATCATCATCCATCGCGTTTGGGAGAATGGAGAAACAAACTGCTTTTCCTCGCCGATGATAAAGACCTGAACCTTCACCTGAAAGATGCAGAAGCGGTATCAACAGCAACTGCCAATCCTGTTTTTCAGTTACAGAAAATTTATTTCGATGCCTATCCATTGGTAAGTGGTAGTGGTGGTAACAGGTATCCTGCAGTAAATGATGCGCTGGTGAATGGCGTAAATAACGGGGCTTTAATTGTAAATTATAGCGGTCATGGTAATCATGTAAGGCTGGCAGAAGAAGCTGTGTTAACAGTGAATGAAGTGAACCGATTTCAGAATGCATCAAAACTTCCTTTGATTGTTACGGCCAGTTGCGATTTTTATCCTTTTGATGATCCTTCAAAAAATGCACTCGGCGCGCAGGTGTTAACGGGCGATACTACCGGTGCTATTGCTTTGTTAACTACGGCCAGATTGGTGTTCGCATCCAGCAATCGAATCATCAATGAATATTTTATTGGTACGGCTTTACATCCCGATCCACAAACAGGAAAATACCTGAGTCTGGGAGAAGCCGTTCGTATAGCTAAAAATCAATCGGTATTGCAGGCGGGAGAAGTGTTGAATACCAGGAAATTTGTTTTGCTGGGAGATCCTGCTATGCAATTGGCATTTCCAGAGAAAAAAATCAAAATAACAGGGATAGAAGGGATGGCTGTTTCTGGGGCGGATACCCTGCGTGCTTCGGGCAGTTATTTACTGGATGGGGATGTTCAGGATGGTGCGGGTAATCGGATCAGGGATTTTAATGGAACCGTTTCTGTGGTGTTGTATGATAAAGCGAGAACGGTACAGACACTCGGGAATGATCCGTCGAGTCCGGTAACTGGTTTCGAGCAACAGTCGGCCATTTTATTTAAAGGGATGTTTAGGGTTGATACGGGACGTTTTCAAATGCGCATCATCCTTCCAAAAGATGTTTCTTTTCAACCAGGAAAAGGCAGACTGAGTTTGTATGCATTTAACACTATTACCGATGCATCCGGTGCAGATACCGGTTTTGTGTTGGTAGGAAACAATATTGTTCCTGCAGATAAAACAGGTCCAGCTATCCGATTGTTTCTGAACGATACTTTGTTTCGTAACGGTGGCCTCACCCACGAATCGCCGCTGCTGCTTGCTTATTTATCAGACAGCTCAGGCATTAATACATCAGGCAACGGAATTGGTCACGACATCACACTCATCATCGATGGACTCATCCGCGATATCCGGGTACTGAACAACTGGTACCTGTCTGATCTGGATAGCTGGTATTCGGGCAGTATCCGTTATCGCTTGCCGGTGCAGGAAAAAGGGCCACATAGTTTAATACTGAAAGCCTGGGATGGGGCCAATAACTCGACTGAGGTGAAATTGGATTATGTGGTGGATACACAGGATAGGCTGGCTGTAACGAAAGTGATGAATTTCCCGAATCCCTTCCGCGAAAAAACCCGCTTTTCATTTGAACACAACCAGCCCGATCAAGAACTCAGGGTGCAGGTACTGATTTTTACTGCTGACGGCAGACTGATTAAACGGATTTCCGGTCCTTTTCAGACATCTGGCACCAGAAATATCCAGGTGGAATGGGATGGAAGAGATGAATCGGGCCGAAAAATTCAAAAAGCTGTTTATATTTACCAAATAATTATTCAATCCGGCGATCAACGATCTGTTCATGCCGGGCAACTTATTCTGCTTTAAATGTATCTGATGGTTTGATTTTTACTTAGTCTTTAGCCTTTAGCAGTTAGCCGTTAGCTATTAGCCATTGTTCCGGTTTTATTACCCGGAGTTTTTTGCGATTAGTAATCAGGCTTTGATTTTTTTTAACTGCTAACTGCTAATGGCTAAAAGCTAACAGCTGAAATTCTAAACTTTTTAAAATATATTGCTTCATGTTTTTAAAGCAAAAGAAAACCCTGGCAGCCATCATGGCATTGGTATTATCGTACACAAGCTATGCACAGGACTCCATTAATATTGTATCAACAGCAGTACCCTTTCTTCGTATTTCACCCGATGCAAGGGCGGGAGGTATGGGCGATGTAGCTATCGCCACTACGCCCGAAGCCAATGCGCCTTTCTGGAACCTTTCTAAAGTAATGTTTGCACCAAAGCGTTCTGCTATTGCGGTGAACTATACGCCCTGGTTAAAAGACCTTGGTTTAAATGATGTATACCTGGCCAGTATGGCCGGTTATCATAAGCTGGATGATGAACAGGCCATCTCATCAACACTTCGTTTTTTTAGTCTGGGAAATATTCAGCTAACCGATTTTTCCGGTAATGTGCTCAATTCTGTACGTCCGAGTGAGTTTGCTTTTGATCTGGGTTATTCCAGAAAGCTCAATGAAAAACTGAGTATTGGTGTGGCATTGCGTTATATCAATTCAAGACTGGTAGTGGGTGATGTTGGAACAGGTGTAGTGTATAAAGCAGGCAATGCAGTTGCCGGTGATGTTTCATTGTACAATAACGGATTGAATGATGAAGGCGAGGGATTTAGTTGGGGTGTGGTACTCTCTAATCTGGGAAGCAAAATCGGTTATACCAATGATGCAAGAAATAAAGACTTTATTCCTGCCAACCTGGGTATAGGGGTATCTTATACAAAAGTGTTGGATGAAAACAATAAGATCAATTTTGCGCTTGATATGAATAAACTGCTGGTACCTGCTCCACCGGTAGCTACAGGTAATTTCTCTACCGACAGTGCCAACCTGGTGAACTACAGAACAACAGGAGTGGTTAGTAGTTGGATGAAGTCGTTCAGTGATGGAACAGGTATTGGAAAATCATTACAATTTTCATTGGGCGCAGAATATGGATACAATAACCAGTTCTTCTTCCGCAGTGGCTATTTCTATGAAAACAAAAACAGGGGTAACCGAAAATACTTCAGCGTAGGCGCCGGTTTCCACCTCGATTTTATGGATATCAATTTCTCTTATTTAGTACCCTCAGGCAGTGGTGTAACACGTAATCCGCTTTCGAATACGTTGAGGTTAGGAGTTGTATTCAATCTTGAACCGAAGGAGTAATTTGAAAATTTGAGAATTTGAAAATTTGAAAATGAGGACAGAATTTGTCCGCCTTAGGCGGATGAAAATGTGCTAATTTGAAAATGGGGATAATTTGAAAATTTGAAAATGTGCTAATTTGAAAATGTGGAACATTCCTGATTCGTAGGCTTCTCCAACAATTAAAAACCCCATTTTCAAATTTTCAAATTTTCAAATTTCCAAATTAACACCGCGGCATGAGCAACTAGTCCTTCTTTTCTCCCCACAAATCCCATTTTCTCTGTTGTGGTGGCTTTAATGCTTACATCTTTTGTGCTTATGCCGAGAATAGCAGCTATCGTTTCCTGCATTTGAGGTACATAGGGTTTTATTTTGGGGGCTTCGAGGCAGAGGGTGGAGTCTATGTTGATGACTTTATAGCCTTCAGCTTCTATTAATGCTTTTGTTTTTGCCAGCAGAATTTTACTGTCAATATCCTTGAACTCATTAGAAGTATCGGGGAAGTGTACGCCTATATCGCCCAGTGCGGCTGCACCGAGAAGGGCATCGCAGATGGCATGGAGGAGTACATCGGCATCGCTGTGGCCGAGTGCGCCCTTTTCATATGGAATTTTAACCCCACCTATAAATAAATCTCTGCCAGTTATTAATTGGTGATAATCAATTCCATAACCAATACGGATATTCATGTTTTAATCAATTAAACAGTTCAGGATAAGGAGAAACCGGTGTGGATTTGCTTTACCAGCCTTGAAGCCCACCCGGCAAACTTAGGGAGTTTATGCGATGAATGAATTTGATAGTTAAATAAAAATCAACATGTTAGACCTGGGTATTGGTTAGTATTAAAATTCAATTAAATTTGTAATATATCAGAGGATTGCTTCGCTATGTCCTACTTCGCTTTGTCCCCCATATAAGAAGCTAAAGTGACAAATATCTGTATCTGGTAAAGCCGTGCCATATCAAAGTCTATATAATGCGCACCTAAATCAATAGGTGAATATAAAATCCATGAATAAACCTTACCATGCGTCTTAGATTATTACTGTTATTAAGTTTTTGGATCTTCCAAACTGCTCTTTTCGCGCAAGATATCCTGGGTGCAAAAGACCTGAGTAAAGTTAAAATTGACCAGGTTTCTGATGCAGATATCAACCGCTTATTACAACAACTCAAACAGGCTTCTGTTTCTATTGCCCAGGCTGAACAAATGGCAGCAGCCAAAGGCTTGCCCCAGGGTGAAATAACCAAACTGCGGCAACGTTTGGCCAGCATCGATGGTGGGAATAATACAGCGAAGAAAACAGAAACCGATAACCTTTTGGTATCAAGAGAAACGGTTTCCGGTGAGTATAAGACGGATGTTAAGCCCGACAACCAGATGAATCCTGTTTTTGGCGCTGAACTTTTTACCACTACCTCTCTTTCATTCGAACCCAACCTGCGTATTGCAACACCCGCTGATTATCAGATAGGTCCAGACGATGAACTTGTACTCAATATTTTTGGGGTGCAGGAAGCGGGTTTTCGATTATCTGTTCAGCCCGAAGGAACCATCAGCATACCCAACGTGGGGGTTGTTACCATAGCGGGTCTGAGCATCGATGATGCCAGAAAAACAATCAGAGACCGTCTTGTAAAAACGGTGTACCGATCTATCGCATCCGGTGCTACCAATTTTACACTCACATTGGGTAATATCAGAAGTATCCGTATTACCATCATTGGTGCCAGTAAACCCGGTAATTATACCGTCTCTTCTTTCACTACCCTGTTTAATGCCTTATATCTCTGTGGAGGGCCTGATAAGATTGGTTCTTTCCGTTCTATTGAATTGATCCGGAATAATAAAGTTTTTCTGAAAGCAGATTTATACCAGTTTCTGCTAAAAGGCGATACCAGACATAATATTTTATTGAAGGAAGGTGACCTGATTAATATTCCTGTTTATCAGAAAAGAGTATCGGTGATGGGTGAAGTGAAAAGACCGGGTTTGTATGAATTATTAGACAATGAACCGGCTCCTCAACTGATTGAGTTTGCCGGGGGCTTTACAGAGAAAGCATATACGGCCAATATTAAAGTGAACCAGTTTACCAATCGTGAAAAACGTATTAAGGACCTGAATCAACAGGCTTTTCAAACCTATGTTCCGGAAAAGGGAGACAGTATTTCTATTGAGCCTGTGCTTGATAAATATGAAAACCGCATCAGCATAACCGGCGCAGTTTACCGACCAGGCATTTATGAATGGAACCCCGGTATGCGTATCAGCGATCTTGTTAAAAAAGCAGAGGGATTAAGAGAAGATGTTTACCTCAGCAGAGCGCTGCTCAAAAGAGTGAAACCCGATCTTACAAAAGAGGTCATTTCTTTCTCTGTAACCGATATCCTTAATCTTCCGCAAAAAGATATTGTACTTGAAAAAAATGATTCTATTGTCATCAGTTCGTTGATGGATCTGCAAGGCGAAAGAGTGGTGACTGTATCCGGAGAAGTACGCAAACCGGGAACCATTGTATTCAGAAATAATTATACGTTGAAAGATGCTTTGCTTGAATCGGGCGGATTTACAGATGCTGCTACGGTGTACCGGATAGAAATAGCCCGACGTCTTGTTGATCCTGCGGCAACCGGTATTTCAGATAAAGTGGCAGAAGTTATCAATATAGATATTGACCGCAACCTCGACTTAAAAGGCGCACAGTTTACACTGCAACCATTTGATCTGGTTACGGTGCGCAGAAACCCGGGTTATGTGGAGCAACAACAGGTATCGATTAATGGAGAAGTAATGTATCCGGGTAATTATACCATTCGTTCCAAAAAAGACAGGATCAGCGATTTACTGAATCGTTCCGGTGGTTTTTCTCCAACCGCTTACCAGGAAGCAGTTTCATTGATCAGACGATCCCAACAATCTAAAATTCAACAGGAAGAAAAAGCCAAAACCATTGCTGATGATCTGGCTGATTCGCTTGATTACAGAAAAGTAGAAGAATTATTAGACCCCGTTGTTAAAATAGCCATCAACATGGAGGAAATTCTTCGCAATCCGGATTCAGATGAGAACCTGTACCTGGAAGAAGGAGATGTATTGGAAGTACCCAAAAAAGACCTGCTGGTAAAAATCAGTGGAGAAGTGTATTCACCTACCAAAACAACTTTTGAAGTCGGTCGCTCTTTAAAATATTACCTCAACCGCGCCGGTGGAATTACAGAGAAAGGCAAAAAACAAAATATTTATGTGGTATATGCCAACGGACATATCGCTAAAACAGAAAAATACCTGTTTGGACTCATCAAAAAATACCCACGCATAGTTACCGGTGCTGATATTGTTGTGCCCACAAAAATGATAAAAACCAGGATGTCTACAGGTGAAATTATTGGCATAGCAGGTGTGTTGGTGTCGATAGTTGGTATGTCTATTTCGGTGATGAATACGCTTAGGAGATAATGGGGGTTAGCTATTAGCTTTTAGCCTTTAGCAGTTAGCCATTAGCAGTTAGCCATTGGTACGAGCTGCCTCCTCCCAGTCAATCGCTAAAGGCTAAAAGCTAACAGCTTCCCTCACGCAACAAAAACGACCCCCCATTGCTGAGGGCCGCTGCGAAACTATTGTTCCTGCTCTTTTTGCCAGTCCAGCGGCTCTGCCCTGCCTCGCGGCAGACAATCGCTTTTTCCAAAGGCCGGCTTTTCTTTCCTTTCTCATTTCTTATTCCTCTGTTTCTTATTTCTCTGTTCTTCTCTGGGCCATTGTTGGTCGCCTGACTACAGGTGTTTGGAAGAAGATATCCTTCGTCGCAGATAATAACCTGCGGTTA
Source organism: Chitinophaga pinensis (assembly GCA_943372605.1). Lineage (GTDB taxonomy): Bacteria > Bacteroidota > Bacteroidia > Chitinophagales > Chitinophagaceae > Sediminibacterium > Sediminibacterium pinensis_H. The sequence continues at coordinate 11,103 of CALRZI010000005.1, read as the reverse complement.
TTAATGCTTCTCAGGATGACTAATGTATGAAGAAGAAATGCAGTTGGGTTGAGTGGCTTTGCCAATCAACCCAACTCTACTCACCATTTTTGTTCGTCATCCTGAGGAGCGTTAGGATCGAAGATCGGGAGCCGCGACGAAGGATATTTTTGATGTAGGATGTCTGATGTCGGATTTTAATGGAGGTGTATAGACATGCCTGTTTTATTTTTCGCTCAGCTCCGTGCCACTCCGTGTTATACTCTGTGTAACGCTGTGGTTAAAAAGGTTATTAGGTGGGGGTTGCTACTAATACATAACCCTCCGGTTACTTTTTTTCATCAAGGAAAAAAAGTAAACAGCGTGCATGAGCAGACAAGTATACCCAAAAAATAAAAGATGCTTCGTTGCGGCTCTCAATCTGCGATCGTGGCACTCCTAATGATGACATTTTCATCCCGTAGGCGTACAAATTCTCAGATTGTCTGAATTAAACAAACAGCATGCGCCACCAGCCCCTCCTTTCTTCCTACAAACCCCATTTTTTCGGTGGTAGGAGCTTTGATTGAAATGTCTTTGCTAGTGATATCCAGAATAGCAGCTATCGTTTCCTGCATTTGAGGTACGTAGGGTTTTATTTTGGGGGCTTCGAGGCAGAGGGTGGAGTCTATGTTGATGACTTTATAGCCTTCGGCTTCTATTAATGCTTTTGTTTTTGCCAGCAGAATTTTACTGTCAATATCCTTGAACTCATTAGAAGTATCGGGGAAGTGAACGCCTATATCGCCCAGAGCGGCTGCACCGAGGAGGGCATCGCAGATGGCATGGAGGAGAACGTCGGCATCGCTATGTCCGAGAGTGCCTTTGTCGTGGGGTATTTTTGTCCCGCCGATAAATAAGTCTCTGCCTTCTGCGAGTTGGTGATAATCTATGCCGTAACCGATGCGGATGTTCATGAAAGATAGGAAACTGAGGAACAGTAAACGAGGGGGCGACTTAGGTAGCCCTTTGCCTGATCTCAGTTGGTAAATTCTTTTCATATAGCTAGCAGCACGCGGCTGGAAGCCTTATTCTCTCTTATCTTTGTCTTTTTATGAATGATCATTGTATTAGCATTATTGGTTTAGGTTATGTGGGACTGCCTTTGGCAGTGGCTTTTGCTAAACACTATCAGGTGATTGGGTTTGATATTGATAGTAAACGGATTAAGGAATTAAAGAAAGGAGAAGATCATACCCGTGAATTAAGTAGGGCTGTTATTGAATCATCATCCACATTGTTGTTTACAGATCAGATAGGTGATATAAAGGATTGCACTGTTTATATTGTTACGGTTCCAACCCCACTGTATCCTGATAAAACACCTGATCTTAGTTTTCTAAAAGATGCATCACAGATAATCGGGCAGGTTTTAAAAAAGAATGATCTGGTTATTTATGAGTCAACTGTATATCCGGGTTGTACTGAGGAAGAATGTATACCGGTATTGGAGCAATTCAGTGGGTTAAAGTATAACCAGGACTTTTTTGTGGGTTATTCCCCGGAACGTATTAATCCGGGTGATAAAACGAGAAAGATTGAAGACATCAAAAAAGTAGTATCAGGCTCCACGCCTGAAATAGCTAATAAAGTACAATGGTTATACAATCAGGTCATTATTGCCGGCACCTATTTGGCACCTTCTATTAAAGTAGCCGAAGCAGCCAAAGCCATTGAGAATGCACAGCGTGATGTGAATATTTCTTTTATGAATGAGCTGGCTTTGATGTTTGATAAAATGGGTATTGATACAGGTGATGTGCTGGCAGCAGCGGCTACTAAATGGAATTTTCTTCCTTTTCGGCCAGGGTTGGTTGGCGGACATTGTATAGGAGTTGATCCGCATTACTTAGTACATAAAGCCCGTCAGGTCGGCTATGAGCCAAAATTGATTGCAGCAGGAAGAGAAATTAATGATAGGATGGGAGTGTTTGTGGCGGAGAAAATGATTAGAACATTAGCCAGTTTACATAAAGGCAATATTCAAGGGTTAAAAGTGTTGGTTCTTGGTTTTAGTTTCAAGGAAAACTGTGGTGATACACGTAATACAAAAGTGATTGATTTGTATCAAGTATTGACTGAGGCAGGGCTTGAGGTATATGTACAAGATTCTTGGGTACATGCGGAAGAACATCCTGATATACGGTTTATCGAAGATGGATTTAGCCTTGATATCAGTGCTGTTATCTTAGTGGTAAAACATGATTCGTTTAGCCATGTAGACTTTACAGCCTTAAAGAAAAGGCAGGTCGCTATTTTTGATATGCAGGGTGTGGTAAATAGAGATTTGGTTTCGCTGCGATTGTAAATTGCTCAACGCAATGTTCTCAGGTAATCACCATAGCCGCTTTTGGCATATTTGTCTGCTAACGTCAGTAATTGTTCTTTATTGATAAATCCCATTCTCCAGGCTACTTCTTCAATGCATCCGATTTTCTGTCCTTGCCTTTTTTCAATTACTCTCACAAATTCACAGGCATCACTTAAAGAATCGAAAGTACCAGTATCCAGCCAGGCAGTACCCCTGCTCATGATACCTACCTGTAATTTACCTTGTTGCAGGTATTCATTGTTTACCGTAGTAATTTCATATTCTCCTCTCGCTGAGGGGGCAATGGTTTTAGCAATATGTACAACTGTGTTATCGTAGAAATATAAACCAGGAACTGCATAATTTGATTTTGGGCTGGTGGGCTTCTCCTCGATGGAAATTGCTTTTTGATTACTGTCAAACTCAACTACGCCATAACGTTCAGGGTCCTGTACTTCATACGCAAAGACAGCTGCACCTTCCAGGTTATTAAATGATTGGATGAGCTGCACTAAGCCTGAGCCGAAAAATATATTATCACCCAAAATCAACGATACTTTATCATTGCCAATAAAAGACTCCCCAATTACAAATGCCTGCGCAAGTCCGTTGGGTACTTCCTGAGAAGCATATGAAAAAGTACAACCTAATTCTTCACCACTACCCAATAGTCGTTGAAACTGTGCATTATCCTCAGGTGTGGTAATGATCAATATTTCACGAATACCTGCCAGCATCAGTATCGATAAAGGATAATAAATCATCGGTTTATCATAAATGGGCATCAATTGCTTGCTGATACCTTTGGTGATGGGATAGAGGCGGGTACCGGAGCCTCCTGCGAGAATGATGCCTTTCATATATTAAAGCTAATGGATTTAATGGCTTCTGAAAATGCTGGAAGTTCCCTGTCCTTATCTGATAGTGAAATTTCTGTTCTAGATAATTGCCAATTGATATTTAATTGCGGATCATTATAAAAGATACCTCCTTCAACGCTTTTGTTGTAATAATTATCGCATTTGTAAAAGAATACAGCTGTTTCGCTTAAAACGACAAAACCATGTGCAAAACCACGTGGTACAAATAGCTGTCTATGATTATCTTCTGTTAATTCAACAGTAACGTATTTGCCAAAACTTGGGGAGTTGAGTCTTAGGTCTACTGCCACATCAAGAACACTGCCTTGCAATACACGAACCAGTTTTGCCTGTGCATATTCTCCATGCTGATAATGCAAACCCCTTAATACCCCTCGTTGCGATTTGGATTGGTTGTCCTGAACGAAATTAACAGATAGTCCTGTTTCCTGTAAGAAACGATGCTGGTTAAAGCTTTCAAAAAAATAACCACGATGGTCTCCAAAAATGGTATCATGAATAATGAAACAGTCTTTTAATTCGGTTTGTTCTATTTTCATTTTATCGGTTGCTATACATAGATTTGTCATATTGCTGATACTGCCCGGACATTATATTTTCTAACCATTTTTTGTTGTTCAGGTACCAGTCAATGGTAATGGATAAGCCTTGTTCAAAAGTTACGCTTGGCGACCATCCCAATTCTTTATTCAGTTTTGAAGCATCAATTGCATATCTCTTATCATGGCCAGGTCGATCTTTCACATAAGTAATCAATTGTTCGCTTTCTCCTGGCTGTTGATCTAGCTTTTCATCCATCAAACGGCAAAGTAATTTAACTAGATCAATATTCTTCCATTCATTAAACCCACCAATATTAAAGGATTCTCCCGGTTTCCCTTGGTGAAAAATCAGGTCGATGGCTTTGGCGTGATCTGCCACATAAAGCCAGTCTCGTGTATAATTACCATCACCGTATACTGGTAAAGGTTTTTTTTGTAGAATATTATTGATAAAAAGAGGAATCAGTTTTTCAGGGAAGTGATTAGGGCCATAATTGTTACTGCAATTCGAGATGATGCAGGGGATACCGTATGTTTCATAATAAGCTCTGACGAAATGATCTGAGGATGCTTTGCTGGCTGAATAAGGTGAGCGAGGGTCATAAGGTGTTTTTTCTGTAAATAGCCCGGTTTCCCCTAAACTACCATAGACTTCATCAGTTGACACATGATAGAATAGATGATTTTTTTCCTTACCCCAAAACTGCTTTGCGGTATTCAGTAGGTTAACTGTGCCAACAATATTGGTGTATACAAAGTCAAGGGGTGAAAGAATTGAGCGGTCTACATGTGATTCTGCAGCAAGATGTATGACATCCGTTATCCCGTATTGTTGAAAAACTTTCGACAGCAATTCTTTGTCAAGAATATTTGCTTTGACAAATCGGTAGTTGTCTGCTTTTTCAATATCTTTAAGATTTTCAAGATTTCCGGCATAGGTAAGACAGTCCAGATTAATGATTTCATAATCTGGGTATTTTGTCACAAAAAGTCTGATAAGGTGTGAACCAATAAAACCAGCACCTCCCGTAATTAACACTTTTTTGAGCATTTTGATACCCCTTGCTTATTTATTAGTCAGCGAAAATAGGGGTACTAATAAAATTATTCAAGATTATCTTAATGTAAATCGAAAGTCAGCTATAACAATTATTATTGCAGATCAATAATTGAGAATGAAAAAAGCCCTTATTACAGGTATTACAGGTCAAGATGGAGCCTATCTGGCTGAATTTTTATTACAGAAAGGGTATGAAGTACATGGCCTGAAACGCAGGAGTTCTTTATTTAATACCCAAAGAATCGATCATATATATGAAGATCCTCATATATCTAACAGGCACCTCATATTGCATTATGGTGATTTAACCGATGCATCTAATTTGATCAGAATTATTCAGGAGATTCAGCCAGATGAAATATACAATTTAGGAGCGATGAGCCATGTGAAAGTAAGTTTTGAAATGCCAGAATATACTGGGAATGTGGATGGCTTGGGCACTTTACGCATACTGGAAGCTGTACGTTTATTAGGGCTTGTAAACAAAACCAAGATATATCAGGCATCTACTTCAGAATTATATGGTATGGTGCAAGAAGTACCACAAAAAGAAAGTACTCCTTTCTATCCGCGTTCTCCTTACGGGGTGGCAAAACTATATGGGTACTGGATTACTGTAAATTATCGGGAAGCTTATGGAATATATGCGTGTAATGGTATTCTATTCAATCATGAATCACCTACACGGGGTGAAACTTTTGTGACAAGGAAAATTACCCGTGCAGTAGCTAAAATTTCTTTAGGCTTACAAGAATGCTTGTACATTGGCAATCTTGACGCGCAGCGAGATTGGGGGCATGCGAAAGATTATGTTGAAGCCATGTGGTTGATGTTGCAGCAAGAAAAACCAGAAGATTTTGTAATAGCGACGGGGACTACGACGAGAATTCGCGATTTCATTAAAATGGCATTTAAAGAAGTTGGAATGGAACTTGCATTTGAAGGAGTGGCTGAAAAGGAAATAGGTATTATCGTCTCGAATAATGGTAAATGGCCAGTTGAGAAAGGAAGTATTGTAGTTAGAGTAGATCCTCAGTACTATCGGCCTACTGAAGTTGATCTGCTTATTGGAGATGCTACCAAGGCAAATGACAAATTAGGATGGGTACCCAAATATTCACTAAATGACATGGTGAATGAAATGGTGGCAAGCGATTTGCTTTTATTTGAAAAGCAGCAATTCCTGAAAAGAAATGGGTATGATATCCGAAATGAATTTGAATGAAATTATTTTATTCTATGCATAGAATCGTAAATTCCTTCTAGATAATTTAAAACTCTTCAATAAAAAAAACAGTTGTTCATGTAGCTTCAATTGGTACGTATTAAAATTCAGAATACAATAAAATGAATCATAGTGCAAAAATATATGTAGCGGGACACAGGGGGATGGTAGGTAGTGCTATTGTCAGAAAACTTAAAGCGGAGGGGTATGAAAATCTTGTTTTAAAGACATCGGAGGAACTGGATTTACGTAACCAATCTGCTGTTAGTAATTTTTTTGCAGCAGAAAAGCCAGAATACGTTTTTCTTGCTGCAGCCAAAGTTGGGGGAATTCAGGCTAACAATATTTACAGAGCCGATTTTATATATGAAAACCTGATGATAGAAGCTAATACGATTCATGCAGCTTATCAGCATCAGGTTAAAAAGTTATTATTTCTTGGCTCTTCCTGCATTTATCCTAAACTCGCACAGCAACCCTTGCGAGAAGAATATTTGTTATCCGGATATTTAGAACCTACAAATCAGCCTTATGCTATTGCAAAAATTGCAGGAATTGAATTGTGTGATGCTTATAAGCGACAATATGGCTGCAATTTTATTTCGGCAATGCCAACGAATTTATACGGCCCGAATGATAACTATGACCTTGAAAAATCACATGTATTGCCAGCTTTACTAAGAAAATTTATCACAGCATGTGAAAACAAGGATGAGAAAGTAGTAATATGGGGTACTGGTAGTCCTTTTCGGGAGTTTTTACATGTTGATGATATGGCTTCTGCTTGTTTTTTTCTGATGCAAAAAATTAATGTGTCTGATTTGCCTGCCAATGAATTAGCTATGTGGAATATTGGAACTGGCTTAGATATTAGTATAGCAGATTTAGCTTTCCTGATTAGCAGAATTACGGGTTATAAGGGGTTGCTTCATTTTGATAGTAGTAAGCCTGAAGGGACACCCAGAAAGTTGATGGATATATCCAGGATGAAAAAATTAGGATGGGAAGCTTCTATCGGACTTGAACAAGGTGTAATAAATACTTATAACAGTATTAAACTAAACATACCTTGGTAAATTAAAATACGACTAATGGTTTCCGATAAGTCAGTAAAGCATAAAATTATGCTTATGACTAATTGAGAAATAAAACTCCGGTAGTGGGTGTATTACAAGTGGAAAGATATTTTTCCCTATTATAATTTTTCCCGCAATGTCATGCACTATATTTGCACACCAGAGTCCAAAAATCTCCCCCAATTTGATGGCTCAATTGTGTATTATGCTTTGATTTTCTTAACATTGCATTGACCTTTGCCACTTGTTATATTGTATTTTTGTTGACTATGTCCTAGATTATATAATATTAACTTGTTTGAAAACTCAGTCATAGGTACTATGGGATTGAGGTTGGCGAAGCCATGGTTTTTAATATATATATTTATTATCTTATGCTAATTGAATTGATTAAGCGAATATTACTCTGTTGTTTATTGCTAATTGTATTTACAACCACAATACAAGCGCAAGATCTTTTGAAAGGAAAGGATCTTAGTACTTTAAAAGTTGATCAATTATCAGACGCTGATATTGGCAAGTTAAAGGCGCAATTAAATGCCTCAAATATGACCATTGAACAGGCTGAGCAAATGGCGCTGGCAAAGGGAATGAGTGCTTCTGAATTTGCTAAACTTAAATCACGAATCAATTCAGTAGGTTTAAATCAAGGGAAAGCTACTGGTGCTTTAAAAGTAAATACTTCAGGAATTAAGTCAGTAGAAAAGCAGAATAATAGTTCTGATTCATTAGATATAGAGAAATATACTACTAAGAAACCTCAGCCTTTGATCAATCCTCTAATTTTCGGATCTGAATTATATACATCTATTGCGCCGAGTTTTGAGCCGAATTTGAAATTGGCGACTCCATTTAATTATATCCTTGGGCCCGATGATGAACTCTCGATCAGTGTATATGGTGTACAAGAATACAATGGCGATTTATTAGTTTCTGCCGAAGGAAACGTAAACATACCCAACGTTGGTCAAGTGAGAGTTGCAGGCTTAAGTGTGGAAGCTGCTACTCAAAAAATTAAAACTGTAATGGGTAATACTGTATATCCATATCTTAAAAGCGGAGGGTCGAAACTTTCTGTAGCACTAAGTAAAATACGAAGTATAAAAATTACAGTTATCGGAGCAAACAGGCCTGGGAATATTACCGTATCATCTTTATCTACAATCTTTAATGCTCTTTTCCTTGCAGGTGGCCCCTCTGAGTTTGGCAGTTTCCGGGAAATTGAATTAGTGCGAAATAATAAAGTGGAGAGGAAAATCGATCTTTATAGGATGTTATTGAAAGGGGATCAATCCGACAATGTTGGATTAAAAGATAATGATGTGATTCGTATTCCGGCTTATAAAAAGCGAGTAGAAATACAAGGGCAGGTTAAACGACCAGGGATTTTTGAAGTGTTACAGGGAGAAAACTTGCAACAAGTGTTTGATTTTGCCTCTGGATTTACTGATACGGCTTATACGGCCATGGTTAAAGCGTATCAGAATAGTGATAAAGAAAGAAAAGTAAAGGATATTATAGCATCTGAATACAGCAACTACCTGCCTGAGTCAGGAGATTTGTTTGTTGTTTCGAAAATTTTAAATCGCTTTCAGAACCGTGTAAAAATTAATGGTGCAGTTTTTAGACCGGATGTGTATGAGTTGACAACTGGTCTTACGGTAGGAGATCTTATTCGCAAAGCGGATGGACTAAAAGAAGACGCTTACTTAGGACGGGCACAAATACTGCGTCTGCAAGAAGACCTTAGCCGCTCAATCCTGTCGTTTGATATACAGAAAGCTTTACGGGGGGATCCTCTTCATAATCTAACCCTGAAACGAGAAGATGAAATATTAGTTAGTTCTGTACTAGATCTACGCGATTCATTTAAAATAACCATACAAGGCGAAATCAGGGTGCCGGGGCAATATGACTATGTTGATAATCTTACTTTGCGAGATCTGATTTTGCAAGCTGGCGGCTTTACAGATGCAGCATATAAAAGCATTGAAATTGCCAGATTGATCAAGCGAGATAGTATAGCGCCCACAGACAATAGAGCCAGCGTAATAATAAACACAGAGATCGATAGTGATTTGAGTGTTAATGCCGCGTCCGTGGAGCTAAAACCATATGATGTAATCACTGTAAGACGTAAAGCTGGATATGTGCTACCAGAAACGGTTTCTGTTACAGGGCAGGTTCAATACCCGGGTCCATACGCACTGAGTAGCCGTAATGAAAAAGTGAGTGATTTGTTGAAACGTGCAGGTGGATATACGCCAGATGCTAATCCGGCAGGTGCTTACATAAAAAGATTTTTTACAGAAGAGGAAAGAAAAAAGAAAGAAGCTGCGAAAGAAATTCAAAAAAATATCAGTGATAAGGATACATTAACACTTCGTAATCTCGATGAAGGGTTAAAGAAAGAGTTTATCAGGGTACCTATTGATCTTCCATCTATTATGAATAATCCTGGTTCCATAGAAGATTTGGTTCTCAGACAAAATGATGAGCTTGTTATTCCTAAATTTGATGGTCAGGTAAAAATAAGTGGTGCAGTGCTGCTCGAAACACAAGTGCCATATAATTTAAATAATAGTTTTAAAGATTATATTAGTAGTGCCGGTGGATACAGTGGTGATTCGTGGAAAAAGAATGCTTATGTAGTTTATGCAAATGGCAAAGCTGCAACAACTAAACACTTTCTGTTTTTTAAATCCTATCCTCGTATTTTACCTGGAAGTGAAATTATTATTCCTAAAAAACCTGAAAGAAAAGGGTTGAGTACCGGTGAAATTATCGGTGTGTCCAGTGCTCTAGCAAGCTTGGCTGGTGTTGTAATTGCTATTCTAAGACTCTAACAATAACTTGTAGATATATGCAGACTGTTGAATCCAATCAGTCCAATCCCGATGAAATAAATTTCAGAGAAATTATTCATCAAATTAAGGATACACTCATTTTTCTTCGTAAGAAAAGTCTGATTATCCTTATCGTAACATTCCTTGGTGGTTCCACAGGCGTATTTTATGCTATAAAAAAAACTACGCAGTATACAGCTAAGTTAACTTTTGTGTTGGAAGAAGAGAAGTCTGGTGGACTCGGATTGGCTGGTGCAATGGGATTGGCTAGTAGTTTAGGCCTTGATCTGGGCGCAAGTGGAGGAGGCGTATTTAGTGGCGCAAACTTGATTGAGTTTATGAAAAGCAGGTTAATTATTGAAAAAGCCCTACTCAGTCCCACTAAACATAATGGGAAACTTATAACACTCGCTGATTTTTATCTATCACTGGCTCTCCAAAAAGAAGAAAATAAAGTGATGCCTATTACGTTTCCTGTAAATGTAAAAAGAGAAATGCTTTCTTTTAAACAGGAAAGTTTATTAGGAAATTTGTACACACAGATTGCAGGTACAGGAGGGATATTTAAAGTTTATCAGGCCGATAAAAAAGTGAGCATCCTCACAGTTGAAACAAAGTTTTTTAACGAAAAGTTTGCTAAGGAGTTTACACAAGTTGTCGTTAGTGAGGTATCTGATTTCTATATAGCAACCAAAAGCAAAAAAGCCAAACAGAATTATGAAATATTGCAAAGGCAAACAGATAGTGTTCGTGCAGAATTAAATGGCGCTATAACGGGGGTCGCTTCTTCAACTGAAAACACTTTTAACCTCAATTCAGCTATGGTTTTACCAAGAACTAGCGGACTAAAAAGGCAAGTTGATGTACAGGCGAATACTGCTATTTTAACACAGCTTGTAACAAATCTTGAAATGGCAAAAGTAGCGTTGCGAAAAGAAACCCCATTGATTCAAATAATCGATCAACCAATTCTCCCTTTACCTAAGCAACGTCTAGGAAAATTAAATGGCCTGGTTGTTGGCGGTTTTTTAGGTGGATTTATTGTTGTTGCATCACTACTGTTTGGACGTTGGGTAAGGAAATACTTGAAGTAGAGCCCTTGATATCTCATATGCATAGAAAACTCAGTTTTATATATATATTA
>CALRZI010000004.1:0-283553 GCA_943372605.1 Chitinophaga pinensis | reverse complement strand
GAGCGAGATTATACGGAAAATCGTTGATGGGCAAAATAGTTCAGTAACTCCTCCTCTATCTGCTTGCTGCTTCATTTGGCAAACCCCAAAAAAATCAGGTTATTTGCAAACAAATCAATCTCATGCTCCCCAAGTTCAAACGTATCCTGCTCAAATTATCGGGTGAAGCCCTTTTAGGTGACCAGAGAAATGGCGACCCCTTTAACCCTCAGATCATTGAACAATATGCCCACGATATTAAATTGGTTACCAACCTGGGTGTTCAGGTGGCCATTGTAATTGGTGGCGGAAATATTTACAGAGGTATGAATGAAGCAGATAGTGGTATTGAAAGGGCCCATGGCGATTATATGGGTATGCTGGCAACCGTTATTAATGCTATGGCCATGCAGGCTATGCTGGAGAAAATAGGTGTTTATACCCGTTTACAAAGCGCCATTAATATGGAGCAGGTGGCCGAACCTTATATACGCAGAAAGGCTCTCCGTCACCTCGAGAAAGGCAGGGTGGTTATTTTTGGTGCCGGTACCGGTAATCCCTATTTCACTACCGATACGGCAGGTTCATTAAGAGCCATTGAAATGAAGGCCGATGTTATTTTAAAAGGCACCCGTGTAGATGGTGTGTACACTGCCGATCCCGAAAAAGACCCTTCAGCTACCAAATACGATAAAATCAGCTTTCAGGAATGTATTACCAATAACCTGAAAGTAATGGATATGACGGCTTTTACCCTTTGTATGGAAAACAAACTCCCCATTATTGTTTTCGATATGAATAAACCCGGAAACCTCCTGAAAGTGGTGGAAGGAATGAATGTAGGGACTTTTGTGAGCTAATGGCCCATTGGTGTAAAATAAAGATCACCAAACCGGGTCATTGTTAACTTCATTGCAATGAAAAAAATCCTGTTTCTTTTTTGCTGTGTCAATGCCAGTCTGGCTTATGCACAGGGACCTTTGCGTTTAACTGATGCCATGCAGATTGCTTTAAAAAACAGTCTCGATATACAACTGGCTAAAAACAACCTGGAAATCAGTACCATCAATAACCACCCCGGTATTGCAGGTGCTTTACCTACGGTTACAGCAACAGCGAATGATAACGAACAGATTATTTCCATTAACCAGAAATTTTCTGATGCATCGAGAAATACCACCCGTAATAATGTTGGTTCCAATAACCTTTCTGTAGGTGTAACGGGTACTATATTGCTTTCTAATGGATACCGTGTGGTTACCACTAAAAAAAGATTGGGTGAACTGGTTCAGCAAAATGAGCAGTTACTCAATGTACAGGTACAGAATACCATGGCTGCTGTGGCTACCCGTTATTACGATATTGTAAGAAACCAGGGTTTTATTAAAACCATTGAGCAGTCGATAGAAGTATTCCAGAAAAGACTGGATATTTTATTGGCCAGAAAAGAAGCTGGTCTCTCCAATAATGCAGATATTTTTCAGGCAAGACTAGACCTGAATGCGCAGGTTCAGCAGAAGCTGCAGCAGGAGCTGGTGATTCAGCAGGGTAAGACAGATTTACTGAACCTTCTTTTTCTCAATCCCGATTCATCGGTTACGATTGTTGATACCATTGTAGTGGAGAAAAATATATTGCTGGCAACCGTTCAGTCGGCATTAAAAAACAATCCTCAGATGCTGAGTGCCGAGCAACAGATAAAAATCAATGAACTCATTGAGAAAGAAACGGCAGCCTTGGGTAAACCTACCCTGCGGGCAAATACCGGATACAACTTCAACAACACCAAAAGTGGGGCAGGTTTCGCTTTATTAAACCAGAGTTATGGTCCTTTTCTGAGTGTAAACCTGAGTATTCCTATATACAATGGTACTGTTTTCAAGCGCCAGTTGCAGGTGGCAGAAGTAAACTCAAGAAATGCAGTATTGCAGAAAGAAACCCTGCAACAATCATTGGAAGCTGGTGCAGTAAGAACCTACCAGGCGTATAAAAATGCGTTACAACAACTGGAAACAGAAGTTGAAAACTATAAACTCTCCATGCAACTGGTTGATCTGGTACTGAAACGTTTTGAATTAAATCAGGCTACAATCATCGATGTAAGACAGGCCCAGCAAAGTTTTGAAGCCACAGGTTTCAGGATGATGAACCTGAACTACACCGCAAAAATTGCCGAAATAGAGTTGAAACGACTGGCGAATATGCTGGTTCCTTAAATTTGGCTGAGAGCTTTGGGCTATAAACTATGAGTTCAGGAGAATAGCCCATGCATCATATAATTTACCCGTAACAATTAGAATACTCACAGCTCATAGCTCAAAGCTGTTTTTCCCCGGTTTGATCATATTGTGTTTTTTTGGCATAATTTATGCTCGATTTCTTGTCACAGAACCCATGTTCCTGAAATCGGCATACCATGAAAAAACTAACCCTACTCTTTCTGCTTGTAACCGGAATGGTATTTTCGGCACCGGCTCAATCGCTTGAGACGGCATTGGAAAAATACAATTCAGTTTTTCCGCAGGAGAAACTTTATATCCATTTTGATAATAACGCTTATCTGCCCGGAGCCCTTATTGGCTACAAAGCCTATTTAATGAGTGGCCCTGAACCTTCAAAGCTGAACCGGAATTTTTATACCGACTGGCATGATGAAGATGGACGATTGATTGCACATCATGTTTCGCCCATTGCATTGTCATCGGCTTATGGAACATTTGAAGTTCCGAAAAATTATAAAGGACAGTACATCTATGTTACAGCCTATACACAATGGATGCTGAATTTTGATACAGCTTTTCTTTTCAAAAAGAAAATTACTGTTCTGAAGGCTAACCCGCAACCTCCACGCATTACAAAAACCTTCGATCATCATTCATTACAATTATTACCTGAAGGGGGTAACCTGGTTGTTGGTTTGGAAGGACTGGTAGCTTTTAAAGCCACGGATAAAAATGGGAAACCTATTGCTGTTAATGGTCGCATTGTAAATACAAGCAACGAAGAAGTTACTGTGTTTACATCGGTTCACGATGGCATGGGTAAATTTGGTATTAAACCTGTTGCGGGAGAAAATTATACTGCCATATGGACTGCACCTGACAGTACTGTACAAAAAACAAATTTGCCCGCGGCTCTTTCTGAAGGAATAAGTATGCAGTTGAGAGGAACGGACATTAACCGTTACCTCGAAATAGAACGAACGGCAAATCAGCCACCTGCTTTGAGAAAACTGAGTATTGTGCTTACCATTAACCAGCAGATAGTGATGAAAGGGATTATAAATCTGGAGAAACAGGATAAGCTGGTTACAAAAATACCCGTACATAATCTGCCATCCGGAACAGCTACACTTACCATTCTTGCGGCGAATAACCAACCTATTTGTGAACGCCTTTTTTTTATTCACAATGAAGAATACCGTTCGGGTGTGGAAGTAAATACCGACACTATTGGTTTGGAGAAAAGAGCAAAAAACAGTTACGAAATTATTTTACCCGATACTATTCCGGCAAATATGTCATTATCGGTAACCAATGATGATGTACCCGATGATTCGTCGGATCATATTATCAGTTCCTTGTTGTTATCAAGTGATATTAAAGGGTATATACATAATCCTGCTTACTATTTTAGCTCAGCAGATGATTCAACAAAATATTTTCTCGATCTCGTAATGCTTACCAATGGGTGGAGAAAATTCAGCTGGCAAAAAGTGCTCAACACTACAAGCTGGAACATAAAATATCCGCTTGATACTGCATACCTTAGTTTATCAGGAAGAGTAGATGGTGTTAATCCAAGCCGGTTAGCTAAATCGGAAACCATTAACTTGATATTGAGAGGAAAGGATTCAAGCTCTCAGATGTTTTTTTCTCCCATTACTCCTAACGGCACTTTCACGGAACCGAATATTGTGTTTTATGATACGGCAACAATGTTTTATCAACTTAATAAATTATCTGTTCTTCCGGGTAGGGGTAAAGTGTCGTTTCAGTCGAGTTTAATCGATACAGCTTTTCAAAAATTTATACTGCCGGCCCCTGTTTATTATTTCGATACCGCCAGAATGCGTTTGTTGCGTGAAGCGGCTTTTGCACAGGATCGGTTAATGATATTACAACAGCAAACTACCCTGAAGGAAGTAGTGGTAACCGCAAAAAGAAAAACACGTCTTCAAGAAATGGATGATTTGTACTCGAGTGGGTTATTTAAAGGAAATGATGCCATACAATTCGATTTGATAAATGATCCCAGGGGACTTTCAAGTTTTACGGTATTTGACTATTTACAAGGACGTGTTGCAGGTTTACAGATAACAGGCGCATTAACATCGTCGCCATCTGCCATATGGAGAGGAGTACCCGTAGGTTTTTTTCTGAATGAAATGCCCAGCGATGCTCAAACCTTGAGTACTATTGTCATGAGTGATGTGGCTTATATAAAAACATTCAGGCCACCATTTTTTGGATCGGCTTTTAGCAATGGAGGCGGAGCCATAGCTGTGTACACCAAACGCGGAGCAGATCTAACTGCAAATATTAAAGGAATGGATAACATGCAGATAAGCGGTTATACTGTAGTAAAAGAATTTTATGAGCCGGATTATGCCGTACCTCAGTCGACACATAATAAAACAGATAGCAGAAGAACTCTATACTGGAAACCAAATATCATTACAGATGGTTCGGTACAAAAAATAAGGGTGTCATTTTATAATAACGATATCAGCAAAAAAATCAGGTTGGTTTTGGAAGGCGTGAATAACCAGGGACAATTCATTTCTGTTCGTAAATTGCTGGAATAAAAGAATGAAAGTGCAACCAGCCATTGTATCAAAATTACCAGCAGTAGGTACTACCATATTTACCGTGATGAGTCAGTTAGCGGCACAACACCAGGCCGTTAATCTCGGGCAGGGTTTTCCTGATTTTCCCATGCATGAAACTTTAACCGGACTAGTTGACAAAGCCATGCGTGATGGCTATAACCAGTACACGCATATGAATGGATACCCCTTGTTGCGTGAACGGCTGGCTGACAAAGCGGAAAATTTGTATGGTACAAAAATCAACCATGATTCGGATATTACCATTACACCCGGCGGTACTTATGCTATTTATACTTCATTAACGACTGTATTGCGGGAGGGGGATGAAGTAATTGTTTTTGAGCCTGCCTATGATAGTTATATTCCTAATATAGAGATCAATGGCGCCAAAGCCATTCGTATTCCGTTAACGTACCCGTCTTATTCAATTCCCTGGGATGAAGTGAGGGCAAAAATAAATCCGCGTACCCGGATGATCATGATTAATTCGCCGCATAACCCAACAGGTGCAGTGCTTTCGGCTGCCGATATGCAGGAATTATCAGCGATTGTTGATGGCACCAATATTTTAATCCTGAGCGATGAAGTGTACGAACACCTGATCTTCGACGGATTACAACATGAGAGTGTTCTCCGTTATCCTGAATTATTAAAACGCAGTTTTGTTTGTTTTTCTTTTGGTAAAACCTATCACTGTACCGGCTGGAAGCTGGGCTATTGTATCAGCTCACCTGAACTGATGCATGAATTCAGAAAAGTACACCAGTTTAATTGTTTTAGCTGCGATACACCCAAACAGGTTGCTTTAGCTGAATATTTAAATGATACCGAAGCCTACACAACATTAGGCTCCATGATACAGGCCAAAAGAGATTATTTCAGAAACAAAATGGCTGATACTCCTTTCACCTGCATTCCATCGCATGGAAGTTATTTCGAATGCTATAGCTATGCCGACATCAGCAATGAACCGGATACGGAATTTGCAAAAAGACTCACCATCGACTATGGTGTAGCCACTATTCCCGTGTCTGCTTTTTACCAGGATAGGAAAGATGATAAAGTAGTGCGCTTCTGTTTTGCAAAAAAAGAAACGACACTTGATCTCGCTATTGAAAAACTCATGCGGTTATAAGTAATGTCTCAAAGCGCTACTTTATTTCTTTCTGGCAATTCCGCTTCCATGAATTGAAATATCTGTAGTAGCAGGGTTACCGTAATAGTCAACAGTTCCTGAACCTTCAATATTTACTTTCAGGTGTTGAGAGCAACTGAGTTCTATATGTCCTGATCCATGAATACTTACTTCCGCCTGTTGGGCAGCGATACCTGCACCATACATGGAGCCTGAACCATTGATATGATAAGCCATTTTGGTAAAAGATGAATTTTGTACTCTCACCCTGCCTGAGCCATTAATAGTTGATGCTAACTCAACGCCCTGTGTAAAATTGGTGATGATAATATCTCCCGAGCCATTCAGGTACACAGATCTGATATCGGCTACTTCGACCCTGATTTTAATGTTATCGTTTTTAATGTTATACCTGCTTTTATAACCAAGAGATAATTCTCCGTTATTCACCTGCGACTCATAGATAGCCAATAAATTACCATAACCAGTAATGCTTAGTCTTTGTGTATTGGACTGAATAATTTCTACTTCAGCCGATCCATTGATTTTTACTTTGGTGAAAGTTGCTACCTGCCTGTTTTCTGTTTGAACAGGTCCCTCACCAACAATGCTTTTAGTGCATGATTGTAAGAGACAGGTAGAAGAAAACAAGAATAAAATCCATTTACAATACTTCATACGAATTGCTTTTTTGCTACTATGCAAAATTCTGTATAAGAACAGGGGCAATTGAATAAGTATGGACAGATGAGTTTTTTTAAGGGATAAACAGTAAATAGAATGGATGAAAATTATTTTTAGCAGGCAAATAAAAAAAGCATCACATATTTATGTGATGCTCTAAAGTCGTTATGATCTCTCGTTCTCCTTTTCTCCCTGTTAAAGTTGCATGGTATATTCACAACCGATTTTTCCCAACGTATTAACAGGGAGAAAGGGAGAACGAGAGATAGTGTTTTTCACTACCCGATCGCTTCGTTAATATCATTAATGAGGTCGTCAATGTCTTCAATACCTACGCTTAAACGAATCAGGCTATCGCTCAAGCCATTTTTAATACGCTCTTCACGTGGTATAGATGCATGTGTCATAGAAGCAGGGTGGTTAATCAATGATTCCACACCTCCCAGACTTTCTGCCAGTGCAAAAACTTTGGTTGATGATAATACCCTTCTTGCATTTTCTACACTATCATCTTTCAAGGTAAAACTCATCATACCACCAAAACCACGCATTTGTTTACTGGCTACTGCATAACCCGGATGATCGCTAAAACCGCACCAGTACACCTGGCTTACTTTAGGATGGTTACGTAAAAAGTTAGCCATCTTTTCTCCATTCTCACAATGGCGCTGCATACGAACGTGCAAGGTTTTAATACCTCTTAATACCAGAAAACAATCCATCGGACCCGGTACGGCACCACAACTTTTTTGGATGAAGTATAGTTTTTCTCTGAGTGAGGCATCATTCATAACCAGACAACCTTGTATCACATCGCTATGACCGCCCAGGTATTTAGTTGCCGAATGCATTACAATATCGGCACCAAGATCAAGTGGATTTTGAAGATATGGTGAGGCAAAAGTATTATCTACACAAAGTAATGCTCCGGCTTTTTTTGCAATGTCTGATACTGCCTTAATATCGGTAATATTCATCAATGGATTGGTAGGTGTTTCAATCCAGATGAGTTTTGTTATAGGTGAAATAACTGCTGAAATATTTTCAGGATTTGTGGTATCTACATACTTAAACCTGATACCAAATTTTTCAAACACTTTGGTGAAGAGGCGATAAGTGCCGCCATACATATCATTGGCTGCAATTACTTCATCACCCGGTTCAAGTAATTTAATAACGGCATCGGTTGCAGCTACACCACTGCTGAATGCTAGGCCGAATTGTCCATTTTCAATCTGTGCATAAGCATCTTCCAATGCTTTACGTGTTGGGTTCTGGCTGCGGGCATATTCATACCCTTTGTTTACACCCGGTGCTTCTTGAACGTAGGTTGATGTCTGGTAAATTGGTGTCATAATTGCACCTGTAGACGGATCAGGCTCTGTGCCTGCATGGATGTATTTCGTAGCAAGTTTCATCGTATTGTTTTTAATATCTCTGCGTAAACTCCTCTTCTCCCTGTTAAAAAGCCTCGCACAAGGTAACTCCGAATAAGTAAAGTTTTTTAGCAGGGAGAAGGGGATGTGTTAGTTCTTTTTTGTTTTAACTGGTGTTTCTTCAATAACGGTGATGGGCAAACCCACTTTCATATCGTCCCAGAGAATAACCATTTGTGCACCGCTTTTTATTTCATCGAAGTAAATGGTAAATGCTTCTGTTGTTTCTGGATTTCTGCTGATGTCTACATCGGCTCTTATCAAATCTTTTTTTGCGTCGTAGCTGAAATTACCCCAACAGAAATTGTCTTTATTCAGTATTAAGGTCCATTTTTTTTCCGTTGGAATGCAATACAAGGTATACCGGCCTTTAGGGATGTTTTTACCATCAATCTTCACATTTTTAAAGAATTCTATTTCAGATGCTTCATTGGCTCCCAGGCGCCATAGTTCATTGTATTTGATGATACCACCAAAAATATCGCGCCCACTTTTCAGGGGGCGACCATAAATAACACGTGCAACAGGAATATCTTTTACTTTTCCGCTCATTTTGAGGATGGGGTAATTGGCGGGCCAGTAACTCATATCCATCGGAGATTTATCCAGATCAGTTGGTTTTTGTTGTGCTGTCAGACAAACAGAGAGGAGGAGAGAAATACTCAACAGTAAACACTTCATGCGATAATATTTTTACAAAGATAAAGGTGCTTGCTTTTCATCGTTCATTCAGCAAATCAAGGGCCAGTTTTTTAACATCAGGAAAAAAGGTGTTATAAGACTCTTTGAACTGGTTGTAATGTATCTCAAATAAGTGGAAAGCGTCATTATCAGGTGAAAGATAGGCAGCTCTTCTGGCCACGCCTTCAAAACTTTTTTCAATCCCCCAGTTAAAACGGTAATTATAGAGCCAGTTTTGTGTTTTCATATAAGGAAACATACGGGCAAACTTTTCCGGGAACTGTCCGCTGAACGGGTCGAGTAAGCGGTATGTTCTGGAAGTAAATTCCATCCATGCAACGTCATCATATACAGATTGATCGGTTGCAAGAAAATGATCATACACCACATCAATAAAAGCGCCGGCATAAGGGCCAACTGCTGGCTGGAGTAAGACCTTTGCTTTTTTGGTGGCTGTATGCTGATCGGTAAATACATCAATCATACGATGTAAACGGATGCCTTTCTGGATACCAGCCGGAAAATCGTATTGCTTTTTGCCTTTTACAAAATCGCTGATCATATTGCCTACCAGTATTTCGGGATCATCAAAAGAGAGGTAGGCATGTGCTAAATAGTTCATGCTTTTTTGTTCTTAAAAAACCGGTAGGAATAAATGACCGGAATAAGCACGAGCAAAAGTGTAAGTGCCATTGTAATAATGAAAGCTGTCATAAAAGGAAACAATACGGATGACACTGCCATTAATAAACCACCTGGCACCCATAGTTTTGCCGCAAATTGATGTGTTGCTGCCCAGTTATCTTCATCTTCCAATGTCCAGGGCAAACGCAGACCCATAAAATAATTGGGTTTTATATTACGCATAAAATAACCTATTACGGCAATCAGTAAGCCAACAGCAGGCAATACCACTTTTTGCAGGCTAAAACTTGGAAAGGTATTCGCCATTGATAATACCATGCTTGTATTGATCACTGCAAGGAATACTACTACAAGCATTGCAATCGCCTTATAAGTATCTATAGAAACACTGGCTGTTTTTTTGGGGTCTATTTTATGGATATTGCTTACAAGAAAATATACACCTAATCCTATTACGAATAAAATACTGGTGTGTAACCAGATAGAGGATTTGTGGTCGTATTTATCTGCCTGCCCGTCTGCATTAAAATGTACGGGAATACTGTCAGGCAATCCGGGATAAAGAATGGCAGCCAGTATGGCCGGTGCGGCCAGCAATACAATGGCCAATATCGGAGATGTAAAAAAACGTCTCATGTATATAGTTTTCTTAAAGATACAAATCCATTTTCACCTGTGCCATAGTGTTTACCACTGCTAAAAATTAACCACACCATAACGGCTTTTATGTTTTTCTTATGAAATCTCTTCTAATGTAATGCTGTATTGTGTTTCAGGCGATTATTAACATGGCTTAACATGCCAGTTAACGCCACTCATACAGTTGGGTGTATGTAGCTTTTCAATTAATCACAATTAGCTTCTGACTGATATGGTTGTGCTTAGCTTTGGTTTGTCATTGGGAAACAAAAAACTCAACATACTATCATTCAAAAAACAACAATCATGAAAAAGTTTATCCTTGCTACACTCATCACTGTTACTATCGGTAGCAGTGTATTAGCTGCCGATGTCAGCAAAGTAAGTTTCCGTGTACTCAATTCTTTTGAGGCACAATTTGTCGGAGCTACTGATGTTAACTGGACCGTAACGGCTGATTACACCAAAGTGAAGTTTACATTGGAAGGCGAAAAAGTAGAAGCCTTCTACAACACTAACGGAGAGGTAATTGGTACTTCCAGAAAAACAGAGTTCAAGCGTCTGCCTTTATCTGCTATTCAGAAGATTAAAAAATCTTATGCTAAATATCAGGTAACAGAAACCATTGAATTTGAATTAAACGGCGACAGAAAGTATTATGTGTCTGTAGAAAATGAATCAGACAGAAAAATCCTGGAAGTTTCTTTGTATGGCCAGGTTACCGTATTCGATAAGAACAAATAAGTTGGTGTTTGGTTAATCTGAAAAGCCCCCGGTACGCACTACCGGGGCTTTTTGTTCGTATAGTTATGCATGGAGATAAATTCTCCTTCTTTTTGCAAATAGTGTATGGTTTTGTGCAGACGTTCCAGTAACGCTTCAACACACCATCTTCTTGTAAACATAGGTAGCTGATATTGGTTGATAGCTGTAAACTCCCAGGGATGAAAATAAAGACAGAGATATCCGTCTTTTTTGAGTGTTTGCATGGCCAGATATTTAAAAACCTGCAAGGGCATATTCTTGAAACTTAACCAGAAAAGTGGTATCCGGAAATTGGGTGAAACGGATGCTGGTATTCTGCACATACCAGCTTCTTTGTACATGGTTCGGGGCAGATGAAGATTATTGTATCTTCCCGGTAACCAGGTTGGATTTACAGATGAATCGTATTGATAACCTGCTTTTTTTACTTCCTCCATATCAACTTTCCGCATCCTGGGCATTCTTAACCCATATACCGGTTGACCGGTGATGGCTTCCAGTTTCTGTTTGGATAAGAGCAGGTCTTCGTTTACAAAACTGGAATGATAATAGGTATGAGATGCGATTTCGTGTTGCTTCGATAACCCATGAATGGTTTCAGGATAATGATCAGCAAAATTAGCGGTGGTAAATAAGGTTGATTGAATGGAAGGATGATTGAGTATGGATGCAATACTGTCTAATCCTTTTTTTCCAACAAGCATTTGTTCCTCTTTTGAAATCTGAAACCCATATTCCAGAGGCATATCAAATTCTTCCACATCAAAACTCAATAATATAAACCGGTCTGTTGTCATAGGTTCGATTCCCTGATGATATAATGAGGACGATTTTTGCTTTGCATGAACAATTTACCAAGATAAAGTCCAATAATCCCCAGAATCATGAGTTGAAGTCCGCCAAAAAATGCAATAGTAGCAATGAGCGAACTCCAGCCCGAAATGGGTTTATCAAAGAAGTAGCTGTAAATGATATAGGGAATATACAATAACGACAACACCGAAAAGCCAAAGCCCAGGTAAGCGGCAATATACAATGGTTTTGTACTGAATGATGTAATGCCCTGTAAGGCAAATCGCACCATTTTCTTGATGGTATATTTAGTTGTGCCACTGAACCTGTTTCCGGGTATATATTCAATACCAACCTGTTTGAATCCGATCCATTTCGATAATCCTCTCAGGAAAAGATCATTTTCATTGAAGCGCTTGAATACATGCAATACATTTTTATCGATCAGCCTGAAATCTGCAGCACCAGGCTCCAGTTCCATATCGGATAGCTTATTCAGCAGGTTATAAAAAAGGCCGGATGTTTTTCTTTTGAACAATGGCAACTGGTCATTGTCTTTTCTGATGGTAAACACAACTTCATTTCCTTCTTCCCATTTTTCAAGCATTACGGGAATAAGTTCAGGAGGGTGTTGCAGGTCGCCATCCATCATAATCACCGCATCGGCCGTATCATCAACACTGTCGATACCAGCTTTTAATGCATTTTGATGTCCAAAATTTCTCGATAAACCAATAAAAAAAACATTAGGATCTTCCTGTGTTTTGGCTTTTAATACCGCCAGTGTGTTATCGGTACTGCCGTCGTCTACAAATGTTATGGAATAGTTGTAAGAATCGACATTCATCACCCCCTTAATTGCATCAATAATGAGCGGTATATTTTTTTCCTCATTACAAGCGGGGATTACAATACAGATTTTCTTCTTCATTTGCTGTCTCCGTTTGTGATGATCAAATATTTTTTTGTCAGCAGCTCTTTAATCATAACCAGCCAGATGATGAAACAGGGAAGGGCTTTCATCGAATATTTTACAAAGAAACCATCCCTTACCGATTTTGGAAACAGGTCGGTTGGCGATAATATGGTAAAAAGAAACAGGAACATGAGTAAAGCCGTTGTTGTTTTGTTGAATGGCATTTGTAATGACAACCAAATAGCAATACCTGCTACAGCAATAATATAAGTGGGCGATTCTGCTGATGAACTGAATATTACTACAGCAACCATCAACATACAATAATAGGTAAGGGTAAAATGTTGACTGGCAAATTGTTTAAACCTCAATAGTGGGGCAAGTAATAACAGAGCCGCCGGAACAGTAATACTATAATTGGGTAGTGTTTGAATATGGAAAATTCGTCTGAACATACCCCCAACAGAAATATCCTGCATACCCGAAGCAACCGAAATATCTATATTGGTTCCGTTTTTTTCTACCAATGAATGAAACCAGTCTTCATATGACTGTACAACAAACTCGGGTGATGAAATAATCATGGGTAGCAGCACAAGAAGAACCATCCAGCCGATAAAAGAAAGTACGAATGTTTTTTTCTTCTCTGTAAACAGAAAAAGTACCAATCCTACAATACTGTATAGTTTGATGAGAAAACCAACTGCGATTAAAAAAGTGGCAGGTAAAATTTTATTATCTCTTACATACGAATAGGATAATAACATAAAACCGGCAAGCATGGAATTAAACTGTACACTATGTGTTGCCGTCATTTGTTCAATAAAACAAATGAGTAATACTGAATAAGTCTGGGTAGTGGAAAGCGGTAGACGTTTAACTGCAAAAAATAATACCCAGGCATTGGCGATACACCATAACAGGCAACCTATATAAACCGGAAGCCAGGTAAAGGGTGCAATCAAAATACTGAACAAGGGGCCGTAATGATTGCTGTCTGCATACTCAGTCGGATAAGTAAGGTATAAGTTTACCTGTTGTAAGGTATGCTCGTATACACCACGATAGATGAGGAAATTGTTGATCTCGCCATATCCCCTGCTTATTTCAAGCAGGGCGGCAAGCAATGTAGCGGCAAACCATACAACTACGGGCAGGCCAATGCGGAACCTACCGATGGTTATTTCGGTAAAAAGAATTTTCATGCAGGGACCACAAGAATATTAAGATTTTGGTAGAAAACGAGATTAGAATGAGATTAAAAATGCTCATAAACATCTGAAAATCTTGCATATATGCGTAAAAAAGACCGTTGTTAAATGAATATGACAGTTATTCTGAATAAAATATAATGCCCCAAAAAAATTACCTTTGCTGCCTTTAATTAACTAATATGAACAAAGGGCCCGTTTCTCAATTTATTCAACACCATTATCGTCATTTTAATGCAGCTGCTTTAATAGATGCAGCCAAAGGTTATGAAACACATTTGCTGGAGGGTGGTAAGATGCTGGTTAGCCTGGCAGGCGCCATGAGTACCGCAGAACTGGGAATCAGCCTGGCCGAAATGATTCGCCAGGATAAAGTGGCCATCATCAGTTGTACCGGAGCCAATTTGGAAGAAGATGTAATGAACCTGGTAGCACATAGTCATTACAAACGAGTACCCAATTACCGTGATCTTACTCCACAGGATGAATGGGATTTGTTAGAGAACCATTATAACCGCGTTACCGATACCTGTATTCCGGAAGAAGAAGCGTTCCGTCGTTTACAGAAACACCTGGTAAAACAATGGAAAGATGCAGAAGCAAAGGGGGAGAGATATTTCCCACATGAATTTTTATATAAAACCGTTTTAAGTGGTGAGCTGGAACAATACTATGAAATTGATCCAAAGAACAGCTGGATTGTAGCAGCAGCAGAAAAAAACCTGCCAATCGTAGTACCAGGATGGGAAGACAGTACCACAGGTAACATCTTCGCGAGCTATGTAATTAAAAATGAACTGAAAGCCAGTACCGTTAAAAATGGTATTGAGTATATGGTATGGCTGGCAGACTGGTATCGTGAGAACAGTGGTGGTAAAGGAGTTGGGTTCTTCCAGATTGGTGGTGGTATTGCGGGCGATTTTCCCATCTGCGTAGTACCGATGATGTACCAGGATCTGGAATGGCATGATGTTCCTTTCTGGAGTTATTTCTGTCAGATCAGTGATTCTACAACGTCGTATGGTTCCTATTCAGGTGCTGTTCCGAATGAAAAAATTACCTGGGGTAAACTAGATATTAATACACCTAAATATATTGTAGAGAGCGATGCCACTATCGTAGTGCCATTGATTTTTGCCTACTTGTTAGGCTGGTAACAGCGTTTAGGCAGGGAGAAATTCAAAATTAAAAAGTCAAAATTCAAAAGAAATATTCCTTCTGAATTTTGACTTTTTAATTTTGAATTGATGCTTATCTTTTATCTCGGAGGCATGTTCAAAGGAATATCACGTTTTAACATAGTATCCTTATTGGCAATTACCCAGGCAGTGTGGTAAATGAGTTTTGCTCTTTTTTCCATCACATCAAAATTAATTTTGTCAACAGTATCAGTTGGGCGATGGTAATCGCGGTGTGTACCATTGAAGTAGAAAATTACAGGAACACCTTTATTGGCAAAATTGTAATGGTCGCTTCTGTAATAGAATCGGTTTACATCTTTAGGATCATTGAATCTTCTGTCCAACTCCATGTTGATGTATTTGCTGTTTACCTCATTGGTAATAGGTGTAAGATCACTGCTCAGTTTATCATCACCAATTACATATACATAGTTCATAGAATCGCCTTTGTAAGTAGGGTCAATTCTTCCCACCATGTCAATGTTCAGGTCAACAGTAGTTTTTTCCAGTGGGAAAATAGGATGCTCTGAATAGTAACGTGAACCCAATAACCCTTTTTCTTCACCTGAAACATTCATGAATACCATGGTTCTGCGTGGGCCATCACCTTTTTTCTTGGCGGCAACAAAGGCTTCAGCAATTTCTAATACACTTACAGTACCAGAACCATCATCATCGGCACCATAATAAATTTCTCCGTTGATGATACCTTCATGATCGTAGTGGCTGGTGATGAAAACATATTCATCAGCTTTATCAGTACCAGGTAAAACAGCGATTACGTTGCTGCTTTCCAGTTCATTTACTTTTTTATCGGCATTAATTTTCAACTCTGAACGATACACACCTTTATTCAGTTCACCCATTTGCTGGATCGTGAGTTTTGTGGTGCGACCTAATAAAGCACTAGCTATTTCTTCAGAAACAGTAATAGCTGAAGCCGGCTCAGTAGTTGGTTTGCTTAATGACATACCACCTTTGGTTTGGCTTGGAGTTGTTCTGGGGAAATTTTTAGATACTACTAAAATACCTGCAGCACTTTTACTTCTGGCTGTGGCCATTTTGCCAAATACAGATCCTGCACCTCTTGGGTTAACTGGTCCTGTACTTCCGGGCGTTCCTTCGAGTACCAGTACAATTTTACCTTTCACATCGAGATTCGCATAATCGTTACGAGTAGAATCGCTGATACCATAACCTGCAAATACTACTTCAGTATAGGTGTTGTTACCACCAGCAATTGCTGATACAGATGCTGAGTAATCTTTATCAGCAGCAAACGGACGACCGTTTACTGAGAGTTTGCTACTTAACAGTTCGAGCTGATACAAAGGGAAGTTTGCCTGATAGCTGTTTCCGTTACCGGGTTTCAGTCCCATTCTTTTATACTCGGCTTCCAGGTAAGCGGCTGCTTTACGCTGTCCTTCCATAGCTGTTTCGCGGCCTTCCATTTCTGGTCCGGCAACGATAGTGAGGTGTTTTTTCAGATCGCCCATGGTGATGGTTTTGGCATAAGTTGCCGGATCACCTTTTTGTGCGATACCCATTGTCGCAGACAACAGGAATGCAGATAGTACAATAATTCGCATAGTTATTAGTGGTGTTTAAAAGATTATGAACAAGCAATTTTTCCAACACGTGTTGCATGACGTCCGCCCTCAAAAGCGGTACTCATAAAAACTTCAATCATCTGTTGTGCCAGTGCTAAGGCTACAAACCTGGCTGGAATGCAAATAATATTTGCATCGTTATGTAAACGAATGAGAGAAGCTACATCATTCTGCCAGGCCAGTCCCGCGCGCACCTGCTGGTGTTTGTTGGCGGTAATGGCTACACCATTGGCACTGCCACAAAACAGTATACCAAAAGCCGTTTCACCATTCTCTACACTGCTGGCAGTGGGGTGAGCAAAATCGGGATAGTCAACAGAATCTAATGAAGGCGCGCCAAAATCTTTCACCGTAAACCCTTTGCTGATCAGCCAGTTTTTTATGGCTTCCTTGTACTCAAAACCGGCATGGTCTGAGCCAATAGCAATAGGTTTCGACGCATCAAAAACATAATTCATGTGTGTGAATTGAGGGATGAAATTAAAGGATTAGACCAAGAGCTGTATAAAAAATATATAAACGGGCTGGGTGTTTTCTTAAATTAAGTCTTTATGTAATGGCTGTGAGCCGTGAGCTTTTGTAATTATGCTTAAACTATCATAATATATTAACTCATAGCTCGAAGCTCAAAGCTAACCGCAGGTATTGCGAAATTTAAGGGCTCTACAATTTTTAGCTCCATTCTTCCTGGTCTCTTCTTTCCTGTTCTTTCGATACCCTTGCCGAAATAATAATACTCAGTTCGTACAGGAAGAATAAAGGGAGGAACACAATCAACTGACTCATCCAGTCGGGACTAGGTGTAATGATAGCAGCAGCAATCAGAATAATTACTACGGCATATTTTCTGGTTCTGCGTAAATAGGAAGGAGTAATTAATCCTATTTTGGTAAGCAGGTAGGCGAGTACAGGTAGTTCAAAAGCAATACCACAGCCTAAAATAAGATTGGTAAGATTGTCAAGATAGTCTGTAAGTGTAGGGCGCGTTACCAGTACACCTTTGGTGCCGAGTTGAAAACCTGCGAGAAAATTAAAGGTGAACGGACCCAGTAAAAAATAACCAAAAGCCGCACCACAGAAGAAAAAGAACGAAACCCAGAAAATGATGAAACGGGTATTTTTCAACTCTCTTTCTTTCAAGGCAGGTTTAATAAAGCGCCAGAATTCCCAGAAGATATAAGGAAAGGCGATGATGATACCTCCTACGAGCGACATGGTAATACTGCTCAGAAACTGACCGGCGAATGTAGTGGTTTGCATATCAACCTTTACGGGTGGCATACAAAGCACATCACCGAGATGAGCCCAGTGGCTAAAATCGCAAAGCGCACGATAACTGATGAAGTCGGCATGGATAGGCCCGGTAATGATATAATCAAAAACCCAGTCGCGGTAAACAAAAATGACGATGCCAAAGATTAGAATAGCAAGAATGGAACGAATGATATGTTTTCTCAGTTCCTCAAGATGGTCTATAAAACTCATCTCCGACTGTTCTGATCCATTGTTTCTGTTAAATAAGCCCATGCCCGTCAACTGCTTTAGGAGTGGGCAAAGTTAGGGGTAAGAGCAACACGAAAGATGGTCTTTTCAGATTGCTGTATGTAATTCTTTTCTTATTTGATCTGTCAGGTCGGCTATATCGTGGTATATCATGCTTTTGTGAGCGGCACCAGCCAATGTGGTTGAATGTGGTGCAGTATGAGGACGCAGGTGCCAAACCTGTTTGCCTTTTCCCAGGGCATACCCTGCTTCAATACCCACGCCAATGGCTTTTTCGGAACATTCGGCAATGAGTAGTTCGCAACGATCAATTTCCAGGAATGCCTGTTGCATCATTTCTTTTTCCTGTGAGGGAGTGAATTGGTAATGATCTACAAAAACAAACAATTCAATACCATGTTCCGTCAATACCTGTTGAAGGGTTTTTACTATTGAATCAAGGGCAGGACGCAAAGAGAGGCTGATGGCCAGGTAAGCGCGTTGTTGCATCAGCGCAATATTTTCATTTTAACCGTATCGATCCTTGTTTCGCTTACACTGAGAATATCGATACGATAATCATCAATAATAATGGTTTCTTTTTGTGTTGGAATTGATTCATGTTTCTGAATGATATAACCACTCAGTGTTTCTGAATCGTTCTCAGGAAACTCAAGGCTGTATTTTTCTTTCAGGTAATCGAGCTCAAGGCGGCCGCTGAAAATGAATTCATCTTCTGCCAGTTGTTTTTCTACAAACTCTTCCACATCATATTCATCATGAATTTCACCAAAAATTTCTTCTAGTAAATCTTCCATGGTAACGATACCTGCTGTGCCACCAAATTCATCAACCACCCATGCAATACTTTTTCTTTCCTTGGTGAATTTATTGATCAGGTCAGCAGCACTCATGCTTTCTGGTACAGCCAGTATAGGATGTAATATCTGTTGAATGGAAGAAGGCTTTTTGAAAAGATCGGTCTGGTGTACATACCCCAGGATATTATCGATGTTCTCATCAAAGATGAGCAGTTTACTGAGTTTTGTTTGAACAAAACGCTGACGCAGGTCTTCCATCGAAATATCTTTATCTACTCCTTCAATCTCTGTTCGGGGAACGAGGCACTGTCTTATTCTAATGGTGGGAAGGCTCAGTGCATTTTCAAATAATTCTGTATTCAGTTCCTGGCTGTCTTCATCCTGTTCTTTGGTCTGCTGAAAGAAATGCTCCAGATCAACTTTGGTAAAAGCCTGCGTTTTATCTTTTACACGGACATTGAAAATGTATTTCAGTATCCACTGTGAAAGATTTACAAACAGGTTGGTGAGTGGTTCAAAAATGGTATGAAAGAATTTTGCCAGTGGGGCAAAAAAACTTAGTAAGCTGTCATTTTTTGCACGGAAAATGGCTTTGGGAATAAACTCTCCAAAAATCAACACAACGATGGCAGAAATAATGGTATCGATAATGAGTTTAAGGTATTCATTTTTAACATTCAGCGGGTTCCAGGCAACACCCTTTAAAAACTCGTCGAATAATAATCCATAAACAACTAAAACTGTATTCAGCCCAATAAGGCAGGTGCCAATAAATTTGGCAGGGTTTTCTACAAAATCAGCTAAAATAATCCCGCTTTGTTTACCCTGTTTTTTCTTTAGTTCGATGCTGAGTCGGTTGGCGCTGACAAAAGCAATTTCATAACCGGCAAAAAAGCCGATCAGTATCAGGGAGACAATGATCCATACAATGGTATAGAGCTCGGTCATAGGAGAAGTTCTTGGTGCTAAGATAGGAGAAAGGCGGGAGACGTGAAAGGTGAGACGTGAAACGTGAGAAGAGGATTCTGCCTGCCCCCTCTCTGCTTGCAGAGAGGGCCGGTCCAAAGGACTCCTATGGAGGTGAGTTGAAGGGGAGTAGTGAATAGTCAATAGTCAGTAGTGAGTATAATTACCTACAGGCCAGCCACCCCCTTTCACTTTTCACTTTTCACGTCTCACGAAAAAGTGCCCCGTAGAAACGGGGCACGAACCGATCGTTAACACATGAGAAAATCGGCTGTGTGAGATATATAATGCACATGAAGAAACAAGCCATCGTTAAAAGTAGAAGAGCGGCCGGCAAGTGGCCGCTCTTCAAGGGGTATATATAGGGCGTGATTGTTTATTTGAAATCGACCGTACAGTTCTGACATTTCAGATCAATCTTTAATCCTTTACCATCGCCACCAGTTCCGGTGAATTTTACCGGGGTGCTGGAGCCACTGCGGTTAAGCATTAATGTTCCTGTTGTTGCTATTTTCAGTGGGGTGCTGGTAATTCCGTTCTGTGAATTAGCAGGAGCGGAGCTGAGCGTACCTGTAACTTGTTGTCCGGGTTTAGCAGATATAGTAGAAGCACTTATTGTTCCGGAACTTGCATTTTTAGATGTTATGGATGCCATATCTGCTTCTGTTACTTCAACAGGCGTTTTTTCAAAATCGGAATATACCGTGCTGTAGCTGCCGAGGAAATTAACAGCATAGTTTTTTGTATCGCGAAGAGGTATGCGGATATCTGCATAGCGATTGTCTACTTTAATAAGTTTTACGTTACTGCCTACATTTCTAATTTTAATATCTGCATTGCTGCCATCGAGTTCAAGTGAGCCAGACAGGCGGGTAATACGAAGATTGCCATAGTTTTTCCTGCCTTGTAAATCAGCAACGTCTTCTACTTCAAACTCGTCATTGGTGCTGACCATTTTAATCTTCTTTGCTGATGCCATTTCAATGGTAGCATATTTGCTTTCAATATCCAGATCGTCAATATTATTGGCACTGAAACGACCATTGGCAAATTCTATTTCTGCTTCTTTAATATCACGCACATTGGCGTTGGAATATTTGGAGCGTAAACGCAGTTTATTCAGATTTTCTGCTTCAAGGTTACCATTGGTAATATCTAATAATACATCTCCTACTCCGGCAGGTAATTGTACATCAGAATATTTGGTTTCAATATCCATTTTGCTACCGGCTGGTACATAAATGGTAAGCATTCTTTTTTGTGGCTTAGTATTCGTAGTGCGAAGGGCACTTTTTGTTGGGAATCCACTTACTACCACAGGCTCTAACGCATAACGATAGCTGGTAGTTCCTGAAATACTATAAGTGGAACCCATTCTTGAATTATTCGATTTTATTTTAACAGAAGTACCCAGTGCTTTTAAGCTAATGCCCATTCTTTCAAACCATTCTGCATCTGTAAGTGTGTTTTCTTTTTCAAAATAAGCAGTAGTAACTACTTTAACTTTTGGTTGATCCCATGTCTTAACCTGTATAGCCAAAGAACTGTTTTCAATATAAATTTCTCCGCCTTTTGGCATGTTGATTTCCTGACTTATCTCCTTTGATTTCAGATTTGCTGTATCATTAAGAGAATAGGAATAAACATTTTGTACAGCAGCAAACTCAACGGGGGCAGTAGCTCTTATTGTATTTATTGCCTGCATGTTACCTTGACCGCTAATGATGGTTGTATTTTGCGCCAAACCAGCGGCAGCAAACAACATACTCATTATAGAACCGGTGATTTTAATAGTAGTGAATCGCATATGAAGGGTATTTAGATGTTGATGAAATACGTTTTAACACTGTCAACCGGTCGACGTATCTGTTTTACACGGTTGTTGATTTTATTCATTTCTGTTTGTAATTGTTTAAGTGTACTCAGTTTTATCTGGTAGAGATTGATCAGTTGATCCAGCAGGTCATCTGTAAGTCCACGTTTTACGATTTCTGCTTTTACCGTTTTCTCATCTTTCTCCAGTTGCCTGATCTGTATTTTGAAATCTGAAAAATATTCAGCCGATTCAGCATACATAGGAATAGTACCTACTTTATTACGCTGCAGGTTGATGACCTGTTTAAAACTGTTTTCTACATTCTGTAAGGCAATAAGATCGGCACGCTCAGCAGTTGTTTTTTGTACAGCAACTATTTTCTTTTCAGGTATAGCAGATGCCAATACTTTATTTATTTCCTGATTTATTTCAGGAATGGCGATAACCGGTTCAGTAGCCTGCTTTATTTCTTCTTGTCTGGGTTCTGCTGAAGTTCTTGATGCTTGTAAAATTTCTTGTGTCTTGCCTTCGTCTTCTTTCAACAGACTCCAGGTGCCAATGCCCGCCAGTACCAGCACACAGGCCGCTACGGCCCAACGTGTAATGCTTACCACAATGGCTGTTTTCTTTACCGGTGGCTGAACCTGCATACGTTCCCAAACCATTGGTGAGGGCTCATCGCTATCCAGTGCTTCGCGGTTTTGTTGCAGGTATTTTTTTAACTCATCCATGTACCTGTATTTGTTTAATGATTCTTTCTTTTAATAATTGTCTGGCCCGGTGATACTGACTCTTGCTTGTTGATTCTGATATACCGAGATGATTTGCAATGTCTTTATGACTGTAATCTTCCAGTACATAGAGATTGAAAACCTGCCGGCATCCATCAGGTAAACTTTTTATTTCCTGATGTACCATTTTAATATCTACTGTCTGCCACCATCCGGGTTCTTCATTGCTCAGGGTTTCATCCCAGTGTTCATCCCATGTTGTCCAGTAAGTGTTTTTTTTGCAGAAACGGATACATTCATTTACCACAATCCGTTTCAGCCATCCTCCAAACTGGGCGGGTTCTTTGAGTTGTTTCAGGTTGCGGAACGCAATCATAAATGATTCCTGTAACAGGTCCTCTGCATCGCTCTGGTTACCCGTCATACGGGTGCAGATATTGAACATCGCCTTACTGTATTGCTTATACAGCCAGGCCTGCGATGTTTGATCTCCCAGGCAGGCTTTTCTCACAATAGCCGTTTGTATGGTAGTTTCCTGTTCCAATGAATAGTTCCGGTATTAAGAGTGCTGTAGGTTAAAAAGGTTGGAAATAAGGTATAACTTTTTTCGGGCGACAAATATCCGTCAATAAAAAAAGCGGTAAACCGGATAGGTTTTACCGCTTTTAATTATATGATATTCAATTGTTTATGATAAATCCATGAAAGGTTTATTCTGAAGAACAGCTTCTATTTTTTCCATTACTGAGTCTGTAAGCAGTGGCAATACCTGTAATGCTTTCAGGTTTTCTTCCAGTTGCTGTTTTTTGGTGGCCCCAAGTATGGCTGTTGTTACATTCGGATTTTTGATGGTCCATGCAATAGCTAGTTCTGCCAGACTCACATTCATTTCCTGTGCCAGTGCCACCAGTTTTTTGGCTTTCTCAACTTTGGCATCCTGAACCCAGCGATCTTTTAACCAGTCGAAACCTTCAATGGCGAGTCTTGAATCTGCCGGGATACCATTATTGTATTTACCCGTTAAGAAACCTGCGGCTAATGGACTCCAGATGGTGGTTCCCAGCCCAACGTTCTTGAATACAGGCAAATAATCCTGTTCCATTTTAAAACGTTCGAACATATTGTATTGTGGTTGTTCTACTGTGGGACCAATTAAACCATATTGATGTGCTACCCTGTGTGCCTCCATAATTTCGGCACCGCTCCACTGGCTGGTACCCCAGTATAAAATTTTACCCTGCTGTATGAGATTATGCATGGTCCAAAC
Organism: Chitinophaga pinensis; assembly: GCA_943372605.1. GTDB lineage: Bacteria > Bacteroidota > Bacteroidia > Chitinophagales > Chitinophagaceae > Sediminibacterium > Sediminibacterium pinensis_H. Next base: position 259,965 of record CALRZI010000004.1, on the reverse strand, counting down.
CACTTCTTCAATGGGAACATTGGTGTCGGGACGGTGACAGAAATAAAGGTCAAGATAATCGAGTTGTAAACGTTGTAATGCTTCATGACAGGCTTCCATCAGGTGTTTACGGCTTAATCCTGTTTGGTTGGGTTTATTCTCTTTGCCCCTCCATCCAAAGTATGCTTTGGATGATACAGTATAAGAAGTACGGTCCCAGTTTTTCTTTTTCAGGATGCGCCCCATCATTTTTTCACTCTCACCCAATGCATAGGCTTCTGCATTGTCGAAAAAATTAATGCCACTGTCATACGCGAGTCCCATGAGCTCATCGGCAATACTGTCGTCAATCTGTTTGTGAAAAGTAACCCAGCTTCCATAACTTAAAACACTTAACTGCAAGCCAGTACGGCCCATTCTTCTGTATTCCATATGCGATATTTTAATTGTCTGTTGAGGGCATCTTTAGTTCAAAACATAAAACTGTTCTGCAATTTACCAAAAAGAATCTTGCGACTTTTATTGATTTACTTAACTTGTAAATATGTCGAACGACCTGTTTACTCCTTTAAATGCCATGCGCACTTATTTTTCCTCTGGTGCCACACGCAGCTATGCTTTTCGCAGGCAGCAATTGCTGGCATTAAAAAAAGCAGTAACCGATCATGAACAGGAAATTTATGACGCGCTTTATGCCGATCTGAAAAAAAGTCCGGAAGAAACATGGATAACAGAAAATGGATTTTTGCTGAATGAAATCAATCACTCCATTAAATGGCTGAGTGCATGGATGGAACCTGAAAGCAAAAGTACCAACCTGCTGAACCTGCCCAGTAAAAGCTATATCGTAAAAGAGCCATTGGGAGTGGTATTGATTATTGGCCCATGGAACTATCCCTTGCAACTATTGTTAATGCCGCTGGTAGGTGCCATTGCTGCTGGTAATTGTGTCGTATTGAAGCCAAGCGAATTTGCGTCGGCAACAGCAGTTGTTATGCAAAAAATAGTAGAAACTGTTTTTCCAAAAGAATATATTTTATATGTACCGGGTGATGGCGCCAGTGTTATTCCTGAAATGATGAATCATTTCTCTTTTGACCATGTTTTTTATACCGGAAGCACATCGGTAGGAAGGATCATTTATAAAATGGCAGCAGAACGACTGGTGCCGGTTACGCTGGAGCTGGGAGGGAAAAGTCCCTGTGTTGTTTCGGCTGAGGCCAATATAAAAGTGGCAGCTAATCGTATTGTGCTTACCAAGTTTTCAAATGCCGGACAAATGTGTGTGGCGCCCGATTATATACTGGTTCATGCATCAGTTAAAGAACAACTGGTAGAGTCGATGAAGAAAAAAATCCTTCAGTTTTTTACAGAACAGCCGGCAAGCAGTGATGAATATGGGAAGATTATTAACGAAAAACAGTTTAACCGCTTGCTGTCTTACCTCAGCAATGGAACCATACTTCATGGGGGAGACAATGATATAAATCGTTTGTATATGGGTCCTACATTGCTTGGTAATGTTACTGTTGACAGTGCCATTATGCAGGAAGAAATTTTTGGCCCCATATTACCCATCATCGCTTACGAGACAGAAGCGGAAGCATTGGCTATTATTAACCATAATCCCAATCCATTGGCTTTTTATATTTTTTCTTCTAATGATAAAGAAGCGAAACAATGGGTGGAGATGGTACCATCGGGAGCGGCATGTATTAACAACGCAAGCTGGCATGTGACCAATCATAATCTGCCATTCGGTGGGAGGGGCTTTAGCGGAACAGGCAGATACCATGGTAAATATTCTTTTGACACATTCAGTCATGAAAAAGCTGTTTTGAAAACGCCTACCTGGTTCGATCCTGCCATGAAATACCCGCCATTTAAAGGGAAGTTGAAACTGTTTAAAAAATTTATCTAAAACAGCAACTGCAACATGAATAAAGGTCGAGTCATACGAAAACTAATCATTGCATTTATTGTTATACTGATCGTAGCTTTATTACTTAAAAGAAAAGATATGACCTGGCGGCAATCACTGTTAAAAACATTTTACCCTATCATCATGTTGCCCGGCAAACTGTTTGGAGGCTCTTCTAAAGGATTATTAAACAAGAAACAAATGCAGCCCACCCGCTCTTTATATCAATTACAGGTTACGCTTAATAATGGCACCACTCTTTCTCTTGAAACACTAAAAGGAAAGAAACTGTTGCTGGTAAATACAGCAAGCGATTGTGGCTATACGGGTCAATATGCAGAATTGGAAACATTATACAAGCAATACAAAGACAGTGGCCTGGTGATCATTGGTTTTCCTGCCAACGATTTTAAGCAGCAGGAACAGCGGGATGATGCTGCGATTGCGGAGTTCTGCAAAGTAAATTATGGGGTTAGTTTTTTACTGGCTAAAAAGAGTAGTGTAATTAAAGGTGCAGAACAGAATCCTGTGTTTCAATGGCTGAGTAATGCTTCGCTGAATGGCTGGAATGAACAGGAGCCCACCTGGAATTTCTGTAAGTATATTGTGAGTGAAAATGGAGTGTTGGAAGCGTTTTTTCCACAAGGGGTTTCGCCGATGGATCAATCACTGATAAAATATGTGAGACCATAATCTGTGAATCTGTGGCAAAGAAATAGCCGCAGATTCACAGATTATTTATAATGGACAGTTTTCATGATAATTCACTAACTCAATCTCCTGTCTCTCCATCACAAAATCTTTATAGTTAACAGCTACTTCATCCAATACACCTTCCACTTCTTCTATGGTTTTTAAAGTAACAAGCCTGTTGCGATAATCTTTTATACCGGGTAAGCCTTTCAGGTAATTGGCATAATGTCTGCGCATTTCATTGATACCAACAATGGGGCCTTTCCATTCAATAGATTTACGTAAGTGCTGGCGACATACATTTACTCTCTCTTCAACAGTTGGTGCGGCGAGTAATTCACCTGTTTGTACAAAATGTTTGATCTCACGAAAGATCCATGGATAACCAATGGCTGCACGACCAATCATAATACCATCCACGCCATATTTGTTTTTATAAGCCAATGCCTTCTGCGGACTATCAATATCGCCGTTACCAAATATGGGTATGTTGATACGTGGGTTGTTTTTTACTTTGGCAATCAGTGTCCAGTCGGCTTCACCCTTATACATTTGTGCGCGTGTGCGGCCATGAATGCTCAATGCTTTGATGCCTACATCCTGCAATCGCTCTGCCACTTCTTCAATATTCTTACTGTGGTCATCCCAGCCCAGCCTTGTTTTAACCGTTACGGGTAAGCGTGTCGATTTTACAACGGCTTCTGTAAGGCGCACCATCAGATCGAGGTCTTTTAATACACCTGCACCCGCACCTTTACCTGCTACTTTTTTTACCGGGCATCCGAAATTAATGTCCAGCAAATCAGGATTGGTAACATCTACAATTTTAGCGGCCATGGCCAGACTGTCTTCATCGCCCCCGAATATCTGGATGCCGATGGGTCTTTCATAGTCGAAAATATCCAGCTTTCTCCTGCTCTTAATGGCGTCACGGATCAGTCCTTCACTGCTGATAAATTCGGTGTACATAAGGTCGGCACCGTTTTCTTTACACACAATACGGAATGGAGGATCACTCACATCTTCCATTGGTGCAAGCAGTAGGGGGAAATCGGGTAGCTCTATTTGATCAATTTTTACCATGACGCAACATTCTGTTCTTTTACGCTGTTTATTTATCCTGGCCGTTCATATCCGAAACCTGTCTGGAAGTAAGGATGGTCATTTACCCGTTTAACCGGAGTTTGTATATGACCCGATACCCTTATCTTAGATGCCGGCCCGAACAGGCTGCAAATTTACACGCTTATTCTTCAACCACATGAATCAGAAGCCACAGATTAGTTTTCCGGTCCAGTTTTTATTACTAATCGGATTGGTAGGTATGGGAATGATTATTGGCTCAATAATAATGGCATCATTGGGTTCCAGCCTGTTAGATGTTCCTTTCCTGAAAGTACCCGATGCCATGAACAAGCCTGAAAATGCCAATATTTCAAGGTTTTTAAATACGATAGCAACATTATTGGCATTTTTTGTTCCGGCGGTTGTATTTGCAAAAATCGTTAACCGTAGTACCCCCCTCAATTATCTGGGCTTCAACCTGAAAATGAATGGTAAACAGATTATTCTGGTGATGCTGATAACTTTTGCAGGAATGATTTTAAGCGGTGCTCTGGGAATGTTGAATCAGGATATTCCCTTGTCAGACGAGTGGCTTAAAAAAGCAAAAGAGCTGGAACAAACGTATAAAGATGTTATGCTGAATATGGCATCTATGAAAAATGCAGGCGATTTTATACTCGCCATACTGGTGATGGCTCTGGCGCCTGCAATTTTCGAAGAAGTATTGTTCAGGGGAGGCTTTCAGAAAATTTTTATTCAGTGGACTAAAAATGCATGGGTTGGAATTATTATTACCAGCATTCTGTTTAGCGCCATTCATTTTTCTTATTTCGGTTTTCTGCCCAGGATTGCATTGGGTATGACGCTTGGACTCATTTTTTATTACACCAATAATCTCTGGTTAAGTATACTGCAACATTTCCTGCACAATGCCTTTATCGTAACACAACTCTATATTGTTCAATCGAAGGGCAAATCTGTTGAAGAAGCCATGGATGAAACCATGCCTGTATGGTGGGGGCTTGTTGGACTGGCTTTGCTGGTAGTGCTTTTTCAACAATTGTATAAGGAGAAACCTGTAATAACTTCGCCCATTATATCATCTGAATCGATCACTACGAATGAGTAACTGGCAGAAAATATTCTCAACCCGTGTTTATGCCGAAGCAGCCATTATAAAAGGGATGCTCGAAGAAAACCATGTGCCTGTTCAAATACTGAATAAGCAAGACAGCAGTTACCCGATGTTTGGCGACATACAAATTTTTGTTCCGGCCCACCTCCAACAAACAGCCAGCGAACTGATTAATAAGACGCTGTTGAATTAGTTGATAGCATATAGTCCAGGGTTAGAACCAGGATGAATAAACTATGGACCATCGACTATGGACTATACACTATCTGCCTTACCTTCACACCATGGCTTTCAATTTTCAAACTTTCAGAACCCGTGCTTTAACCGCTATTGTTTTTGTGGTGGTAATGTTGGGTGGATTATTATGGAATCAATGGAGTTTTCTATTGTTGTTTGCTGTAATACATGTTGGATGCTGGGTAGAGTACAAATCGCTCATCAGTAAAATTGATTCACGCTACCATAGTATTTCAATGGCGCACCAGGCAGGAGCCATTATTGCGGGATTGGGTTTTATGTTTTGGATGACAGATGATCAATACAAAATTGGCGATATTTTTCTGCACGAGGTTGGGGGATGGATATTATTGATTTCATTGGCGGGTCTGATACTATTGAAACTCATCAAGGGGCGCATGCCCGACTGGAAAATTATCGGATATACCATTGGAGGCCTGCTTTATATTTCATTGTCATGGGGATTGCTGGTTGATCTTTACAATGAAATATCTTCCCCAAAATTTCCGAATAGTTCATGGTTATTACCCATGCTGATTATTGCCACTATCTGGATCAATGATACCATGGCATATATTGTTGGGTCTTTCATCGGCAAAACACCATTCTCACCCATTTCACCCAAAAAAACCTGGGAAGGAACGGTAGGAGGTGCCATACTGGCTGTATTGGCTGTTACACTTATTGCCGTTTACTGGTTAGAACTTGATATGGTTCAGATGATCATTATAACCATTACCGCTTCGGTAATGGGCACACTGGGCGATTTATTTGAAAGTAAACTGAAGAGAATGGCCGGTGTAAAAGACAGTGGCAGTTTTATGCCTGGACATGGTGGCTTTTTAGACCGCTTCGACTCTCTTTTGATGGCTACTCCTTATGTTTGGTTACTGCTGTTTTTGCTTCGCTAATAAACCACGAAGTTTTGCATCATTCTTTTACCTTTGTTGCCTAATTTTAAACTCATGACCATTCATCGTGAAGGTTACCAGACGATTGGCATCAGCGCCCTGATTTTCGGAGTGCTGAATGTTGCATCATTTACATTCTTTAGTGCATCTATTCCCTGGTTGGCCATCAGTATTTTTGTAATTACACTCGGACTTTTATTATTCCTGATTTCTTTTTTCCGTATACCCAACCGGGTACATACACTCGATGATAAAAAACTGATTTGTCCGGCAGATGGTAAAGTGGTAGTAATAGAAGAAATAACAGATGAAGAATATTTTAAAGATAAAAGAATACAGGTAAGTATTTTTATGAGCCCGGCCAATGTACACGTAAACCGTAACCCTATGAGTGGCGAAGTGGTGTACAATCAATATCATAAAGGCAAATACCTCGTGGCATGGCATCCTAAATCTTCTACAGAAAATGAAAGATGGAGTGTTGCTGTAAAAAATAATTACGGAACCATTCTTTACAAACAAATTGCAGGGGCATTGGCCAAACGCATCTGTAATTATACCTCTGTTGGTCAGCAGGTAAAACAGTGTGATGAATATGGTTTTATCAAGTTTGGTAGCCGCGTAGATATCTTATTGCCTGTTGGCACTAAAATAGATGTGAGCATGAATCAGGTAGTGAAGGGCGGCGTTACCGTATTGGCTAGCTGGGAATAATCAGACTTTTAATTATTCAGTTAGTAACCTAAAATTATATTATAAACCCTCATAACTCCTGTTCTCTTCTTCTCCCTGTTAAAAAAGTCTTGTATAATTTGGACTTGCATTACACGGAAAGGTTATTAACAGGGAGAAGAAGAGAACGGGAGTTAATCTAAAGAGTTTTGTTAAAAAGATTAAATGAAAACGATAGACATCAGTTCCTTGCCTGTAATGGAAAAGCAACAGTGGTTGCAACATGCTATTGCTCCACGTCCTGTATGTTTTGCCAGTACCATTGATAAAGCAGGTAATGTAAACCTGAGTCCGTTTAGCTTTTTTAACCTGTTCTCATCCAATCCGCCCATTGTCATTTTCTCACCATCAAGAAGAGGACGCGACAATACCACAAAACATACGCTTGAAAATGTACTCGAAGTACCTGAATGCGTCATCAATATTGTTGATTACGATATGGTACAGCAGGTGAGTTTATCGAGTTGCGAGTTTCCTAAAGGAGTGAATGAATTTATTAAAGCAGGTTTTACCAGTGAGCCAGCTACAAGGGTAAAACCTCCAATGGTAAAGGAAGCAAAGATTAAACTGGAGTGTAAGGTAAATGAAGTAAAAAGCCTCGGCGAAAATGGTGGTGCCGGACAACTGGTAATTGCTGAAGTGCTGTGTATGCATGTGGATGAAAGCATTTTGGGAGAAGATGGAAAAATTGATCAGCAAAAATTGCAATTAGTAGCAAGACTAGGCGGAGACTGGTATTGTAAAATAAGCCGCGATAATTTATTTAAAGTGCCTAAACCTAATACACAGTTAGGTATTGGTGTGGACCAACTGCCTGATAGCATACGTAATAGTATTGTACTTACGGGTAACCATTTAGGGATGCTTGCCAATGTGCATGCATTACCTGATATTGATGCGTCTTTTGCAGATGACCGGGTAAAAAATATTTTCCAGTATTATTCAGTAAACCCATCGGAGATGGAAGTTGAACTGCATAAATATGCTGTAGAGCTGCTGAATGAAAACCAGGTAGATAAAGCCTGGCAGGTACTCCTCTGTTTGTAAAGTATTAATTAATAAACTCCTCTGCGAAATCTCTCCATAAGAGTCTTTTGGACTGCTATCTTTCGTTCTCTGCGGAGGGGTTCATCACGTCACCCTGACGAAGGAAGGGACCGCAGAGAACGAGAGAGAATGAAGTTTACGCAGAGGGTAGTTCTATTTTTGGTAGGAAAATATATCGGGGAAGAATTCCTGCTCAGTGTTTTTCCGGAAACTTCTTCCTGATTCTATTGCTTTTTGAACAATATCGTAAGTGCTGTGCGATAGCGTTAATGGCTTAACGGCACTGTTTTCTAACCAGCTTTCTACCTGTAAAGAAAATCCGTCTGTTATTTTATCGATGATGGTCACATCAAAATTTCTCAAAGCGGCTGCATTGCATAACTGTTCATACTGACCTCGTATAGGCAAACAAAGCAGTTGCTTGTTCAGGTATAAGGCCTCAGCCGGTGTTTCAAAACCAGCGCCGGTAACGATACCGTGGGCATGTGTCATACTTTGTGTAAACCCTTCATTGCTGATGGGTATGAGTGTGACATTGCCTTTTCTTTCCTGCTGCTTTACCTTTTTGGAAAACACTTCAAAACGGATGCCCTGTATTTTATATAAAGCCTGTAACACTACTTCATCACTATAATGAGAAAGATAAACAGTGATATGACCATTATTTTTTGGGTCAGCTTTAAGGATATCTTCTTTGATAACAGGCGAAAAAATAAAATCATCATACTGCTCAAAATGTAAACCAATATAAGCAGATGCTCTTGCATACCGTTGTAATACCATTTCACCCGCAAAATCTTTCTTAGCGCTTCTTGGCGTATACTTGCTTTGAAAACTTGCCTGGTGGCCAAAGCCAATGCTTGGTATTTTTTTCAGCGCACAAGCCATGGCGGTAATACTATCGAAATCGTTCAGTACAATATCATACTGTTCAACTGGTAATGCTTTTGCTTCCTTCCAGATTCTCTTCAAACTTAATTCCTTCCACATGCGCCAGTAATCAAGTCCGCCGGTATTGCCATAAAAAAGGCTTAGCCCATTGCTTCTGTATTTTACGGGCAGGTTTGGCTGAAGATTACTGTTACTGCCACTCAGAAAAACATCTACCTCGCCATATTGCTGTAAGTAAGGCATAAGCTCCATCGCACGGCTGATATGTCCGTTTCCTGTAGCCTGAACTGCATATAATATTTTAATGCTCATGACTGTATGGCTAAAGAGTGAATGAATAAGGCGATCTCATCAGTTACTACATTGAGTTGGGGCAATTTCTTTTCCATGGTTACTACTGGCGCAGTTGTTTCAGCAAACTGTTTTTCATCATAGTGATAAATGCTCCATTCGTTATTCTGATACTCAAGAGAAGTAAGGTTTTCTATCCAGTCGCCACTGTTGAGGTAGGTAACAGAACCATCTTTGGTGCTAATCGTTCTTTTTTGTGGCTGGTGAATATGTCCGCAGATTACATAATCGTACTTCTTTTCAATAGCCAGTTCTCCTGCTGTTTGTTCAAAATCGCCAATCCATGATACCGCTTTCTTCACACTGTTTTTTACTTTTTTGCTGAAACTCATTTTTTCTTTGCCCATCATCTTCAGGCAACGATTAATGAGGCTGTTGATCAGAATGAGCAGGTCGTATCCGTGACCACCCAGTTTAGCCAATAATTTGGCGCTGCCTTTTGTAGTGGCATCAAATACATCACCATGAAAGATCCAGGTCATTTTACCATTGATTTCCATCACCACTTTATCGGTCAGTTGAAAATTGCCCATATGCATATCGGAATAACGGCGTAAGGCTTCATCATGATTACCTGTGATATAGATAACCCTTGTGCCTTTACTCAATAGGTTCATGATCTCTTTGATCACCTGCATATGTGCAACGGGGAAATAGCGTTTGTTGAACTGCCAGATATCGATGATATCTCCATTCAATACCAGAATCTGCGGCTGAATGCTTTTGAGGTAATTGACAATTTCTTTGGCATGACAACCATAAGTGCCCAAATGAAGATCGCTCATCACCACCACATCTAAAGTACGTTTGTCCATACACCGTGGAGTTTAGCAAAATTGCCACCGCAGTATGAAGGGAATGTTAGGACTAGGTGAAGGAATTGTTATTTACGTGAGACGTGAAACGTGAAACGTGAGAAGTGAAAGGAGAAATTCCCCTTTGGTCATTCCTTATTTCTCTGTTCTTCTGTTTTAAAGGTCTCCTAGCTGAGGCCGCATAACAATCTCTTCCGTTACTGCCATTGGAGAGAGCTGACTGGCGGCATAAACCATTTTAGCGATATCATCGGCTTCCATGATTCTTTTGGGGTCGATATCGAAACCATCCCAACTGGCGGTTAAAACAGCGCCGGGATAAACAGCGGTAACCTTTATGCTATGTGGTTTCATCTCCTCACGCAGGTTTTTGCTAAACCCGGCGAGTGCATATTTGCTGATACTGTAACTGCCACCATTCGCATAAGCATGTAAGGATGCAATAGAGCAGATATTAAAAATATGTCCTTGCTTAGCGGCCATCATGGAAGGCAGCAACTGGCGTGTAAGATGATAGGCACTGAATAAATTAGATTGTAACATTTCTTCCAAAGATCCTTCGGGTTCATTGTGTACACTGCCTGGAATAAAATGACCTGCATTGTTAACTATAATATCAGGTGTTCCTTTTTGCAGGCACCAGTCGGCAAAAGCTACCACATCATTTTTGTCTGCCATATCTGTTGGCCTGCCTGCAATTACAGCATTTGGAAAATGGGTTTGTAATTCATTGACCGTATCATACAGGGATTTTTCACCGCGGCTGCATAAAAACAACTGATGACCGGCTGCTGCAAACTGTGTTGCTATGGCTTTGCCAATTCCTTTGGAAGCGCCTGTTACAATTACATTCATGATACGGGTAGATTTTTCTACTACGAAATAAAACATTTATTCTTAACCAGTCCCCATTATCTCTGCGAAATCTCTGCGTTCTCCTTTCTCTGCGGTGAATATTCGGGTAAGTTCACCGCAGAGAAAGGAGAACGCAGAGGTTATGCTGAGTTATTTGAAATTTTATACAGACTGATTAGTTCAGCTAAGTTGTTATTACATTTGAGGATGCGCTACAAACATTTATTTTTCGATCTCGATCATACACTCTGGGATTTTGAAACCAATGCAAAAGCTACTTTACAGGACCTTTACCATCAATACGATTTAAAGAGCAGGGGCATAGATGACTTTGATGCTTTTTTCACCCGTTACAGTTTTCATAATGAGCGACTGTGGGACCGATATACCAAAGGGTTTATTAAACAGGATGAATTGCGTTGGAAAAGAATGTGGCTGGCTTTACTGGATTATAAACTGGCCGATGAACAATTGTCGCGAATCATGTCTGTTAGTTTTTTAGAGACACTTCCATCCAAAAAAGCCATCTTTCCATACACATTTGAGATACTGGAATACCTGAAAACAAAAGGGTATAACCTGCATCTTGTAACCAACGGGTTTGAAAAAGTGCAGCATAATAAATTACAGCACTCAGGTCTGCATGCTTATTTTGAAGCAGTGATTACATCGGAAGCTAGTAACAGCCTCAAACCACAGAAAGAAATTTTCGATTATGCTTTTCAGCAGACAGGAGCCAATGAAAAGGAAAGTATTATGATTGGCGATAATCTGGATGCGGATATACAGGGTGGAATTAATGCTGGCATGGATACTGTTTTTGTTAATCATCTTAATGTTGAGGCACACATACAACCTACCTTCACCATTTATCACCTGAAAGAACTGGAAGATATATTGTAAAACCTTTTATTTCCGAACCGGGAAATAAAAAAGGGATGCTTATGCCAAGCATCCCTTTTTATATGGAGTAAGATTGATTAGGCTTTAGCGGTTGTTTTTTTCGCTACAGTTTTCTTTACTTCTTTTGTCTCTTTGGTTTCTTTTTTAGCGTCTTTGCTGCAGCAGTCTTTTCCTTCTTTACTGCATTCTTTTGCTTTGGCACATTTTTTACCATCGTGTTTATGATCACCACCGGCAAATGCGGTACCTGAAACCAGGAAAGCAGCCATAGCGAGTACAATTACCTTTTTCATATGACGTCGTTTTAAGTTTTTAGTATGTACCAAATATAAGGAATCGGGGTTTAGATTTTTGTTAAAAAGAGCGTTTTGGCTGGGTTTTACAGCTTCTTTTTTGCTAAAATGGAGAAATCGGTGTCTTCTTTTACAATTGTATTTTCCAGTACACCAATACCATCAATTTCCATTTTCACCACATCGCCCGGCTGTAACCATTGTTCCTGGTAATTGGGATCGTTGAGTTTACCTGTTCCATTGAGTTCAAGAAAACAACCAGTACCTACCGTTCCGCTACCAATTACATCTCCGGGGTGTAACTGCACACCATAAGCACAACGTTCAATAATTTCTGCAAAAGTCCAGTCCATATCACCCACATTTCCATCACTTACCTGTACGCCATTTACCCAGCACTTCATACCCAGGTTCCAGTTCTTGCCTGTATGGCCAGGTTTTGCGGGTATTTCAAATGCTTCCAGTTCATCGAGTGTAACAAGACATGGGCCTATGACGGTAGAAAAATCTTTTCCTTTAGCAGGTCCGAGGTTCAGTAACATTTCTTCCATCTGTAACCTGCGTGCACTCATATCGTTCATGATCATGAGTCCGCCAATATATTGATCAGCTTCTTCTGCCGGAATATTTCTTCCACTTTTACAAATGACAATAGCGGCTTCGAGTTCAAAGTCTAACTTTTCAAAATGATCAGGCATGCAATGAATATCGCCAGGACCCTGTATGCTATGATGATTGGTAAAATAAAAAATCGGATACTGATCAAACTCAGCAATCATATCTACCTTACGGTTTCTGCGTGCAGCAGCTACGTGCTGGCGAAAGGCATAACCGTCTCTGCAGGAAGTAGGGAAAGGAACGGGTGCTAGTAAATGCTGCCCTTCAATAGCAATACCTTTTTCTTTACTGATTCTTCCGTCTTTAATGGCAGCATTAACCTGTTGTGCAACAGGAAACATATCATCCCAATAATGCAAAAACATATTCATGCTATTGGGTAATTCGGGATGTACCATATCGCAATCATATAAATAACCATCAACAAAAAAAGCCAGTTGATCGCGGCCATCAGACAAATAAGAAACCAGTTTCATAGTTCAATCGTTTGAGGAGCGAAAATAGCTTAAAAACTCTCTGCGAAACTCTTTTTCTCCTTTCTATGCGGTGAACAGTCGGGTAAATTCACCGCAGAGAAGGAGCGCGCTGTGGTTTCGCAGAGAATAGCTAAACTGGTATCTTTAAGCACCCAAAACAACCATATGAAAAGGATATTCTTGCTGACAGGAATTGTATTGATCATTGTATGCCTTGCATTCAAAAAAACAGAACAGGAACAAAACTGGATACGTATTAACCAGCTGGGTTATACACCAGATGGCATTAAAGTAGCAGTATGGTGCAGCATGGAAAATAAATTGCCCGCTTCAGTTGAGCTGGTAGATGAGGCCACACAGAAAACAGTGTACACTATTAATGGTTTACAGGCTTTTGGTACTTATGGTCCTTTTAACCAGACTTCACGTATTCGTTTTACAGCGTATAGTAAACCCGGACGTTATTTTTTAAAATCAGGCGATACAAAATCTCCCGTATTTGCTATTAATGATGATGTATATAAAGGCGCTGCCGATTTCTGTTTACGGTATATGCGTCAGCAGAGAACCTTATTTAATCCTTATTTAAAAGACAGTTGTCATACCCGCGATGGCTACACATTATATGGCCCCATGCCCGACAGTTCTTATGCAGATGTAGGTGGAGGATGGCACGATGCGAGTGATTACCTGCAATACAGCACCACATCGGCCAATGCTACCTGGCACTTGTTAGCGGCTTATCAGCAATTTGGTCATGTATTTACAGATACCAAAAAAGCAAATGGACTTGATGGAAAGAATAATGTACCGGACATTTTGGATGAAGCCAAATGGGGAATCGATTGGCTCATGAAAATGAATCCTTCAGACAATATCATGTTTAACCAGATTGGTGACGACAGGGATCACATGAAAATGCGTATCCCTAAAGAAGATACGAACTATTACGGCCGTGGAATTGAACGACCCGTATATTTTGTTTCAGGTAAACCACAGGTACGTGGAAAGTTTATGAATGCTACAACAGGTGCGGCATCTACAGCAGGAAAATTTGCCAGTGCATTTGCCCTGGCTTCAAAAGTGTATGAGAAAAAAGATGCTAAACTGTCAAAACAGTTGTATCAAAAATCGCTGGCTGCATATGCATATGGAAAGAAAATGCCGGGAGTGGCGCAAACGGCATCGGTAAAATCACCTTATATCTACGCAGAAGGTAATTGGGTGGATGATATGGAACTGGCAGCAGCAAGTATATATCAAAATAATCCTGATAAACATCAATCATTATTAACCGAGGCATTTAATTATGCCAAGCAGGAATCTGTTACACCCTGGTTGGGGAAAGATACGGCTCATCATTATGAGTGGTATCCTTTTATTAACCTGGGTCATGTAGTGTTGGCATCATCTTTACCCAAACAACAAAGAGATACCATACATGATTATTATGAAACAGGAATAAAGGGTGTATGGAACAAGGCAAAACAAAATGCTTTTTATCGTGGTGTACCGTTTATATGGTGCAGTAATAATTTAACCACTTCTTTTGCCATACAGTGTTTTACGTATCGTAAGATGACAGGCGATAATAGTTATGCAGAACTGGAACAGGCCAATATTGACTGGTTATTTGGCTGTAATCCATGGGGAACGAGTATGGTGTATGGGTTGCCATCATGGGGCGACACACCAGTTGATCCGCATTCTGCTTTTACACACCTGAAACAATACCCTATTGATGGCGGGCTGGTAGATGGACCTGTGTACACGGCCATTTATAAAAACCTGATTGGTATAAAATTGAATGATCCGGATGAGTATGCGGCTTTTCAAAGTGATCTGTCTGTGTACCATGATGATTATGGAGATTACAGTACGAATGAACCTACCATGGATGGCACGGCTTCTCTGATTTATCTGCTCGCTGCTAAAGAAGATGAAGCCAATCCAATTCCGGGATGGCACACAGGTGGTTTTTTAAATCTGGAGCCGCATACAACTGTAGAAGCAAGGGCATTGGTGCGTGGCGACTCAACAAAAAAGAACATTGCACTGGTATTTACGGCAGATGAATATGCAGAAGGCTTACCTGTTATTCAAAAAACGTTACAGGACGAAAATATAAAGGCGTCTTTCTTTTTTACCGGAAGATTGTATCGCAATAAACAATACCAGCCGTTGATCAAACAATTGTTTCAGCAGAAACATTATCTCGGCGCACATTCAGATCAGCATATATTGTACAACGATTGGAAGAACAGAGACAGTATGCTGGTAACAAGAGATTCTTTAGAAAGAGATTATGAGTATAATATAAACGCGATGAAACAATTGGGGGTAATTAGTCCTAATCGTATACCCTATTTTATACCGCCCTATGAATGGTGGAACAAGCGTATTGGTAAATGGTTTGCGGAAATGGGTGTTAAGCTATTCAGTTTTACGCATGGTACAAGGACTAATGCAGATTATACCTGGCCCGAAATGGGTACTTCTTATAAATCGAGTCAGGAATTACTGGAATTGCTTCGTGCTTTTGAAGTAAAGCATACATTAAATGGCGCTATTCTTTTAATTCATGCAGGAACAGACCCAAGACGAAAAGAAAAATTATACAGTCATCTACCTGCTATCATCAGTGAACTGAAAGCAAAGGGATATAATTTTAACAGGATAGATAACTTATAAAATACCTCCGTGTAACTCTGTGCCTCACTCCGTGTCTTCTGTGGTTTTTTACCACGGAGTGAGGAACAGAGTTACACGGAGGGTTACGTTATGCTTTCTGGCGTTTCATCTTTTTGTGATGTGTAAGAAAAGCCAAAGCTCCTATGATGGGTATAAAGAGTATGCCAATTAAGAAAGCAATCTTATGACCATATTTTATGGAATGGTCATAAGCCAATTTTACAATGGCAACAGTACATAGAATAAGATGAATGATTGATAGCAGGTTCCATAGAATTAATGTGGGGTCTAATTCATAAAGTTCCATAGTTGTTTGTTTAGTAGTAAAAGCTAATCAAAGCGAAAAGTTACTTCTTTTTAAATGTGTTGGCAATTTTTCGAAATAATACTGTATTCTCTTCATAGTCATTTTTTGCACTTCCTACTAAAAGATAATAAGCATTATCCGCAAAAAGCATTACCTGATAAACAAGTTCATTTTTCCCTGAGCTATTTGCCAGCGAAATACCTTCGCTAATAAACTCATATCCTGTAATACCATCAATCGTAACTTCTTTAACTGAATTTTCATTTATAGTAAGGTTCTTGTAGGGAAGTTTTTTCATTCTTTCAATAAACGCCAACTTTTTATCAGGAAAGTATAAGTTGCCAAGTGAAGGAGCTACAATGAAAGATGTTTTATCTTCTGCCTCTGGAGGTACATTCCCATCTGTAGTATAAAGTAATGTACCTGAAATATTTTTAGCCAACTTTAATTTTGTGTCTGTAACATCTATACTAAATAAAGCACTATTAGGATTAACAGTTAACTGAGATTCGTAGACTACTGATAAAATTGACTTCAGTAAATCAGCTCCAAGTACAGTAGCTTCTTTTGGAAAAATAGCATTGATAAGTTGGGTTGTTTTGCCTGTACCAAAGGCGAGTATGTATTTACTGTACAAGGTACCATATGCAGCTTGTTCAACAGTTATTAATAAACCTTGATTGCCATCGATGTTTATTGTCTGCTTTTGTTTTAACAGCATCCGCTGTTTTTGAAACCCTGCTTCATCAAATCCAGCAGATGTTTCTACAAAGGGTCCGGGTATTTCTGCTACCATTATGGAAGCCCCGCTTTTTGCTTGTTGAAATCCGTGAAAGTTAGGGGCCACAACAAAATCAGCAGGTGGTACAATAAAAATTTTTGTACCAGTAACAAGTTGATGCTGGTCTGTTTTTTTATTGTTTATTTCTTCCTGGCCAAATGCAGTACCCAGAAAGATGAAGTAAAAGAGAATAACATACATTTTCCGCATAACAAAGGATAAGTCCTAGTGAAGAGTTCTGGTATTACATAAGCAATTATACTAATAAATATATATCTCAAGTAACGAAAAGGAAGAACTGGCCCCTAATCATAACAGAATTTCATTTACCACCTCTCCTCCTCCGACCCACCCCAATCCTTCCCACCAAACTCCTCCCTTGCTTTCTTTTTCTGCTCCAGCCTATCTAGAATCATTTGTGCAATCAGTTCACCAGCATCTTGATCGGCGTGAGTTGCCAATGATTGTTTGAGTTTGGCTTCACTGATATCCAGCCGATATAATAACTGTACCAGCCCGGTAAAATCTTTACTGATCAGCGCTTGTAAATAAGCCACTAATTGCTCTTTCGTAAAAGATTCGATACGTATCAGTTCATTTTCTTTACGCATACTTAAAGATAAAACCTCTGCGTAAACTTGGCGTTCTCTCGTTCTCTGCGGTCCCTTCCTTCGTCAGGGTGAGGTGAGGAACCCCACCACAGAGAACGAGAGAGCACAGAGTTTTCGCAGGGTAAATGTTAAACTTTTATTACAAAATGTAAAATAAATTTGACAAAATGAAAACCATGCTTTACGTTTGTGTCGTCAAAACAAATTAAGCATGAAACAGATCAAATTATTCCCGCATAGTTTTCAGCGTATCGGTTGGATACTATTAATACCCTTCCTTACCCTTGGTATTGCCAATATGTTTTTCGAATACAATGCCTCCTGGCTCCAGTTCAGGATCACGAAAGGCAATGGGCTTGAATTCTTTTCCAGTCACAATTTTACCGATGAACTGGCTGCAATCGGACTTATCAGCAGCCTGAGTTTTATTGCTTTTTCCAAGGAAAAAATTGAAGACGAAGCCATCCAGTTTTTCCGCCTCGAAGCCTTGCAATGGGCGGTGTATGCTAATTATTTAGTATTGATTATCAGTATTTTAGTAGTATACGGCAGCACTTTTTTTCAGGTGATGACCTATAATATGTTTACTGTACTCATCATATTTATCCTGCGTTTCAGGTATATATTGTTTCAGTATAATAAAGCCGGTATATGAAATGAGCTATGAAAGAACTTATGTGAACTGAAATATTAATTGGCGAATTCCATGTGGCCAAAATCAATAAAAATTAGCACATGAAAAATAAGATTAAAGTGCAGAGGGCCATCCATAACCTGACACAGGACGACCTGGCCAAAAAAATAGCTGTGAGCCGACAAACCATCAATACCATGGAATCGGGTAAATATGTGCCCTCAACCGCACTGGCTCTCAAAATGGCCCGACTCTTCGGGGTTCCTGTTGAGGAACTTTTTGAGCTGGAAGAGACAGATTAAAAAAAATTATTCCTTTTTCCAACCTTTTACTGTAACAGAACTCTTTAAATGGAGTTTAGTAAATAACCCCCTTTTCCCTCCCTCTTGCCCCGGATTTAAATCCGGGGCAAGAGGGAGGGAAAAGGGAAATAGAAATCATATGCTTAACATCAGAAAATTGGTACCACTGCTATTGCTGCTGTTTACAGCCGCTGCTCTGGCGGGTGTCATTAGCTTATGTAAGCAGCCTTCCTGCACCGGAAAAAATACAAATCCGGAAACATCAACTTTTGAATGGATTGGATTGCCCAACGGCTCTTACCTCTGCATTTAAAAACATGTTTTCCAATTATTAATTGTTTAAGAGAAATGCATCATCATGCGTAACAGAATTTTCATGCTCATACTGAGCTTGTTTTTTATGGGTATGCTCCATGCCCAAAGCAATTCTACAGGTACCATTACAGGTAAACTTATTGACTCCGCTTCCAAACAACCCATGAACCTCGCTACTGTTTCGGTGTTCAAAGCAGCCGATACAGTTTTGGTGACATACAGACTCAGTACGGAAGCAGGTGAATTTAAAGTAAGTGGTTTACCACTCGATATTGACTTGCGTATGATTATTTCTTATTCAGGATATACGGTTACCCGCAAAGAATTCAGGCTCTCCAAAGATGCTCCTGCATTTGAAGCCGGCACCATAGTAATGACACCCAATAATGCCAATACACTCGATGAGGTTTTGGTATATGCAGAAAGACCACCGGTTGTGGTAAAAAAGGATACGATTGAGTTTAATGCTAATTCTTTTAAAACACTACCCTCTGCTTTGGTGGAAGACTTGCTGAAAAAATTACCCGGTGTTCAGTTAGATGCAGAAGGAAATATTACGGTGAATGGAAAAAAAGTAAACCGTATCATGGTAGATGGCAAAGATTTTTTTGGCGGCGACCCTAAAATGGCCACAAGAAATTTACCCGCTAACCTTATCGATAAAGTACAGGTTTCTGATGATAAAGATGAACTCGATCTCAATCCCGATAAAGCCAAAGCCGATGTGGGACAGGTCATCAACCTGAAACTCAAAAAAGCAATCAAACAGGGTTTGTTTGGTAAAGCCTATGCAGGTAAAGCCGATGGTAATCGTTATGAAGCGGGTGGAATTTTAAACATGTTCCGCGATACGTTACAGGTAAGTGTATTAGGCTTTAGTAATAACCTCAACAAGGCTGGGTTTGGTTTTAACGATATCCGTTCATTGGGAGGTTTCGATAGAAGTGGTATCAATTCCATTTCCATTAATGGTAATGGTGGTTTGAACGTAAATGGAATTTCTTTTGGCGGAACAGGACAAGGTATACAACAATCTGGTGGTGTTGGTTTTAACCTGAATAATGAATTTAAAAAAGGGCTTACACTCAACACACAATATTTCTATGGCAGATCGCGTAACGATATTGCAGAACTGGAAAACCGTCAACAGTTTTTGGGAGATACTATTTTAACCAGCCGCTCCAACAGATCGGAAGTAATTAATTCCAAAAGCCATCGTCTTGGGTTTGGTCTGCGCTGGAAAATTGATACTACTTCAAGGATGGAATTTAGACCCACTTTAACAGTAGCAAACAATAACAGTAATCGTCTTACCAATATTACAACCAACAGTAGCGAAGATGGTCCACTCAATACGAGCAATAATCTTCAGTCTGTAAAAGGCAGAGATATTGGTTATAACCATTCATTGAGTTACTTCAAAAACTTCAGGAAAAAAGGAAGAACATTTAATGTATTCAATAACGTTAACCTGAATACTACTAATACAGACCAGTTTAATAATGTACTCAATACTTTCTTCCCTACAGGCAGTACCAATATTGACCAGTTACGCGATCAGGAGCGGGCAAACTTTTCTACCAGCACCAATATGAATTTTGCTGAGCCGCTCAGCAAGGACATCACATTGCGCTTGGGTTATTCCATGACTTTCTTTGAAAATAAAGATGCGCTCGCCACTTATAATAAAGATGCAGGTAGCGGAAAGTATGACCAGATCAATACATTATTGACTAACCACCTGGAAAGAACAAGCTGGAGAAATAATTTATCAAGTGGGTTGAATTTCCGGTATAAAAAACTGAGTATTACTACCACTGTTAACTTTTTATGGCTTGATTTGAATAACCGTTATGTATCTCTTGGTCAGAAACTCGATCAGCATTTTAATTATATCATTCCAAGTGCCAATATCAGTTGGAGAGAGTTTAACCTGAGTTATAATGCCAATGTGAACCCTCCTGGCATTGGCGATATACAGCCTGTGGCTGATAATACAAATCCACTGTATATTAACAAAGGGAATCCCAATCTGAAACCAGCAAAGTCTCACGGTTTCAACCTGAACTTCTTTAAGAATGTTACGCAGAAGCAAATGTTTATCAGTGCTTATCTGGGTGGAAATATCAGCAACAATGGTGTGGTAAGGAGCCGTGAAATTGCTGCCAATGGCGTACAAACTACGATGCCGGTGAATGCAGATGGCATTCATAATTTTTATACCAACTTTTATTTCAATAAACAACACAAGCTGAATAAAACTTTTTCGGTGAACTATGGTGCCGGATATAACCTGAACTATACCAGAAATTTCCTGATCATCAACTCGAAAAAGAGCTATGTAAAGAATATAGATTTCAACCCCTACATACGTACCGGTATTAACTGGAACGATAAGATTGAATGGAACATTACATACAATAGAGGCGTAAACAATGCTTACTATGAAAGTAATGAATTTCGTGACCTGCGCGTAGAGCGTCAAAGTATCAATACAGACCTGGTTGTGCGTTTACCCAAAAGATTTGTATGGGAGATGACACTTGATCACCGGTATAATTCACAGGTGGCACAGGGTGTACAGAAAACAGTGGCATTATTGAATGCCGGACTTACTTACCTTTTTATGAAAGATGATAAGGGGCAATTGAAATTCTCTGTATCTGATTTGCTGAACCAGAACAGATCAGTGTTCCGTTTTTCTGCAGAGAACTATATTACAGACAGACAGATTAATGTGCTACAAAGATATTTTATGCTCACTTTCACTTACAATATCCGCAGCTTTGGTGCAGCAGGTAAAGGAGCAGGTGGTAAAGTGGGTGGAAGACAAAGCCTATTCTTCTTCTAACCAATTCCGGCCCCGGATTTAAATCCGGGGCTTTTAATATTTTTCGATTACGCCTAATCCAAAGAGGGCAAAATCATATTTTACCGGATCATTCGGATCAAGCTCACGTAGATAGTTGGTTAATTCTAAAGCTGCCTGCCAATCCATCTGTTTGCGGTCTAATAATTGAAAGCGTTTGGCTACCCTGGCTACGTGTAAATCTATCGGGCAGATGAGTTCCGAAGATTTGATTTTCTTCCAGATACCAAAGTCAACACCGCATTTATCTTTTCTTATCATCCATCTTAAAAACATGTTTAGTCTTTTGCAAGACGAGCCTTTGAACGGTGTGGCAATATGCTTCTTTGTTCGCGGTGGTGCATCAGGTAAAGAGAAAAAATAATTATGGAAATGAGTCAGTCTCATTTCCATATCATTTGTTGCAGAACGCATAAAAGCCTGCTCTAAAGAATCATGCTCACTAAAATGAAATTTCAGGAAAGCAATAAAATATAAAAGATCTGTTGTGTTGAATGTTCTGTGTTTGAAATGCAGTAATTGTTTCAGGTCTTTGTCGGAATGATGTAAACAGAATTGATGTGGCTGGTTGTCCATCAATTGCATTAGTTCAAATGATTTCTGGATGATGGTGGTGCGGTTGCCCCATGCAAAAATAGACGCAAAGAAGCCGGCAATTTCAATATCCTGTTTTTTTGAGAAGAGATGTGGTACACAGATCGGATCATCCTTTATAAAGGAGGGTTGGTTGTATTGCTCTACTTTTCGATCAAAAAAATCTTTTAACGAATCTGGGCTATTGATTTTCATGAGTCGCTAAGATAAACACAATTCAAGTTGAATGATTATTGGTTGTTATTGTACAGGGCTACTTTTCTCATAAGTTACCTGCACAAGACCAGATGGAAATGCTTTTGATTGAATGAATTGCATTTTTTGTTCAGGCCTGCCATTGGTAAATAATTGAATGCCATCGCCCAATAAATGTGGTATAAAAGAAATGGTCAAGCGATCAATTAATCCTTCTTTTAGTAATGTATGAATTACCTGTGCCCCTCCATCTACAAAAATGTCTGCTCCTGACTGTTGTTGCAAATATTTAACTAGTTGAGTTGGTGAATCATTCCAGAAAGTAACATTTTCATCACTGCCTGTTTTTGTTCCTGATACTACATAACATTTTCTTTCTGCATGTGGAAAGGGAACGCCAAACCCCAATACCTTATCGTAAGTTTTTCTGCCCAGTATAACAGTATCTATTGTTTGTATAAAATCATTATAGCCATAATCTTCTCCCGGTGCTTCCACCAGGCCTAAAAAATCAAGGTTTTCATTTTTACCAGTGATATACCCGTCAATACTACATGCAATAAATACTACTACTTTTCTTTGTTTCATATATGCCTTTCTATTTTTCGTGTTCTTATCTCCAGCCATCACCATCCAATATATTACCAATACCTCCCAAAATACTTCCTTCTTCTTTCCTGTTATAAGTACCGTAAGCAAGGATACGTCCGGCAAGACGGCTGATAGGTAAGGTTTGTATCCAAACAATACCAGGACCTCTCAGCGTGGCAAAGAATAAACCTTCCCCTCCAAAAATGGTATTCTTAATACCACCTACAAACTGTATATCGTAATCAACACCCGAAGTGAAACCCACAATACAACCGGTATCTACTTTCAGCATTTCACCTGGCTGCAATTGTTTTTGGATAACATGACCGCAGGCGTGCAGAAAACACATGCCATCACCTTCCAGTTTTTCCATGATAAAACCTTCACCGCCAAATAAACCTGTACCCAGTTTACGCTGGAATTCCAGTCCAACACTTACACCTTTAGCGGCACAGAGAAATGCATC
This sequence comes from Chitinophaga pinensis, assembly GCA_943372605.1. Lineage (GTDB taxonomy): Bacteria > Bacteroidota > Bacteroidia > Chitinophagales > Chitinophagaceae > Sediminibacterium > Sediminibacterium pinensis_H. The sequence goes on along the minus strand of CALRZI010000004.1, from coordinate 236,687 downwards.
TTTCTGGCAGATGACTTTATTCTGAAAGCGGGAGAGATCAACGGGAATAATTTTACCGGGGTAGGGCGATGCAAAACTTACGGTTTTAATGCCGCCGGTAACATTGGTAAAAGCGGTCATGAATAAGTTTTCACCTACCAGAACCCGTTTACCGGCATTGAGGAGTTTTCCTAGTAATCCACCTTGTTGTTTGCTACCATCACCAAACAGGGTTTCCATTTGTATGCCGTCTTCCATCATCATAAAAGCACCCGGCTCGGCAATTGCCGTTTCATTGGGATCAAGTTCCACCTCCACATACTGCATCTCTTCCCCGTAAATTTTATAATCTATTTCATGGTTTTGTTTCATTGAGAATAAGTTTAAAAATTAGTAGTTTATTTCACCCTAATATTACATTCATTCTGTGTATTTCTGTGCCTTCAGTGGCAATTCATTCTTATAAAACCACTCTCTTAATCCCCAATCTATCTTCCCCGAGATTAACAATCAACCCAATCTTACACCCTGAAACCTTTAAATAATTGATTATTTGTTTGTATTGTTCATCTGCAATTCCATTTTGAGCTTTCACTTCTAATATAATCTGATCGAAAACAACAAAATCTGCAAAATACTTATGTGGGAGAATATTTTTTTATATTCTATCGCATATTGCTTTTCTCGTGAATAGGGGATGTTTCTATTTCTGAGTTCGTACTCAATAGCATCTTTATAGACGATTTCAAGAAACCCTTTACCAAGAATTCGATGAACTTCTATGCATATAGATAGAATTTTACTGGTCTCTTGTTGGAGAGGGTAATTGTTGGAGTTGTATTGGTTCATATTGATTGCCGCTGAAGGCACAGAGATACACAGAAAGAGAACGTATATCCCGCAAAAAAAGAGCCGCCCCTGGGAACAGGGGCGGCGTTGTGGATTATTACCAAAAACCAACTGTAAACTATGTTTCTAGAACCAGCTTCCTGTAAATGCCTGATTCACGGTTGCTACATTTTTCAAACGTTTTTCACGTTTTTTTCTTGCGATCCTGTTTCTGATCAGTGTTGCTACCATCAGTAATAAGAAGATGATAGTTAACGGTGGTATACCCATAAAGCTGATCCATTTACCACCAAACATTCTGCGCATTGGTCTGCGTAAACGTTCTGCAATCAGGTACATCGCCGGTACAATAATCAGTGTCATAAAGAAGGCAAAGGCAAGACCAAAGATGATGGTCCAACTCAAAGGCTTCCAGAAAACAACGTTATCGCCACCAAAGAATATTCTTGGATTGAGTTCAGAGAACAGAGTGATAAAGTTGATGTTGAAACCAACCGCAATCGGTATGAATGCAAGGATGGCTGCCAGTGCTGTTAACAATACAGGGATGATACGTGTTTTGCCCGCTTCAATCACTGCTTCTTTTGTCTTCATGCCTCTTGCTCTCAACTCATCAGCAAACTCGATTACGAGGATACCATTCTTCACTACGATACCTGCCAGACCCACAATACCCAATCCTGTCATCAGTACCGATACTTCCATACCTGTAATACTGAATCCAAGGAACACGCCGATTACACTGAAGATAATTTCGGTTAAGATAATTACCGGTTTGCTTACACTGTTAAACTGTAATACTAGAATTAACAAAATCAAACCTAATGCAATCAACAGTGCATTTAAAAGGAAAGCACCTGTTTCTGCCTGCTGCTCACCTTCACCTGTTTGTTTAACAGTAACACCATCAGGTAAACCTTTGAAATTGGCGATATGTTTGGCCAGTTCCGCATTTACTGCAGTAGCATTATAACCTTCTGTGGTTAATACATTTGAACGGAGTGTAATCAATCGCTTCTGGTTCTTTCTCTTCACACTACCTAAAGTGCTGGTAGGTTCTACTTTTACCAATGCACTGATTGGTATATGTTTTACTGCGCCACCAGCTGCCATATCACGGAAAGAGATACGCATGTTTAACAGGTCAGTTAAACTCTTACGCTGCATTTCATTGTTTCGTAACTGAATTTTATATTCTTCTTTTCCTTCTTTTATTTTCGATACTTCTCTTCCGAATAAGGCAGTACGTATTTCCATACCAATCTGTGCGGTTGATACACCTTCAATCAGGGCACGTTGTCTGTCAACCACGAGTGTTATCTCAGGATTTTTCAGATCTACATCCATCTTCAGTTCTTCTACACCTGCAACCTGTATAGCATCGAGGTAGTTTTTGAGTGAAGTAGCGCCTTTAATCATGGCATCAAAATCTTCACTGGCAATTTCAATATTGATGGGCGGATCGGTGGGAGGCCCGCCGCTTTCCTGGTCAACACTGATCTCCGCACCCGGAATGCCTTTCATGGATGCACGAATCTGATCGAGGAACGGTCTGGTAGAAATACCATGTCTTTTTTCGAACTCCACAAACGAAACCTGTATTCTTCCCAGTTCACTTCTTGTACTTCTGTCACCTGCAGTAGGGTCACCTGCACCAACGGCCACGTTACTGATGATACTTTCAACAATTGGATTCTGCTTACCATTTTCAGTACCCAGAATTTTGTTTACACGACCTTCCAGCACTTTCGTAATAGAATCGGTGTATTCCACATTGGTACCAACAGGTAATTTGAGGTAAACAAATATCTGGTTAGGATCACCTTTGGGGAAGAAGGCAACAGGAATACGCCCGCTGGTAACCGATCCAACAAAGATGAATAAAGAGATAAAGAACAATGCAATAGTGCCTAATAACAGGTGAACGGGTCTCCAACCGTTTAATGCCCAACGTAAGAGACTTTCATAATGACTCATGATCCATGGCAAAGCCTTGTTCTGGAAATTATGAATGGCATCATCCAGTACATAGCGGTTGAATACTATCAGTATCATAAAGAACAACAGTAAGTTGCCCCAGAAAGTGGCACCCATGATGTCGAGAAGGATACCGAGTACGATAGAGATCCAGAAACCTTTCTTTTTAAAGATGGCGCTCTTGGGTTCTTTCTCTTCACCTTCAGGATGATTCATGAAATCAACCGCAAAAATGGGGTTCATGATAAACGCTACAACCAGTGATGCCGCCAGCGTAAAGATGAGCATGGTGGGTAGGTAAACCATGAATTTACCAATGATACCCGGCCAGAATAAAAGCGGGAAGAATGGTGCCAGTGTGGTAAGTGTACCTGCCAGAACCGGAATAAATACTTCACCAGCAGCGATCCTCGCTGAGAATGCGGTAGTGAGTTTTCCTTTCCCCTCAATAAATATCCTGTGGGTGTTTTCAATTACCACAATCGCATCATCCACAATGATACCCAGACCAAATAGCAGGGCAAAGAGAACGATAAAGTTTAGTGTAACATGTGTTCCAACAATAAGGTCGGCACCGGGTAAGAATACGAATGCAACGAACATACTCAGCGGTACAGACAATGCCACAAAGAAGGCATTTACTACACCCATAAAGAACATCAGTACAATTAATACCAGTACGAAACCAATAACGATTGAGTTAACCAGTTCATTAAAAGAAGTTCTGGTTTGTATACTCTGATCGCCGGTGATTACCGCTTTCATGTCGGTAGGGTAAATCACACTTTTTCCTTCTTCTACAATTTTCTTTACACCATCGCTTGTTTCAATCAGGTTCTCACCACTTCTTTTAATGATGTTGAGTGTAACTACATTCTTACCATCCAAACGTGCATAACTTTCTTTCTCCTTGATGGTATCAATTACATGGGCAATATCTTTCAGATAGATAGGTGCGCCATTGGCATTTCTTACAATAATCTGCTGAATATCGAAAGCGGTTTTTAATTGACCTTTCAACTGAAGGTTACGTTTCATATTACCTACTTCCAGCAAACCACCAGAAATATCTATGTTCTCGCGTTGAACCGCGCCTGTAATATCATCGAATGTTACACCTGCACTCTGCATGCGGTAATTATCGATATTGATCTGAAATTCTCTTTCAGGAGCACCTACCACATCGACACGGTTGATCTGTGGGAGATCCTCCAGTTTGTCTTTCAGGTCATCCGCATATTTTTTCAACCTTGGCAAATCATAATCGCCACTCAGGTTCACATACATGATTGGCTGTTCACTGAAACTTACTTCCAGTACCGTAGGTTCCTGGGTAAGATCTGTGGGCAGATCCTGTTTAGATTTATCAACCGCATCTTTTACTTTCTGTAAAGCGATATCGGTTTTTACATCCGTATCAAACTCAACCATGATGGCCGAGAAATCCTGTTGAGAGGTACTCGTGAATTTTTTGATTTTGGCACCCGTAATACCCTTAATCTGTTTTTCGATAGGCCGGGTAACCAGGTTTTCAATATCCTTCGGAGAGTTACCTACATATACGGTTTGTACATAAATGGTAGGGATAACAATATCCGGGAACTGCTCTTTTGGTAAAGTAACGAACTGGAAGATACCTGCGAGACTCACAAACAACATCATCAGGTAGATGGATGTTTTGTTTTTGATACTCCAGGTAGTAGGTCCGAATTCCTTGAACTTACCTTTTATATTTTCTAAAGCGCTCATACAATTAGTTTAATTAATCTTGAATCTTGCGTCTTGATACCCTGTGTCTTGCAACTACTTGATTCATTGCTTTTATTTGCTACTGGTAGTAATCACTTGTCCATCATATAAACTCTGGTAGCCGTCTGTAATCACCAGGTCTCCCGACTGTATACCGGATTTAATTTCCAGTTTGTCGCCATAAAACTCACCTGCTATTACAACTTTTTTCCTGGCAATCAGTTTGCCATTTTCTTTTGAAGCAACCATCACATATTTTCCTTTCTCATCATTCTGTAAAGTGTTTACAGGAACAACGATGGCATTGTTAAGTGTGTAGTCCTGTATTTGCACCAGTGCAATCTGGTTAGGTCTGAAATCCTTATCGTTAGGCAGTTTAGCCTCAATAAAGAAACTGCGGCTGATAGGATTGATGATTTTACCAGACACCGATACAGCACACTCAACTGATTTTTTGATATCGGGTAAAGTAATTCTCAGCTTAGATCCCTTACCTACTCTGTCGAGGTAGTTTTCAGGTACTTCAGCAGTAACTTTCAGGTTGTTGGTGTTTACAATCTTAATCTGACCTGCACCAGCAAATAATTCACCCACACGAATATTTACGTCTTCTGCCACACCATCTACATCACTGTACACAGAAGAAAACTGCAATTGTTCCCTTGAAATTTTTACCTGCTCTTCTGCGCCTTTTAATTGACTCTCCAGTGTTTCTACATTATTTTTTGCAGTGATCAGTTGAACTTCGGTACCAATATTCTGATCCCAGAGATTTTTTTGCTTCTGGTACAGGGTTTTGGCAAATGACAATTGTGTTTTTAAAGTTTCAAGTCCTTTTTCAGCGGCAATTAAACTCTGACGTTGAATGGCATCATCTAATTTTAGAATTAATTGTCCTTTCTTCACTACATCACCACGTTTAATGTAAACAGCTTTTACCTGTCCACCACCACCACGTGGGGTAACAAAAGAAATGTTTTCTGATTCAATCTTACCCTGCAAATCGATATAGTGGGTGAAAGTTTCAGGCGCAATGGCAGCAAAAGCTACCAGTTTGGCATTTTCAGGTTTGGCAGAAGCAGGATCGAGTTTAGCAATAGTTGCTTCCAGTTTGCTGATCTCAGCTTCAATACCTTCTTTTTGTTTTTTTAATTCAGCCAGTTTGGCTTTTTCAGCAGTAGCTCCTGATCCTTCAGAAGAACTTGCGCCGCAAGAGGCAAGCATTACTGCAGAAGCCAGAACTACGATAGAGAATATCTTTTGCATATACTTAGGTTTATTGGTATTATAATTTTCCGATTGCTTTTAAATAATCCACCCTGGCAATAATGGCACTGTACAGGGCGCTGATATAATTGGTTTGAGCCGTAACGAGGTCGGTTTGTGCAGCCGTAATCTCCGTGTTGGAACCGGTACCTACTTCGTATTTCTTTTTGGTTTGGTTGTACACGCTCTCAGCCAGTTGCATGTTCTTCTTCTGGAAGCTCATGGTGGCAATAGCTGTTTTGAAATTTACTCTTGATTGAGCCACTTCATTATCAATATTCAGTTTGAGATCACTGATCTGATTTTCAGTTTGTTTCAGTTCAAAACGTGCTTTCTTAATACGGGCATCTTTTCCAAAACCATCAAAAATGGGAACAGAAATATTTAAACCTATAAATGAAGTAGTGAACCAGTCGCCTTTACCAAAGAAGTCGAATTTGTTACGCTGTGCATTCTTGGTATAAGAACCAGATAAAGAAACAGTAGGTAAATAACTTAACTGGTAACGTTTGATGTTAAACTCATTCAGTTTTTTACCGAGCGACAGGTACTGAAAATCTTTCCTGTCTGTATAGTTGTAAGCTGTATCAAGTGTAAAGTCTTTACTGATTTGATCCTCGCTTATTTTATCAGATAGTACCAGCGTGTCTGTAACAGGCATGCCCAGTAAGGTTTTTAATCCCATATACCCCAGATCGATGCTATTTAGCGCTTTCAGTTTTTCAGTCTGCAGGTTGGCAACCTGAACGGCAATTTTGTCGAGATCAAGTTTCTCAGCAAAACCATTTTTGTAGAGTTCTTTGGTATCATGCTCCAGCTTGCTTAAGCGACTGATATTGGCATCCAGCAGATCAATCTGTGTTTTACTAACCACCAGTTGATAATAGATCTTGTGGATATTGGTTTTGATCATTTCCTCGGTTACTTCTTTGTTTTTGGTTTGAAACTCTATAGAAGTTTTCCGGGCCTGCAGACCAATAAACACCTGGCCATCAAACAATAATTGCTGCAATTGTAGTGTGGCGGAAGCATTGTACTTAACACCAAAACGTACAGGAATAAATGTACCGGCAGCACCACCAAAAAACTCACCGGGTAATAATGAAACCGGTAATTGTAAATAATCGTTACCCGATAAAGTACCTGTAACGCTGGGTAAGGCGGCTGCTGTAATGTCGCGGTTGGTTTGCTGTTGTACCTGTATATTTAACAATGCATTTTTAACCTGTACATTGTTTTTATAGGCATACTCCACTGCTTGCTGAATGGTTAGTTCATGCCGTGTAGCATTCTGAGCGTAGGTAATTGTACTAATTGCCAGCCCCAACAGTAAAACCATGCTTTGAATCTTTCTTTTGCTCATAGTTTACTTTTTTAGTCTTTGTTGCTTATATTTTTGAATCAGTTTTTGTCCCTTAGAAGTAGTCAGTCCATACAAAAAATTGTCTGTGATTTCGGTAATTACCTGTCCGGGAGTGAACTTGGTTATCGGAAAGTTGATCGTATCGAACATTAAAAACATGGTTACCAGTCTGAAGCGTGTGAGTATTTCTATATTTATATCTTCCCGGTACAATTCTTCTTTGATACCCCATTCCATATTGGTTTTGATGATCTCCAGAAAAAACTTGTTCTTATGCTCCAGAAACTGCTTATATGCTTTTGGATGATATTTTTCCAGATCAAACATCAGTGAAGGGTTCATGTGTTTCAGCATTTCCTGCACCATATCAATTGCCAGAAAAATTTCGTGTATCGCATTTTCACTCTGGTTACGTGTTCCGACACAATCGTTTTTACTTCGCTGAATTTCAATATCGATTGCACCCTCGACCAGTGCATCTTTATCTGCATAAAACTGGTAAATGGTCTTTTTGCTCATGCCCAGGTGATTGGCAATCTCATCCATACTCACACTGCGCAGGCCATAGCGCATGAATAATTCATGTGCTTTGATTAATATTCTTTCCTGTGTTTCCATACGCTTAATTCGGGCGCAAAACTATGGAAACTTTATTCGTTACCAAAGTTTCCAATGGTTTTTTTGGATTAAATCTGTGTTAAACGGCTATTAAAAGGGATGAATGAAATGCTTCTGGATGTTAGTTTTTTGTTACTACAGATCCATCTCCATCAACCCGATTGCCATTTTCTTAGTTACTTTACATTGAAATACACCCAGATGAGCCAAGCAGCGATTAAAGCCACCATGCGTACCTACCTGAAAAAAATGCTTCAGTATTTTTTTCAGGGTCTGATCGTACTGGCGCCTATCGGTATTACGCTTTGGGTGGTTATTGGTTTATTCAGGTGGATTGATGGTTTTCTGCCCAACCTTATCTATAATTTATTCCCCGATTTACTCGAAAAAGATGCAGCAGGTAACCTTAAAAGCCTGCCGGGACTGGGTTTTGTTGTAGTAATAGCATTGGTATTGTTGGTAGGATGGATATCCTCACTCTTCGTAGTAGGCAGACTGGTGACATTGCTTGATACAGTATTGGAAAAAACACCGGGCATCAAATTCATCTATTCCTCTGTAAAAGATTTTCTCGAAGCCTTTGCCGGTAACAAAAAGAAATTTGATAAACCCATACTCGTAAACGTAGATGCCAACGATGTATGGCGTATAGGTTTTATTACCCAGCAATCATCTGCCGATTTTGGTATGGAAGAGCATGTGACCGTTTATGTGCCTCATTCATACGCTATTTCAGGTATCACCTATATCGTTCCCAAAGACCGCATCAAACCACTCAAAGACGTAAGCGCCGCCGATGCCATGAAGTATGCAGTGTCGGGTGGGGTAACGGATGTGCATGAGTAACGTGAGAGGTGAAACGTGAGACGTGAAAGGAGGGAAAGAAAAATCTCTCACGTCTCACCTCTCACGTCTCACGTTTTCCTACCTTGCGTTCTCAAGCAAGCAACATGAAAGTGCATAATTTTAATTCGGGACCATCTATCCTGCCTCAAACCGTTATGGAGCAGGCATCACAGGCAATTCATGATTTTAATGGAACAGGATTATCCATCCTTGAAATTGGTCACCGTACAACACATTTTCAATCAGTAATAGATGAAGCAATTGGTTCTGTAAAGCAATTGATGCAACTGGGCGAAGATCATGATGTACTTTTCCTGCACGGAGGTGCTACCACACAGTTTATGCAGGTACCTATGAATTTATTAGATGAAGCAGCAACTGCAGCGTATCATGTAAATGGTATCTGGGGTAAAAAAGCAGCAACAGAAGCGGCATTGTTTGGTAAAGTGAATGTTGTGGCAGATAGTTCAGATAGAAGTAACACCTATATACAAAAAGACTTTTCAATTCCTGAAGATGCCAGTTACCTGCATATTACCAGCAACAATACAGTAGAGGGAACGCAATGGCACCATTTTCCGCAAACAAATATTCCACTGGTAGCTGATATGAGCAGCGATATATTTTGTCGCCCCGCTGAATACAATCGCTTTGCATTGATTTATGCCGGGGCCCAGAAAAACATGGGTGCGGCGGGTGTAAACATGGTAGTGGTAAGAAAAGATGTATTGGGAAAAGTAAAACGCCAGTTACCATCCATCATGGATTATCGCAAACATATAGCCGCTGGTTCTTTAATGAATACACCACCGGTATTTGCTGTATATATAAGTATGCTTACCCTTCGCTGGATTATACAGGAGGGAGGTCTGGCTGAAATGGAAAGAAGAAACCAGGCAAAAGCCAATCTCTTATATCATACAATTGATAGTCTCCCCGTATTTAAACCTACTGTTGACAAAGAAGACCGTAGCCTGATGAATGCTGTCTTCTTCCTCACCGACCCATCACTCGAGACAGCCTTCCTTGATGAATGCAAAAAAGAAGGGATGATTGGGGTGAAAGGTTATCGCACGGTAGGCGGCGTAAGAGTAAGTATGTACAATGCTTTGCCGCTAAGCAGCGTAGAAGCTATCTGCTCGCTGATGCAGGACTTTGCACGTAGAAAAGGCTGATTTTTTATAAGCGGTTACAACCTCATTTAAATTTTACCTACTTTTGGACCGAAAAACGATTTTGGTCGAAAATGATATTGTCAGCAAAAGAAGAGATCGTAAAAGACGACATCCTCAGGGAGGCACAGAAGTTATTTCAGCAATTTGGTCTGAAGAAAACGACTATGGAAGACATTGCCCGATCTATGGGCAAGGGTAAGAGTACACTCTATTATTACTATTGCAGTAAGGAAGAAATATTTGATGCCGTCATCAGTAAAGAGATGACGGAAGTATTTCATGATGCTAAGGAAGCGGTTGAAAAATCGGTATCTGCAGAAGATAAACTCCGGGCTTTTACCATTACCAAGGTGAAAGCACTTCAGAAAAAATCAAACCTGTACAAAGTGGTTCGTGGAGAAATGCAGGAAAACATGCGTTGCATGAAACACCTGCATACAGCTTATGACCAGCAGGAAGTAAAACTGGTAACAGATATCCTGAGTTTTGGCATTAAAAATGGGGAGTTCAATCCGGCTATTAAAAAAGAGCTGGATATTATGCCATTGATTATTGTGAGTTCCTTACGTGGATTGGAACAGGACCTGTTTGCGGGTAATAAATATCCCAAACTGGAAACAAGGATCGATTCTGTGATTAGTATTATGGTAAAGGGGTTAAAAAAATAAAAAGCGGTTTCAAACGTCTCGTCCAATCTTAGACTGGACGAGCATCATTCAATAATTGAGAAAAATTGACAAATGAAAGAACAAATACAGCCTGCAAACGGTAAACTGGGGATATTGCTTCCTGGTTTGGGGGCTGTTGCTACAACTGTTATTGCAGGTGTTGCAGCAGTAAACAAAGGATTGGCACAGCCTATTGGCGCATTAACGCAAATGGGAAATATCCGCCTCGGAAAAAGAACCGAAAACAGGTATCCTTTAATTAAAGATTTTGTACCGCTGGCCCCATTAAGCAATGTGATATTTGGCGGATGGGATGTGTACAGCGATAATGTATATGAGGCGGCCATGAATGCCAAAGTGCTGGAACCTGCACTGTTAAACACCATCAAACCAGAACTGGAAGCTATCAAACCAATGAAAGCGGTGTTTGATAAATCGTATGTAAAAAATCTGGATGGTACACATATTAAATCTGCCACCAGTAAATGGGATCTTGCGAATGAAGTGATCAATGATATTGAAAACTTCAAAAAAGAAAACGGTTGCGATCGTATAGTAATTGTATGGTGTGGCTCAACCGAAAAATATATTGAATCATCTGCCGTGCATGAAACCATTGCATCGTTTGAAGATGGCTTAAAAAAGAATGATCCTGCTATTTCGCCAAGTATGATCTATGCGTATGCAGCCATCAAGATTGGTGTACCATATGCAAATGGCGCACCCAATCTCACCTGCGATATCCCTGCACTGATAGAACTGTCTAAAGAAACAGGAACACCTATTGGCGGAAAGGATTTCAAAACAGGTCAAACCCTCATGAAAACCATACTGGCACCGGGTTTGCACGCACGTGCATTGGGTGTACGCGGCTGGTTCTCAACCAATATTCTGGGTAACAGAGATGGATTGGTTTTGGATGATCCGGATAATTTTAAAACAAAAGAAGTTTCCAAATTAAGTGTACTGGAAGATATATTTCAACCCGAAATAAATCCGGCATTATATGGCGATCTGTATCATAAAGTACGTATCAACTATTATCCTCCGCATGGTGATAATAAAGAGAGTTGGGACAATATAGACATCTTTGGTTGGTTGGGTTATCCGATGCAGATCAAGATTAATTTTCTTTGTCGTGATTCTATCCTTGCAGCACCGATTGTACTCGATCTGGCCATCTTTATGGACCTGGCGAAACGTGCAAACATGAGCGGTATCCAGGAATGGTTATCGTTCTATTTTAAATCGCCACAAACAGCACCGGGTCTGAGACCAGAGCATGATATTTTCAAACAACTCATCAAGTTGCAGAATACGCTGCGCCATATGATGGGAGAGGATCTGATAACACACCTGGGTCTTGATTATTATCAGGATCTGGTAGAAGCATTATAATGAAGGTTCAGAAACTGATTGCGGGTTGTTTAGGCATTGGCTATATAAAAGGAGGCGGAACAATAACTGCAGCTCTTATTTGTGTGCCATGGTATATAAGTCAAAGAACAACCTTGTATGAATGGCTGGCACTCGCAATAACTGTTATCGTTACCGCGTTGGGTATATGGGCTGCGCAAAGAGTAGAGAAATACTGGGGTAAAGACAGCAGCAGGGTTGTAATTGATGAAGCGGCAGGAATGATGATCAGTCTGCTCTTTGTACCGGTTACAATACCTTATGTGATAACCGGATTTGTATTGTTTCGATTGCTGGATATTACCAAGCCCCTGCTGATCAGGAGAACAGAGTTGCTTCCCGGTGGATGGGGAGTAATGATGGATGATATATTGGCAGGTGTATATACCAACTTGCTGTTACACACAATTATGTGGTTAAATGTTTTTTGACCGATGGTTACTTTTGTAAAAGCACAGGCTGCATCATTAGCGGCTACCATTGTTGATTTTACCGTCTTTATTGTATTGACGGAAGTATTCAATTGTTGGTACCTCGCAGCCAGTATTACAGGAACCATTTCGGGAGGTGTTGCCAACTTCTTACTCGGAAGAGTATGGGTATTCGATGCAACCAATGAGAAAATACCCCGGCAGGCATTCAAATACCTGCTGGTATGGATAGGTAACCTGTTGCTGGTATCGGGAGGTGTATTTGTGGTAAAAGAATATATTGGACTTACCCCCCTTGTGTCAAAAATCATCGTATCTCTAATTGTAGGGTTTACCTACAATTACCTGTTGCAAAAAAAATTCGTGTTCAAATAATAACAAAAAATGAAAAGTAAAAGAGCTGTTGTAAGGTGGGGATTGCTGGGAATATTCATCATGCTGGGTTTTATACAGGGCATGACACAAACTGTAATCAAAGGAACAGTGGTTGATGCGGTAAGCAAAACACCTTTACAATATGTAAGCGTTGTATTTAAGGGCGGACGTGGTACAGTTACTGATAGCCTCGGACAATTTACATTACGTTCAAATGGGAGCATTAATATTATTGTAGCTTCTTATGTAGGTTACCTGAATGCGCAGAAAACAATTGTTCCCGGTAAAGAGCAGACTATTGATTTTGAACTGGAGACAGATCCGAAAGCGATGAATAATGTTACGGTATCAACAAACAAACGTGCGAAATACCGAAACAAAAATAACCCGGCTGTTGACCTTATCAGAAGAGTAATTGATAATAAACCACTGAACCGTCCAGAGAAATATGATTATGTAGAGTACGACCAGTATGAAAAACTGGAAGTGTCATTGAGTAGTGTACCCGAAAAACTGGCCAATAACAGGATGTTGCGTAAATACCAGTTTTTATTTGAAAACAGGGACACTACCAAACTCAAAGGCAAAACATTATTGCCTGTTTATCTCGAAGAAAAACTCACACAAAAATATTATCGCAAAAAACCGGAGAAAACAAAGTCGATTGTACGCGGAGAGAAAAGGGTAAACTATGGTGAGTATATTGATAATGATGGTGTGAGCCAATACCTGAACAGGCTTATCATGGACGTAGATATCTATGATGATAACATACCCCTGTTTACTTACCAGTTCCTGAGTCCGATTGCTGACCTGTCGCCCACTTTTTATATGTTTTATATCCGCGATACCATTACGGATGAAACAGGTAAGAAGCTCATTAAAATGTATTTCACGCCAAGAAATACAAACGATCTTTTGTTCAGGGGCAACATGTATATCACACTCGATGGTAACTATGCTGTTCAGAAACTGGATATGTTCCTGAGCAAAAATGTAAACCTCAATTTTGTTCGTGAACTGCATATTGATCTCGACTTTGAACAGAATCCGGATGGTCGTTACCATTTAAGTAAGAGTAATGTAATGGCAGAAGCAGCCGCTACTAAAGGAGCGAGCGGAGGTTTCTTTGGTGAACGAACCGTATCATTCAAAAACTATCGCATTAATGAAGCGAGGCCTGATACTACTTATGATGGTCCGGCATTGGTAAAACAAAGTGAAAAAGTAGATAAATTACCTGATAGTTTCTGGCAGCAGAACAGGCACGATACATTATCGGGAACAGAATCGAAAATCTATTCCAATATCGATAGCCTGGAGAAAATGCCATCTTTCAGAAGAACAATGGCAATAGCGATGTTCCTGTTCTCAGGCTATACATCGGTAGGTGGAGGATGGTTGGAAGTAGGTCCGGCAGCAGCTTTTTATGGCTTTAATCCGATCGAAGGTTTTAAACTTCGTCTGGGTGGAAGAACAACACCTAAACTTAGTAAGCGTATTTATTTTGAAGGGTATGGTGCATATGGTTTTAAAGATGAGAAGTTTAAATATTTCATCGGAACTACCTATTCATTAAATAATAAATCGATTTATACCTTCCCCCTTAAATATGTGAGGGCAAGTTATCAGCACGATACAAAAATTCCTGGTCAGGAATTACAGTTTGTACAGGAAGACAATTTCTTTCTTTCGTTCAAAAGAGGAAACAACGATAAATGGATTTACAACGACATCTTCAAATTCGAGTATGTTCATGAGTTGCAAAACAGGTTGTCTTACACGCTGGCTTACCGAAACTGGCGACATACGCCCGCAGGTTCAATTGTGTACAATAAAGTAGAGAATGGTAATGTGGTAAATGTTCCGTCAATTAATACATCTGAATTTTCTGCACAGTTGCGTTGGGCACCAAAAGAACAGTTCTATCAGGGTAAAGTGTTCAGGATACCCATCATCAATAAATATCCCATTTTCACGCTGCGCTTTACAGCCGGTGTAAAAGGAATATTTAAAAGTGAATACAATTACCAGAATATCAACCTGAGAGTAGAAAAGAGGGTGTTTATGTCGCAGTTGGGTTACAGCGATGTGGTGGTGGAAGGTGCTTATACATTTGGTTCGGCACCATACCAGTTGTTAACGGTTCACCGCGCCAACCAGACTTATGCTTACCAGTTAAACTCCTATAACCTGATGAATTTCCAGGAATTTGTGAGCGATCATTATGCAACTTTGCTGGTCGATCATCACTTCAATGGACTCATCTTTAATCGTATCCCATTGTTGCGGAAACTGAAATTGCGTGAGTTACTGAGTATGAAAATTATTTACGGTGGTATACGCGATCAGAATAACCCGGATAAAAATCCGGATCTGATCAAGTTCCCAACCACGCTGGGTGTGCCTACTACATTTTCGCTGAGTAAAAAACCATACATCGAAGGAAGTGTAGGTGTTGGAAATATTTTTAAACTGTTTAGGGTAGATCTTATAAGAAGATTTAATTATAAGGAAAATCCGAATATCAGTACTTGGGGTGTAAGGGCACGCTTTAAATTTGATTTCTGATTTAGTAGTTAATTTGTATCATAGAATAAATGCATGGAAAAGGTTCCTTTAAGAATAAAATTACAGAAAGCCATATACGTAGTTATTGACCCTTTTGTAAAAGGATTGATTAAACTCGGACTTACACCGAATATGGTAACCATGATTGGTTTTGTATTGAATATTGGTGTGGCCATTATTTTTATCGAAGGAGGTGAACGAGGAAATCGTGGTGATCTTTCTTATGTGGGATGGGCAGGGGCACTGCTACTTTTCGCCGGTTTATTTGATATGCTCGACGGGCAGGTGGCAAGACTTGGAAAAATGAGTTCATCATTCGGTGCCATGTTCGATTCTGTACTCGACAGGTACAGTGAACTGATTATGTTTCTGGGTATTTGTTATTATCTTATTGCACACCATTATTTTTTTAGCTCCCTGTTTGCATTTATTGCTATGATTGGCTCCATGATGGTAAGTTATACAAGAGCGCGAGCAGAAGGATTGGGTATTGAATGTAAAGATGGTTTAATGCAAAGACCAGAACGAATTGTACTCATTGGTGTATCGGCTATTGCGTGCGGTATTGCGGGCGAGTATATAGGTGGTGACTGGAAATGGTATATCAGCGGTGTAAAATTTCATGTGCTTGAAACCATGTCTATTTTTACCCTGCCACTTACTTTAATGGCCGTGCTTACTAATATTACAGCCATCAACAGGTTGCGTAGTTCTAAAAAAGCACTTGACGCAAAAGACGCTTTGGTAAAAGCATCCAAAACATCAGTATTGCCAATATTGATCGCAGTATTATTATTCGCAGGAATGTTTTCCTATAATAATAGTTACGCACAACAGGATATTCCATCTGCTAATAGTCGCAAAACAATCATAGAACCACAGGATACATTCCCGATACCCAGAGGAAATAATAAACAACTTTTTTACCTGCAAAGAACGGCCAATACCAATACCATTGTTTGCGAACTGAAGTACAATAAAAATGGTGAGTTAGATGAAGATGATCCTGTTCATGTATTCTGGATTCGTTATCCGGAAGGCGGACAGAAAAAAGAACTCTCATATATACAACGGGTGTTCGCTTATGGAATAAAATCGCAGTTGTTGGGGAAAGATTCATACAAATTGCATTTTGTTTCTTATAAAAAACGCCCCATGTACCTGATGCGTTCGCCTAAAGACAACCAGTTTAAAGTATATGCCACCATAAATAACCAGCAGGCTGTATTGAGCCGGATATTTGTTAAAGTGGATGGCGGTACATTCTGGTCACCCAATGTGGTGTACATGGAAATGAAAGGCGTGGATGAACAAACAGGGAAAGAACTAATGCAAAGATTTAAACCCTGATATGACAGGTAATCTCAAATCAACAAAACCCTTTTTTTCAGCCAGACACTTGCTGATGACAACAGCAGTTTCGGCAATTTATTTACTACTAAGTTACTGGCTGATTGGCTACAAACAGGATCAGTTGAGTTTAGTGATCTTATTTAATGGCTGTTATTATCTTTCGCGTATTACACGAAAATTTATTCTTGGCTTTTCCATATTCGTAGTCTTCTGGATCATTTTCGATTTCATGAAGGCTTTTCCAAATTACCTCTACCAGGAAGTGCATATACAAGACTTGTATAAAGCAGAAAAAAAATGGTTTGGTGTACAGCATGTTGGCAAACTGCTTACTCTTAATGAATACTGGTTAACAAATAATACTACCTGGTTAGATGTAGTAACAGGCTTCTTTTACCTGAGCTGGGTGCCGGTACCATTGGGTTTCGCGGCTTTTCTTTTTTTCAAAAACAGAAAATGGTTTTTACAGTTCTCCCTTACGTTTCTGCTGGTAAATATCCTTGGGTTTGTTATTTATTATGTTTACCCGGCCGCACCGCCATGGTACATACAGGAATATGGTTTTGCATTTCAGGCAGGAACACCCGGTAGCACAGCAGGCCTGTCGAGATTTGATGCATATTTTGATGTAAGCATATTCAAATCATTATATGAAAAAAGTTCCAACGTATTTGCTGCCATGCCGTCATTGCATTCTGCATACCCATTAATTGTATTGTACTATGGATGGAAGTTCAGGTTAAAATGGATCAATCTTTTTTTTGTCACTATTATGATCGGAATATGGTTTTCTGCAATCTATACAAGTCATCATTATCTACTTGATGTATTAGCAGGAATTATATGTGCCATAACAGGCATATGGCTATTTTCGTGGCTGATAACCAAACAAAAAAGCGTTCAAAATGCCATAGACGCGTATGCGCGTATTATTGAATAACACCGGCAAATCTTTCATAACGTTTCTTTTATAATTATTTACGGATATTTGCGCAATGGCAATTATTAAACCCTTCAGGGCATTACGCCCGCAACCACAACTGGCAAAGCAAGTGGCCAGCAGACCTTACGACGTTTTAAACAGTGCAGAAGCAAAAATTGAAGCACAGGGAAACCCCACCACCTTTCTTCATATTACCAAAAGTGAAATCGATTTACCGGAAACAGTAGATATTCATGCGCAGGAAGTATATGAGCAGGCAAAATCTAATCTTGATGCATTCATGAAACGTGATGTATTATTTCGCGAATCGAAAGAATGTTATTATATCTACCAGCTTATTATGAATGGACGCAAACAAACAGGTCTTGTTTGTGTAAGCAGTATTGATGATTATGAAAATGACGTGATACGCAAACATGAATTTACACGTCCGGAAAAAGAACAGGATCGTATCAATCATATCCGTATCTCAGGTGCACAAACCGGAAATGTTTTCCTGGCATACAGAAGCAATGACGACATGGATGAGTTGATTGAAAAATGGAAAGAAAATAAATCGCCTGTATATGATTTTACCGCAGACGATGATATTCAACATACAATCTGGATTGTAAATGACACAGCAGTCTGCGATCAGATTACCGGTATTTTCCAGACAAATATTCCTTACACCTATATTGCAGATGGCCACCACCGTGCAGCGTCTGCAGCCAAAGTGCGTAAGGCATTGGGAAATGAAGCAGGTCCGGGAGCCGATTATTTTCTCACCACTTTATTTCCCTCCAACCAGTTAAAGATCATGGATTATAACCGGGTGGTAAAAGATTTGAACGGAATGACTGCTGCGACTTTTGTTCAGTCACTTGAAAACCAGTTTGAAGTACACTTGAAAGGCGCCGAACCGGTAAAACCTTCAGCATTGCACGAATTTGGCATGTATTTGGAAGGTAATTGGTATATGCTTAAAGCAAAATCAACTGCCTATACCAACGATCCGATTGGTGTACTGGATGTAACCGTTTTGCAAAACCATGTATTGGATGCATTATTAAACATTAAGGATCCAAGAATCGATACACGTGTAGAGTTTGTAGGAGGAATCAGGGGACTGGGCGAATTGGAGAAAAAAGTAAACAGCGGAAATTTTGCAGCAGCATTTAGTTTATATCCTGTAACCATAGATCAGTTGTTTGATATTTCAGACAGCGGAAATGTAATGCCACCCAAAAGCACCTGGTTTGAACCTAAATTACGCGATGGGTTGTTGACACATCTCATCGGAGAATAAAATAAATACAGATATGCGAATTGTTCTATTAATACTTGTAATGCTCACAGGTTATATAGTAATGGCACAGGAGCCTGGAAAAAAATTACAGGAAACTGCAAAGTCTATGCTCATGCAGGGCGATTTCGACAATGCTATTGCCATATTGGAAACCGCTGCCAAACAAGCACCGGCCGATATATCAATTCAGAAAGACCTGGCTTATGCCTGTTACCTGAAAAGAGATTTTGCTAAATCGATCCAGATTGGAAAGATGCTCACTGAAAGAGCAGATGCAGATGAGCAGGTGTACCAGATACTCGGCCTGTGTTACAAAGCAACAGCATCCTACAAAGAAGGTGCAAAACTGTATAAAACAGCGTTGAAAAAATTCCCCAACAGTACCATCATTTATAATGAACTGGGCGAGTTGCTGGCGATGGATAATGTAACAGATGAAGCCATAGAGCAATGGGAAAAAGGTATTCGTGCCGATCCTAATTACAGCAGTAACTACTACAATGCCTGTATTTATTATACCAAAACCGGAAACTGGATCAGGGTGGCATTGTATGGAGAACTTTTTGTAAACCTTGAAAGTTTTACGGAAAGAACTACAGGTGTAAAAAAAGCAATACTCAATGCATGGCAAAAAATGTTTTTACCAACTGTAATTGCACAGCAACTAAAAAATAATCCATCGGCTTTTGAAAAAGCTGTTTTGCAGACAACGGAAAAAATTGTTCCGACCATAACAGCGGGTTTTCAGCCAGAAACAAGTACATCTATCCGTTCAAAATGGGTGCTCGATTGGTTTAAGGCCAACACAGGTTACCCGTTCGGATTATTTGATCAGCAACAGTATTTTATCCGCGAGGGTTTGTTTGAAGCATACAATCAATGGCTTTTTGCAGAACCTGTAAACCCCGATGCGTACAAAGTCTGGAAAGACACCCATCCAAAAGAATCAGCAGCTTTTGAAGCCTATCAGAAAACAAGGTTGTTTAAATTGCCGGCGGGTCAAAATTATTTCTCTAAATAAATGCCAAAAACACCTGAAAAGCCTGTATCTGCTGATACGGGCTTTTTTATTTGTAGGCTTTTGCCTAATTTGACTTTCCTAAACTGCTTATCATGGAAAACCAAAAAGATGAACGACTCTGGCGCATGGCCAAAAAGAGGGCTTCTTTTAAAAGAAATCTCTATGGGTATATTATCATCGTAGCCTTTTTATGGGCTATTTGGTGGATAAATACAGGGCGATACACTGGTTTTGCAAAAACACCATGGCCAATCTGGGTAATGTTGGGTTGGGGTATTGCATTGGGATTTCAGTATTTCAATGCATATAATGGAAGCACGCGCGACCTTGCAGAAGAGGAATATGAAAAACTGAAAAAGCAGTAGCGGACACGGATAGTTGAATATGTATTTATTTGAATGATTGCCATATGATTGTAAAAAGACTTTTTGATTGCCTGCAACACCAGTTAACGCATTTCCCTAAAAAAGATATGCTGGCTGCAAAGGAAAAAGGACAGTGGGTAAGTTATAGCACAGAGCAGGTAGCAGATACAGTGAACAGATTTAGTGCTGGCTTAATGTCGTTAGGAGTGAGTGCAAGAGATATTACCCCGGAGTCGAGCGATAAAATTGCCATCATCAGCAATAACCGCCCCGAATGGATTTTTACTGATCTGGCTGCACAACAAATTGGTGCTATACTTGTTCCTGTATACCCAACAACAAGTCCGTCAGAACTGGAGTTTATTTTAAATGATGCAGGGGTACAATACCTTTTTGTAAGTAGTGCTGAACTACTGGAGAAGGCAAAAACAGTAGCAGCCAGTGTGCCATCCATCAAAGCTATTTATACTTTCGATAAGATTGAAGGAGCAAAACACTGGACAGAAATAACGGCACTAGCCACAGATGCATCTATACAACAGGTAAAAGAAATCAGTGCGACCATTCCTGTATCACATCTGGCAACCATTATTTATACTTCGGGCACAACAGGTACACCAAAGGGTGTAATGCTGAGTCACAGAAATATTTATTGTAACGCTCAGTTCTCCAAAGAAAGTTTTCCTTTTAATGATGCACCGGAATCAAAAGTGCTGAGTTTTCTTCCACTGAATCATATTTTCGAAAAAACAGTAACCTATATTTATCTGTATAGTGGCATCAGTATTTATTATGCAGAAAGCCTTGAAACCATTGGTGATAACCTCCGTGAAATAAAACCAGATGGTTTTACAACTGTTCCCCGTTTACTCGAGAAAGTATTTGAACGTATCATGGCCAAGGGCAATGAATTAACGGGTCTTAAAAGAAAATTATTTTTCTGGGCGGTATCTCTGGCAGAGAGATACGATAATTTAAAAAGTGGTGGTATCTGGTATAATTTCCAACTTACGATAGCCAATAAACTTATATTTAGTAAATGGCGTGAAGCATTGGGCGGAAATGTAGCATTCATTGTAACGGGAGGAGCCGCCTGCCAGGTAAAATTGCTGCGGATATTCAATGCGGCACGGGTGCCGGTATATGAAGGGTATGGGCCAACCGAGAACAGTCCTGTGATCAGCGTAAACCGACAGGCAAAAGGGCTTACCAAGTTCGGCACCGTAGGTCCTGTAATCAATGGTGTAGAGTTAAAACTGGCAGAAGACGGAGAAATTTGTGTGGCAGGTCCGAGTGTAATGGAAGGATATTATAAACGCCCTGATCTCACTGCAGAGACAGTAATTGATGGCTGGTTGCATACAGGCGATATCGGAATCATAGAAGATGGAAAATTTTTAAAGATCACCGATCGCAAAAAAGAATTGTTTAAAACAAGTGGAGGTAAATATGTGGCCCCGCAACCCATCGAAAACAAATTGAAAGAAAGTCCCTTTGTAGAGCAGATCATGGTAGTAGGTTCTGAGAGGAAATTTGTTGGGGCCTTGATTGTACCATCTTTTCTCACATTAAAAGAGTGGATGAAAGAAAAAGGAATCAATTATACAACCAATGAAGAGGCGGTACATAACCCAAGGGTACTGGAACTTTATCGCGAACTGGTAGAAAGCTATAACAGCTATTTCAATCATGTAGAACAGATCAAAAAATTTGAATTGCTGCCACAGGAGTGGACGATTGATACGGGAGAACTCACCCCAAAAATGAGTCTGAAACGAAAAGTAATCATGGAAAAATTCAAAGCAGCAATTGAACATATTTATGCCTGATACATCATTCATCCAGTCCCCGATGAAAGTGTGAAGGTGCTAAATTATTTGGAAAGGGTTGTCATCTGGTGCTAACTGCCGACCGCTTTTGTGGAAAGAGCTGAACAGTATCATATAAAGTATACTCAAAAATATGCTTGAATCGGGCATTTATCGTGCAATGATTGAGAATGCAATGGATGCATTCTTTCTTACCAAAACAGATGGTACCATACTGGATGCCAATAATGCCGCATGTAAAATGTTTGGCTATACACCTGATGAATTGCGTGGGATAGGAAGAAAACAGATTATTGACATTGAATCGCCAGGTCTGGCAGAATACCTCAAAGAAAGACAGGAGAGCGGAAAAGTTGTTTGTGAACTGATTGGGATAAAGAAAAACGGAGAGAGATTTCCAATTTGGGTATCCTCGGTTATTTTTAATGAAGAAGAGGAAGAACAAAAAACATTTACCATTATTCATGATATCACAGAACTGAAGCGACGGGAAAAAGAGTTGAAAAATGCTGAACTGAATATGCGGATGGTATTGAACAACACAGAAGAGTTGTTCATCATACTGGATAAAGATCTCAAAATTGTAAACTTCAATAAAGCTACAGAAGAGAAATCAAAAAAATTACTGGGTGTGCCATTTGAAAAAGGCAGGTCAATATTCGATAGCGCCGACCCCTGGCGTTTGCCATACCTGAAAGAATTATATGCAGACGTATTGAACGGATCGATTTGTTCCAATATTGTTGAAATACCTGAAACATCCCAACACTCTAAATTCATAGTAAGTATACGGTATGCCCCGCTTTATGAAAATGAACAGATAGTAGGTGTAATTATTAACATTCATGATGTTACTGAAGCCAAAGAAAAAGAAGCAACATTGCTGCAAACCAATGAACGCTTTTATTATGCTACAAAAGCAACCAATGATGCTATATGGGACTGGGATATACAACAGGATAAAGTATTACGTGTAGGCGATGGACTGAAAAATATGTTTGGTTATGAAATTGCAGAGGCGGAAAAAGATAAAAATTTCTGGATAGATCGTGTGCATCCGCAGGATAGTAAGTCAATGGTCGATAAAAGGAGTCATACATTATTTCATACCAACGAACTTTATTGGGAAGATGAGTACAGATTCAGAAGGTCGGATGGTACATATGCTTATGTGTTTGATAAAGGATATATCATCAGGAATACAGAAGGTAAACCGGAAAGAATGATAGGTGCAACCCAGGATGTTTCACAAAGAAAAGAATCGGAAGCATTATTAGTTGAATTAAATAACCGCCTTAAAAAAAGAGCGGAGGAATTGGTGAATTCAAATATTGAGCTGGAGCGGTTTGCCTATGTGGCATCACACGACTTGCAGGAACCATTAAGAATGATTACCAGTTTCTTACAATTATTTAGAAAAAGGTATGAGGGTAAAATTGACGAAACTGCCGATCAGTACATTCATTTTGCAGTAGACGGTGCAGAGCGTATGAAAACATTGATTATGGATCTGCTTGAATATTCGAGAGTTGGATCGAATGTCGAACTGTTTCAGGATATAGACCTGGATGCCCTTCTCAATGAGTTAAAAGCGGTCTTTTATAAAACCTGTGAAGAAAAAGGAGCAACAATACGTTTTAATGAAATGCCGGTTGTTAGAGCGAATAGAACACAATTGTTCCAGTTGTTCCAGAACCTGGTGAGTAACGCTTTGAAGTACCACGGAAATGAAGCGCCTGAAATCTTAATTACCTGCGAGGAAAAAGAAGAGGAATATATTTTTTCAGTAAAAGACAATGGTATTGGTATTGATCCCTCATTTCATGAAAAAATATTCGTCATTTTCCATCGTCTGCATAGCCGGTCCGAATATGGGGGAACCGGAATTGGGCTGGCTATTTGTAAGAAAATTGTAGAACGGCATGGCGGTAAGATATGGGTGGAGTCGGAGTTAGGGAAAGGCAGTAATTTTTTATTCTCTATTTTAAAGAGAATATAAGAAACCTGTATTATTTCCGTTTCTTTAAATGTTTAGTATCTTGTTAAATCAATAGATGAAAATCCGCGAATATTCTATCATCCAAATGGCCTAACATGTCAGATAGTCACCCGTCGTTGACCATATTGATTGTGGAGGATAACCCTGGGGACCTCTTCCTTCTGGAAGAATTATTAAAAGACACGTCATTACCTATACACCAGTTAATTAAAGTTATAAATGCTGCAGATGCAATACAGGTATTGCAGCAGGAAGAAATAAACCTTGTTTTTCTCGATCTGAGTTTGCCCGATAGCAGTGGACTCCAGTCATACGAGTCTGTAAATGAATATGCAGCATCAATTCCTATTATTGTTCTGACAGGCTTGATAGATATGGAAGTAGCCCTGGAAACCATGGCCAGCGGTGCACAGGATTACCTGATTAAAGGAGAGTTCGATGAAAAACTCCTCACTAAATCAATGCAGTACAGCATTGAACGAAAAAAAAGTCAGGAAAATTTAAGGGAAAGTAATGAAAGGTATGAGTTCGTTACAAGGGCAACCAATGATGTGGTATGGGATATGAATCTTGATACCAGAACCATATTATGGGCGGGAGAGAATTTTAAAAGACTATTCGGTTATGAATTGCAGGATGACGAAACGGATTTCAATTTTTGGTCCGATAAAATACACGAGGATGAAAGAGCTGCGGTAGTAGGCAGATTGCTTGATACCTGTAATGGAAACAGGGGAGAATTATGGAGCGATGAATACAGGTTTAAAAGAGCCGATGGAACCGATGCTTATATACTCGATAAAGGGTACCTGCTGTATAAAAATGGAAGGGCCATCCGAATGATCGGCTCCATGCAGGATATCACTGAAAGAAAATTAGCGGAACTGCATGTAATGAATAGTGAAAGACGTTTTCGCTCACTGGTACAGAATGGGTCAGACATGATTAAGATACTGGATGAAAATGCAGTATTTACGTTTTCAAGCCCGAGCGTAGAACAGGTACTGGGTTTTTCTTCCGGTCAGGTGATAGGTAAAAGTGTTCTTGAGTTTGTACACCCGGAAGAACTGGATAATATCAGAAAACAGTTTGAAATAATCAAACATTCCGATTATCATGAAATACAGTATTTCCGGTTTAAAAATGCAGATGGTGAATGGCGCTGGCTGGAAACAAAACTTACTAACCTGTTGAATGATCCTGCTGTAAAAGGTATAGTCTCTAATTCGAGGGATGTAACAGAAAAGAAAAAAGCGGAAGAAGCTATTCGTGCATCTGAAGAAAGATATCGAAACCTTTTTTTTAACAACCCGATGTCTATTTATATCTGGGATATTGAAACATTTGAAATTCTGGAAGTAAATGATACTGCACCAAAAGAATACGGGTATTCAAGAGAAGAGTTCTTGAAATTATCCATGCTGGAGTTAAGAAAGGAGGAAGATATTCCTAAATACCGTGCGTATGCCAAACAGTTGGCAGCTTCAGGACCGGAAACAGTAACACAGGGTGTCTGGAAACATGCCCGAAAGAACGGAGATCCTGTTTTTATGGAAATCTATTCGCAAAAAATCCTTTTTAAGGAACAGAAAGCGGTAATTGCGCTCGCCAATAATGTAACAGAAAAAATAAGACTGGAGAAAAACCTGGAAGAAGAAAGAAATGCCAGGCAAAAAGAAATTACTGAAGCTGTAATACGTGTACAGGAAAAAGAACGGTACGAAATCAGCCGGGAATTACACGATAATGTAAACCAGCAGCTAACGGTGGCCATGATGTATATAGCCACGGTAGAAAAAGGAACGGGAAATGCAGAAGCGTTGTTAAAACAGTCATCAGGATTTATTTATAATGCCATTGAGGAAATCAGGAAACTGTCAAAGGCCCTCGTAACACCGTTGATCAAAGACTTTGGATTGTGTAAAGCGATTGATGGTTTAATAGAAGATATACAGGTAGCGAATACGATACAGTTCGATTTCTTTTATGGTAATTTCCACGAAGAAGATATCAGCTATGAATTTAAGCTGAACATATTCCGAATTGTGCAGGAGCAGATGAATAATATCATCAAACATGCACAGGCAAAACAGGTAGTAATAGAGTTATACCGCGACGAAAAAATCAGGCTTTCTATTATCGACGACGGAATGGGTTTTGATACCGGACAAAAAAGAAGTGGAATAGGGCTGAACAATATTCAAACAAGAACTGAATTATATGCGGGCAAACTTGATATTCAATCTTCACCCGGACATGGTTGTAAAATAAAAATTGAGTACCCGATTACGCGTGATATTCTTATTGTCAAGTAGGAGAAATTTAAAGCCACAGATTCACAGATTACTGAACAATAATCTGTGAATCTGTGGCTTCTTATTCAACCAGATAATCCTTATTTAGCTTTACTCGACTCCAGGTTGTTTCAATTTCCAACCTGTTTTCGCTTTTTCTGCATCAACCATTTTCTTAACGTCGGCCAGTAATTTTTTGGCATCGTACACAATACCGTCTTTAATGGTAAACTGAACACCACCTGTTCTTACAATTTTATTATCTTTTGTAAGTTCAATCGCACCAGTGCCATATAATACCTGTAGATTTTTGATCGGGTTGGCATTTACAATCATAATATCGGCCAGTTTACCTACTTCAATGCTACCAATTTCTTTATCCATGCCCAGCGCCTGTGCACCATATAACGTGGCAGAACGTATTACTTCCAGTGGATGAAAGCCAGCTTCACGTAAAAGTTCCAGTTCACGGATATAACCAAAACCATAAGTCTGGTAAATAAAACCATTATCAGAACCGGCAGTTACTCTTCCGCCACGGTTTTTATATTCATTGATAAAACTCATCCACAACCTGTAATTGTTTTTCCATTCTACTTCCTGCTCTGTACCCCAGTTATGCCAGTAAGAGCCATGGCTCTGATAGCTGGGTTCATAAAATTTCCAGAGAGAAGGCAACGTATAATCTTCATGCCATTCTGCTCTTCTTGCACGGTGAAGATCGCGATTAGCTTCATAAATATTAAATGTAGGGTCGAGCGTGAAATCGAGCGAAATAAGCTCATTCATTACTTTATTCCAGTGATCAGAATAAGGCGCAGCAGCCTGTTTCCATAATTTACCGGCTTCTTCAAAACGATGTTGTTCATTGTTGTAGTTATAATCAGCAGGATATTGTTGAATGGTTTTATCGGTAAATAAAGCCTCAGGTAAGCCATACCAGTGTTCCATACTTGTCATGCCTGCTCTTGCAGAATTGAGAACATTCCAGCGTGCCACATCTGTTTGTGCATGGTGAGCAGTAGAACGTAAGCCCAATGCTTTGTTTTCGCGAACGGCAGCGTCCATTATTTCAGGTGAAGCACCAAAGAACTTGATTCCATCAGCGCCTTTCTTTGCATTTTCACGAACCCAGTTACGTGCCTGCTCTGCATTGCTGATAGGGCCACGGTTACCTTGTCCAAAAGAAGTATAAGCAAAAATGCGTGGAGCAGTAATGGTGTTGGCTGCACTTTTACGTTTGTGTTCCAGCACCCATTCTAAACCATTACCAGCCGAAGGGTCGCGGATAGTGGTGATGCCATGAGCCATCCATAATTTAAAAACATATTCGGCAGGAGTACCTTGTGCTGTACCTCCAATATGACCATGCATATCTATCAAACCAGGTAAAGCATACATGCCTTCGCAGTTTAATTCCTTACCGCCGGCTTTAAGTACAGGTCTTCTGTTCTGGTTAATAGGCAATCCTGGACTACCCACACCCTGTATCTGAACAATACGGTTGTTTTCAATTACAATATCCATAGGCCCCAGCGGAGGTGCGCCTGTACCATTGATGAGGGTAACACCGCGGATAATAAGTTGGGTGTAAGGGCCATCACCGTCTTTTACTTCGGGAGCTTTTGCAATTTGTGCGTGGAGGGTGAGAAGTGAAAGGTGAAAGGTGAAAAGAAGAGATAAGAGTTTTTTCATGGCAATTTGAATTGGAGAATGAAAATAGTGAATAAGGGCGAATTCAGTTCGCTGTTATAAACCGATATATCCTTGCCTAAACTTTGGTCAGAAGATATTTCTCTCTAATCACATCCTGCACCGGCTTACCCTCAATCTTACTCTCTAACCATGAAATCACATCGAGGTACATAAAAGCACGGTTTTCGAGACTGTTTTTCTCGAGCGGTTTGAGTTTATTTAACAGTAGTTCGAACTGCGGTTTTAATTTGCGCGGCGTAAGTTTGAAAGACTGCTTTAGGAAAGAAAAAATTTCTACTTCAACCGTACTCAGGTTCTGCATCTTGGCCATAAAACGGTAAACCGACTTCAATAGGTATTCTAATAAATCAAAATTCCCCAGTTCATAATGTGCAATCAGGTGTAATAGCCGGGCATAACATTGCAGATCGGTGCGCAGGTCAACTTTCAGGTTAATGATTTTATTCAGGTAGTCAATACTTTTTTCATGATCACCCGAGCCAAAATATAAAGACGCAAATTTATAATAGAATACAAGAATGCGGTGTCGGTCTAAGTAAATCTCAAATTCCTTCAGCTTTCCTTCAATTTCAGGCACGAGTAATAAACCTTCCGTGAAAGTACCTTCCATGAAATGCTTGTTCAGCTTGGCTGTGTATAGGTATAAAAAAGTTTGTATCAGGTTATTGTGGTTGTGCTGAACAACTGGTTCAAGCGTAAAACTTTCAAACTGCTGAATCGTTTCTTCAAACTTTTTATGGTTACGCAAATCGAAGTGAGCACTTAACAGGTTGTGCATACCTTTTATATAATGTGCTGTTTCTACTTCAATCATTTTGGGCGACTGATTGAACAAGTCTACCCATTTCTGACAGTACCGGTAATACAACAAAAAATCCTGTATAATAAAACCATACCAGCAATAACATTGGTAGCGATAGAGTTTTTCATAAAACCCATCGCAACTTTTCACCTGTTCCAGTAAGTCCTGTTTAAATATCTGATCCACTTCTGCTCGGTCTTTTTCATTCCGCGCATGACCATTCTGGATATACCAGCTATATAATAAAAGAGAAAGATCAGACAACCGGCCGATCAATTGTAAACGACCATTAATCTCCTCCGATTCTGCACTCAGTTTCTCTGCCCTGTCCTGCATACTCCTGGTTATATGCAAGGCTTCAATCTTTTTTTCAAGAAAAACGACCTGTAAAATATAAGTAACCTGGTGATGGTTACGGGCCATATCCTTGATCTTATCCAGCACTTTCAAACTCTGCAGATACAACCCTTTATTGTAAAGCAGTCTCGCAAAATCAAGCTGCTCATGTAACTGCAGGTCAATATTTTCTTCTTTTTTGAGCGAACGTAAACTGGTGAGCACTTCCTGGTATAAACGAGCTTTCAGGTTCGACAATTGTTGCTTCTGTATGCTGGGATGCTTTTTCAACAGTAATTCTTCGTCATAATGCTTCATTTTATCGAGTGCATCGAACAATTGAACCACTTTAAGATCTCCTGATACACCCGAATCGCTTTTCATATACAGCTTGAAATGCCTTTTTTCGGCTGTTTCGAGCGACTGTATCAACTGAAAAAGGGTATCTGTACTTCGGTTAGGCATGGTAAATCTTAGGGGTTAAAATCCTTTACTGACAATGGTTTTATCAGAATATATACCGTTTATACAGTGTAAAATAACGGCAATTTTGATCTGAAACCGCTCATTAACTCATCTAAATTCGAAGATAAGCAGGCTGATGATTTGTTAATACAGGCAATCGTTAACAAAATCTTTCAGCTTGCTTTTTTATCCTAATTATAAAAACGAAGACGAAATGGGTCAGCAGGTTTATATTTTCGACACCACATTGCGCGATGGCGAACAGGTGCCCGGTTGTAAACTCAATACCAAAGAGAAACTGGAACTGGCACTAAAACTGGAGGCATTAGGTGTTGATATCATTGAAGCTGGTTTCCCTATTTCATCTCCCGGCGATTTTGAATCGGTAGAACAAATTGCCAAAGCAGTAAAAAATGCAACGGTGTGTGGGCTTAGTCGCGCCGTACAAAAAGATATTGAAGTAGCTGCACAGGCACTTAAATATGCCAAACGTCCACGTATTCATACAGGTATCGGTACATCTGATTATCATATCAAAGCGAAGTTTAACGCCACTCAGGAGGAGATACTGGCTCGTGCAGTACAGGCTGTAAAATGGGCGCGTAATTTCACCGATGATGTTGAGTTTTACGCAGAAGATGCAGGCAGAACTGAAAACGGTTACCTGGCACGGGTAATTGAAGCGGTAATTGCTGCAGGTGCCACGGTTGTAAATATTCCGGATACCACCGGTTATTGTCTGCCACACCAGTACGGCGAAAAAATTGCTTATTTGAAAAACAACGTGCCTAATATTGATAAGGCCGTGATATCCTGTCATTGCCACAATGACCTTGGTTTGGCAACAGCCAATGCCATTGCAGGTGTCATCAACGGGGCAAGACAAATTGAATGTACCGTTAACGGATTAGGTGAAAGAGCAGGTAATACTTCATTGGAAGAAGTAGTCATGATATTGCAACAGCATAAGAATCTTGGTTTTTATACACAGGTACAAACGCAGCAATTGAATCCGATGAGTCGTGAAGTATCAGATATAATGCGTATGCCTGTTCAACCCAACAAAGCAATTGTAGGCGCCAATGCATTTTCACATTCATCAGGTATTCATCAGGATGGTTTTCTGAAAGATGCGCAAACTTATGAAATCATCAATCCGGAGGAAGTGGGTGCCGAAGGAAGTAAGATTGTATTAACAGCAAGAAGCGGAAGAAGTGCGCTGGCACACCGTTTCCAGAAACTGGGTTATCAGTATAACAGGAATGATATCGATGTTTTATACCAGTCATTTTTACAGGTAGCAGACAAGAAAAAAGAAGTGGAGGAGAGCGATCTGCATGCAATGGCACAGGCCTACAAACCTGAGCCGGCAATGGCATAGGATTTTCTCATCAGCATAGTTTTAGTTTTTCTCAGCCTGGCATTTTTTAAATGCCAGGCAATTTTAAAGAAGTATGGCAAAGACATTATTTGAAAAAATTTGGGACAAGCATGTTGTCAAACAGATCGACGGAGGTCCGTCGGTATTGTATATTGATAAACATTTCATTCATGAAGTAACAAGTCCCCAGGCTTTCAAGGGTATTGAAAAGCGGGGGCTTTCTGTTTTCAGACCTGATCAGGTTGTAGCCACGGCTGATCATAATGTACCTACACTGAACCAGCATTTGCCTATTAAAGATGAATTGTCGCGTTTACAGGTGCAGCAACTGATTGAAAATTGCAAGAAACACAATATTGAATTATACGGATTGGGTCATCCTTTTCAGGGTATTGTACATGTAATTGGACCTGAGTTGGGTATTACACAACCGGGTATGACCATTGTATGTGGCGATAGCCATACATCCACACACGGAGCATTTGGAGCCATCGCATTTGGTATTGGAACCAGTGAAGTGGAAATGGTATTTGCATCTCAGTGTCTTATGCAAAGCAAACCCAAGCTGATGCGTATTAATATTGAAGGAGAATTGAATAAAGGAGTGGTGTCGAAAGATATTATTTTATATATCATTTCTAAAATATCAGCAAGTGGGGCAACCGGCTATTTTGTAGAGTATGCAGGCTCCGCTATCCGTTCATTATCAATGGAAGCAAGAATGACCATTTGCAATATGAGTATTGAAATGGGTGCGCGTGGCGGGATGATTGCTCCGGATGAAATTACTTTCAGTTACATGACGGGAAGACAATTTGCACCATCGGGAGAGCAGTGGGAAAAGAAAGTAGCAGCATGGCAACAATTATACAGCGATGCTGATGCTGTATTCGATGAAGAAATTCATATTGATGCATCTGCAATAGAACCCATGATTACTTATGGAACAAATCCGGGTTTGGGCATAGCGATCAATGGACTCGTTCCTGTTGCAGAAAGTATTCCTGATGAGGGAGAGCGAAACAATATCATGAAAGCATTACAATACATGGGATTGGAAAGTGGTAAATCCTTGCTTGGTATGCCTGTACAACATGTTTTCATTGGAAGCTGTACCAATTCAAGGATCGAGGATCTACGTATGGTAGCATCATTAATCAAGGGAAGAAAAAAGCATGAACAGGTACAGGTGATGATTGTTCCCGGATCACAACAGGTATCAAAACAGGTACAGGCTGAAGGATTGGATAAGGTTTTCAGGGAAGCAGGTTTTGAAATAAGACAGGCGGGTTGCAGCGCATGTCTCGGTATGAATGAAGACAAAATACCGGCCGGTGAATATTGTATCAGTACCAGCAATAGAAATTTTGAAGGCAGACAGGGTGCAGGCGCAAGAACATTACTGGCAAGTCCGCTTACAGCAGCAGCGGCAGCAATAACAGGAGTAGTAACAGACGTAAGAGAACTAATATAAGCTATGAGCTATGAGCCACGAGCATCCTTTGCTCATAGCTCACAGCCCCAAAGAAACATGAATAAAGTAACAACAATACAAAGCAGGTTTGTTCCGATTACAATGGAAAACATTGATACGGATCAGATTATTCCTGCAAGGTTTTTAAAAGCAACTACAAGAGATGGGTTTGGTAAAAATCTGTTTCGTGACTGGCGCTATACAAATGATGATGAGCAACAACCCAAGGTTGATTTTGTATTGAATCAATCTGTGTTTAGTGGAGAAATATTGGTAGCAGGAAAAAATTTCGGATGTGGTTCATCGCGTGAGCATGCAGCATGGGCTATTAAAGACTATGGGTTTGCTGCTGTAGTGTCGAGTTTCTTTGCAGATATTTTTAAGAACAATGCATTGAATAATGGATTATTACCAGTAACTGTTAGTGAATCTTTTCTGCAACAAATTTTTGCACAACCCAACACTACAACAATAACAATCGATCTGGCTGCACAAACGATCACTATTGATGCTACCGGTCAGCAGGAATCATTTGAAATTAACAGCTATAAAAAAACCTGTTTACTGAATGGGTATGATGATATTGATTACCTGATCAGCATGAAACAGGAAATAGAAATATTTGAACAAACACCCGCATAAACCCGAGAAATGAATAAGAAGATTGCCGTTATACCTGGAGATGGGATTGGACCTGAAGTCACCAATCAATCCGTAAAAGTATTAGATGCAGTGGCCAAACGTTTTGGTCACCAGTTCGATTATCGTTATGCAGTCATGGGTGCGATTGCGATTGACCAGACAGGTAATCCTTTACCAGATGCAACCGTTGATACCTGTTTGCAAAGCGATGCTATTTTATTTGGCGCCATCGGCGATCCTAAATATGATAATAACCCTGCTGCAACAGTTCGTCCTGAACAGGGTTTGCTCAAGTTGAGAAAAGTGTTACGGCTCTATGCGAATATCAGACCTATTGATACTTATAAGGCATTGCAACATATGTCGCCACTGAAAGCAAAACAACTGGAGAATGTAGATTTTGTGATCTTCCGTGAGTTAACAGGTGGTATTTATTTTGGTAAGAAAGAATTGCAGGCCGATGGAACCGTTGCCGTAGATGAATGTACTTATTCGGTAGAAGAAATTGAACGAATTGCACACCTTGCATTTCAGTATGCGCAAAAAAGAAGAAAGAAACTTACGCTGGTAGACAAAGCCAATGTGTTGGAAACTTCACGTCTTTGGCGCAAAGTAGTGCAGCAGTTAAGCGTGAATTATGCTGACGTAGCCGTTGATTACATGTTTGTTGATAATGCTGCCATGCAAATTATTCTCAATCCAGCCCAGTTTGATGTGGTATTAACGGAGAATATGTTCGGCGATATCATTAGCGATGAGGCTAGTGTATTGAGTGGTTCATTGGGTTTATTACCATCTGCATCTGTGGGTAATACGGTAGCATTGTTTGAACCCATTCATGGTTCATATCCTCAGGCGGCAGGAAAAGATATTGCAAATCCTTTGGGATCAATACTTTCAGCAGCCATGTTACTCGACCATTTCGGGTTGCAGCAGGAAGCAGTGGCTGTTCGCAAAGCAGTTGAATGGACCCTGCTTAACGGATTCGTATCGAAAGATATAGATCCCGTGAACAATTATTCAACAACTGCCATTGGTGACCTGATTGCAGATCATATAGAAAGAAATACTGACACGGAAATTGGTACGAATACAAGTCTGAATAAATCAACGATCATATAGATCGTAAAACATACGGATGGATTTAATAATTGCAAGTGCGGCAAAATACTCTGGAGTATGCGCCGCACTTGGCTTTTAGAGCATAGCAATAACAAACGCTTGTTCGTAATAAAACAGGTGGTTGAAAAATAAATAAAAAAGTTCTTTGTTTTTTTCGAGAGGTGGGACTATCTTCGTTATCAACGAGCACCACTCTATGTTCAAAAACAGTATCAATATTGTCAACAACATCAACACAATTATTATTGTGGTTGTCATTATTATTCCTGCACTGAACGGAGGAGGAGCCCTTATGTAATTGTAACGAAAAGATTAAACATACAGCCCCGCCTCCAAAAAGGCGGGGCTTTTTTATTTACAGCAAAACAAAGAATATGTATTACAGCGAGTCAACAGTAGTGTATTTCAATGGGACATTCATGAAAGCAGCAGATGCGAAGATCGACCTGTATGGACAGTCGCTGCATTATGGTTATGCAGTGTTTGAAGGCATCCGCTCATATTATACTGAAAACGGAACACGCATTTTTAAAGCCAAGGAACACTATGATCGTTTGCGTTACTCGGCAGAAGTAATGGGTATTCCCTTTAATACATCTACTGAAGAGCTGATTAAACTGACTTATGAAGTATTACAACGCAATGGTTTCAGTGATGCTTATATCAGACCTGTAGTACTCTGTTCACCCAATATGTCGTTATCAAAAGGAAAAGAAAGTCAGCTAGCTATTACTGCATGGGAATGGACCAATGGATACCTCAGTAATCAGATGCGTATTATGACTTCATCTTATCGTCGCCCTAATCCAACCGGGTTTAAAATCAATGCAAAAGTATCGGGCCATTATGTAAACTCTATACTCGCCTGCCAGGAAGCAAAAGACAATGGATATGATGAGGCATTGTTACTCGATATCGAGGGTAACGTAGCTGAAGGACCCGGGGCGAATGTTTTTTTCGAAAAAGAAGGAGTGCTCTATACACCAGCAACCGGAAATATTCTGCCAGGCATTACGCGGGCCACTGTATTGGAGTTGTGTGAATCGCTGGACATTCCTGTTGTGGAGAAAAAATTTAAACCAGAAGAAATGCGGGGTGCCGATAGTGCTTTCTATTGTGGTACTGCTGCCGAAGTTGTTGCACTGGAATCAATGGACAATATTCCATTCACCCAAGTATGGGAAAATAGTCTGGGGAGTGTATTACAAAAAGCATATGAAGCAAGCGTATTAGAAAAAGCATACAAACGCGAAACAATCGAAGCCTGAAAATCCTTGCCCCGGATTTCAATCCGGGAATAAAAAAGAAACATGAAAGAACTAAATAAATATTCAAAGACCATTACACAGGATGTTACACAACCTGCTGCACAGGCCATGTTTTATGGTATTGGCTTAACAGAAGAAGATCTGAAAAAAGCACAGGTAGGTGTGGTGAGTATGGGCTACGATGGCAATACATGTAACATGCATCTCAATGATCTCGCTAAACTCGTAAAACAAAGTGTGTGGGATAATGATCTTGTTGGACTCATCTTCAATACTATCGGCGTAAGCGATGGCATGAGTAATGGAACAGATGGCATGCGTTACTCGCTGGTAAGTCGCGATATTATTGCAGACTCTATTGAAGCGGTATGTGGGGCTCAATATTATGATGGGATCATTGCTTTACCAGGTTGCGATAAAAATATGCCTGGATCACTTATTGCAATGGGCCGATTAAACAGACCCGCTATTATGGTTTACGGAGGAACCATCGCTCCCGGTCATTACAAAGGACAAGACCTGAATATTGTTTCTGCATTTGAAGCATTGGGTCAAAAGATAGCAGGTAATTTATCAGAAGCAGATTTCAAAGGAATTGTACAACACTCATGCCCTGGTGCCGGAGCCTGCGGTGGAATGTACACTGCCAATACCATGGCATCTGCTATTGAAGCATTGGGCATGAGTTTACCTTATTCATCATCCAACCCAGCATTGAGTGAAGAAAAAAAACAGGAATGTTTAGATGCGGGAAAAGCAATACGTCATTTACTGGAACTGGATATCAAACCAAAAGATATCATGACACGTAAAGCATTTGAAAATGCCATTACAGTTATCATGGTGTTGGGTGGAAGCACCAATGCGGTATTGCATTTGATTGCTATGGCTAAGTCGGTTGATGTGGCCTTAACACAAGACGATTTCCAACAAATCAGCGATCGTGTTCCTGTACTGGCCGATTTTAAGCCCAGTGGCAAATACCTGATGCAGGATTTGCATCAATACGGCGGATTGCCTTCAGTAATGAAATACTTATTGGCCAAAGGGTTATTACATGGCGATTGTTTAACTGTGACTGGAAAAACACTGGCTGAAAATCTTTCAACAGTTCCTGATCTGGATTTTGATCAGCAAAAAATCATTTATCCGGTAGAACATCCTGTAAAAGCAACAGGTCATTTACAAATTCTTTACGGTAATCTGGCAGAGAAAGGAAGTGTAGCAAAGATTAGTGGAAAAGAAGGTGAATTATTTGAAGGTCCGGCGCGTGTATTTGATGGTGAACATGCTTTAATTGATGGTATCAATACAGGAAAAATAAAATCAGGAGACGTAGTAGTGATCCGTTATGTGGGACCAAAAGGCGGACCAGGTATGCCTGAAATGTTGAAACCTACCTCAGCTATTATTGGAGCAGGACTGGGGAAGTCAGTGGCATTGATTACTGATGGAAGATTCAGTGGAGGTACACATGGTTTTGTAGTTGGGCATATTACACCGGAAGCATATGATGGCGGACTGATTGCACTGGTGCATGACGATGATGTTATTGAACTGAATGTATCGACAAAAAAAATGACGCTCAAAATACCAGAAGCAGAAATTGAAATGAGAAGAAAAGAGTGGACGCGACCGGTATTAAATGCAACCAAGGGCGTACTGTTTAAATATGCGCAAGTAGTAAAAGATGCATCGGAAGGTTGTGTAACAGACGAATTGTAATTAAATCATCGATAACTGAAACAAGATGGAAGCAGTTGTAATTGTGAAAGAAGAAACAAAGCAAAAACAGGTAACTGAACTAACTGGTTCGCAGGCAGTGCTGGAAGCATTGATCGCAGAAAAAGTGGATACCGTTTTTGGTTATCCCGGAGGAGCCATCATGCCTATTTATGATGCTTTGTATGATTATCACGACAAGTTGAAACATATACTGGTTCGTCATGAACAGGGTGGTATACATGCGGCACAAGGTTTTGCGCGTTCGTCAGGGAGAGTCGGTGTGGTGTTTGCCACCAGTGGCCCCGGTGCAACCAATCTTGTAACAGGTCTCGCTGATGCGCAAATCGACAGCACTCCACTGGTATGTATAACAGGTCAGGTATTTGCACATTTGTTGGGAACCGATGCATTTCAGGAAACAGATGTAATCAACATCACTGCACCGGTCACCAAATGGAATTATCAGGTAACAGATGCAACAGAGATACCCGAAGTATTGGCGAAGGCTTTTTATATCGCAAGAAGTGGAAGACCGGGGCCTGTGTTGATTGATATTACCAAAAATGCACAACTACAGAAATTTGAATACCAGGGTTATTGCAAGTGTGACCATATCAGGAGTTACAGGCCCAAACCTATCATCCGTAATGAGTTTATCGAAGAAGCCGCAAAACTCATCAACGCTGCAGAAAAACCATTTATCGTTTTCGGACAGGGTGTGATTTTAGGTAAGGCTGAAAAAGAATTCAAATGTTTTGTTGAAAAATCAGGTATTCCCGCAGCATGGACCATACTGGGTTTAAGCGCATTATCAACCGATCATCCATTGAACATGGGTATGCTGGGAATGCATGGCAACTATGGCCCGAATGTAATGACCAATGAATGCGATGTATTGATTGCCGTTGGAATGCGTTTTGATGATCGTGTTACAGGAAGACTGGATAAGTATGCCAAACAGGCTAAAATAATTCATCTCGATATAGATCCATCTGAGATAGATAAAAATGTAAAAGCAACGGTGGGCGTTTGGGGTGATTGTAAAGAGACATTGCCCCTGCTTACAAAACAGATACAGTCGAAAGGATATCCGCAGTGGGTAGAAAAATTTAAAGCCTTTCAGCAGGAAGAAGAAACACAGGTAATTTTTGATGAACTGCATCCCGATACAGAGCAGATGACAATGGGTGAAGTGTTACGTGTACTGAATGAGCTAACCAATGGCGATGCCATAATTGTAACAGATGTTGGCCAGCATCAGATGGTAGCCTGTCGTTATGCTAAATTCAATGAAACAAGAAGCAATATTACTTCTGGTGGATTAGGTACCATGGGTTTCGCCCTGCCTGCTGCTATTGGTGCCAAGTTTGGAGCACCGGAAAGAACAGTTGTGGCCATTATTGGCGATGGAGGTATACAGATGACCATACAGGAATTGGGAACTATTATGCAGACCGGAATCAATGTAAAAATATTAATCCTTAACAACCAGTTTCTGGGAATGGTGCGTCAATGGCAGCAATTGTTTCATGATAAACGTTATTCGTTTGTTGACATCGCAAGCCCAAATTATGTAACGGTTGCAAAAGGGTATGGTATTGAAGGAAACAGTGTAAATGAAAGAGCATTGTTACAACCGGCACTCGAAACCATGCTGCAACATAATGGATCATACCTGCTCGAAGTAATGGTAGGTAAAGAAAACAATGTGTTCCCGATGGTGCCACAAGGTTGTAGCGTTAGTGAAATAAGATTAAAATAATTGTATGAGCAAGCAGGAATTTACAATCACGGTATATACAGAAAACCATATTGGTTTACTGAATCGTATTGCGATCATTTTCTCCAGAAGAAAAATCAATATCGAAAGTCTGAACACTTCTCCTTCAGAAGTAGAAGGTATTCATCGCTTTACCATTGTAATCGACGAACTGGAAGAAGTGGTGCGTAAACTGGTAAGACAAATTGAAAAGCAGGTAGAAGTATTAAAGGCTTACTACAATACCAACGATGAAATTGTATGGCAGGAGTTAGCATTGTACAAAGTATCTACAGATGAAATTGCTGAAAAAGTTAAAGTAGAAAGATTGCTGAGAGAGTACGGAGCAAGAGCAGTTGTGATAAGAAAAGACTATACCATATTTGAAACCAGCGGACATAGAGAAGAAACAAACAGACTGATTGCAGTATTGGAGCCACATGGACTGATTGAATTTGTAAGAAGTGCGAGAGTGGCCATCATTAAAGCAAGCCGAGGTTTTCACGAGAAGATCAAAGAATTTGAAGCAAAGGATCCGGGTGATGAAGTAATCGAAAATGAATATTTAGGAAAGCAGGAAGAAATATTTACGATGTAATACAAACAAGCAACAAAAACTTATAAAACAAACATCATGGCAAAATTAAATTTCGGCGGCGTTGAAGAAAATGTAGTAACCCGCGAAGAATTTCCGCTCGAAAGAGCACAGGAAATACTGAAAAATGAAACTGTAGCTGTAATTGGTTATGGCGTTCAGGGACCAGGACAGGCATTGAACCAGAAAGAAAATGGAATCAATGTGATTGTGGGTCAGCGTAAAAATTCAAAAAGCTGGGATAAAGCAGTGCGCGATGGTTTTGTTCCTGGTGAATCACTGTTTGAAATTGAAGAAGCACTCGAACGCGGAACCATTATTTGTTATCTCTTAAGTGATGCGGCACAGATTAAACTATGGCCAACCGTACAAAAATATTTAACACCCGGGAAAGCATTGTATTTCTCACACGGCTTTGGTGTAACCTATAAAGAACAGACTGGTATTGTTCCTCCGGCAGATGTAGATGTTTTTCTCGTGGCACCTAAAGGTTCAGGTACATCATTACGTCGCATGTTTTTACAGGGACGCGGACTGAACAGTAGTTACGCAATTTTCCAGGATGCGACAGGTCGTGCATTTGAAAGAGTAGCGGCGCTGGGTATTGCTATTGGAAGTGGCTACCTTTTTGAAACAGATTTCAAAAAAGAAGTGTACAGCGATCTTACCGGAGAGCGTGGTACACTGATGGGTGCTGTGCAGGGAATTTTTGCGGCACAATACGAAGTGTTGCGCGCAAAAGGACACTCACCATCAGAGGCATTTAATGAAACCGTAGAAGAGTTAACACAATCACTGATGCCGCTGGTGGCAGAAAACGGAATGGACTGGATGTACGCCAACTGTTCTACCACTGCACAACGTGGTGCATTGGATTGGTGGAAAAAATTCAGAGATGCTACATTGCCGGTATTTACTGAATTGTATGAAAGCGTAGCAGCGGGAAAAGAAGCAGCCAAATCAATCGAAAGCAACAGTAAACCGGATTATCGTGAGAAACTGGAAGAAGAACTGAAAGAATTACGCGACAGCGAATTATGGCAGGCAGGTAAAACGGTAAGAAGTCTGCGTCCGGAGAACCAGAAAGTAACGGAGTCGGTAGAAGCATAAGCACCTTAATCATATGGCCCTCTCTTCAATAGGGAGGGCCAATAGTAACAGATATGAGTACAGCAATTACACATACACTTGATTTTGAGGCAGCGGCAAAGCGGTTACTCAATGTAGTTAACCGTACACCACTAACCTATAACCGGGCTTTATCACGTCGGTACAATTGTAATGTGTATCTGAAAAGAGAAGATCTCCAGATAGTACGTTCGTATAAATTGCGTGGTGCTTATAATATGATGAGTAGTTTGCCTGCAGAGCAGTTACAACAGGGAGTAGTATGTGCCAGTGCAGGAAATCATGCACAGGGATTTGCCTACAGTTGTAAAAAACTGAATATAAAAGGGGTGGTATTTATGCCCATCATTACACCAAACCAGAAAGTAAGTCAGACCAAAATGTTTGGGGAAGGTTTTGTAGAAGTGAAATTAACCGGTGACACTTTCGATGATTGCGCAGCGGCGGCAAAACAATATACACAGGAACACCAGATGACATTTATTCCGCCATTTGATGACCTGCGGATCATTGAAGGGCAAGCAACTGTTGGAGTAGAGATCATGGAAGACCTGTCGGAAATCGATTACCTGTTTGTACCTGTGGGTGGTGGAGGTTTGAGTGCAGGTGTAGGATCTTATTTCAAAACCTTTTCACCTAAAACAAAAATCATTGGCGTAGAGCCCGAAGGAGCGCCATCCATGACAGCAGCACTAAAAGCAGGTGCGCCTGTTTTATTGGATCAGATTGAACGTTTTGTAGATGGTGCCGCCGTAAAAAGAGTAGGTGATATTACATTTGATATATGTAAAGATGTACTGGATGATATGACACTGGTACCCGAAGGTCGTGTTTGCTCCACCATTTTACGCATGTACAATGAAGACGCGATCGTGGCTGAACCAGCAGGTGCCCTGTCAATCGCAGCACTCGACGATTTTATAGATGAAATTGAAGGGAAGAATGTGGTTTGTGTTGTAAGTGGTAGTAACAATGATATTGATCGTATGCAGGAAATCAAAGAACGGTCACTGCAATACGAAGGACTGAAACATTATTTCCTCATTCGGTTTGCACAAAGACCAGGGGCGCTGAAACAGTTTGTAAATCATGTGTTGGGTCCGGATGATGATATTACCCGGTTTGAGTACATGCAGAAACACAACAAAGAAACCGGTCCTGCATTGGTAGGGATAGAACTGAAATCGAAAAAAGATTACGAAATACTGATCGAGAACCTCGATAAACACCAGATAAATTATACAGAATTAAATAAACAGGATAATCTTTTCGGATACCTAGTATAAATTCCGAAAACTATACTATATTTATAGAGTAATGAAACATCAGCAGTTACATATCATTCCTTCACAAACAGCCCAACTGTTTGCAACTGCTATTATTACCATCATTACCACTACAACAACCCTGTAAAGGGTTAATTATTCTATATCATACCATGGGTCAACAGACTGTTTTCAGCGGAAAACGGGTATTATATTTTCTTATTCATTATCAAATCATATTATGAAGGTTCTCAAATTTGGTGGAAGTTCGGTAGCGAATGCTGCGAATATTAAAAAAGTCGTGAACATTGTTCTGACACAAACAGGAACAGATAAAATTGCTGTGGTGGTTTCAGCAATGAGTGGGGTTACAGACAGTCTTTTAAAAGTTGCTACACTTGCTGCAACAGCCGATGAAACATATAAAACATTACTGGAGCAACTGGAACAAAAACACCTCGAACTGGTACGTGCATTATTGCCCATACAGCAACAAAGTGCAACGCTAAGTCTGGTAAAGCAGCATTTCAACGACCTGGAAGGTATTTGCGACGGCGTTTATTTACTAAAAGAACTATCTCTGCGTACACAGGATAAAATTGTGAGTTTTGGTGAGCTTCTTACATCGCAAATCATATCAGCCAAATTCCAGTCATTAGATGTAAAACAGTTATGGGTCGATTCAAGACATCTGGTAACTACCAACTCCAATTATTCCAATGCAAGTGTGGATTTTACCATCACCAATGAAAGAATATTCTCCTGGTTCAAAGCCAATGAAGCGAAATACTATATCATCCCCGGGTTTATAGCAGCTAAT
Organism: Chitinophaga pinensis; assembly: GCA_943372605.1. Classification (GTDB taxonomy): domain Bacteria; phylum Bacteroidota; class Bacteroidia; order Chitinophagales; family Chitinophagaceae; genus Sediminibacterium; species Sediminibacterium pinensis_H. The sequence goes on along the minus strand of CALRZI010000004.1, from coordinate 193,814 downwards.
CTTGCTGAGCATACAACAACATTGGGCAGAGGCGGATCAGATTATACAGGCGCCATTTATGCAGCGGCTTTGGATGCTGCTGTTTTGGAAATATGGACAGATGTAAGTGGTATGATGACAGCCGATCCACGACTGGTATCAAACGCAAAACCCATTGAACGTATTTCGTACCAGGAAGCGATGGAGCTTTCACATTTTGGTGCTAAAATTATTTATCCTCCAACCATACAACCGGTAATGATTAAGAAAATACCGGTATGGATCAAAAATACATTTGAACCATTGGATCATGGAACATTGATAGAAAGCCATACAGAGGCTGTTGATGGATTTATCAGAGGAATATCGAGTATAACAGGTATCAGCTTGCTGAGTCTGGAAGGAAGCGGAATGGTAGGTATTCCGGGTTTTTCCAAACGACTATTTGAGTCGCTTGCAAATGAACAGGTGAATGTGATATTGATTACCCAAAGTTCATCGGAACATTCTATTTGTGTGGGTATCAATGAAGCTGATACCTTAAAAGCAAAGAGAGCTGTTGATCATGCTTTCAGCCATGAAATACAGACAGGTAAAGTAGATCCGCTGATAGTAGAAACCAATCTCGCCATTATAGCATTGGTAGGTGAACAAATGAAAAGTCACCCGGGTGTAAGCGGTAAGATGTTTGGAGCACTGGGAAGGAATGGTATTAATATAAGAGCCATTGCACAAGGCTCATCAGAGAAAAATATCTCAGCGGTAATTGCTACCAAAGATGTACGAAAAGCAATCAATGTATTGCATGAAGTTTTTTTCGAAACGAGTTACAAACAACTGAATGTGTTTATTGCAGGAGCTGGTAATGTAGGTGGTAAACTGATTGCACAAATAAAACAACAACAACAGTTTTTACAGGAACAGCTCAACCTGCAGGTAAGGGTGGTAGGTATTGCCAATAGTAAAAAAGCATTGCTGGCTGATCAGGGTATAGAACTGGAACAATGGCAAACATTGCTGGCCGAAGCCCCGGCTTCCGGTATTAAGGAATTTGTTCAGCAGATCAGGGAGAAAAACCTGCGCAACAGCGTATTTGTTGATGTTACGGCTAATGAAGAAGTGGCACAAGTATATGGCTGCTTACTTGAAAAAAGTATTTCAGTCGTAGCCTGTAACAAAATTGCCTGCTCATCTGCCTATGCAGAATATGAACAACTAAAATCGCTGGCTCGTGAATACAATGCGCTCTTTTTATTTGAAACAAATGTAGGTGCTGGTTTACCGGTGATTGGTACGCTGAACGATCTTTTAAGGAGTGGAGATAAAGTAAACAAAATAAAAGCGGTGCTTTCCGGTACACTCAATTATGTTTTTAATCATTACGATGGTACTAAACCATTTGCAGAAGTAGTAAGACAGGCACAGATAGAAGGATATACAGAACCCGATCCAAGGCTCGATTTGGGCGGTACCGATGTGATGCGTAAAATAATGATACTTGCCAGAGAATCTGGACAGCGAATGGAAATGGATCAGATAAACAATCGCTATTTCTTACCCGAATCATGTTTCAGAGGATCAGTGGAAGATTTTTATGCAGAGATGGCAAAACAGGAAGATCATTTCAAATTATTATTTACAAAAGCATCTGATGAAGGAGCCAAGTTGAAATTTGTAGCTACATATGAAAATGGGAAAGCCTCGGTTGGACTAGAACATATACCACCCAGCTCCGATTTCTATCATTTGTATGGAAAAGATAACCTTGTATTGTTCTATACCGATCGCTATCCCGAGCAACCATTGGTAATTAAAGGAGCTGGTGCCGGTGCAGATGTTACTGCATCAGGTGTATTTGCAGATATTATTCGTGTAGCAAGAATTTAAATGATATGAAATGAGCCATAACAAATTTTGATACCAACTGGAATGTTTACTGGCGAATTCCATGTGACTAAAATCAATAAAAATAAACACATGAAAACAGGAAAAATGATTAAGGTACATGCACCGGCTACTGTAGCGAATATGGTATGTGGATTTGATATCCTTGGATTTGCCGTGAAAGAACCTTATGATGAGATGTGGATACGAATAACAGACCAGCCCGGCATTACCATTATCAATAAAGACAATTACCAGTTACCCGTTGAGCCGGAAAAAAATGTAGCAGGTGCAGCATTAATGGCAATGTTGGAAGAATTGACCATGCCGATCGGATTTGAGCTCACGATTCACAAGCACATTAAACCTGGTAGTGGTGTGGGTTCCAGTGCAGCCAGCTCAGCAGGTGCAGTGGTAGCTGCCAACGCCTTATTGGATGGGGTTTTTAGCAAGGAAGATCTGATACGTTTTGCGATGAATGGCGAGAAACTGGCATCGGGTGTAAAACATGCAGATAATATTGCACCATGTATTTATGGAGGCATAACACTTATCCGCTCCATTCATCCACTCGATATAGTTTCACTTACGGCACCTCCATTATTTGTTACCATCGTTCACCCACAAATAGAAGTACGTACTGCTGATGCAAGAAGTATCCTCAAAAAACAAGTTTATCTGAAAGACGCAATTAAACAATGGGGCAATATTGCAGGATTGGTAACGGGCTTACTAAAAAACGATTATGAGCTGATAGGTCGTTCTCTGGAAGATGTATTAATAGAACCTGTGCGAAGTATACTTATTCCCGGTTTTGAAGCGGTGAAAATACAAAGCAAGGAGGCCGGGGCGCTTGGCGGAGGAATCTCCGGGTCTGGCCCATCCATTTTCATGTTAAGTAAAGACGAAAAAACGGCAATAGCAGTAGAACAGGTAATGAAAATAGTGTACCAGCAACTTGGGCTCGAACATCACACATACGTAACTACCATTCATTCATCGGGAGTAGATATTGTAGAAGAATAAAAAAAATAAAATGCGTTATCATAGTTTAAACAGGCAATCGCCAGATGTTGATTTCAGGGAAGCTACCATTCGCGGACAGGCACCTGACAAGGGCTTATATTTTCCTGTGGAGTTGCCTAAACTAAAGGAATCGTTTATAGGTCAGCTTGAACGGATGAACAAAGAAGAAATGGCTTATGAAGTCATGAAACCTTATATTGGAAAAACTATAGACGAAAATGCATTAAGAACGATCGTTGCAGAAACCATCAACTTCCCTTTTCCACTGGTTCCTGTAAATGAAAAAATAGGTTCACTTGAATTATTTCATGGGCCCACACTAGCTTTCAAAGATGTAGGTGCCCGTTTTATGAGTCGCTGTCTGGGTTATTTTTCAAAAGGACAGGATAAAAAAACAACAGTGCTGGTAGCTACCTCTGGCGATACCGGTGGTGCTGTTGCCAATGGTTTTTTGGGTGTAGATGCTGTGGAAGTGGTGATATTATATCCATCAGGAAAAGTAAGTCCAGTGCAGGAACTGCAATTAACTACCTGTGGTCAGAATATTACCGCATTGGAAGTGAAAGGTAGTTTCGATGATTGTCAGGCTATGGTAAAGGATGCTTTTATGGATGTGGACCTGCAGCAACGGCTTCAGCTCACTTCAGCCAACTCTATTAATGTGGCTCGCTGGCTGCCGCAACAGTTGTATTATTTCTTTGCATGGCAACAATGGTCAGATAAATTACATCCACCAGTTATATCGGTACCCAGTGGCAATTTTGGAAATATTTGTGCGGGATTGCTGGCGAAATATTCAGGGTTGCCTGTTCAGCATTTTGTGGCAGCTTGTAATATAAATGACACTGTTTCGCATTATTTAGCAACAGGAACACATACACCTAAAAATGTTGTTGCTACCATTTCAAATGCAATGGATGTGGGTAATCCAAGTAATTTAATCAGGATCATTGAGTTGTTTAAAGTGGCAGGTGTACCCATACATGAAGTATTACAAAGTGTAACCGTTACAGATACAGAGACGATAGATACTATGAGGGTGGTTTATGATCGCTATGGTTATATGTTAGATCCGCATGGCGCCGTAGCATACAAGGCATTTGAAAAGTGTGCCGAACCGCACCAGAAGGGTATAATGCTCGAAACAGCCCATCCGGTTAAGTTTCCTGACACGGTACAAAAAGCTACAGGGATAGAACCAGAAATACCGGCTGCGATTCAGCCATTGTTTCATTTGCAAAAACAGGCGCTTGAAATACAACCATCTTTTGCAGTGTTAAAAGAATGGTTACTAAGCCGATAATCGATCAGGCGTTTTTCTTATTGAAATAAATGATAAATGTAGAACCTTTATCTACTTCACTAATGGCAGTAATAGATCCGCCCATTGCTTCAACCTGTGTTTTTGTAATAAACAGCCCAACACCTTTCGCTTCTTCATGACGGTGGAAGGTTTTATTTAAACCAAATAATTTATCGATATGCCTGTTTAGGTCAATACCTAAGCCATTGTCTTTAAATTTCAGAATGAGCACTCCATTGTCGAACAAAGTTTCGGCATAAATAACCGGTGTGCGTAAAGGTGATCTGTATTTTAGTGAATTGGAGAGCAGGTTTTGTAAAATGCTTTCCAGATAAAGTCTTGGGTATTCAATGGCAGGAGCTTTGGTAAAATTGTAACTCACCACCGCTTCAGTCTCCATTATTTTACCGGCCATACTATCTTTTACTTTTTTAAAAACTTCTTCAAATTGCAGTGACTCTCTTTTCTTGCCGGTATCTTCCTGTACTTTCAGGGCATCTACTAATTCATTGAGCGTTTCAGAAAGATGATGAATAACTGTTTCAAATTTCTCAAATAAAAGCGCCTTCTCTTCTTCCGTCTGACTTTCCTTATACAACCATAATAAAGAATTCAGGTTACTGACCGGGGAGCGTAAATTATGTGAAGTAATATGAGCAAAGTTGAGCAGCTGTTGATTTTTCTGCTGTAACTGAAACGACAATATCTCCTGCTCTGTTCTGGATTTTTTTACTTCGGTAAAATCAGTAGCAACGCCGCAGATGACAAACACATTTCCTTTTTCATCGAGTAAAGGAAACTTATTGGTAAGCATTGTTTTAGAAACCCCTCTCACAAGAGTGGTCATTTCAGCGGTACAGCCTTCTTTAGACGTAATAATAGAGGATTCATTATTTATGAGTTTGGCAGCTACTTCTTCCGGGAAAAGATCGAAAGCGGTTTTACCTATTATATCTTGCTCTAAAAGATCGAAATCGCTTGCAAAACGGCGGTTAACCAACAGGTATTTCCCTTTAGTGTCTTTTAAAAAGATAGCTGCAGAAGTATTATTGATAATGCCTTTTAAAAGTTGTTCGCTTTTCCATAATTCATGGGTTCTCTCTTCAACAATTTTTTCCAGGTTTTTATTCAGACTTAATAATTGGTCTTCGGCAATATTTTTTTTGATATTTATCTTGTTCAATTGCCGGGCAGAGAGTGTTATCAAAAGTAACCCTACAAGTATGAATGAAGTGGCAAACAAAGCGATTCCAAACTCAACACTGATAAGACCTCCCCGATGTAAATAAATTCTGATAATACTAAGAAACAAAACAGCAATGGTAAGTGTAGGGAACAACTGTCGGGCCATAATATTTCCTACTCCGTTACCGGTAATCAAACCAGTAATGCCTAACTGCTTGTTCCATAAAGAGGCCGCAACTGAAATGATGAAAAATAGTATAGCAGTATGAATGGCCATAGATCCGAGAGCCGATAATTTATAAAAAATGGGTACGCCCAAAATGTATCCGATAATAGCAAGAAATGAAATCAGTGTAACTAAATGAAAAATATATTGGGCGATTAGTTTTAAGAATTTGTGAGAGGCATTAACCAGTAAAGATGCGATACCTAATACGAAAAAAGAAAAAGAAGTGCCTTGTGCCATTCTGCCCGGGGAATAGGATCCATCTTCTACCACATAATAGTCTTTGATAAATAGTTGGTCGATACCAACATCAAAATTTAAAATCGATTGCAGGAATGTGAAAATACCTGTAAATAGTAGTATTAAACTGAATATTGTTCTAATCCAACGCCATTTATCAGCAATCAGTGAGTATAATACTATCCCTGCAAGAACAAATAATAACCCTGTATTGAACTTCATGCTCACATAGCCAGGTAAGATTGTTGTAAATAACTGGATATTAAAAACCCATCCTGTCATTACCACAAATCCAAGCACAATTGCGAAAATTGAGGCGAACCTGATATACTTCTTGTTGATATCCTGATTCATGAAAGAGGTGAAGGTTGTTAAGGGAGTTTTAAAGTTAAAAAAATAAATGTAGAGTAAGAAGTTTAAATGTTGGACAGCAATGGATTAAACATAGCTTAAGAAACCTGAACTGTATGAGAAGAAATGATTGGTATAGCTTGTAAGGATGGTTTTAACTGTACGTCAATTGTTAGCAAACCTGGTCCAAAGACAGGGTATTAAAAATTAACTAAACCCGGTTATGAAACTTCACTATTTACTTCTTGTGGTATGCTTACAGGCAGCCATTTTTGCTATTGCACAGGATAAGGCAGATCGAAAAAAGCAGTTTAATCTTTCAGAAAATAGTCTGGCGGTACAGGGATACGACCCGGTAGCGTATTTCACAGGGAAAAAAGCAGCAAAGGGAAAAAAAGAACTGGCTGTTGCTTACGAAGGAGTGACCTACTACTTTTCTTCCCAGACCAACAAAGATATTTTCCTTAAATCGCCTTCATCTTATGAGCCCGCATATGGAGGATGGTGTGCTTATGCCATGGGAGCTAAAGGAGAAAAAGTAAGTATTGATCCGCAAACTTTTAAAATTATCAACAACAGGCTCTATCTTTTTTATAATAGATTTTTTAATAACACACTACAAGACTGGAACAAAGATGAAATAACCCTGAAACAAAAAGCTGATGAAGCCTGGAAAAAAATATTCAATAATTTAAAATAGCATTTATGCAAGAGCGTATACAATCCATCATTCAATGGGCCATAAAACTCATAGCGGCGCTGATTATGCTGCAAACACTTTACTTTAAATTTTCTGGTGCGGAAGAATCTGTTTTCATCTTTACACAAATGCATATGGAGCCATGGGGGAGGTACACAACTGGTATAGCCGAACTGATGGCCTCAGTATTAATTTTATACAAACCAACTACAGCCATCGGAGCCATATTGGCAATTGGGATAATGAGCGGGGCCATCTTTTCTCACTTGTTTGTATTAGGTATAGAGGTGAAAAACGACCATGGGTTATTATTCATTTATGCATCGGTTGTATGGCTGGCAGCTTTGTTACTGGTATGGTTAAACAGGAAACAGTTGCTTGATTTTTTAAACAAAATGTCAAAGCGCAGACATCAGTAACCTAAAAAGTTTATTTTACAGCAAACAGGCTGAAAATGTATCGGTCAGACTATTTTTTCTGTCGGTGAAAACTGCTGTGGATATTGCAAATGGGCGAATTATACCGATTTCACAAAAGAAGATTATTTTCACCACCAGAAGCGATTGGTATAACCAGATTGAAAAACCGGACAAATCAATGGTGCGTAAGTGAGTAAGCGCGTAGGAAAATAAGGAAATGCCGGTTATATTCGTTGTAAAAGTATAGAACCACTTAATATGCAGATTGCCCAAGCTATTAAAAATATATTCGTTCAGTTACATGAAACGCTGGACAAATTAACTCCCGAACAGTATACAGCATGTAGTAAATCGCTGTTCAATGCAACCATTGGTCAGCATGTGCGTCATATTGTGGAACTTTTTCAATGCCTTGAAAACGGATATGAAAATGGATTGGTGAATTATGAAAAAAGAAAACGCGACAAACAGATAGAAACTGATAAAGATCTGGCTATTCGTCTGTTGCATGAAATAAGCAATAGCCTGGTACGGGCAGATAAAAACCTTCAGCTTGAAATGAGTTACGACGATGTGTCGAATGAACTTGTAACGGTAGAAAGTAATTATTACCGTGAAGTGGTGTATAACCTGGAGCATACCGTACATCATATGGCATTGATTCGGGTAGGTGTATCAGAGCTTTCTGATATTACATTACCCGATGGTTTTGGAGTGGCCACATCTACCATAAAACACAGGGAAGCATGTGCACAGTAACATTTATTCCCCTCGGAAATAAAATACTGCTTACATCCAATCGAGATGAAAAAGGCATTCGTAAAAAAGCAATTCCACCAGCAATCACTGCAACTGATTCAACAAATCTCTTGTTTCCGAAAGACGCACAGGCAGGTGGTACCTGGATTGGTGCTTCTGACAGCGGTACACTCATGGTATTGCTCAACGGCGGATTTATAAAACATGAACCTGCTGCTGAATACCAAAAAAGCCGGGGCCTGGTTTTTCTTGATGTGTTGTCGGAACCAAAAGCCTTACCTGCTTTTAAAAGGATCAATCTTTTGGGTATAGAACCTTTTACACTGGTTATCTGGGAAGATGGCTTGTTACATGAATGCAGGTGGAGTGGGGAAGAAAAATATATACGGGAAATGGATACCAGCCAACCTCATATATGGTCATCTGTAACACTCTATACATCTGAAATCATACACAGACGGGAACAATGGTTTAAAAACTGGTTACAACAGCACCCGCATCCATCGGCAGCAGATATTCGAAAGTTCCATTTATTTGGCGGCGAGGGAGACCAGGAAAATGATATCTGTATGAACAGGAACAATACCATGTTTACGGTTAGCGTAACAAATATGGAATGTAACGGTAAGCAGGTAATCATGCGTTATGAAGACTTGGTGAGTCAGGAGCAAAGCGAGACAACGCTTACATTTGTTCAGGAACAGCCAGTGGCCTAACTTTCACCCATGCGTTTCTTTAAAAAACTGAGCTATCATCCTCTCTTTATTAAAATATTTCATTGGGAATACTGGCCTTTTGCAGTATTGTATGCCCCTCTTTATCCCTATTGGTTTTGGCTTTGCTTGAAAGCAAGGGCATTCTTTTATATCAATGCAGCTAATCCCGGTATACGTAACGGTGGTTTTTTGATGGAAAGTAAAAAGGAGATTTATGATATTTTACCGGAAGGGACTTATCCCACTACTGTTTTTTTTTACGCAGGTACAGCAGGAGCAGAAGTACTTGAAAAGATAAAAAGTACAGCCATTCAATATCCGGCTATTGGTAAGCCTGATATTGGTATGAGAGGAATGAGTGTACAAAAATTGGAGAATGATCAGGATCTGTTGAACTACGCCCAAAAAAGTAAAGTTGATTTCCTGGTGCAGGCATATATTCCTTACGAGGATGAGTTAGGTATTTTTTATTACCGGATACCCGGCGAAGAAAAAGGACATATTACAGGTATAGTTGGTAAAGAATTATTATCAGTTACAGGAGATGGGAAATTAACTGTTGATGAGTTATTACAACAGAACCCGCGATTCATTCTTCAATTACCAACACTTAGAAAAAGTATACCAGATGAGTTAACAATGGTATTGCTATGCGGGGAACGCAAACTACTGGTTCCCTATGGCAACCACGCGAGGGGGGCAAAGTTTCTGGATGTAACAGATCTTGCTGATGAAAAATTAAACCAGGTGATTGACGAACTGGCGAAACAGATCAAAGGATTTTATTACGGCAGGATGGATGTACGATACAATAGCATTGAAGAACTGCGGGAAGGAAAAAATTTTTCTATTATTGAACTAAATGGTTCCGGAAGCGAGCCCACACATATGTATGACCCGCGACATTCTGTTTTTTTTGCATGGAAAGAAATAACAAGGCATTGGTCCATCATGAACAGGATTAGCAAAATCAATCACAAAAACGGCGTGCCGTATATGACGAGAAAAGAAGGACTGGCAATGCTGAAAGCGAACAGCGCATTGGTAGAAAATATTTCCTGAATTTTTGCAAAGAATAGGTCAATAAATAAAACAGGCAAGTGCTGCTGATGCACTAATTTGCGCCCATAAATCAGTGAAACAATATGTTGCAGACAGCAAAGGGTTTTCTTTTCGACCTGAACGGAACGATGATAGATGATATGCAGTATCATAAACAGGTATGGTACGATATTCTGACGAAGGACTTGGGTGCCGATCTTAGCTGGGAAGAAGTGGCATCTCATATGTATGGAAAAAATGTAGAGTTGTTGATCAGAATATTTGGTCCGGATCATTTTACCATGGAAGAAATGGATCGCCTTTCCGTAGAAAAAGAAAAGAAATACCAGGAACTATACAAGCCTCAATTAAAGGGATTACCCGGACTGGAAACATTCCTGGAGAAAACAAAAGAGAAAGATATTAAAATGGGAATTGGTTCTGCCGCTATTTTATTCAACATTGATTTTGCAATAGATGGCCTTAATATCAGACACTATTTTGATTCTATCGTTGGTGCAGAGAATGTAAAAGATAGTAAACCCGATCCGGAAACCTATTTAAAAGGTGCAAAGGAATTGGGTTTGAACCCTTCAGATTGTATTGTATTTGAAGATGCACCCAAAGGCGTAGAAGCCGCACAGAATGCAGGCATGAAAGCTGTTGTACTCACTACCATGCATACAGCGGAAGAATTCAGTCAGTACCCTAACATCATTGCCTTTGCAAATGATTACACGACATTAATTCCATTGCTAAATTAATTTTAAACAACCATTAACTCTGCGTAAACTCTGTGTTCTCCTTTCTCTCCGGTGAATTTATACCGCAAAGAACAAGAGTAAGCAGAGTTTTTGCAGAGTCGTTTATAATGGTGTGGAACTGTATAAAATAATAAAGGGACTGTTACGGTCCCCTTTATTATTTTATGGAATAACTGATTTTACCAGAACCTTACGTAGAGAGCAGTGAGTAACAATAGTGTAATGATGATTAACACCAGTACAGAGTTACTTACTTTAAACATGCCTTTTTCAAATATGAAAGATTTTGGATTCACTTTCGGTCCGCGGAGACTGATGAGGATCATCACTACCATGGTAAAGAAGAATGACCAACCCATATTAATCAGGAATGGAATTTCATAACCGCCTTTACCATTTGGATAAGCAGTGTATAAAATGGTTTCATTACCTAATAATGCCGGGGCATAGTTGTTAAAGAATACAGAGAGTGCAAAACCACAGATTACACCCGCAATAGCAGCAGCACCCGTTGTTCTCTTCCAGAACATACCCAGAATAAACATGGCAAATACACCCGGACTAATAAAGCCGGTATATTTCTGAATAAAAGTAAATCCACCTTCACCACCAATACCCAATGTATCGTTCCAGGTGAACAGTACACTAACAATCATCGCAACAAAAATGGTTACCCTTCCTGTCCAAACGAGTTTCTTTTCATCGGCATTTGGCTTGAGATATTTTTTATAGATGTCGAGTGTAAAAATCGTAGAAATACTATTTGCCTTTCCTGCAAGTGATGCCACAATGGCTGCTGTTAATGCAGCTACTGACAAGCCTTTTAATCCGCTAGGTAAGAAGCTCAAAATAGCAGAATAAGCACCATCCTTGCTACCACCTTCCAGTTGCGGCAGGTGACCATTCTTGTATAAAACATAAGCGGCAATACCTGGCAACATCACAATTACAGGCATCATTAATTTCAACAGACCGGCAAACAGGATACCCGTTCTGGCGGTTTGCAGATTGGCACCCAATGCACGTTGTGTGATGTATTGATTACATCCCCAGTAATTCAGGTTAACGATCCACTGACCGGCGAAATACATGGCAATACCTGGCAATACGAGATATTTATTGATCTCTTCCTGTGTGGCATTCGGACCAGGTTTATCGAGAATCATATGGAAATGGTCAGGAGCTTCTTTGAGCAGTGTATTGAAACCTGCAATGACGTCTTTACCCAGACCAAACTTTTCACTTACAATCAGTAAGGCCATATAGGTTGTGGCCAACCCACCAATAATAAGTACAGCTACTTGAATAACATCTGTGTAACCAATTACTTTCATACCACCCAGTGTAATGATGAGTGCAAAAACTGCCAGCAATACCATGATCAGGTGCAGGTATTGTCCGCCTACCAGACCATTGATGGCAACCGCACCGAGATAAAGTATGGAAGTAAGGTTTACAAATACATACAGAAATAACCAAAACACTGCCATGATCAATGCAACCGTTTCGTTGTAACGATTGGTAAGAAACTGTGGCATGGTGAAGATCTTGTTCTTCAGGTAGATCGGCATAAACCAGATGGCAATGATGATCAGTGCCAGAGCGGCGATCCATTCATAAGCGGCAACTGCTGTTCCCACAAAAAAACCTTCACCACTCATGCCAATAAACTGCTCCGCAGAAATATTGGATGCAATGAGTGAGGCACCAATGGCCCACCAGGTAAGTGAACCTTCGGCCAGAAAGAAATCTTTGGTGTCGGTAGTAGTTTTCTTTTTTTTGCGGTAGATCCAGTAACCATACCCGGCTACGATGATAAAATAAAAGAGAAAGACAATAATGTCAATGGTGGCAAGTCCTTTCATTAGTTAGTGGTTTTCGTATGCGTAATTTCGCTTTTTATTGATAAAACTTATCATTCCAGCGCAATTCATTTTTAAATTGATACATTTTGGTATTGTTATTAATGCAAACAAATTCAATACCGGCCATCGCTGCAAAATCTTCCATTTGCTCCGATGTAATATTCTGTGAATAGCAGGTATGATGCGCGCCACCGGCCAGTATCCATGCTGCACAACCGTTTTGCATGTCAGGATAAGGCTTCCAAAGCACCCTTGCAACGGGCAGTTTAGGCAAGCTGCTGATAGGCGCAACAGCCATCACATCATTTACCAGTAAACGGAAACGGTTGCCCATATCAACAATCGAAGCATTGATGGCCGGACCAGAACCTGAGTTAAATACAAGTCTCACAGGATCGGCTTTACCGCCAATACCCAAAGGATGTATTTCACAACTTGGTTTGCCATCTGCAATAGATTCACAGATCTCCAGCATATGTGCACCCAATACCAGTTTGTTATCAGGATTAAAATGATAAGTGTAATCTTCCATGAAAGAGTTACCGCCTTTTAAACCGCTACCCATTACTTTCATGGCGCGAACCAATGCCGCTGTTTTCCAGTCGCCTTCACCTGAAAATCCATATCCTTTAGCCATGAGACGTTGTGCTGCAATACCCGGTAATTGTTCCAGACCATGCAGGTCCTCAAACGTAGTGGTAAACCCTTTGAAATTACCCTGTTTCAGAAAACGTTCAATACCCAGTTCAATTTTAGCGGCAGTTTTAAGTGAAGCATGTTGCGCGCCTCCTTTTTGTAAACTGTCCATCAGTGTATAAGAAGCAATATATTCATCAACCAGAGTGTTCACTTCACCATCACTTACTTCATTCATTACCTGAACAAGGTCGCCCACGCCATAGGTATTTACAGAGTAACCGAATTTAATTTCTGCTTCAACTTTGTCACCTTCAGTAACTGCTACAAAGCGCATATTGTCGCCAAAGCGAACAAAACGCGCACCTTGCCAGTCATGCCAGCCTGCAGCGGCCCGCACCCAGCCATTTATTTTATCGATACACTCAGCATCGCTCCAGTGACCCACTACTACTTTTCTATCAAGACGCATACGACTCATGATAAAACCAAATTCCCTGTCGCCATGCGCACTTTGATTCAGATTCATAAAATCCATGTCAATTGTAGCCCATGGGATATCGCGATTGAATTGTGTATGAAAATGAAGCAATGGTTTACGCAAAATCTTCAGGCCGCTGATCCACATTTTAGCCGGAGAGAAAGTGTGCATCCAGGTAATGATACCAATACAGTTGGTTGCATTGTTAGCTTCCTGACAAATGGCATATATTTCTTCGGTAGATTTTACCGTAGGTTTATAAACAATCTGAACAGGCATATTAGGCGCCTTGTTCAGCGCATCTGCAATTACAGTAGAATTAGCGGCTACCTGCTTTAGTGTTTCTTCGCCGTACAAGTGTTGGCTTCCTGTAACAAACCAAACTTCCAGTTGCTTCAGATTAATCATAGTGCTTGTCTTTGTTGATATAAATATTATTGACCGTAATAAGAATCAGGTCCGTGTTTTCTTTCAAAATGTTTTTTGATCAATACATCTTTTAATACCGGAGCATTTGGATTGATCTGCAAAGTGAGGTAAGCCATTCTTGCCACTTCTTCCAGTACAGCAGCGTTATAAACGGCTTTGTGCGCATTTTTACCCCAGGTGAATGGTGCGTGATTACCAACCAGCATCATTTCTGTTTCGGCTGGATCGAGCGATTTTTCTTTGAAACAGTTCAATATCTGAAAACCTGTTTCTGTTTCGTAATCACCTTTAATCATTTCATCACTCATGGGTGGCGCGCAGGGAATGAATGCAGTGGTATGATCGGCATGCGTAGTACCGAAAATAGGAATATCTCTTTGCGCCTGAGCCCAGGCCGTGGCATAAGTAGAATGTGTATGTACAATACTGCCTATCGAGCCCCAGTGTTTATACAAAACTGCATGCGTTTTTGTATCAGAAGAAGGACGCAATGCTCCTTCCATCACATTGGCATCAAAATCAACAATTACCATTTTTTCAGGACTCAATTCTTCATAAGGAACACCGCTGGGTTTAATGGCAAAAACCTGATTCTCTCTGTCAACCACACTCACATTACCAAACGTAAATAATACCAATCCCAGTTTTGGTAACTGCATATTGGCATCATACGCTTCTTTTTTTAGTTGATCATACTTACTCATGCTGATTTATTTAGGGTACAGCTTATTATTGTTTTGGTGCATTGGCTTCAGTGAAAGCGCCTGCACGCTGGTATTGGATATAACGTTGCTGATAATATGGAACCCTTGCTGTATTGGGTTCATATACTGCATCAAAACCTTGTCCCATCTGCTTCATAGCGTCTTCTACTTTTGTATACACACCGGCAGCAGTAGCGGCAAACATAGCAGCACCCAAAGCACAGGTCTGTTCACTTTTATGAATGCGTATCGGCATATTCATAATGTCTGCCATTGTCTGCATAATATATGGAGAACGTTTTGCTACACCGCCTAATCCTATCAAACCCTTTACAGGAACCCCTTCTGTAATAAAACGATCTACAATCATCTTCGCACCAAAACAAGTAGCTTCTACCAGCGATTTAAAAATTGCCGGGGCATCGGTTCCTAAATTTAAGCCATGTAAGCTACCGGTTAAAAACTGGTTGGCATCAGGTGTTCGTCTGCCATTGAACCAGTCCAGCGCCAGCTCATCATCTGCCTGTAATGGAAGTTTTGCTGCTTCTTGTGAAAGATAAGGAATGAGTTTATCAGAAAGCTCTTTTTCCAGTTGCGTAATTGTTTGTTCATCAAGTACGGCCGATTCGGAGATCAGTTTTTTCACTGGTCTCAAAATCAGTTCACGAAACCAGGCATACGTATCTCCAAATGCTGACTGCCCTGCTTCAAGACCCAGCATACCCGGAATAACAGATCCGTTTACCTGTCCGCAAATGCCTTTTACTGTTTTGTCTCCAAGGTCAGCATTCGGTGCAACAAGAATATCGCAGGTAGAAGTACCCATAACCTTACTTAGGTGATAAGGTTCAATTTGTCCACCTACAGCACCCATATGTGCATCAAAAGCGCCTACCGCAACTATTACCGATTCTGGTAAACCCAGTTTCTGTGCCCACTCAGGTGACAATGTACCTGCAGACTGGTCAGAAGCATAGGTTTGTTTGCCAAGTGAATCGGCATATTCGTTTAATAAGGGATCAAGTTGTGTAAAAAATTCATTCGGAGGATATCCGTTGAAAGCCTCGGCCCACAAGCCTTTGTGGCCAGCAGCGCAAACACTTCTTTTAATATTGGCAACATCTTTGCCTCCTGTTAGCAGGAAAGGAATCCAATCGCAATGCTCCACCCATGACACACAGGCTTTTCTCACGGCTTCATCTGCTCTCAGTATATGTAAGAGTTTGGCCCAAAACCATTCTGAAGAATAAATGCCGCCGACAAACTGTAAATAATTGGTTTCAAATTTTGTTGCATGCTGGTTTATTTCAGCAGCTTCCTGTACGCTGGTATGATCCTTCCATAAAATAAACATGGCATTCGGGTTCTCAGCAAATGCAGGATTCAAAGCCAGCGGTTGCCCTGAAGCATCTACTGCCACTGGCGTAGAGCCTGTTGTATCAATACCAATGGCGCGTACATTTTCTGCAACCTGCAAACCCGCTTTTTGTAAACAGTCTGTAATAGTGGCTGTTAATCCTTCCACATAATCAAGCGGATGCTGTCTGAACTGGCTTTCGGCTGCGTTGCAGTAAAGTCCTTTTTTCCAGCGGCTATAATAGTGAACGGAAGCAGTAATTTCTTCACCAGTAGCGGTATTTACAATAATGGAGCGAACAGAATCGGTACCGTAATCAACACCAATAACGTAGTTGTCTTTTTTCATTGGCAGGCAATATGCGTTCTATAATTCGTGTCAAAATAACACTTAAAAATTGAAAACAAAAAAAACAGGAAGATTTTTTCCTGTTTATTTAAGATTTCCCGGGTTGGGTATGAGGTTAAGAAAAGCATGAAAGTTAGCTGCATAGCGCCTTTTATCGAGCTTATAATAGAAGGCGCCCTTTTTAGAACTTTCCTTGTCTTTATCTTTTTGTTTTACAAGGAGCTTGGTTGACTGTAGTTTCCGGCTGAAATTTCTTTTGTCGAACTGGTAGTCGAAAATGCCTTCATACAAACTCTGCAGTTGTGGGAGTGTGAATTTTTCTGGTAAAAGTTCAAACAGAATGGGGTGGAAAGCAGCTTTATAGCGTAATTTTTCTTTGGCCATATCCACCATTTGCTGGTGGTCGAAAATGAGTTTGGGTGTATCTTTTATCGGGAACCATTCAGCATGATAATCTTCATTCAGTTGTTTTTCATACTTATGAATATCGATTAATGCAAAATAGGCAACAGAAACGGTACGTTCAATGGGGTCACGGGTTACATCGCCAAAAGCATATAACTGCTCCATGTAAACGCCTTCCAGACCTGTAAGTTCATTCAGGATACGGGCAGAGCCTTTAGAAAAATCTTCATCTTTCTGGATAAAGCCTCCCATTAAACTCCATTTACCTTTTTCATATTCAAGGCCACGCTGAACCAGTAAGAGTTTCAGTTCGGTGCCGTCGAAGCCAAAGATGATACAATCTATGGCAACCAATATGCGTGTCTGTTTATGATACCTGACCATATTACTATGCTATCTCAAAAGCGTGAGTGTCGGTTTTCAAAGTAACAAATCTCTGGATTAAATATAAGTAATCCGTAAAAAATAATAAGTGTTTCTTTTACAATTAATAATTTTTCTCTAATTTGGTACGGCCCTTTAAGGGTTTCAGGATAATTTACACCGATTGCAAACCATATCATTTCCATATGAAAAAACTACAGAGTATAGTCGTTTTAGCCGTTATTACATTATTGATACAATGTACTTCTGCGCCAGCAGACAAAGCAGCCAGCACTGCTACAGTGCTTGATACTACAGCATTGAAGGCTGGTTACGAAACAACGGTTGACAATAAACCTATTCATTTATATGTATTGAAAAATGCAGGAGGTGTTCAGGCGGCCATCACCAATTTTGGAGGAAGAGTGGTGGCTTTGGTAGTGCCTGATAAGAATGGTCTGCTGACAGATATTACCTTGGGCTACGATAGCCTGAACCATTACCGTACCCGCAGCGAAACCTATTTTGGCGCACTTATCGGACGCTATGGTAACCGCATTGCCAAAGCAAAATTTTCACTGAATGAAAAAACCTATCAACTGGCTGCCAATAATGGTGTAAACAGTTTACACGGTGGTCCCATGGGTTTTCATAACCAGGTTTGGGATGCAGTTCAGAAAGATGATCATACACTTGAGTTGAGTTATGTATCAAAAGATGGAGAAGAAGGTTATCCGGGAAATCTTACTGTTAAAGTGGTGTACACACTAACAGATGCGAACGAATTAAAGATCGATTACGAAGCCACTACCGATCAGGCCACAGTGGTAAACCTCACTAACCATGCCTATTTTAACCTGAATGGTCAGGGTAATGAAATAATTACCGATCATATGCTTACCATTTATGCATCAAAGTATTCTGCAGTTGATACTACACTGATTCCTGCGGGCGATCCGGTGGCAGTAGAAGGAACACCATTTGATTTCAGAACATCAAAACAAATCGGAAAAGAGATTGGTGCCAATCATATACAAATCAAGAATGGACTGGGTTACGACCACAATTTTGTATTGGATAAAAAACAGTCGGGTGCTTTGGAAAAAGCTGCATCTGTATATTCCCCTTCCACAGGTATATTGATGGATGTGTACACAACAGAACCTGCTATCCAGTTTTACAGTGGCAATTTTCTGGATGGAAAACTGATCGGTAAACAACAAAAATCATATGGTCACCGCTCAGCATTTTGTCTTGAAACACAGCATTATCCTGATGCGCCGAACCAGCCATCATTTCCTTCAACAACATTGGAGCCTGGAAAAAAATACCAAACCACTACCATCTACCAGTTTGGAATTCAGAAATAACAAAATAAAGTCAGGATTGGTTAATATCTGAAAAACATAACGATAAATGCAGTCGTATTTTTAAGTTAATGCTAAGTCTCGCTAAGAAAGGATAAACACTGCATGAATGCTGGCTTTCCAAAGAAAAGCCGGTAATAGATTTAATAATAAATTTTGGAAACATGAGTATCTGCAAAAGTAAATTTTTTGTTGCAGGGATGTTATTGTCTGTATGTAACCTGGATGCCCAGGTGAAAGACTATCCCATTCAACCGGTAACGTTCAATCACGTTCATGTACATGATCAGTTTTGGGCACCGCGTATTAAGATCAATGCGGAAGTTACTATTCCATATGTCTTACAGAAAAGCCGTGAAACCGGTCGGGTAGATAATTTCTTAAAAGCTGCAGGGAAAATGGCGCCGGAGAAATTAACGGAGTATCCTTTTGATGATTCTGATATTTTCAAAGTGATAGAGGGTGCTTCATATGCCTTACAGGTGCAGCCCAATCCGGAACTGGATAGATCAGTTGACTCACTCATTACTATAATCGGAGAAGCACAGGAGCCAGATGGTTATCTATACACATTCCGCACCATGAAGCCCGCAAAACTGCATCCATGGATCAGTCCAAAACGTTGGGAAAAAGATCCTGACCTGAGTCATGAATTGTATAATGCAGGTCACTTGTATGAAGCAGCTGTAGCGCATTATTTGTCAACCGGCAAAAAAAATCTGCTGAATATTGCGACTAAAAATGCAGACCTGATTGTTAAAGATTTTCTGCATGGTAAAGCACCTTATTTTCCAGGTCACCAGGTAATCGAAACTGGTTTATCAAGATTATATCGCGTAACAGGTAAGAAAGAATACCTCGATCTCGCAAAATATTTTTTAGATATCCGTGGTAACGGACAGGTGAGAGGTTCGCAATACAGCCAGTCGCACAAACCGGTGGTACAACAAAATGAGGCAGTTGGACATGCTGTTCGTGCCGCATATATGTATACAGGGATGGCCGATGTGGCAGCACTTACAGGCGATGCGTCATACATCAAAGCCATTGACAATATCTGGTCTGATGTGGTGACCAAAAAAATGTACCTCACCGGCGGTATTGGTGCAACGGGTGCTGGAGAAGCATTTGGTGCCGCATATGAATTGCCCAATATGTCTGCTTATGCAGAAACCTGCGCGTCTATCGCTAATGTATACTGGAACATACGCATGTTCCTGTTGCATGGTGATGCCAAATATATTGATGTAATGGAGCGTGTGTTATACAATGGTGTATTATCTGGTATTGCACAGGACGGAAAGAAATTCTTTTACCCGAATCCTTTGGCATCAATGGGGCAACATGCCCGTAGTGCCTGGTTTGGTTGTGCCTGCTGTATATCTAATGTAACTCGTTTCATGCCATCTGTTCCGGGTTATGTATATGCGCAGGATCAGAATAATGTGTATGTAAACCTGTTTATGACCAATCAAGCAGATGTTACACTGCCTGCAGGAAAATTAAAAATTGCACAGGAAACAGCATATCCATGGGAAGGCGGTGTGAAGATTACAGTGAACCCTGAAAAACAGATTCCGTTTGCATTACGGGTTAGAATACCAGGATGGGCAAGACAGCAAGCAGTGCCTGGTGATTTGTATCGTTTTGCTGATCAGAAACAGACACAGATACAAATTAGCATTAATGGCAAACCTGTTGAATATACTTTGGAGAAAGGATATGCTGTGTTTAACCGTACCTGGAAAAAAGGAGATGTAGTGAGCTTTAGCTTACCAATGGAAATTGAAAAAGTATTGGCGAATGAAAAAATAAAAGACGACCAGGGAAGATTCGCATTGCAAAGAGGCCCATTGGTATTTTGTTTGGAAGGGCCAGACCATGCAGATAAAGTGGTACAGAATATTGTTGTTCCGCAACAGGCATCTCTGAAAGAATCATTCGATCCACAATTATTAAATGGTGTATTGCTGTTAAACGGAACAGGAAGCGCTACCACTCGTCAATTGAACAGTGATGAGCTGTTGAAAAAAGAGCAGCCGGTAAAAGCCATTCCTTATTATTCATGGAACAATCGTGGTTCAGGTGAAATGGTAGTATGGATTCCTTATGTTGAAGGAGCTGCACGACCCAAGCCCGCACCAACAATTGCATCGAAAAGTAAAATCAGTGGCTCAATCAATAACCAGCGAATGCTGAATGCACTGAATGACCAGTTTGAACCTTCGAGTTCAGAAGATAAATCTGCTTTATACCTGCATTGGTGGCCAAAGAAAGATACGGAAGAGTGGATTCAATATGATTTTGATCAGGAGCAAACAGTTTCAGAATCAAAAGTGTACTGGTATGATGATAGTCCATTCGGCGGCTGTCGTATTCCTGCATCATGGGAACTTTTATACAAACAGGGAGATCAGTGGGTGCCGGTACAGACTACTGGGCCGTATGAAAATGCAAAAGACAAATACAATACAGTTCGATTTACACCTGTAAAAACAACAGCTATCCGGATGAAAATTCGTTTGCCAAAAGATCACGCAACAGGTGTACACGAGTGGATCGTAAAATAAGAACCAACAATCAAGTAAGCAACTATGCAATTCAAGTATTCTTTTCGTACTGTACTGATGGGGTGTATTATGGCATCGGCATCTTTTGCTGTGGCACAGGAAAGGGCATCGATGAAAGTATATACGGATAAAGTAAAAAACACCGTATCGCCTAACCTGCACGGCATTTTCTTTGAAGAAATCAGTCATGGTGGTGAAGGTGGGCTGTATGCTGAACTGATTCAGAATCGTGGTTTTGAAGAAAGCAGAATTCCTCCCGGCTCTGTGGTGGAGAATGGGATGCTGAATGCAAACCCCAATAAAAAACCACACTATAATCTCAACGGACGCGCGAGTGATTGGCGCATGCCATGGCCCGTAAAAACAGCCATGCCATGCTGGAAATTATCGTTGGGTGAAAATGCGAAAGTAAATGCAACCATCAGCACCGAAAAACCTTTAACAACAGCAACACCTCAATCGGCATTGCTTACTGTTGAAAAATTATCGGGAACAGGAAAAGATTATTTTATAAATGAAGGATTCTGGGGTATAGATGCAAAAAAAGGAGAATCGTATACACTCAGTTTCTATACAAAAACAAATGAAGCATATAAAGGACCACTCACGGTTGTTTTATTGTCTTCTTCCGGAAAAGAAATTGCATCGCATACGTTTAAATCAGTCAATAGTAAAGACTGGAAAAAATTCAATTGCACATTAACAGCATCTGAAACAGATGGTAAATCAAGTTTTGCTTTTCGACTGGAATCAACAGGAGAGATATCATTCGATTTTGTTTCGCTGTTTCCAAAGAAAACATTTAAAAACAGACCTAATGGTTTGCGAGCCGATCTGGCTCAATACCTGGCAGATTTAAAACCTGCTTTTGTACGCTGGCCCGGAGGTTGTTTTGTGGAAGGCGTGAATGTAGAAAGTGCACCTAACTGGAAAAATGCAATAGGTCCGTTGGAAAACAGACCGGGAACATTCAGTGTTTGGGGTTACTGGTCAAGCGATGGTTTTGGATACCATGAATATTTGCAGTTTTGTGAAGACATCAAATCAGATGCTTTATATGTTTTCAATGCAGGTGTTTCCTGTGAATTCAGGAGCGGAACATTTATCAGCGATGGAGAAGTGCAGGCTGTGATTGATGATGTGCTTGATGCTATTGAGTATGCTGTTGGACCTGTTACTTCTAAATGGGGTAAGCTGCGCGCGCAGAACGGACATCCCAAACCTTTCCCATTAAAGTATATTGAAGTGGGTAACGAGCAGCATGGACCATGGTATGCAAAAAGATACAATCGTTTTCATGAAGCCATCAAGGCAAAGTATCCTGAAATCAAGATTGTATCAAGCATGGGTATAGGCGATATTAACCGCCGTACACTAGACAGCATTAAAGTAACTGATATTGCTGATGAACACGCTTATAAAAGTGCTTTCTGGTCCTTCACTAACTACGATCACTTCGATAATTATAAAAGAGGAGATTACGAAGTATACGTAGGGGAGTTTGCCACTAATGCCGGAGTAGGTAATGGTAATATGCAGGCATCTTTAAATGATGCCGCTTATATACTTGGCATGGAGAATAATGGCGACCTGGTAAAAATGTCGAGCTATGCTCCTCTGTTTGAAAATGTAAATACAAGGCACTGGCCGGTTAATCTTATAAAGTATAAGTCAGACAGTAGTTTTGCGCGTATTTCTTATTATACCATTCAACTGATGAATGAGCAAAGGTCTGATGAAAATTTTTCGATCTCATTGCAGCAAAAAGAATCAGCAGTAAAGAAACCCAAGAACAAAGGTGGTATTGGCCTCGCTACATGGGATACACAAACTGAATACCGCAATATTGAAGTAATTCAAAGCGGACAAAGCGTTTACAAGAGCGATTTTGTAAACAAAGCAGAAGAATGGCAGTCGGTAAGAGGCTCATGGCAGGTGAAAGATGGTGCAATGGCACAAACAGCACAAGGTGCACAAAGATTAATGATTCTTAAGGACAAATCTTTCGATACATACACATTACAACTGGAAGCAAGAAAAACCGGAGGTACCAACGCCTTTATCATTCCATTTGCAATAAATGGTACAAACTCCATGTTGCGTGCACATATTGGTGCGTTGGTGAATAACAGCACCATATTTGAAATTGTAAGTGATGGATCTGTTGCTAATGTGTCACCTACCAAAAGACTTGCCAAGCCTATTGAAACAGGGAGATGGTATAAAATAAGACTGGAAGTAGGTTACGATAAAGTCGATTGTTACCTTGATGATGTATTGCTGTTATCTTATACTGAACCAAAAAAATTAATTGGTATTGCAGGCCGCGATAAGGAAACCGGAGACCTGATTGTAAAAATGGTCAATGGTAACGATGAACCCATTGAAACTGAAATTGAACTGGATGGTACAGTAGAAATAGCAGGAACATACAAGGCATACACTATTGCTTCTAATGAAACCACTGCTGAAAATTCATTTGCTGAACCAAAAAAATACGTGCCAGTTGCTACGCCAGGGAAAACTACAGGTGCTAAAAAACTGGTGCACAGTTTCCCTAAATATTCGATTACTGTTTTACGTATACCAACCAAAAAATAACAACAAAATGAAACGGTTGTTAATCCTTACATCTTTGTTTGCTGTAGTAAGTCAATTGACGGCACAACAAAAGCCATTGCCATCATATGCACCGTCGCGTACAGAAATGCTGGCCAGGTATAAAGCAGCTAACGACAGGGATAGCCTGGCTCGCCGCACTGCATTTAAATTAAATGTAACACCAAACTGGAGCGGCCCCTCCGCTTTCTGGTACAGAAACGCATTGCCTGATAGCCAGTCTGAATACGTGTATGTTGATCCTGTAAAAAATGTAAAGCGTCCTTTATTCGATGCAGTAAAAATGGCAGCAGCCATTACTTCTGCGCAGGGTAAAACAGCAGAAGCAAATCGTTTGCCGATCAGGAATGCTTATTTGTATCCTGATGGGAAGAAGATAGCCGTTTCTCTCGGTCGTACATTTTATGATGTAGATCTTTCAACTTACAGTGTTTCAAAAATTGATTCATTACCGATTGATAAAACAGAGTACCCCTCATTGACTCGTATGCCCGGTCGCTGGCAGCGTAACAGAAGTGCGAGAACGTCGTCCGATAATAAATGGAGCGTTTTGGTGAAAGATAACAATATATATCTTGAGCCTGTAGGTGGAGGTACTGCTATTCAGTACACAACCGATGGAACATCGGCATTGCCTTATGGTGATATTACGTGGTCGCCCGATGGTAAATATCTGGTGGCTTATAAAATAAAACGTGTGGTTGATAAGCCCGTATATTATGTGCTTACATCTGTTCCCGGTACCACGCGTGGTGAAATGAAAGAACGCCCTTATAAACAACCCGGCGATGATTTCTCTACCTATGAAATGCACCTTATTAAAGTGGCGGATAAATCTGTTCTAAAAGTAAAAACAGATATCATCGACTTTTTTGACGCGCCAAAACTCAACTGGAACAAGGGCGATAACGATCATTTTATGTTTGAAAGGGTAGATCGTGGTCACCAGCGATTCAGAATCATTGAAGTAAATGCAACAGATGGAAGCACACGCAATATTGTAGACGAGCAAACCAATACCTTTATTTACGAGCAACGTATTTTCACTTACTATCTTCCTGAAACTTCTGAAATTTTATGGGTTACAGAAAAAGATGGGTGGAGACATATTTATCTTGTAGACGCAAAAAATGGGTCCATTAAAAATGCGATTACCAAAGGTGAATGGGTAGTGCGTTCGGTGGATAGTGTTGATGTAAAGAAAAGAGAAATCTGGTTCCAGGCCAGTGGCATGAATAGAGGAGAAGATCCTTATTTCCTTCACTATTACCGTATTGGTTTTGATGGAAAAAATATGGTGACACTTACAAAGCCAGGATTCAATCACCGCATTACATGGTCGCCGGATAAGCAATATTTTGTAGACATTTATTCTACGGTAGACAAAGCGCCTGTTTCTGTATTGGGTCGTGTAGCAGATGGAAAGCAATTGATGGAATTGGAAAAAGCAGATATCAGCAAGCATGCAGCTGCTGGATTCAGACTACCTGAACCATTTTATGCCAAAGGAAGAGATGGTGTAACAGATATATGGGGCGTTATTTGTCGTCCTTCCAACTTCGACCCCAAAAAACGTTACCCCATTATTGAAAATATTTATGCTGGTCCACAGGATGCATTTGTACCTAAATCATTTTCTGCTTTTGGTGAAATGCAAAGTATGGCAGAGCTTGGATTTATCGTAGTACAAATTGATGGTATGGGAACAGCCAACCGTTCCAAAGCCTTTCATGATGTATGCTGGAAAAATCTGGCTGATGCCGGCTTCCCTGATCGTATTGCCTGGATGCGGGCCTTGGCTGCCAAATATCCACAGGCCGATACTACAAGGGTAGGCCTGTATGGAACATCGGCGGGCGGACAAAACTCATTAGGAGGATTATTGTTTCATCCAACCTGGTATAAAGCAGCCGTATCAGCCTGTGGTTGCCATGATAACAGGGTAGATAAACAATGGTGGAATGAACAGTGGATGGGTTACCCGATTGCAAAACACTACGATGAGCAATCTAATATTACCAATGCGCATAAACTGAAAGGGAAACTTTTATTGATTGTTGGTGAAGCTGATACTAATGTGCCACCCGAGTCAACCTACCGTGTGGCTGATGCGTTAATTAAAGTCAAAAAAACTTTCGACTTTTTAGCAGTTCCCGGAATGGGCCACAGCGATGGCGGTCCTTATGGAAGAGCGAAGAAAAGAGATTTCTTTGTGAAAAGCTTATTGGGCGTTGACCCGCCAGACAGGAATATGGATGAATTGGCGACAGAAGAGTAATAACAATTAAGTTGTCTGATAAACAAAGCGGCGGTTCAATTGAACCGCCGCTTTGTTGTTTATACTGTAGTCGTTTCTTCATAAGTGCTCCTGAAATAATCATCTACATATTCGCTGGGCGATTTGCCAATAACCGTTTTGAATACACGGTTAAAATTGGTAACCGTATTAAAACCACAGTTGTAGGCAATGGTAGAGATGCTTACACTGTCGCTGTCGCCGGTAGTTAATTTCTTGCAGGCTTCATTAATACGTACTTCATTTAAAAAGGAAACAAAAGTGTGAAGTGTTCTCTTTTTAAAGTAGCGACAGAAAGCTTGTGGTGTCATATGCGCTTGTTGTGCTACATCTTCAAGTGTAATATTTTTGGCATAGTTAGCCATGATGTAATGGTAAATATGACTGAGCCTGATGCCATCGTGTTCGCTAACAGTGGTGAGGTTTGATATGCTTGATAACTCTTTCAGTTTTGGAATACCGGTAAATTTTTTAAGCAAATCAATAAACGCAATCATCTGGTCGGTGCCAGTGCTTTTGCTCACCTGTTGAATTTTATGCGAAACATCTGATACTTGTTCTGAGGGTACAATAAAGCCATTGTTGTGTTTCTGCAGAAAAGTCTGAATATGTTTCATTTCAGCCAGATCGAAAAGCGATGAAAGTTTACCATTAGGATTGAAGTGAATGGTGATAGCCTGTACTTTTCTTTTGCTTTTAACCGAGAAATACATCGGGTCGCTTTTGAATACATGTGGCTGGTTGGCTCCAAGGTAATAAATTTCATTTGGGCCAAAAGGGTACATATTATTATCTACCACCAACGTACCTTCTCCTTTCTGAATCCAGGTAAGCTGAATTTCATCGTGCCTGTGCAGATGCGGATAGAAATAAGGCAGCAGGTCGTGCTGTACAATAATATTCTTATCGCCTGGAACGGGGATGGTAAATTGTAAAACTTTCATCAATGGGGGTTTTGATGACCTTTCAGACAAGTATAACCAATATTATCTCATCTCTGAGGTCTGGTGTCATTAGACAGTTAAGATACTAGATATGCTGCTTTATTTTCACATTTAAGAAACTTCTATTTGTAAGATGGGTAACCGTCTTTATGAAAAAGCCTGAATTGTAAGATGATTACTTAAAGCAATGACAGTACATTTAGTGTCAAAATAACGTTTAATTTTTCTTATATTTGAAACAGAACATTGGTTGTGGAACGGCATCGGAAGAAAAGGGTTAAAAAAAATGGAGTCCAAAACTATGCAGGCTTCATTTTAACGGACTAACTGCGCGGGTATCACCGGGTCTGGCAGTTAGAAAAGGAAATGATAATTAAAGTGTGCCGGTTCATCCCAGTGGTAAATGATACCAGTTTATAGGGTTAAATTATTAGTTGAGGATAGTAATTATAGATGCAAATAGCAAAATGGGCTAATCTCTGGTTCATGGGTGATTGATAGCAGAGCGGATATTTAATTATATTAGATGAATGAACAATTGGGGAGCATAGAGATGGCAGGTAACCCGTATAGCTTTATAGCTCAGATTAGCATCATTGGCCAGTAGAAAAGGAATAATAACCTTATTGATGCTAGACATTTTAAAAACAGTTAAAATCGGTATAGAATTTATTAATACAGAAAAACAGGTGCCCTGAAGTTCCTGCTAGTTTTGCTTTTATAAATTATTTAGTATGGCTAATATAACATGGAAAGGTGTTTATCCCGCACTTCTTACTCCATTCAAAACAGATGACTCTGTTGATTTTGATGTGTATAAAAAGAATCTGCTGGCCCAGATGGAAGCTGGTGTAGATGGTATTATTCTTGGTGGTTCTTTGGGTGAGGCAAGCTCTTTGTCAAATGAAGAGAAAAGAGACTTGTTGTTTTATTCTAAAGAGATTGTACCACAGGATTTTCCAGTGATAATCAATATTGCAGAGCAAACTACCAAAGCTGCTATACAGCTTGCACAGGATTCTGAAAAGAATGGTGCAGATGGTCTGATGTTATTGCCTCCTATGCGTTATAACGCAGATAGTAAAGAAACACTGGAGTATTTTAAAGCAGTGGCTACTGCTACATCATTGCCTATCATGATCTACAATAATCCTGTTGATTATAAGATCATGGTAACGCTGGATATGTTTGAAGCCATGGTGCCCTATAAAAATATACAGGCGGTTAAAGAATCAACCCGCGATGTGTCGAATGTAATACGTATGCATAACCGTTTTGGAAGCCGTTTCAGCGTTCTTACAGGCGTTGATCCACTTGCCATGGAAAGTTTATGTGTAGGTGCCGACGGATGGGTTGCCGGACTGGTTGATGCGTTCCCTGCGGAGACAGTAGCTATTTATCGCCTCGTAAAAGCAGGTATGATTGATGAGGCATTAAAAATTTATAGCTGGTTCCTGCCTGTACTGGAACTGGATATTCATCCGAAACTGGTACAGTATATTAAACTGGCTGCACAACATACCGGTATTGGTACTGCGCATGTAAGGGCACCACGTTTACCGCTGGAAGGCGAAGAATTAAAAGCAGTTACTGCTGTTATTGAAAAAGCATTGGCAACACGTCCGGTATTGCCAGATTATTTGAACCTGAAATATAAGAAGGATGCTGCATGGGCATAATGTAATCGGATTCGATACAACAAAAAAAGGTACTGAAACATTTCAATCGTTTAGTACCCTTCAGGGAACAGTTCTTCCCGAATTGTTTCATATAGCAACAGACGAAGAGATCGAAGCAGCTATCGCAAAAGCGGTAGCTGCTTTTGATATTTACAGTAAAACAAGTTTTCAGCAACGCGCAACTTTCCTGGAAGCGATTGCTGAAGAAATTTTACTGATCGGCGATCCTCTGCTCGAACGTACCAATCTTGAAACTGGTTTACCCCTTGCAAGATTAACAGGTGAAAGAGACAGAACCATGAACCAATTAAAGCTCTTTGCTGCTTTACTTCGTGAAGGCTCATGGGCCGATGCTGTTATTGATACGGCTTTGCCAGATCGTAAGCCTTTACCCAGATCAGACCTGCGCAGGTTATTACAACCTGTTGGTCCTATAGTAGTATTTGCCGCAAGTAATTTTCCTTTTGCATTTTCAACTGCAGGTGGCGATACAGCTTCTGCGCTTGCTTCGGGTTGCCCTGTAATTGTAAAAGCGCACAGCTCACATGCCGGTACCAATGAATTCATGGCATCAGCCATACAGGCCGCTGCAAAGAAAACAGGCATGCCCGATGGGGTCTTTTCTTCACTGAATGGAGAAGGAGCTACACTCGGACAAAAACTTGCACTTGAGCCAGCAATAAAAGCTATTGGCTTTACGGGTTCATACCGTGCAGGTATGGCATTATATGCTACCGTTACGCAAAAAAGAAAAGAACCAATACCGTTATATGCAGAAATGAGCAGCATTAACCCGGTTGTTTTATTACCAGAAACACTTGCTGCCAGAACAAGCGAAACAGCCGCTGCTATTGCCGGATCAATGACATTGGGTGTGGGTCAGTTTTGTACCAACCCCGGATTGTTATTTGTAATCAAATCACGCACGACAGATGCTTTTACAGAATCGCTCGTTGCTGCTTTGTCAAACGCAGCAGCAGGAACCATGCTGAACAAACCCATCTGTAAAAGTTATTATAATGACCGTAACAAAACGGCTCAGGCAAAAGGTGTAAAACAATTGTTTTCTGGTGATGATATGTCTGCATCATTCAAAGCAAGTCCTGCATTGTTATCTGTTTCCGCTACGGATTTCATGGCCGATGCCTCTTTGCAGGATGAAGTCTTTGGTCCATGTTCGATGTTGGTTGTGTGCGATGATAAAACTCAGCTGGATGCAGCACTGAAAACCCTGCATGGACAATTAACCGGTTCTGTATTTGGCAACACCGAAGAATTAACATCATTTAGCTCAACGATCGATATTTTGCAGCAGAAGGTAGGCAGGCTCATCTTCAACAATGTTCCAACAGGCGTAGAAGTATGTCATGCAATGGTACATGGAGGTCCGTTCCCGTCAACTACCGATGCGAGAACAACATCTGTGGGAACAGAAGCGATCAGGAGATTTGTACGACCTGTATGTTACCAGGATTGTCCACAAAACTTATTGCCGCTGTATCTGCAGGATAAGAACGAAGCTGGTATCATGCGAAAAGTAAATGGAACATATACCAGGGAACCGATTGTTTAGTTTTTGAATTTGATTATTATCCATGGCACATAAAAAGTTTTTCTGCATAGATGCGCATACCTGTGGTAACCCGGTTCGACTGGTAGCAGGTGGCGGACCACTACTGGAAGGTAATTCCATGATGGAAAGAAGATTACATTTCCTTGCTGAATACGACTGGATCAGGAAAGGTTTGATGTTTGAACCAAGAGGACATGATATGATGAGTGGCAGTATTCTGTATCCGCCACTTGATCCGCAGAATGATATTGGGGTCTTGTTTATTGAAACCAGTGGCTGTTTACCCATGTGTGGTCACGGAACTATTGGAACAATTACCATCGCCATTGAAGAAGGGTTGGTGATTCCTAAAAAAACTGGTCAGCTCCGAATTGAAACACCCGCAGGTTTGGTACTCATTGAATATAAACAGGAAGGCAAAAAAGTAAAGTCGGTAAAATTAACCAATGTACCCGCTTTCCTTTATGCTGCTGATCTTGAAGTGGAATGTCCTGATCTGGGTACGATTAAAGTGGATGTGGCTTACGGTGGAAATTTTTATGCCATTGTAGATCCACAAACCAATTTTACCGGAATTGAAAATCATACCGCCGACCAACTGATTTCCTGGAGTCGTGTTTGCAGACAAAGACTCAATGAAAAATATTCTTTTATTCACCCTGAAAATGAAAACATCAAAGGGTTGAGTCATTTGTTGTGGACAGGAAAAACATTATCGCCATCATCTACTGCAAGAAATGCTGTTTTTTATGGAGACAAAGCCATCGACCGCTCTCCCTGTGGAACCGGAACATCGGCAAGAATGGCACAATGGTATGCAAAAGGGAAATTGAAGAAGGGTGATGAGTTTATTCACGAAAGTATTATCGGCTCCACATTCACCGGAAGAATTGAAGCCGAAACAACCGTAAATGGTAAGCCTGCTATTGTTCCCAGCATTGAAGGCTGGGCAATTGTTACAGGATACAATACTATTATTATTGATGATGAAGACCCATATGCACATGGGTTCCAGGTTATTTGATTTTGAATTGATTGAATTATGAAGGCAGTTATTATAGGTGGAGGTATTATTGGATTAAGTTCGGCTTACTATCTCGTACAGGAAGGGTGGGATGTGACTATTGTTGATAAAACAGATCTTACCGATAGTTGTTCTTATGGTAATCTGGGAATGATTGTGCCAAGTCATTTTGTACCACTCGCAGCACCCGGCATCGTGGCCCAGGGCATTCGCTGGATGTTTAATTCAAAAAGCCCTTTTTATGTAAAGCCTTCACTCAGCGGACAGTTGATTAACTGGGGATTGAAGTTTATTAAATCTGCGAATGAAGCAAACGTAAAAAAATCAGCCAGACCGCTTACTGATATCAATTTACTGAGTAAGAAATTATATGAAGAGCTGAGTAGTCAGCCAGGGTTTGATTTCGCTTTTGAAAAAAAGGGAATCATTATGTATTACAAAACGGAGAAAGTAGGAGAAGAAGAAGTGCATATGGCTGAAACAGCCAGAGGCATGGGACTAGATGTGGAAGCGCTTTCTGCTGAACAGGCGCAGGCACTGGAGCCACACGTAAAGCTGGATGTGTTGGGAGCCGTACATTATCGTTGTGATGCACATCTCTATCCTAATAAACTGAATGAACAACTGATTCAATACCTGAAGCAGAAAGGCGTTCGTTTTGTAACAGGTAAACCTGTTACACAGATCAACAGAAAAGGAAATAAAATTATTTCGGTACAGGCAGGAGAACAGCTGATAGATGGAGATGTATTTGTAATGGCCGCCGGTTCATGGATGCCGGCCTTGTTACAAATGGCAGGGTTACAATTGCCATTGATGCCAGGTAAAGGATATTCCTTTACGCATAAGAATACAAGTAACAAGTTACAGGTGCCATCTATTTTATGCGAAGCACGTGTGGCCATAACACCAATGGGTAACGATTTGCGTTTTGGTGGTACCATGGAAATAGGTCCGATCAACGATAAGGTAAACATGAGTCGTGTACAGGGAATAGTTGAATCGGTACCTGCTTACCTTCCGGGTCTTTCCATTGAAATGCCAAAACAGGAAGAAGTATGGTATGGTTTCAGACCCTGTTCGCCTGATGGTCTTCCTTATATTGGCTATGGCGTAAAATATGATAACATGTTATATGCAGGTGGTCATGCAATGATGGGATTGAGTTTAGGGCCTGCCACTGGAAAACTGATTGCAGAATTTGCTTCACAACAACCAACAACGATTGATATAAAAGCGTTCGATCCAACACGATTCGATTAATTGTCAACACCCAAAACAGCTATATGAAAAAAAACACCTACTCTTTTTTGTTGCTGCTGACTGTAAGCACTATATGTACAGGAATACAGGAAGCAACCGCACAGGTATCAAAAGAGGCATATGTTCCATGTCAGGAAATGCCATCACTTATACAGGGCTATGCAACAGATAACAGAACATTAAACAGGTTCTATACCCCCGCAGTAAACAGGGGAGGTGGTGGAGGTTTTGGCGGTGGTGGCGATGCTGCTGTTGGTTCTCCCGAAAGAAACCAGCGTTTACAGCAACTGGTAAAAGAGTATCAGAAAAAACTGGCAGCAGTAAATTTCAAAGGACTTTCACAGGAGTGTAAAGTAGATTATATTCTTTTCAAAAGAGATCTTGATGACAGAGCGCAACAGTTACAGACAGAAGAAGCAGAAGTAAAAAAAATTATCAAATGGATGCCATTTGCCGGTAAAATTTATGCGCTGGAGCAAAGCCGTCGCAGGGGTCATCAACCCAATGGCGAGTTAGTAGCGAAAGAATGGGCAGCTATTATTACCGAAGTAAAAGACTTGCAGGCAAAACTAAAAGCAGAAAAAGTAATTGATCCTGAATCTGTTTTTACCGCAGGTGAATTAATCAATAATATTAAAACCGCAGCGCTAAGCGTATATGAATTCTACAATGGTTACGACCCGATGTTTACTTGGTGGGTACCCACTGTTCATAAAGCATTGGATGAAGCCTTGACTGCATATGCAGGTGTATGGAAAAGTAAGGCCAATAGCGGTTTAACAGCTACAGATAACAGCGGTATTGTAGGTGTACAGGCTGGCAGAGATAATCTCGTAAAACAATTACAACGCGAAATGATTCCTTATACACCAGAGGAATTAATAGACATCGCCAATAAAGAATTTGCATGGTGCGATGCCGAGATGTTGAAAGCAGCTAAAGAAATGGGTTTCGGTAATGACTGGAAAGCTGCACAGGAAAAAGTAAAAAACATGTATGTGCCTGCAGGTAAACAACCAGAGGCCATTTTGAAATTATATACAGAGTCAATCGAGTTTCTCAAAAAGAATAATCTCATCACTATTCCACCACTGGCAGAAGAAACATGGGGTATGATGATGATGTCTCCTGAACGTCAGTTGGTGAACCCATTCTTTTTGGGTGGATCTGATATCATTATTTCCTATCCTACCAATACCATGGCATATGAAGACAGAATGATGAGTATGCGTGGTAATAACCCACATTTTTCAAAAGCAACTGTACACCATGAACTCATTGCCGGCCATAACCTGCAGCAGTTTATGAACTCACGTAACAGAACTTACCGCAACTTCGGTACACCTTTCTGGACTGAAGGCTGGGCACTTTACTGGGAGCTGATTTTGTGGGATATGCAGTTTGCTAAAACACCGGAAGACAGAATTGGTATGTTGTTCTGGCATATGCACCGTTGTGCAAGAATTATTTTCTCTCTGAATTATCATATGGGTAAATGGACACCACAGCAGTGTATTGATTTTCTTGTAGACCGTGTAGGTCACGAGCGTGCCAATGCAGAAGGTGAAGTACGTCGTTCATTTACCGGAAGATATCCGCCACTGTATCAACTGGCTTATTTAACAGGTGGTCGTCAGTTCTATGCATTGAAGAAAGAACTTGTCGACAGTGGTAAAATGTCGTACAAACAGTACCATGATGCCGTGATTACCATGAATGCAATGCCTGTTGAAATGGTGAGAGCTATTCTTACCGGTCAGCCATTGACAGAAGATTTTAAAACGAACTGGAGATTTTACAACGAAAAATAGTCGGTGTTCAATGCCATAATATTTTCAAGGCCTCTCGTTTTAAAAGGAGAGGCCTTGAACGTTGCAGAATAATAGTGACATAAATTAGTCTTCATTAAGAATCACTCATATGCTCAGAATGCGTTGGATAAGAATAGCTTTTTGCTTTATAGTAATGGCTCTGCTTTTTCAATATTGTACTGAAGAGCAGAAAAAGTCTTTTAACGATCCAAGAGGAATGGGATATGCAGGTTCATCATCCTGTATCAGTTGCCATGCAGATATTACAAATTCTTACTTACAAACGGCACATAGCAGAACCACTACACCTGCCAGTGCAGAAAATATTTTAGGTAGTTTTCATACAGACAGTAACCGCTTTCATTACACAAAAGCGCTGGAAGTAGTGATGGAAGCAAAGGAGGGGAATTTTTTTCAGACTGCATATGAATCAGGGCAGCAAAAAAATTCAGCTCCTTTCGATATTGTAATTGGTTCCGGAAGAAAAGCGCAGACTTTTTTATACTGGCAGGATAGCAATGCCTACCAGTTACCTGTTACCTATTCTGATATTGGTAAATGCTGGGTAAACAGCCCGAATTATCCAACAGATCGTGTTCGTTTCGATCGGGTAATTCCGATTGGCTGTTTTGAATGCCATGCCTCATTTGTAGAACGAACTGGTATGCGGGAAGAAAAAGGATACCGTGTTGATCAGTTAAACAAGAACTCGGTTATTTATGGTATTGATTGTGAAAGATGTCATGGTCCTGCAGCAGCACATGTGGCTTATCAGCAGGAGCATCCGGCAGAAAAACTGGCAAAATATATTCTAACCTATAAAAATCTTACCAATACACAGAAGATAGAAAACTGTGCCACCTGCCATTCAGGGTTAAGAGAACCCATTCGTTCTCCTTTTCTGTTTAAACCGGGTAATCTCTTGAAAGATTTTTATCGACCCGATACAGTTAAGCAGGAACCAGCAAAATTAGATGTGCATGGAAACCAGTATCAGTTATTAATGGCAAGTAAATGTTTTAAGGGAGCAGTAGAAACCATGTCATGCGGCACCTGTCATAATCCACACAAAACAGAACGAAATGATCTTAAAGTTTTCTCCACCCGTTGTATGAGCTGTCACCAGCAAAACAGCGAACAGTTTTGTAAGATGGCACCAAAACTGGGTGCAACCATCGTTAATAACTGTATCGATTGTCATATGCCCGCAACACCGTCGAAATTGATCAGCCTACAAACAGAACAGGCCGGCACTATTGCCAACCTGGTTCGTTCGCACCTGATTGGCAAATATCCCAATGCAACGGCGCAGTATTTAAAAAGTGTAAGGGATTAGTTTTCGATCAAATGCAGTTTAAACTAAGCCACAGATTCACAGATTAAACGTTCATAATCAGTGAATCTGTGGCTTATTTAATTATACTACTATCAGCTCTTTTTTCTTACCAGATAATAAACCGGAATACCAAGTAAAGTAATGATCAATCCTGGCCAGGTAAATGCTGGTTTGAAAATAATTAAGAGAATACAGAAACTAAGTCCCATTAAAATATATATCAATGGTAACAAGGGGTATCCAAATGCTTTGTACGGTCTTTCTGCATCGGGTCTTTTTCTTCTGAGTATAAAAATTCCTGCAATGGTGAGCATATAAAAACCAACCACTACAAAAGAAATCATATCGAGCAACTGACCATATTTTCCACTCAGGCTCCAGGCACAGGCAACAATACATTGTAACCATAATGCATAGGCAGGAACATTGTTCTGGTTGAGTGAACCTGCTTTGGCAAAAAAGAGTTTGTCTTTAGCCATGGTATAATAAACCCTGGCACCCGCGAGGATGATACCATTGTTACAGCCAAACGTGGAGATCATAATCATAATGGCAATAATGATGGTTCCGGCTTCACCAAAAATTACATTGGCAGCAGAAACACCCACGCGGTCTTTTTCAGCATAGGCAATTTCCTGTAATGGTAATAATGCAGTGTAGGTAATATTAGTTAAGAAATAAATAACGGTAACTATCAAGGTGCCAAGAAAAAGACTGAGCCCGATATTTCTTTGCGGGTTGCGAATTTCACCTGCAATGAAAGTAACATTGTTCCAGGAGTCGCTGCTGAATATAGAACCCACCATCGATGCAGCAATGGCGCCAAGCGCAGCAAAAGTGGTGTAGGTGCCGAGACTGCCATCTGTATTCATCGGTTTCAGTTCCCATGCATTACTCCAGTTCATGTTCCAGATATCTGATTTAAAAGCAAGAAGACCGAATAATATCAACCCGAATAAACTCAATAGTTTGGTAATGGTAAAAACAGTCTGTATACGCTTACCACTCTGTATACCCCTTGTATTAATAAAAGTAAGTACAATAATTACCAGCAATGAAAGTAACTGTGCGCGGGTAATACTGAGAAACCCGCTTTTGAGTACGATGATGTCTTCACTGAAATAGGGAAACAGGTAAGCAGTGAATTTTGCAAATGCCACGGCTACCGCGGCAATCGTGGCTGTTTGTATAACTGAGAAAAAACTCCAGCCAAATAAAAAAGCTACAAGCGGGTTATAGGCTTCTTTCAGGTACACATATTGTCCGCCCGCTTTGGGAAACATGGCACTCAGTTCGCCATAACTTAAAGCAGCGGCCACCGTCATAAAACCCGTAATCAGCCAAACGGCCATGAGCCAGCCTGTACTACCCACATTACGGGTAATATCGGCACTAACAATAAATATACCTGATCCGATCATAGAACCTGCCACAATCATGGTGGCATCTAATAGTTTCAGGGAAGGTTTGAATTGGGTGGTGTTGCTCATAATGAGGTTTGTAAGGGTAAAATAGTAGTATGCGGTTTTTATTCGATAAGTGTTTTACTATAACCGGCGCTTCATAGAAAGGCTAACAATGTAATAACAAACAGACTAAAGTTATCTGTTCATCTATTTATCTCTCTATGCAGATATAAACCAGATATTCTTTTTAATTATCCTGTTTAAAGTATCCGCAGAATTACTGTAAGAATCTGACAAAATATAAGTGTAAATATGACACAACACCTTAATAATGAGTGCTTTTGGAGGATTTCATTTTAAAGTGGTTAAAATACGTTTAGGATTAGTTAAAATATTAGGCTGAAACGAAAAATATAAAAAATACTTTTAAGTGTCATTTTGACCTTTAATAAAACGCTTGCATTATGAAAAATCTACTAGGATGTTTTCTGCTTCTTTCAATGCTGCTTGTAAACGCAGCAAATGCCCGTTGGGGAAGCCCTCCCAAAACAGTAACGGGTGTAGTTACGGACGCTTCTTCGGGTGCTCCGCTTCAGGGTGCCACTGTAACGGTAAAAAATACAACAACTGCAACGAGTTCTGATGCAGATGGTAAATTCAGTATTACCGTTCCTTCCGACGATGCTGTAGTGGACATTACATTCGTTGGGTATGTTACCCTTTCTGTTCCTGTAAAAGGACTGAACACTTTATCTGTAAAACTGAACAAAGACATCAATAGCCTGGACGAGGTTGTGGTAGTAGGTTATGGTACCCAGAAGAAGGGTGACCTTACCAGTGCCGTATCGAGTGTAAAGCAAGAGAGCTTTGTAAAAGGTTTTGTAAGAGATGCAGCCCAGTTAATTCAGGGTAAAGTAGCAGGTCTTTCTGTTTCTACATCTTCAGGTTCTCCAACTGCAGGTACACAAATTCAATTAAGAGGTATTACTACATTGAACGCCTCTACCGCACCATTGGTACTGATTGATGGAGTTCCCGGTAACCTGAACTCTGTTTCTCCGGAAGATATTGAGTCAATTGACGTATTAAAAGATGGTTCTGCCGCTGCTATTTACGGTACACGTGGTACCAACGGTGTAATCCTCATCACAACCCGTAAAATACAGGGTGGTGGTAAATCGGTTGTTGAATACAATACTTATGCAAGCATCCAAACCATCGCAAGACGTCCCCGCTTCCTGAATGCAGCGGAATTTCGTCAGTTTGGAAAAGAAGGATATCCTTTTATAGATTATGGTATGAATACAGACTGGTTTGAAACCATTTCAAGACCAACTCCTTTCAGCCAAACACATAACCTTACATTCCAGGGTGGTAACAGACAAACAAGTTATACTGCCAATGTTAACTATCGTAACTGGGAAGGTATGTTCCTGAAATCGGTAAACCGCCAGGTAACCCTGAGAGCCGATGTAAACCATGCCATGCTCGATGGAAAAGTAAAAGTAAACCTGAATGTAATCAGCCGTCAGCGTAATGATGATGGTGGATTCAATAGTTATATCTATCGCCAGTCGGTGATCCGTAACCCTACGGATAGTGTGTACGATTTTCAGGGTCGCTGGAAAGAGCGTAACATTTATTTCTACGATAACCCATTGGGTTACCTGATGGAAACCATCGCAAGAAACGAATCTCAGGAAACACGTTTATCTGCAAGTGTAACGGCTAATATCGCACGTGGACTGAATGCCAAATTACTCGTAGCTAATGTACAGAGTGAGTCAATGTCTGGTTTCTCTGAAACTAAAAAACACGTATCTACTACCAAGAACGGTAGAAATGGTAATGCTTCAAGAAGCACCAGTGCCAGTGAAGATAACCTCTTAGAGTTTACGATGGATTATTCCAAGAGCTTTGGTAAACATCGCGTAGTGGCGTTGGCTGGTTATAGTTATCAGGATCAGCGTTATGAAGATTTCTCTGTGTCAAACTGGGATTTCCCAACTGATGAATATTCATACAACCGTCTGCAAGCCGGTAATGCATTGGGAAGAGGTGAAGCATCTATGAGCAGCTTCCAGTCACTCAGCAAATTGATCGGTTTCTTTGGTCGTGTGAACTACAACTTCGGTGATAAATATTTATTATCAGCAAGCGTACGTCGTGAAGGTTCTTCTAAATTCGGTGCCAATAACAAATGGGGTACTTTCCCCGCTGTTTCAGCAGCATGGCGCGTAAAGAACGAATCTTTCCTGCGTGATGTAAACTTTATTCATGACCTGAAAGTTCGCGCCGGTTTTGGTGTAACAGGTATTGCACCTAACGATGCTTACCTATCACAAACCAGTCTGAACTACGGAACACGTTTTCTGGATAATGGTGTATGGATTCAGTCATTGTCTCCGGTACGTAACCCTAACCCGGATTTAAGATGGGAGAAGAAGGAAGAAGTTAACTTTGGTATCGACGTCTCTATTCTGAAAGGAAGACTGAGTGCAACAGTTGATATCTATAAGAGAACAACACGCGACATGTTATATAACTACAGCGTACCAGTTCCTCCATATCTCTTTAACAGCATCCTGGCTAACGTAGGTGTAATGGAAAATAAAGGTGTGGAAGTATTGGTGAACTACAATGCTATTCAGAAGAAAGATTTCTCATGGGAAACCAGTGTAAACTTCTCTACCAACTCTAATAAACTGGTTAGCTTATCTAACAATTTATTCAGAACTACTGCCAGCTTCTTTACTGCAGGTGGTACAGGTGAACCCGTTCAGGATTACACACACCGTGTAGATATTGGCGGCCCTATCGGAAATTTCCATGGTTACAAATCTGTTGATATTGATGCAAATGGTTTGTGGATCATTGAAGGTAAAGATGGAAAACCCAAACCATACAGCGCTGCTGTACAGGAAGACAAAAAAATCCTCGGTAACGGTTTGCCTAAATACTATGCAGGTTGGAACAATACCGTTCGTTACAAAGACTGGGATTTGAGTGTATTGATGCGTGGTGCTTTTGGTTTCCAGATCCTGAACTTCCAGCGTATGTTCTATGAGAACTCTCAGCCACAGATTCTGGGTAACTACAATGTATTGTTATCTGCATTCGATAAAGTATACGGCAAAACCAGATTAACCAACTCACAGGCTTATGTTAGCTACTATGTTGAGAATGGTGATTACTGGAAAGTGGATAACATTACATTGGGCTATAATGTAAAACTGAAAAGTAACAAATATGTGAAATCACTTCGTCTGTATGCTTCAGGTCTGAACATGTTCACCATCACTGGTTACAAAGGAATTGATCCTGAAGTAAACAGAAGTGGACTAGCTCCGGGTAATGACGAGCGTGATAAATATCCAACAACACGCACATTCACTTTCGGTGCACTGGTAACATTATAATCTGAAAAAAGAAACGCTAAATCATGAAAAAACATAATAATCATAAATGGTTCCTTACAGCAGCGCTGGCTGGTACCATGTTAATGAATAGCTGTACAAAGCTCGATGAAGAAGTATATTCTGAATTGCTGGCACAAAATTTCCAGGCAACTGCACAGGATGTGCCTGCGCTGATTGCACCCGTCTACACGGTATTACGTGCCAACACTGCCAGCTGGCAGGGTCTGTTCGATCTGCAGGAAGAAGCAGCCGATCAGATTGTAACACCTGCCCGTCCGAACGGATGGGTAGATGGCGGTACTTACCGTCGTATGCATGAACATGTTTGGACTCCAACACAGGGTCAGCCAAACGGTTTGTATAACCGTTGTTATACTGGTATCAACAATGCCAACAGGGTATTATTCCAGATCGAATCAGGTGAAATACCTGTTCCAAGTGGAAAAGATGCCATCATTGCCGAGTTAAAAGCGGCGCGAGCATACTACTATTATCTGTTATTGGATAACCATGGTAATGTACCTGTTGTTACAGACTTTAAAGACACCAGTTTGCCTGTTCAGAGAACACGTCAGCAAGTGTACGATTTCGTTGTAAAGGAATTTACAGATGCAATCCCCAATCTTTCGCCTGTTGTTTCTAAAGCAACGTATGGCCGTATGACACGTTGGGCTGCAAAAGCGTTTCTGGCTCGTGTATATCTGAATGCACAGGTATATACCGGTACATCTAAATGGGCTGAGTGTATTCAGCAGTGTAATGATATCATTGCATCTAACCAATATGCACTGTCAAATACATACAAAGAGAATTTCTCTTCTACCAACGAAAATTCAAAGGAAACCATTTTCGCTGTTCCTTATGATGAGATCTTCGCTACTGAAAGTAACCTCCACATGAAAACACTGGATCCACTGATGCAGTTGGTATATCCAATGCAGGTGCAGCCATGGGGTGGTAATTGTGCGGTACCTCAGTTTATCGACACTTACGATCCGGATGACAGACGTTTGAGAGATACATGGATCATGGGTCCTCAGTACAATGCCACTACAGGTGTACTCGTAATTGATTATGTTAAAACAGTTACCAGTATTGCGTCAAGCACATCAAACCAAGGTTTCCGTATTGGTAAATATGAAATCAAAGCAGGTATGCGTGGTGGTTCAAGCGTAGACTTTCCGCTGATGCGTTATGCTGATGTGCTGATGATGAAAGCTGAATCATTACTGCGTACAGGAGATGCAA
This sequence comes from Chitinophaga pinensis, assembly GCA_943372605.1. GTDB lineage: Bacteria > Bacteroidota > Bacteroidia > Chitinophagales > Chitinophagaceae > Sediminibacterium > Sediminibacterium pinensis_H. The sequence goes on along the minus strand of CALRZI010000004.1, from coordinate 152,078 downwards.
CACAAGCCGCAACCATTGTAACACAGGTTCGTCAGCGCAACTTTGCCAGCAATCCTGCAAAAGCAACTGTTACCGGTGCACAGTTACAGCAGGGTAGTAGCTACTCTTATGGTGAGTGGGCCAATGGCGCACAAACTACTGTAGAAGGCGGTGGCGATATTCCTTTCGGAAGAATGCTCGATGAATTAGGTTGGGAGTTTGCTGCTGAAGCAAAACGCAGACAGGATCTGATCCGTTTCGGTGTGTTCCACAGAAAGAGCTGGTTCTCACACAAACCATCGGCTACTTTCAGGAATATCTTCCCGATTCCGGCCAACTCTTTGCTGACGAACACCAACCTCAAGCAAAATCCAGGCTATTAATAAAGACTCTTTCTCATAGGTTTAGGTTTTAGGTATTAAGCAATAGCAAGGCCTGCAAACAGTTCAATTGCAGGTCTTGCTGTTCAAATACCTCCCTATCTTCACCAGAGAAAAGCATTTTTATATGAAAAACCAATTCCTTCTTACACTTGTTTTGTCTGTTTGTACTGCAGGATTTTTGCAGGCACAAAACCAGCCCGCATTTACAAAAGCTGATTCGCTACGCGGAACCATCACTCCTGAAAGAGCCTGGTGGAACCTTACAAGGTATGATCTTGAAATACAGCCTGATTATCTCACCAAAACATTGAAAGGAGTTAATACCATCAGTTATACGGTTGTACAAAACAATGGCACCACAAAAATGCAGATCGATCTGAAGGATCCACTGAAGATTGATCAGATAACAGATGCTGCCGGAAAAAAATACAGTTTTAAAAAAGAAGGATCAGTATGGATGGTTGACATGGCTGATCAGAAAAAAGGAACTAGCGGCAAATTATCCATACACTATAGTGGAACACCACATGAAGCAATACGCGCCCCATGGGATGGTGGCTGGACTTTCACCAAAGACTCACTCGGCAGACCCTGGATGACGGTAACCTGTCAGGGTGGAGCAGGTGCATCTATATGGTACCCCTGTAAAGATCACCAGAGCGATGAGCCCGATAAAGGAGCATCACTCACCATGCGCGTACCGGATACCTTGATGGCCATAGGGAATGGCAGGTTGAAAAAAACAACCAAACACGGAGATGGCACCACCAGCTATCGTTGGGAAGTCATCAATCCAATCAACAACTACAATATCATTCCGTATATCGGAAAGTATATCAACTTTAAAGAAGTGTACCAGGGAGAGAAAGGCAAACTCGATCTCAACTATTGGGTATTGGATTATAACGAACAGAAAGCAAAAAATTACCTGCCCAAAGAAGTACACAATACCATGAAAAGTTTTGAGTACTGGTTTGGGCCTTACCCGTTTTATGAAGATGGTTACCAGCTTATTGATGTACCACATACCGGTATGGAACACCAGAGTGCAGTGGCATACGGTAACTGGTACCAGCCGGGTTACAGAAAGCGTGATGGCTCGGGAACTGGCTGGGGATTAAAATGGGATTTTATTGTGATCCATGAAAGTGGTCATGAATGGTTTGGTAATAATATTACATCGAAAGACCTGGCCGATATGTGGGTGCATGAAGGTTTTACCAATTATAGTGAAACACTTTTCATTGAACATATTTTTGGCGAGCAGGCAGGTAACGAATACAATGCAGGTATCAGAAGAGGTATACGTAACGACAGACCGATTATACCAACAGCCTACGGTGTAAATGCGCAGGGTAGTGGCGATATGTATCCGAAAGGTGGCAACCTCTTGCATGCCATTAAACACAGCATTAACGACAACGAAAAATTCAGACAGATACTTCGCGGACTGAACAAAGATTTCTATCACCAGACGGTTACATCCACACAGGTAGAAGAGTATATTTCAAAAAAAGCAGGATTTGATTACAGCAAAGTATTTGATCAGTACCTGAGAAATACAGCGATACCCAAATTTGAGTTCGAAATAAATGGTAATACGGTACGGTATCGTTATACCAATTGTATTGCTGGCTTCAATCTGCCTGTGGTACTTAAAAACAATACCACTGTATTAAAGCTACTGCCAACTAATGAATGGAAAACAACTGAGTTGAAGGCTAACGAAGTATCCATGTTAACCGTTGATGCAGTGAAGAGTATGTATTATGTAGACCCTGTACAAATAAAATAATTCACTTAAAAAATCGGAGAGTAATGAAAAAGTTTCGGTTCGTTTTTACAGGATTACTGCAGGTGATGCTGTTGACGGGTTTTCTAACGTCGGCAAAAGCACAGCAGTCGCTGACAGGCAAACCCAATCTGGCATTGGTGGCAAAAGTCAGCTCAAGTCGCGGAGGTTTTGGGGTAGAGGGATTGAATGATCAGAAAACCCCTGTTAATACCGGTAATAACCGTGGTGGGTTTAACAATAACAACAATCGCCCTCCACGTGCCAATATATGGGTGCAGTACGAATGGCAGGAGCCTGTTAGTACCAGTGAGGTCGCCTTGTTCTGGTGGAACTTTAACAACAATGTTCGTTTGCCTGAACAATACCGTATTTCATACTGGAACGGTACTGCATTTGTACCTGTTGAAAATGCGCAGGGAATGGGCAAAGAAAACAACCAGCTCAATACCACATCTTTCAAAGAAATTACCACTACGCGTATGCGGATTGATCTCGATTCGGCAGATCGTGGTGTAACTACTTTACTGGAATGGGCGGTAACCAAAACACCGAATTCACCCAACCCCAAACCATTGGTGTCTGCGGGTATCGACAGAGATGTCATCATCAACGGTAAAACTTATCTCGATGCATCTGTAAAATCGGTAACTCCTGTTTCTAAAATAGAATGGAAGAAAGTAGCAGGTCCGGGTACCGTTCAGTTTAGTGATGCCGGTTCATTAAAATCAACAGCAAATTTTACTGCTATTGGCGATTATGAATTGGCGATGACTGCTACCGAGGGTGGTCAAACGCAAACATCAACGATCAAAGTAAAAGTACACAACCCGCCACCTGTAAACAGGCTGGATGTGGTGTACACCAAAAAATATAAAATAGACAATAAGCTCTGGAACGACCGAGCCAAAGCCATGATCGTTAACTGGATACCTTATTGTATTGCACAGAATGAACGTACCGATTTAACCATTGGTCAGGGAGGTCTTGATAATTTTATTGAAGCAGCCAAAGCCATACGCGGAGAGCCGCATGCACGTCATAAAGGATATGTATTCTCCAATGCATGGGTACACCAGACAGTAGAATCTATCTGTATTGCCTTGATGGTAGATCCGCAGGGCGATAAAGAAATTATTGCTGCACAGGCCAAAATGAAAGAGGCGCTGGAAAGATGGATTCCTATCATTCTTTCTGCACAGGAATCGGATGGTTACCTGCATACCGCCTACACCCTACGCGACACCACCCGTTGGAAAGACCGCTGGGCCCCACGCAACCGTGGCGATCATGAAGGATATGTTGCGGGTTATTTTATTGAATCAGCTATTAACCATTACACATTAACCAATGGGAAAGACAGGCGCTTGTACGATGCAGCCAAAAAACTGGCAGACTGCTGGGTAAAAAATATCGGAACAGGTCCGGGACAGAAAGAATGGTATGATGGACACCAGGAAATGGAACAGGCGCTGGTACGTTTCGGCCGTTTTGTAAACGATATGGAAAAAAATGGCAGGGGCGACAGTTATGTGAAACTGGCTAAATTCCTGCTCGACAGCCGTAAGAATGGCAGTGAGTACGACCAGAGCCATGTGCCGGTACAGCAACAATATGAAGCAGTAGGACATGCGGTAAGAGCTACCTACAACTATTCAGCCATGGCCGATGTGGCTGCTGAAACAGGTGATGTAGATTACCAGAGTGCAGTAATGTCGTTGTGGAATAACCTCATTAATAAAAAATACTACCTCACCGGCGGTATTGGCAGTGGTGAAACATCAGAAGGTTTTGGACCCAACTATTCTTTGCGTAACAATGCCTATTGCGAATCATGCTCCAGTGCGGGTTTAATTTTCTTCCAGTATAAAATGAACCTGGCATATCACGATGCTAAATATGCTGATCTGTATGAAGAAACCATGTACAATGCATTGTTGGGTTCACTGGATCTGGATGGTAAAAATTTCTATTACACCAATCGTTTATCAGAAGCACAACCCAGAGATCCCTGGCATGTGTGTCCATGCTGTGTAGGTAATATTCCACGTACATTATTGATGGTGCCTACCTGGACTTATGTAACCGATCCGAATGCCATTTATGTAAACATGTATATCGGTAGTACCATTAATGTTGAGCGTGTAGCAGGAACAGATATTGAGATGGTACAAAAAACCAATTACCCCTGGGAAGGTGCTGTGGCTATTACGGTGAATCCTAAAGTAAGCAAGGAGTTTACTGTATATGTACGTGTGCCCAACAGAACTACCAGTGAATTGTACACACCTGATAAAGAAGTGAAGGGATTGAAATACCTGAAAGTAAATGGTAAATCTGTACCCGTAACCATCAACAAGGGTTATGTAGCCCTGAAACGTACCTGGAAAAAAGGCGATAAGATAGAACTGGAAATGCCGATGGAAGTGCAGAAATTTCATGCCGATACAAGAATTGAGGCCAATCGTGGTAGAGTAGCATTGCGTTTCGGGCCATTGATTTATAATGTGGAAACTGCAGACGGGCAAGACATCAATAAAGCCATTGACACCCAAAAACCATTGGCGGTAGAATGGAGAGATAATTTTCTGCGTGGTATGCTGGTGATTAAAGGACAGTGGGAAGATGGTACACCCTTACTGGCCATACCCAACTATGCGAGAACCAATCGTATTGATGGTAAAGTGCCTGCTGCAACTACCACCACATTGCCTACAGAAGCAAATGAACCTCCGCAAAGAATTCAGAACAGACCATTGGCTTCTGCCATTTGGATCAAGGAGAAACCTAATAATTAATAACTTTTAGCGTTTTGTTTTGGCGTTTATCGTTTAAGCCTGTATTCGTAAGAATGCAGGCTTTTTTGTGGTTGCGTTTCGTTTTCAGATAATTCACTGATTTTCAATAGTATAATTTTGTTGTATATGTCTTATAGGTTGTTTATATTTATAAACTAACAGTAATACTTGGATAATCTTCAAATATAAAAACTATAAAAATGTCAGCAGTTGTAGGAATTTTAAACACACAAGCAATCGCAATTGCTGCAGATAGTGCAGTCTCAATAAATGGTAAAATATATAATAGGGCATTAAAAATTTTTACTCTATCCAAGTATAATCCTGTTGGTGTCATGATTTATAGTTCAGCTACTTTTATGCAAACACCATGGGAAACAATAATAAAGATGTATAGAGCTCAGTTGAAAGAAACTTCCTTTGACACACTTAAAGACTATGTTGATAATTTCAAAGCATATATTCACTCCCAAAATTTCTTTGAGGATGAAAACGTTCAAAAAAATTATTTGCTTTCTAGTCTTTTTTATCCATTATATAGTAATGTATTTAATCGTTCAGAACCTAAAGTAACTGCAGAGCTTTCAATTCTTGATGCTATAGATGAAGAATGTGATTCTCTGGTAACATCTTGGAGTGTTGATTATGGATTGTGTAATGAATTTGCAGATTTCCATCTTGAACAGTTTAACGAATATTTGGGTGATACTTTTGAGAATAGTGTGACAGAGTTTTTTAATGTCAGAGGCGTTACGTTAAGTAACCCAATAAAAGAGAAATTAAAAATTATTTCTATAGGAATAATTAGAAATGAAGAACAATTTACTTTTTATACGGGATTAGTTTTCGTCGGTTATGGTAATACTCAAATATTTCCCTCTCTGGTTTCGGCAAATATTCATTTTGGTATTCAAGATCGGCTTAAATTTTATGAAACAGACAATATTTCTGTAACTCATAACATGACAAGTGCAATTAGACCATTTGCACAAACTGACGCAATGAACACAATCTTACGGGGCATTGCTCCTAACCTAGATGTCATTTATTATGAAAATACAAGGCAATATATTGAAAAATATAATCAGCAACTCGTGGGTATTATTCAGCCCCTATTCCCTGATTTAGCAAACGCTATTAGTGGAATAAATGTTGACGACCAAATGAAAGATTTTACCGATAAGATACAAGAAGCCAAAAGGGTCAACTATATCAATCCTCTTATGGATGCAGTAAGTAGTCTTTCGAAAGAAGACTTAGCAGAAATGGCCGAAAGTCTCATATATTTGACCTACTTACAGAAAAAAATTACTTTTGCGGCTGAAGATGTTGGTGGAGCTGTCGATGTTGCTGTTCTTTCTAAAGGAGACGGATTTATCTGGATAAAGCGTAAGCACTATTTTAAACCTGAATTGAATAGGTTCTTTTTTGACAACTACTTTAAATAATTAATATGCAACTATTTCAATATAACAATAATAAAAAAGAATCTAAAACTGTAGTATCGAACTCAAATAAAAAATTATCTGAAAAATCAGATATAAGAGATGGTATGTCAACTAAGCAAATTGCAAATGTAATATCTGATAGAATGCTTACTCATGTAAGTAAAGCTCTCAGTAAAGTCAAAAAATAGTAACGTTAAATAGTTCTACTTCTGCCATCAATAAAATATTTGTGAAAGGTAAGATTGGACAGTCAGTAGATTTACTGCTCTTGCATACACACGGCCTTTATTGAGTACTCTTAAACATCTTTTTATGGATGAGCAAAAAGTAAATGCAATTGTAAATATTGGACAAAATAAGATAGTAGAGAAAGCGTATGATGATTTGTTAAGTCCTCCAACGAAGAATGTTGGCTCTGCATTAAGCACTATAATTGATTTGGGAAATACGGTACTTTGGCCAATAAAATGGTTAAATGAGAGAACTAGGATATATTTTCAAGCTAATCTAAAAAAGTATGAACAAAAATTAAGTGTGATAGAGGAAGAGAAGATTACGGTGGTTCCCACTGAGATTTCAATGCCAATTTTACAAAGATTTACTTATGTATCTAATGAGGAATTAAGTAACGCTTTTGTGAAATTGCTTGCATCAGCATCATCTATAGACACTATAAGTAAAGCCCATCCTGGGTTTATTTGCCTGATAGATAGACTATCCCCGGATGAAGCTAGAATTCTAGCATATCTTAAAAACAGGCAGGATATACCCAGTATTGATATTAGATTTTATGAAGACCCAAACGAAAGCATATTTATTCATATAGCATTAAATGTCACGCCAATTCCAAAAACTGTTGCTCTTGAAAATCCACAGAATACAAACTTATATCTTGACAATCTAGTTAGTCTAGGTTTAATAAGGCTTTCAGATTGGTATCACACTTACCTAGAGGAAGAGTACAAAAAACTAGAGGATTCAATAAGTGAAGTAATAAATCAATATAGAAAAGAGGGGGTTGAAGACAAAGAATTTAAAAGACAAATACGGGTCGAAAAACACATGTATTTAGTAACAGACTATGGTAAAATGTTTTTGGACTCATGTATTGATTAAAACTATGCTCAATATGTCTTTTCCACAGGGTAATCTCTGTAGATCCTTCTAAAGAATAAAGAACCCCCTGAGTCGGCTAAATAGAAGTGGGATAATCTTTGGTGCAAGCTGGCGGTTAACTTTTTAAAAGTTCCGAAACTTTCCAATAGTTTCTCATCTCCAGAGCCTGCTTACAACAAAATAAGTTTATTATACCCAGCAACAGAATTTGTTATAACTCTCCACCAAAGTCCATCCTATTTTCTCCTCTTTACCCATCCAGCTTCACTAGCTGCAGGTGTTTTACTAAGCTTTACAAAACAGCTAAAACACTATCCCAACAGCCCATAACACTGTTTTAGTGTTAAACTGTGTTGTAACAGTGTTGTAACTGTGTTGTTGGTCTGAGTAAAACCCTGATAATAAGCGCATTAGCTTAGTGTGTTTTTGGGTGAAAAATGGCTGTTTTCAGAGGGGGTAAAAATGGCAGAGACAATCTGCACAATAGTAAGAAAACCATTTTTTGAAAGTTTGTCATCTGCAGGCTTACAAATTGAAATGCCAATGTCTTGTAGTCCGTTAAGCTCCTGCTATGGTATGTTCAGAGATAAATAGGGTATTGAGTGGATGACAGACTATCCTCACCCCAGCGAATGAAGGGGTTCCCGGTATGGTCATTTTAAGCCCCATTTAGCCAGGCTGTTTTCAAAACAGGCAAACCCTCCAAAAAGAAAAGATCATCGATTTCTCTTCGGGAAAACTACCCTTTAACGTTGATTGTTCGTGTAAAGTGGTTGATGCTTCGGGTTTTGTTTATACCATCGCCGTATCATCACCGTACCTGCTTCAAGCGTTCTTAGCGTTTTCTTCGGTAATTCCCGAAGCCGCTTCGGAAGTCCTTCGGGAACTCCCGAAGCGCTCCCGAACAAACCCCGAAGAAATCCTGAAGAAAGTACGGCTATGGTACCTGCCAAGTTCAATAAAAGTCCGAACAAGTTTCGAAGCAGAGTCTGTGTCTTATACTGAAAAAGCTTTACAGGTGGTATCGTCCTGAAAAAACGGGTCTATTGGTGCGAAACTGTGTTTTATTGTCAGTAAAAAATAAGTTGTTTCCTTATGAAGTCAGTGGCATTTTTCTGATGTGCTCATCTGCAAAGAGGTATCAGCATACATGATGCAGCATGAACAACTATTTATTGATTATGCTGGCTGTATGAGAATAAGCGAATCATATGTAGCGTGATTTCTAATTATTCAGGCAATCATTCTATCAATAATAGCAAACCGTCTAAATGCTGTTTTTCATGGTATTTTGTTATTACATTCGGGTGAAACGAACATCAGATGATTGTAAATAAAAAATATGGAAAAAGCAACCATTATAAAATTGAGCAGAACTTTTGAAGAGTATGCTTACGAAGAAGACGGTATTGATTACTGGCTTGCACGTGAACTTCAAACCCTTTTGGGGTATGCAGAATGGCGCAATTTTTTAAACGTAGTTGATAAAGCAAAAGAAAGCTGCAAAACCACTGGTGAAGCGGTTTCCGACCATTTTGTTGACGTCAACAAAATGGTCGGAATTGGTTCCGGAGCGGAGAAGTCTGTTGATGATATTATGCTCACACGGTATGCATGTTACCTGATTGCTCAAAATGGTGATCCAAAAAAAGAACCCATAGCTTTTGCTCAAAGTTATTTCGCTATCCAGACCCGTAAACAGGAATTACTGGAAGAGCGAATACAACTCAATGAAAGGATAAGGGCAAGAGAAAAACTGGCAGCTACTGAAAATGAGTTGTCAAAAAATGTGTATGAAAGGGGTGTTGATAGCAAGGGTTTTGCTAATATTCGCAGTAAAGGCGATTGGGCCTTATTTGGCGGCCATAACACCAGTGCTATGAAAAGAAAATTGGGTATTGCAGAAAAAAGACCTTTGGCCGATTTCTTGCCCACCATTACTATCACAGCCAAACAATTGGCTACAGAAATCACCAATTTTAATGTAAAGAAAAATAACCTGAAAGGAGAGAAAAGCATTGTTAGTGAACATGTAAAAAACAATAAAGATGTAAGAGGGTTATTGGGTAAAAGTGGTATTAAACCGGAAGCATTGCCTCCTGAAGAAGATATCAAAAAATTAGAGCGGAGAGTAAAGTCGGCTGATACCGAAATTTCAAAGAAAAAATTGAAAAGGAAATAATAGTAGTATCATGAACACCGCTTTCTCTGAAAAAATGAAATAGTTGTAAAGCCAATGATGAAGCACTTTCTGACCATTTTGTTGACGTCAACAAAATGGTCTGTATCGGGATTGTTTCTGAAGCAGGCTACCTGTATTGCAGCTGGTGTTACATAAGTTATTGTTTACTTAAAGTTGAACCAACCAGGTTATTTGGCCTCGGGAACAGTTTACAACCGATCGCAACCATTCTGCCCTTTTCCTGTTAAATTTGTAACTCATATCTCATTTATGCAGGCATATTGTCATTCCCTAACGGAATATAAACGATTAAAGACCAGGGAAGTACGTGTAGGCGATCTTTTATTGGGTAATTTTCACCCCATACGCCTGCAAACCATGACCACCACCGATACCATGGATACCCTTGCCACGGTAGAACAGAGTATCCGTTGTATAGAAGCCGGTGCCGAACTGGTACGCATAACGGCTCCCAGTAAAAAAGAGGCAGAAAACCTCTTGCATATTAAAAATGAACTACGTCGCAGAGGATATGCTACTCCATTGGTGGCCGATATTCATTTCACCCCCAATGCTGCCGAAATAGCCGCCAGAATTGTAGAGAAAGTAAGGGTAAACCCCGGTAACTATGTAGACAAAAAGAAATTTGAACTCATAGAATATACCGATGCCGATTATGCAGAAGAAATAGAAAGAATTCAGGAGAAGTTTACACCTCTGGTACGCATCTGTAAAGAACATGGAACCGCCATGCGCATCGGCACCAACCATGGCTCACTCAGCGATCGTATCATGAGCCGTTATGGCGATACACCCATGGGTATGGTAGAAAGTGCCATGGAGTTTTTACGCATAGCCCGCTACGAAAGCTATCACAATATTGTACTGAGCATGAAAGCCAGCAACCCGCAGGTGATGGTACAGGCCTATCGTTTACTCATACAGCAGATGGATGCAGAGTTTGGTGAATCTTATCCCCTGCACCTGGGCGTAACAGAAGCCGGCGACGGAGAAGATGGCCGTGTAAAAAGTGCAGCAGGCATCGGCACTTTACTGGAAGATGGTATCGGCGATACGGTAAGGGTAAGCTTAACCGAGGATCCTGAATTTGAGATACCCGTTTGCCGCGATCTGGTAAAAAGATATACGGCTAAAGAAAGAACAACAAAACATATACCTGTTATCGACAAAATGACCTATAACCCCTTCAACTACCAGCGTAGAGAAAGTTTTGAAGTAGGAAATATTGGCGGCAAGCAGGTGCCCATTGTGGTGGCCGATCTGAGCAAAGCAGGAAAAATAACCCCTGCCACGCTGGAAAGAGTGGGTTATACCTATGATGCTGATACAGATAAATGGAATATCAGCGATACAGCAGCCGATTGCATTTTCACCGGCGATCAGTTACTGGATTTTGCCTTACCCGGCACTTTAAAAGTAATTGTGTATCCCCTCACCTGGAAGCAGGCAAAGGATCAGGAAAAATATTGTCCGATTGATGATATCAATGGATACCTCAACAATCCGGACAGAAGTAAGACGCTGAATTTTGTGATGATTGATTGTTATAACGATGGCAGCATTCCGCCTGCCGAACAATTGCAACAACTGGCAGCAGATAAAACGGTGGTGCTCTGTTTAAGCAGTACCAACGAACACGCCATGCCTTCGGTGCGAAGAATGTTTGTGGAACTGCAGGAACAGAAAATACAGAACCCGGTTGTGCTTATTGTAGACAGTAACTGGCAAACAACCGATGAACACCTGATTCATTATGCCACAGAAGCAGGCGCCTTATTACTGGATGGTTTTGGTGATGGTGTTTGTTTTGGCATGACCGGTAAGAGTTATGCGCAGGCAGCATCGGTGAGTTCAGATACCAGCGGAAGAAATTATGTATCGAACACTTCTGTTGAACAGTTTGTAAACGCCACCGCATTCAGCATATTACAGGCCACCCGTACACGCATTTCCAAAACAGAATATATATCCTGCCCAAGCTGTGGCAGAACCTTGTTCGACTTACAGGAAACCACCGCAAAAATCAGATCGGTAACCAATCACCTGAAAGGCGTAAAAATTGCCATCATGGGATGCATTGTAAATGGACCGGGTGAAATGGCTGATGCCGATTTTGGCTATGTAGGCAGTGGTGTAGGAAAGATTACGCTGTATAAGGGTAAGGATGTGGTAAAAAGAAATGTGGAGAGTGAAGTGGCAGTGGAAGAACTGATCAATATTTTAAAAGAAAATGGTGCATGGGTGGAGCCTGCCTGATTTAATTCATTTGATATGCGTAAAATATTTTTTGCAATAACTGTAGCTGCTGCTTTTCTTTTCACGGGTTGCTTTGATATTGTTGAACGTTACCAGCTGAAAGAAGATGGATCGGGTGTGTATACAATGGAATTAAATATGTCACGAGCACTGGATATGTTTGGCTCAATAATTACAGCTTCTCTTGCAGCAGAAGGAATTCAGAACAACTCTCCGGCAGGCGATAAGCAAGTTGTTGATAGCTTCTATTTGTTTAAAGATTTTGTAGACACAGCCAGTGAACTTACCGGAGAAGAAAAAAAGGTACTGCGAAAAGGATATGGGAGATTATATATGAATAGCGGAGAAACAAAAGAAGGTTATATCAGCATTTCCTATCCATTTGCAGACAATGCTGAATTAATGATCATTCAGCAGGCCATGGAAAAAAAGAAATTTCTGGGTGAGAAAGATGGGGAAGCGAAAAAAATGCTGAGTGAAGGTGATATTGGAAAATTATTTGGCTCATCTACTGCAGCTAGGTATAATTTTTATTTATCGGCTACAGGCGTGGAAAGAAAATTTATAGGAGCCGATAGTTCGTGGATTGTATTGAGCCCACCCGATGAAATTGACGAAGCAGATGAAAATATGTCCGCACTGTTTTCATCAGTCAATAAAATTTCAGCCAAAACCATATTGGAACTGCCAAGACCGGTGAAAAATTATCAGTCAAATGGTAAGGTAACAGTATCCGATGATAAAAAGAAAATCACCATTATACATATGAAGACGGAAGCCACGGTTTTAAAGCCGCTTGATTTTGCTTATAAGGTTGATTACTAAAAAACACCAGATGCAAACAGACTTTCTCGTTATAGGATCAGGTATTGCAGGGTTAACGTATGCACTCAAAACAGCACGTTATTTTCCCGACAAAAAAATTACGGTCATCACCAAAACACAGGCCGATGAAACCAATACCAAATATGCACAAGGTGGCATAGCCGGTGTTTGGGACGAAAACAGAGACAGCTACGACAAACATATTGAAGACACACTTATTGCGGGAGACGGCTTATGCAATGAAGCAATAGTAGAAATAGTAGTGAAAGAAGGACCGGAAAGAATCAAAGAAATTATTGCTTACGGCGCAGAGTTTGATAAGAATGAAAAAGGAGAATACAGTTTAGGAAAAGAAGGAGGTCATAGCGAAAACAGGATACTGCATCACAAAGATGTAACCGGCCAGGAAATGGAACGTGCCTTACTGGAGGAGTTGAAAAGCGTTCCCAATATTGAACTGATTAATCACTGTTTTGTGGTTGATATTCTTACACAACACCATCTGGGTTTTCTGGTAACCAAATCAACTACCGATATTACCTGCTACGGTGTTTATGTGCTGAATCTTCATACCAACCAGATTGAAAAGATACTCGCAAAAATTACTTTGCTTGCTACCGGTGGTTGCGGACAGGCTTATCGAACAACCACTAATCCTAAAATAGCAACAGGCGATGGTATTGCCATGGTTTACCGTGCGAAAGGAAGAATAGAGAACATGGAGTTTATTCAGTTTCATCCAACTGCACTGTACGAACCAGGCGTTTCGCCATCTTTCCTTATTACAGAAGCAGTAAGAGGCGATGGTGGTATTTTACGCAATAAGAATGGTGAGGCTTTTATGGAACGATACGATTCGCGGAAAGACCTTGCTCCCCGCGATATTGTGGCCCGTGCTATTGATAGTGAAATGAAGAAAACCGGTACCGAACATGTGTACCTCGATTGCAGGCATATGGATGCAGCAAAATTTATCCATCACTTCCCGAATATTTATGAGAAATGCCTGAGCATTGGTATCGACGCAATGCAGCAGATGATACCTGTTGCACCGGCGGCACATTATAGCTGCGGTGGTATTAAAACCGATGAATGGGGCCGAACTTCTGTAAGGCATTTGTATGCCTGTGGCGAATGTGCCAGCACAGGCTTACACGGCGCCAACAGATTGGCCAGCAATAGCCTGCTGGAAGCGATGGTATTCGGACATCGCTGTTACCTCGATAGTATGAAAGCCATTGAACAGATCTCATTTGAAGTAACCATTCCGGACTGGAAAACAACAGGCACAACAGACCCGAGAGAAATGATCCTGATTACACAGAGTCTGAAAGAGCTGCAACAGATTATGAGCGATTATGTGGGTATAGTAAGAACAGATGTACGTTTGGAAAGAGCTATGAAACGACTTGATTTGTTATTTGCAGAAACAGAAGAATTGTATCGCTCCACCAAAGTATCGCCTCAACTTTGCGAATTACGAAACCTCATTACAGTTGGTTATCTTATCGTAAAAGGCGCCCAATTCAGAAAAGAAAGCAGGGGACTACACTATAATACTGATCATCAGGAGAAAAGTGAACTGCTGCAAAACATTATTTTATAATTTTTGATTTTTAATCTTTGATTTGTCGATTTTAAATCAGAGATCAAAAAATCAGAAATCAAAAAATACATCATGTATCCCATCGTTTACGGTCTTTTTTATCTTTTATCATTGTTGCCATGGCGGATATTGTATCTGATAAGCGATGGATTATACCTGCTGGTGTTTTATGTAATCGGGTACAGGAAAAAAGTAGTATTGCAGAATCTCGCCATTGCTTTCCCCGAAAAAACCGAAGCAGCACGTACACGCATAGCCAAAGATTTTTATCACAATTTCATAGACAGTTTTATTGAAACCATAAAGCTGCTCTCAGTTTCTGAAGCAACATTCAGAAAAAGGTTTATAATCAATATCGATGTACTGAATAATTTGTATGCCGGGAATCAGAATGTGCAGATTGTTTCAGGACATTATTTCAACTGGGAATTTGCCAACCTGGGGGTATCGCTTGACAGTAAGTTTCCTTTTATAGGCGTATACATGCCCCTGAGTAATAAAACTTTTGATAAATTAATTTATAAGCTGCGTACCAAATTTGGCACTTTACTGGTGCCGGCTACCGAGTTTAAGAATAACTTTCACCAGTACGCTAAAAACAGGTATGTGCTTGCTTTGGTAGCAGATCAGAATCCGGGTAATCCTGCAAAAGCTTACTGGACTTCATTCTTCGGCAAACCTGCTCCTTTTGCACGTGGTCCGGAGAAAGGAGCCAAAATGAACAATACAGCCATTGTATATGCGCACTTTTATAAAGTAAAACGAGGCTATTATAAACTGGATTTTGAACTGATCACCACCACGCCGAATGATTACCCGGATGGAGGACTCACAAAGCTGCTTGTAAAAAAAGTAGAAGACTCCGTGCGTAAAATTCCTGCCAACTATTTATGGAGCCACAGAAGATGGAAATGGTCGCATGAATATGAGAAGTATAAGCACCTGATGGTATAAAGAAATGTCTGATCGCTGATGTAGGATGTCTGATATGACTATGCAATGATTTACTAATGCAAATCAGACATCAGACATCCTACATCATACATCAATTCAAGACTTCCTTCGATTTTTCGAACTTAAACTTGTCGTTGAGTTCTTTTATTTTGCCCCAGCCGCCAACTACATTTCTGAGGTTATGTATGCCCTGCCTTTTCATGAGCGAAGCTGCAATTACACTTCTGTAACCACCGGCACAGTGAACATAAATATTATGATTGTCTTCCAGATTCGCCATGCTACCCGGGTCTGCCAGTTCATCCAGCGGAATATTCAGTGCCTCTTTTATATGCCCGTCGGCGTACTCCGGAACTTTTCTTACGTCTACAATGACTAACTGATCATCAAAAGGCATATCCATGGCCAATTCATCGGCTTCAACGTCAATAATCATATCCAGTGGCTGATCGTTTTTCTTCCAGTTTTCAAAACCTCCGGAAAGGTGTCCGCCAAATTTTTCAAATCCAACGCGGGCCAGTCGTACAATACTTTCTTTTTCTTTTCCTTCTTCGGTTACCAGAATAATTTCATGATCAAAAGGTAAGAGGCTGCCTGCCCATTCAGCAAAGCGGCCTTCCAGACCAATAAAAACAGAACCCGGAATAAAGCCTTCTGTAAATACAGCTGCTTTTCTTGTATCCACAATAATCACATTGGATTCTTTGGTTTTTATTTTGAAAGCCGGAATATCAAGTGCCTTCATGCCTTTATTGAGAATTGCATTGAGGTTGTCGTAGCCTTCTTTATTGATTTTGGCATTGATCGGGAAGTATTGCGGGGGAGCGGCCAATCCATCGGTAACGGCTTTTATAAAGTCTTCTTTGCTCTGCTGCTGCAAAGCGTAGTTGCCGGCTTTCTGTTCACCAATGGTACTGAATGTTTCGGGTCCCAGGTTTTTACCACAACTGCTACCAGCACCATGTGCCGGATACACAATCACATCATCGGCCAATGGCATGATCTTATTTTGAAGACTGTCGTACATCATACCTGCCAGGTCTTCCATGGTAATTTCATTGGTTTTCTGGGCGAGGTCGGGTCGGCCTACATCACCCACAAACAGGGTATCGCCTGTGAAGATGGCATAGTCTTTACCAGCTTCATCTTTCAGCAGGTAACAACTACTTTCCAGTGTATGGCCGGGTGTATGCAGCACCTGAACAGAGAGATTGCCTATATCAAATACTTCACCGTCTCTGGCAACCTGAACAGGAAAGCTGGTTTCTGTACCCGGGCCATAAACAATGGTAGCGCCGGTGGCTGCAGCCAGATCGAGATGTCCACTTATAAAATCAGCATGAAAATGCGTTTCGAAAATATACCGGATCGTGCTGTTGCGTTCTTTGGCCAGTGCCAGATATTCTTCAATATCGCGCATGGGGTCAATTACGGCAGCAATGCCATTACTTTCGATATAATAAGCAGCTTCACTTAAACAGCCGGTATATAGTTGTTTTACAAACATATTCGCGAGTTTAGGCAAAGATATGACCAAGGATCAGGCCAGACCCTTATCAATTACGGAAAAACAGGCGTAATGTCAGTTAAACTGTCAACCAACCAGAGATTCCACGAAACCTACTACTTCGGTTAACCGGCTGTAGTTTACGGAATAGAAGATGAACTTACCGTCTCTTGTAGTACTTACAATACCGGCTCGTCGAAGAATGGCGAGGTGTTGCGAGGCTACAGACTGCTCCAGGCGAAGCTTCACATAAATTTCCGTAACCGTCATTTTTTGATGATCGTCAAGTAATTTGATGATTTGCTGTCGGAGTTTGTGATTGATCGAACGCAGGATTAGGGCCGCTTTCTTCGTGTGAAGAAAGTCCACCTTAATCGCGTTTTTGCCGTTGTTTAAAACAACAGATTGCAATGATTGGCTCATGACAATTAAGTTATGATGGGGGGTTAACAAACTAAAATTGCACTTATAAAGATATGTAAATCTTTATAGTTTTATAGTATAATTTTTATATACCAAAATGTCAGAAGGGAAAACTATTTTTTTGAGGTGTCGAAAAAACCTTTGATGTATATCGGTTCGCTATAGGCTAAATCTGCAAAATGCTTGCTGGTAAAGGATTTGAACGCAAGTTGTGCCAGATGACCGGCATGGTGTTTTACATCAGTAAACCGTGCATTCGGGTGACCTGAAATTTTGCTTAATTTTTCCATACCACTACCCGAAAACTGTACAATGGCTGAATCGAGAAAAGCCGCAAACGATTGCTGTTCCAGCACCATGGCTTGTGGCAAGAGCCTGTTTTGTAAGGAATGATCATAAATGGCAGTGAAAACTTCCATTCTCCTGGCATCAATCAGAGGGCAGAAAAGTTGTATCTCTTTATTGGCTTTTTCAATGGAAGCCAGCGCCATCACTTCCAGGGTATTAATAACAATGAGCGGTTTTTCGAGCGAAAAGCAAATTCCTTTTGCCGTAGCCATTCCTACCCTCAAGCCGGTATAACTACCCGGGCCGCCGGTAACGGCAACAGCATCAATATCAGTTAATTGAATACCCACCTGCTTTACAACAGATGCAATAGCAGGCTGAATAAAAGCAGCATGGTTCTTTTGATCTGTACTGGTTAATACAGCTAACACTTCATGGTCGCTACTCAGGCAAACACCTGCAGTTTCAGT
This sequence comes from Chitinophaga pinensis, assembly GCA_943372605.1. Classification (GTDB taxonomy): domain Bacteria; phylum Bacteroidota; class Bacteroidia; order Chitinophagales; family Chitinophagaceae; genus Sediminibacterium; species Sediminibacterium pinensis_H. Next base: position 134,030 of record CALRZI010000004.1, on the reverse strand, counting down.
AGCCGTATCAATGTTCAATAGATAACTCATGCTTTTGTATTGAGTTGAGCAACTTCATCAGTTAATGCAGGCGCAGGTGTATAACGATCATCTTCTTTAGAAAGAATACTTAATAACTGATGGATATTACCAACACCAATTTTCTCACACCATTCAAACGGACCATAAGGATAATTGGTGCCGAGTTTCATAGCGGTATCAATATCTGTTTTACTGCTTACATCATCACCCCAGGCAAAAAAGGCTTCATTAATGATCATGGCAATAATTCTTGCAGCAACCATACCCGGAACATCGGGTGCAAGGGTAACAGACCAGCCGAGTTTATTCATCACTGATGTAACAGCAGCAGCATGTTTTCCGGCTGCAATTTCTATAACTGGTCTTTCCAGGAAACCATTCCAGGCATTGATACGCACATAATGATTGGGTAGCGCATCTGTAGTTGCTAATACCGCATTTGCAAAAACAATGGTATCTGCCAGTTCAGCAAAAGCAGGGCCATCATCTTCATAACAAAGATCGAACCATACATCTGCTTTTTCGGGCAGTACATCACTACCATACCAGTAGACCTGACTATTAACAGGTAATGGTTTTAATGAAAATGCTTTTTGTTGTTGCGCCGAGGCTTTAACCACTATTTGCATCCTGCAAATTTAGGTTGGTGGGTTGATAGAAAAACAGCAATTTGCCATTCACAAAAGAAAAGCAACCATGTCTAAACAAATCATCAACACCCCTAAAGCACCTGCACCCATCGGACCGTACACACAGGCTGTAAAAGCCAATGGTATGGTATATCTCAGCGGACAGGTAGCTTTTGATCCGGCTACAGGCGAACTGTTAACCGGCGATCTGAAAACAGAAACACATCGTGTGATGCAAAACCTGGCAGCGGTGCTGGAAGAAGCACATATCACTTTTGAACATGTGGTAAAGACCACCATTTTCCTGAGTGAAATGAGCCATTTTGCAGAAGTAAATGAAGTATATGGTGCTTATTTCAAAGGCGATTATCCTGCCCGTGAAACAGTGGCCGTAAAAACATTGCCCCGGAATGTAAATGTAGAGATCAGTATGATTGCGGTGGTAGATCTATAAGTAGTAAGCCTGCACTTTCAGCTAAACTAAGTAACTCCCCAAACCCTGCACTGGATTTAAATCCAGTGCAGGGTTTGCTTTATAGGAATGTTATACGATAGCCGGTACTACATGCAATTGTTTCACCCGCTTGCAGATACCGCAGCCCTATTTTATTATTAAAGGCATCAGGAGCAGCAGTAAGATTTTCAATAGCAATGCTCTTACGATGTGGTGGAGTATAAATTTGTAAGTAAGGATAAGTAGTATCTGGTTCAATCCTGATGCTTATCTTTTTTCCTTTTAACAGGCAATATCCTTTTTCATCTGCGGGTAATACAAAGCAGTTGTCGAGTTCAATACCCTCAAGTAAAGCTCCTGCTAAAAAGCGATCATCTTTTTCTTCAGCACCTGTTGGTACCAGCTCATCATCAAATACCAGTTTCCTGTTGGTATTGAAGGAAAGTATGGAACTGTCAATACCAGTATCTGTTGAAAAATACGGATGCCAGCCATCTGCGAAGGGAATTATACCATGGTGCAGGTTGGTTGCCGTGGTAGTAACAGTGAGGTAATGATTTTTATGTAAGGTCCAGGTAATAACAATAGTGTATGGAAAAGGATAACCTTTATCAGTTCCTTTATATGCATACGTTAATGTAACCCATGCTTTATCCTCATCAGCACCTTTATCGGTAAGTTCAAAAATGGCATGGCACAATAAACCATGAATCGCATGCCCGTTCAGGTGAAACCCTTGTATCTTGAATGCTGTGTCTTGAAACAGGTATTTGCCTTCACGCAGTCTGCATACAAATGGACTTAGTTTGGCGCTTTTAAAACCATTATTCATTGCTGCCTGTGCATCAGCTATATCTTTAAAACCATCAATCACATTAATCGTATTACCTTCTGCTTGTATGGTAAATGCATTTAATAAACCGCCAAAACAAAATATTTCTGCAGTGGTTCCTGTCTGGTTATCACAAAGTATAATTGTTTTCTGGCTGCTGATTCCCTGTTCCCTTAAGCTAAATGACATCTGGTTGTTTTTGTAAACTTAGCCATCAAAAAACTAACGATTGTTAACCATTCGGCTGAAAGCCGTAAATTTGCCATTCAGTGAAAAGAAAGGATATGTCGTACCAACCCCAGCATAAAATTCGCATTGTAACTGCCGCCAGTTTGTTCGATGGTCATGATGCCGCCATTAACATTATGCGCCGGATTTTACAATCTAAAGGAGCTGAAATTATACATCTGGGCCATAACAGAAGTGTGGCAGAAATAGTAGAATGTGCCATTGAAGAAGATGCACAGGGTATTGCCATTACCAGCTACCAGGGAGGGCATGTGGAGTTCTTTAAATACATGCGCGACCTCCTGGACCAGAATGGCTGTGGGCATATTAAAATCTTTGGTGGTGGAGGTGGAACCATACTTCCGGAGGAAATACGCGAACTGCATCATTACGGTATCACAAGAATTTATAGCCCCGATGATGGCAGACAAATGGGATTAGAGGGAATGATTGAAGACGTGATTCGCCAATGCGATTTTAACCTGAATGGAAACGGTAATTATGCCAAACCCATGACATTGGGAGAGGTAAAAGATATTCGCACCATTGCCCGGCATATTACGAATGCAGAGAATGGGCAGGAGAATAAGGAGCAAGGAAACAAGGAACAAGGGGGCAAGAAGCAGGGTTTGGGGGGAATTCCGGTATTGGGGATTACGGGTACCGGTGGTGCGGGGAAAAGTTCGGTGACGGATGAGATTGTAAGAAGGTATCTCCAGCTACTGAAAGACAAAACCATTGCTGTTATTTCGGTTGACCCTTCTAAAAAGAAAACAGGCGGTGCTTTGCTGGGCGACAGGATTCGGATGAATGCCATATCGCACCCAAGAGCCTATATGCGTAGTCTGGCAACACGTGATGATAACACTGCACTGAGTGCACATGTGCAGGATGCCATTGATATTTGTAAACAGGCCGGTTTCGATTTTATTATTCTCGAATCGGCCGGTGTGGGACAAAGCGATGCATCGATACTTGATTTTTGTGACGTGAGTTTGTATGTAATGACACCGGAATACGGTGCGGCTTCACAACTCGAAAAAATCAATATGCTTGATTATGCAGATGTGGTGTGTATCAACAAATTCGATAAAGCTGGTGCATTGGATGCTTTGCATGATGTTCGTAAACAGTACAAACGCAACCACAGTTTATGGACAGCAAAAGATGAGGAATTGCCCATTGTAGGGACCATTGCTGCACAGTTTAATGACGCAGGTGTAAATGCTTTATTTGAAAAAATAATGCTGGCGGTTGAGCAAAAAACAAAAGTATCATTTGGTAATTTTTCAGGAGAAAAAACTCAAAAAGATACTACTACCAAATCGCAGATCATTCCTCCCAAACGTGTGCGTTATCTGGCTGAGATTGCCGATAATAACCGTTCTTACGATGCATGGGTAAATGAACAAACAACCATTGCCAGTAAATTATACCAGATTACCGGAACATTGTCTTCGGTACAGGGAGAATTGGCTAAAGGACTGGAAGAAGTAAAACAGTCTTTTGAAAAACAACTGCACCCCGACTGTAAGCAACTGATTGAGGATTGGTCTGCGTTAGTAAAGCAATACGAAGCTGATTTCTTTGAATACAAAGTGCGTGATAAAATAATCAGACAGCCACTCACCACCACATCGCTCAGTAAAACACGTATTCCTAAAGTGGTACTGCCTAAATACAAAGACTGGGGCGATATTCTTCGCTGGCAGTTGCAGGAAAATGTACCAGGCTCATTTCCGTTTACAGCGGGAGTGTTTGAATTGAAAAGACAGGGCGAAGATCCTACACGCATGTTTGCCGGAGAAGGTGGGCCTGAAAGAACCAATAAACGTTTTCACTATGTTTCTTTAGGTCAACCAGCAATCAGGTTGTCAACGGCATTTGACAGTGTAACGCTTTACGGTGAAGACCCGGCTGTACGTCCTGATATTTATGGTAAAATTGGTAATAGCGGTGTTAGTATTGCTACAGTAGATGATGCAAAGAAACTGTACAGTGGTTTTGATCTCTGCGATCCGAAAACATCAGTAAGTATGACGATCAATGGCCCTGCCCCCATACTACTGGCATTTTTTATGAATGCCGCCATTGATCAGCTTTGCGAAAAATATATCGAAACAAATAGTTTGTGGGGTGAAGTAGATGAAGTGCTGGCAAAGAAATATATGCATGCACCCAAACCGGTTTATTATAACCCATCTTCACCTGAAAGATTACCTGAAGGCAATAATGGTCTTGGTCTTCGTTTACTTGGCTTAACGGGCGATGAAGTGTTACCTGCTGATGTATATGCCAATATTAAAGCAGAAGCATTATCTCAGGTAAGAGGAACAGTACAGGCCGATATCTTGAAAGAGGACCAGGCACAGAATACCTGTATCTTCTCTACAGAATTTGCACTGAAACTAATGGGCGATGTGCAGTCTTATTTTATCGATCATAAAGTGCGTAATTTTTATAGTGTAAGTATCAGTGGTTATCATATTGCAGAAGCAGGTGCCAATCCTATTACACAACTGGCATTTACGCTGGCCAATGGATTTACCTATGTTGAGTATTACCTGAGTCGTGGAATGCATATCGATGATTTCGCGCCTAATCTCTCCTTCTTCTTTAGCAATGGAATGGATCCTGAATACAGTGTTATTGGTCGTGTGGCCAGACGTATCTGGTCCAAAGCCATGAAAAATAAATACAAGGGCAACGATCGTTCACAAAAACTGAAATATCATATTCAGACCAGTGGCAGAAGTTTGCATGCACAGGAGATAGATTTTAACGATATCAGAACTACTTTGCAGGCATTGTATGCCATCTATGATAATTGTAACAGCCTTCATACCAATGCTTATGATGAAGCTATTACAACACCTACAGAAGAGAGTGTAAGAAGGGCCATGGCCATTCAGTTGATTATTAACCGCGAACTGGGTTCTGCAAATACCGAGAATTTTATACAGGGAAGTTTTGCAGTGGAAGAAATGACCGATCTCGTAGAAGAAGCTGTATTGATGGAGTTTGAAAGAATCAGCGAAAGAGGTGGTGTATTGGGAGCCATGGAAAGAATGTACCAACGTAATAAAATACAGGAAGAAAGTTTGTACTACGAAACACTCAAACATACGGGTGAACTCCCCCTGATTGGCGTAAATACTTTCCTCAATAAAAAAGGAAGTCCGACTGTATTACCCAGTGAAGTAATCCGTTCAACCACTGAAGAGAAAGAGCAGCAGATTCAAAACCTGCATGCATTCTGGAAAAGGAATGAAACAAAATCTGCTGCAGCACTTGCTTCGTTAAAACAAACGGCAAAACAAAATGACAACCTCTTTGAAGCATTGATGGAAGCTGTTAAATATTGTTCATTAGGTCAGATTACGCATGCATTATATGAAGTTGGCGGACAGTACAGACGAAACATGTAAGGCTTCGGTAAAATTTGCTAAATTGGAACTTCAATAATTTTCATCAGATGCGTATTCAGTTACCTGTAATTGTTGTTTTGTTTATTTTTTGCCTGCCGTCTCTCGTAAATGCACAGCAGCCGGTAAAGAAATTCGATTCTACCATGAAAATTGGTAAAGTCGGCTATAAAGTTAATTGCAGTAACCGTAGTGCAGAAAAAAATACTATCAATATTTCACCCGTTGGTTTTGATAACAGTGTACGCGATTTTAGTTTCGAAATCAAAGGCCGTATACGCAGGGCAGAAGTAGATGATGTAAACCGCGATAATTTTCCCGACCTGGTTTTATATGTGTATAGTGGCGATACGCTGAATAAAGGAACAGTAATTTGTATCAGTTCAGAAGCCAATAACAATGTATTGCCCATTGTTTTCCCAGATATAGTTGACGATCCTAAATTGCGCGATGGTTATAAGGGGAACGATGAATTTTTACTGATGGAAGGTGTACTTACCCGCAGGTTTCCATTGTTTACAAGTGATAGCACTGGCATTTCAAAACCTACCGGAAAAACAAGACAGGTGATGTATCGTGTAGCACCCGGTGAAAAGAGTGGACAAAAATTTATTGTAATGCGTACTTACGATTATGTAAAACAATAAACTATTTAACGGCCACCCGCCAATACGATTTTGGTGGCAATTTTTTCCTGCCCCTCATCATCACGAATCAATACAAGGTACACACCACTGGCAACTTTATTACCCTGATAATTTTTCCCGTTCCAGATAGCCTGTCCACCCAGCGCTCTGGTCTGGTAAACAAGCCTTCCGTTGAGTTCGGTAATTTTTACCAGTGCATTATTAGCCAATCCGCGTATGGCAATAGTGCCATTATAACCCGGTGGTACGGGATTGGGAAATACCAATACATTTTGATGGGTAGAACCTCCTTCCGTAGCAGTGCTTCTGAAACTACAGATGCCATTAAAGGTTGCCATGAATACTTCTCCGCTAACCGGATCAACACTGATTTTTCGAACATCGTTACTTAAAAGCGGACTGTTCTCTGCTGTAAAACGATAGATGATTTTATCTCCGTTTGAATTGATGAGCCATACGCCATTACGCGTGCCCACCCATTTCCTGTTGGCGCCATCAACTGCCATACATTGTACCACTTCATCTCTGAATAAAAGACCTGCCAACTGATCCTGCTGAATGATGGGTTGAATGGCTTCACATCCAGCAGCTCCAAAAGCAGTTTCCGGGCAGCGGATAATGCCAATGCCTTTATCGGTTCCTACCCAGATAAAACCGTTTTTATCTTTAGCAAGTGAATACACATTGTTTGAAGGAAGATTGCCATTACCTGTACCCTGTCGGTAAAATTTCCAGCGATCATCGTTTGTGTTGTCAATATTTGCTCCGGGGTTATAGCAAAACAAACCATTGCCTTTCGGACTCATGATCCATAACTGGTCAACATCATCCACCACTATCTGCGCCACTGCATTTTCACTGTGTGTAAAGGGTATACTGAAAGCAGCCCAGGTGCTATCCTGTTTTCGAACACTTAAATTTTGAGCAGCGCCATAATTACTCACCCATAAACGCTGGCGGCTGTCGAAAGCAAGACCACTTACCCGAACATTACCCGGATCGCCAATAGCAGCGCGCAAGCTGCTGTTTTGTTGTTTAAATAATTGAATAGATGATTCACGGAACCGAATAAGTCCGCCACCATAACTTCCTGCCCAGACGCGTTTATCGCGGGGGTCTTCGGCAAGTGTAATAAAATCAAAAACGGAATCGAGTACAGGTGTATTGAAATAACCACGAAAAGACCAGTTATCGTCTTTTAATTGAAATACACCATCCCGATTGTAGAGATAGTTCCATGCATCATTTACACTGCCGGCTGCGGCATAAACTGTTGTTCCTGTGGCTAATAGATCGCCAGTGGCAATACCGGGCGGTCCATTCGGTATAAACCGATCAACGGTATTTCCAAAACGGGAGAGACCTCCAAAACGATCGGCCACCCATACAATGGTATTATCAAGAATGGCTGACCGGGGGAAAGAAATTATACCGGTTTGTGCAATAGTTCTTTCTATCAGACCATTCGTATTGATGACAATAACACGTGATGCGCCCGCAGTAGTTCGCTGGCAAACCAGTAAACGATTGCCACTTGCTGTTACATTTACAATGGGCCAGGAAGCATCATGGTAAAGCAGTTGCCAGTTGCTGCCATTCAATAGTAAAAGAGAATCGTTTTTTTGAACAACAAGGTTATTGTTAACAGCTAAAATATTCTGACAACTGCCAACAGGTAAATTGGCTGTAGCACTTACTGTAAACCAGTTTCTGTAATCGGCAAGATTACCTGCAGTTGCGGGTGCATATTTCAATCCCTGTTCAGTAGCAGCATACCATTGATTGTTAAACAAAACGGTGGCATATATTTTTACCTGTGAGCCGTTATTGCCAATGATCCAGGTGTCTTTTATTTCGAGGCGTGACAAATCAACCAGTACAATACCCAAACCGGTTGAAAGATAGGCTGTTCCATTATTACAATAAATGTTGAGGATAGATTTATCGCCACTAATAGTGCTTCTTTTAATATCGCTGATGTTTTTAACGATGCTGCCTTTAACCAGGTCGAGGTTACTGTTATTATAGGCAACGAGTAGTTGTTCGCTGGTGTTATCCCATCCGATGGTACTGATGCCGACATCGTTTAACCCTGTTACTTTAGAAAATCGGGTAGCTTCATTTTTGTCATTTATAGAAAATACTGCTTGTGCAGTAGCACAATAAATCTGACCGCCCTTAACAACCTGAATAGCCTGCTGGTAATTTAAGTGTTCGCGCCACTGACCAATGGGTGGTATTTGAGCAACCAGTAAAAGCGGAAGAAAAGCATAGAGCCACAATACGAATGCATAAAATAAACCCGAAGATACTTTGCGGCCAAACATGGTTAAAGTTAGTAAATATGCAGTGAATGTATGGCATGAAAGAAGCTGAAGCGAATATGACGGAGGATTTCTAAACTCAAAATTGAATATTCGAAATTCCTCTGTTTCTCTGTTTGCTAACAGGTAATTCTATCACGAAGTTCTCGCATAAAAATCAGGTATTTATACGGGTTTTTTCGAAGTGAAAGCTATCTATTTTGAGTGATAAAATAGTGTCATGAAAAATAAAACCAGAATTGCCATTGAGACCTTAAAAAAAATGGATGAACTCATCGCCAGAAAGTGTACAGGCAAGCCGGCTGAAATGGCTGTAAAGGTAGATTGCTCGCTTACTACCTTATTTACGTATATGGCAATGATGCGCAAAATGGGAGCACCTATCAGTTACAATAAATACAAGCATACCTATTTTTATGAGGAGGAAGGTAGTTTTGTGATAGGGTTTGTAGAGAAGTAATAGAGCAAAACTTTGAGGAAGATTTTATTGTAGCCCTTACCTCAATTGTAGCGGGGTATGAAAATATTAAATGCTGACTATTCCATGTTTAATGGCGAAAATGGCGAGACCTACACGTGTTTTGATATCCAGTTTTTTAAACAGGTTATCGCGGTAAGTATCAACGGTACGAGGGCTAATATGCATTTCTTCAGCAATTTCTTTATAGGTTTTATCGCTACAAATCCATTGCAGGAATATGGTTTCGTTTTCAGTTAAACTGCTCAGCGGTGATCCATCACCGAGGAAAGAATCTTCATTACTGATATAATGCATCAGTTTATCGCTCACCAGTTCATTGATAAAATAACCGGTGTCGCGAATATTTTCCAGAGCTTGTTTAAAAACTTTAGGTTTACTGTCTTTCAGAAGATAACCACGGGCACCATTTTTAAGCATGCGGATAATGGCTATATCGTTTTCAAGCATACTCAATACCAGAACACGGGTTTCGGGTAAATTGGCTTTAATCCATTCTGCTGTTTCAAAACCATCCATCATCGGCATATTAATATCGAGAAGAACGATGGCTGGGGGTTTATTGGTCTTCAGTGCCTCAATGAACTCTTTACCGTTACCGGCTTCCATAACTACCTTAAAGCCATCGAATGAATTAATCATCGAGGCCAGCCCGCTGCGTAGTAATTCATGGTCGTCCACTAATGCTACAAAAGTCATATTAACTGAGATTGGAATTATTTGGATTTAGCCTGCAATATAATAGCTGTTCCGTTTCCCGGCTCACTTTTTATATCAACAGTGGCATTTATCATTTTTGCCCGGTTAAATATATTCTGTAAACCTATACCAGGACCGGCTGTTTTAAACTTTTCCATATCGAAACCAACACCATTATCTGCGATCGTGAGTTTTACCTCATTTTCATTTCCTTCCACATCCACCGAAATATGGTCGGCTTTGGCATGTTTCATGATATTATTGATGATTTCCTGAACCATCCTGAACATAATCAGGTCTGTGTTCTTATCGATACCTGTAAAGTTCTCTTCAACTTTCAGATCTGTTTTATACCGGCCACTTTTCTGGAGGTTGCTCAATAACTGACGGATAGATTCTACAATGCCAATATCCTGAATACGGTTGGTTTGAAGACTATGGCTCAGATCGCGGAGATCTTTAATGGCTTTACCGAGCAGTTCATCTGTATGTTCCAACTTTTCATGTTCGGAAATATCAGTAAAAGTGCTCAGGTTTAATCTGACGAGACTCAATACCTGGCCAATATTATCGTGAATCTCGCGACTGATATGACTGAAAGTTTGTTCCTGGATCTCCAGTTGAGATTTAAGAATGGTTTGCTCAAACCTGTTTTTCATTTCATCACGCTCCTGCTGAAACTTTCGCTGGCGGCGCAAGAAAACGAAAACAATAAGCAATAAAAAAAATCCGATCAGCACCAGAAAAACTGAAGCTATTACGATGGTGATGAGGATGTCTTCCTGTTGTTTCGGCATAAAATAAAGGCAATACTGAATGAACCGTATAAAATTACGTTAAGGCTGTTGGTAATGGTAGTATAAATTACAGTACCCTGTGCCATTAATGATGCACTTGTAAGATATTCAAAAAGAGCATTAATAATAACAGAACCCAAGTAAAAAATTAAGAGACCGATACATACCCAGAAAAAGGGCTGTTTAGACAGATTGGAATTAAGTGATTCGGGTAAGATAGATTCATACAGATAAAAGCAACTGTAGACTACCATAAAAAAGGAACCCAGTAAAAATGTATAGGTATGAAAACTGTTCGGTCCCTGTATGAATATGATATTCACTGTTACTAATACAAGGTATACCGGTATCAGTATTCGTATAATTTTTTTTAATGTTACATTATTAAGATGCAACAAGAAGATAGCTGAATAAAAAACAAATTCTGCAGTAGTAAAAATGTTAAACATCAGAAATCTGGCAGGCCTGGAATTGGTGTTTTCTCCCATCACAAACTTGGCTACGAGCTCAACAGTTACCGTTACCAATAAAAAGGGAAAGAAATATATAAAACCTTTGTGTTTTTTAAGGTCTTTGAGAAAAAGCAATGCGAAAAATAAACAGCCAATTTCAAGATAGAGATGGAAAAATTTCATGTAGGTAGGCTCTTAATCTATAAACCCTTTCCGAATGGAAAGGGTTTATAGCATTTAATATAGTTAGTTAACAACTATGGTATTATGGTAATAAACCACCGTGGTTGAGAAATTCTCTAACATCGTCTAAAAGGTCACTGTTTCTGATACTTCCACTGCCCCCTTTTTTATCACCCGAGAAGAAAACGGTTAAACGACCATTTTCATACATACCAAAGTTAACATAGATCTTTTCTGATCTGTTGCGCTTCAGCAGGTTCAGGTAATTCTGGATATCTTTTACAGAGAAAGATACCGCAGTTGATTTATTAACGCGTGCAGCAGCATAACGTGCAGCCAGTTTTGATGCCTCATTCTGTGGAATAATACCTGGAATGCTTGATGCATCAACCTGAATTGCAGTAATTGATTCATCTGCTGAATTGTTGCTTACTTCATTTGTAACACCATCCTGTTCTTTCTGGCAGGCTACCAGAAGGGTGGTAACAACTGACAGCAGTAAAACTGTGCCTAAGATTTGAAACTTTTTCATCTAATCTGTTTTTTAAATAGGTTTTTGACCAAGGTTTGTTCGAATGGGTATTACAAGTTCTGTTGATGGGGATTTAGTCCAATTTAAATTCCCATCGAATACAAAGGTCGACATTTTTTTTTGTCCACACAGTATTTAATCACTGAATTAGTAAGAGTTTTTTCACGGAATTTGTACTAAGTGTTTTAATCGAATAATATTAATTATTACTTATAATTAAATGATATTCAATCTATTTAGTGATTAATTTTAATATATTTTCTAATGTTAATAAGATTTACCATCCATATAAAAAACAAAACCAAGGCGGCAGTTAATAAAGTAGGGTATGAAATAAGGGCTGAAATATGAACTTCCTGCCTCTGTAAAACAGCATGCGCAAGGTACTGCAGAATACAAACGATAGCAAGCGAAGCTGTAATTATAATGAGGTTCGATGGAAAAAATTGCCGCATCAAAAAACGAGCAATTTGTTTTGGTGAAGCACCAAGCGTAAGCAATAATTTTATTTCATCCTTACATGAACTGATGGTGAGCTGAATGAAAAGCGTAAAGATGAGAATGGCAAATAATAACATCAGCAAACCAGTGGCACCTGAAATATTTACTACCAGATCAACTACCTGTCTGTACCTGCTAAACCTTGTTTTATCCTGATCGGTACTCAGGTTTTTTTCTTTCAGATAAGCAGCCAGACCCGGATCGCCGGAATCTTTTGTGCGGATGATAATTCTTGATGGTGCTTTGTTGCCGGCAGTACCATATTGCTGATTGGCCCAATCCATAAATGATTGAGGAACGAGTAAAGAAGATATCCTGTCGCTGAAACCAACCACCCTTCCACGCATGCTGTGCGACATGCCGTTTTCATCGTAAATATTCACCTGAAAAAAAATCATTTTAACCACTTCTCTTGTCAGTTGAGGCAAACCCTGCGATAAAGAAAACTGAAAATTATAAATGTCTAAAAACATACCCGGCACAATAATGGGAACAAAATTGCTCGACTCATCCCAGTACCATTCTTTTGTACTTACATCGAGAAAACTGTCGGGCACACTTTCAAATGCAATATCGGTGTAGAAAGGAAACTGTGTGCTGCTGCTCTGGATAGATGCTTTAAAACGACTACTATGTAAAACACCCACAGCATCGGTAAAACTTTGGCCTTTTATATCGTTTATTTCAGCATCAGAAAGCGTGGTGTTTTTTAGGTTCTGATCGGTCAGTATTTTATTGATCACCAGAAAATTGGCAATACTGTCGCGGTTACCACTTCCGCGTAAAAGTTCATTGTAATTGCTCTGTAACTGTACCGCTGAAAGAATGAGTACCATCGCTATTGAAAGACCAATAACGGCCATGATAAAACGAACCCTTCCGGCGCCGGTTTTAATGAGTTTTCGCAGCAATATGTTTAAACCTTTCATACTAAAATTTATAAAACAAGTTTCCTGGTATAATCAAAATGGTCGTCATCATGCAGGTCGGTAATAATGATACCTGCATTTCTTTCTTTGCAGGCCGCAGTAATTAATGCCGCTGCTTTACCTGCATTTACTTTATCTAAATGGCTAAAAGGTTCATCCATAATAAGCCATTCAAATGGCTGAACCAATGCTCGTATAATTGATACCCGTTGCTGTTCGCCATAACTGCATAGCGATGCTGGCTGGTGCATAATATGATCAACACCCAGCATTTGTGCCATTACTGTTATCTGTTCTTTCTCGCAATAGGGCGTTTGTAACACCCTGTTGAGTTCAATGTTTTCAAATGCAGTAAGATTGGGAAATAAACGCAGATCCTGGAAAACAACACTTATTTTTTGTTGACGTAAAACCGCCAGTTCTTCAGCATTTAGTGAAGCAATATTGCGCTCACCCCATTGTATGCTACCGGTATAATCTGTTCTCAGCTTATACAGTGAATGAATAAAAGTTGTTTTACCTGTTCCGCTTGGCGCTTTAATCTTGATCCACTCAGGTGTTGTAAATACAATCTCCCTGTTCCAGATATCAGATACCTGTTTCAGCAATTTTTCCTTCAGCGGAACCGGTACTACTTCATGAAGCGAAATGGTCATGTGCTTTGATTGATTGTTAAACCAAAGAAAAAGTCCTGCCATGGCAGGACTTTTTTGTTATAACTCTTTCAATTAATTGGTTCGGATGATGGCTGGTATGCCGCCAGAAAACATTTTTTCTTCCAGCTCTTTTTGTCTTTTAGCAGCTACACGCATATCCACAGCAATATCTGTAAGCAGACTGGTGAGTGTTACAAGACTGTTTTGTTTTTCGTTCTGCATGCGTACTTCAAAAACACCTTTCACGCTTTTTCCGTCAAAATTATCAGAAGTACCAATGATGTCTTTAAAAGTTTCTTTGGCTGTTCTCATCGACTTGTTGTAATCGCTTGCAGCATTATTAGTCATAAAGCCACCAATGGTATTGGCAATATCGAAATAGAAAACAGTAGACTTTCCTTTAAAGCGGTTCAGGATTTCGGTATTGATAACAGCCTGGCTCTTATTCGACATATACTGTGCGTATGTTAAAGAGTCGCTGGCAATTACCATGTTTTTATCATCTGCAAGCATGTACACACCCAGCAAGCTCATTAATTCACCACTTTTATAAGTGTTGCCTTCTTTGCGTATATAACCCAGTTCCACCACTTTATCCATTAATTTGGTAAAACTTGCTTTATCGCCAACCGGTGCATTAAAGATCATTTTACCCAATGGTTTTTTCCTCATCATATCTTCTTCATCGGTTTTTTGCTGAGGTTCTGGCTGACTAAAACCAAGATCAGATACAACTACTGCAATTTCGCCTTTCAACGATTTATACAGATCCTGTAAACTGATGCCTGCTTTTTCTAACCTGCCATTAATTAATCCTTCAACTTCCAGTTGTTTCAGGAAGCCGCCAAATATTTCGGGATTGAATGAGGCCAGCATGATACCGTTGATTTTATCTGACGGATATCTTTCAATCATGGAAAGATTTACAGTTGGGCCTGCATACTGTTTCAATATATTGCTCACAACAGGATTGGTATAAGTAGCAGATTTAGCCACTATTTTACCCGCTTCAAAACTCAGTGTAGCAGATGAATAATTGTCTTTCAGTAACTCTTCTACTTTAGGAAGTGATAATGGTAACATGCTCAATGCTCCCAGTGAACTGCCGGATGAAGTGAAAACATAACCGTCTGCTTTATCTTTAAACATACTGGTAAATGCCGAAACGCCCGCCATAGAAGCATCTTTCTCCTGCGTATAATAAGTGTTTACTTCTTTCTTCAGATCGGCCTCTACATTTTTCTTTTCAGGAATTTTAAACTCCATATTAACCGTGTCATAAGGAACATCGCTTGCCATTTGTGTGTGATTGTAGATGGTTACAATTACATTTTTATCTGTCCAGGAAAGTGCTGTATTGCCTTCTGTAAGTACATACGAATAGCTCTTTTCTTTGGTGATGGTTTTTGAAGCAAACTCTTTTTGCGCTTTCAGCCAGCTTTCAAACTTGGTGGCATCAGACAATCCACCCATTACATTCATGATAGTGGCATTACCATCTTTCGGATTGCCTTTTTGTGAAAAGGAAAAGAACAATTGTTTTTTCCAGTCAATACCGGCATTATTTCTAAAGTCGTCTAATCTTTTTCTGTCTTCCGCATCTGAAGAATCATTTTTGAAGATGCGGCTAAAGAGGGTATCAACACTAATTCCTCCTGAAGTCAGTTTATCCTGCATGGCACCCGGATCGAGTACAATAACAGCACTGGCAGTTTTTGGAATTAAAGCAGCTTCCTTGGGTCCTTTGTTGGAGCAGGAACTGAAAATGACCATCAGTAGGGTCATTGGCAGAATGTAACGCAGAGCAGACTTCATATGCTTATATTAAGATTATAGCATACGAAGTTATAGTCTTGCGGCGAAATATGCCAGAAATCTGGTTTTACTTCATTATTGCTCCATAAATGGCTTCCTGTATGTTTGGACGCACATTCATACGACCCAGTTTATTGTCGTTACGGGTGGGGTTAACCCTGCTGGAGAGGAAAATATATACCAGTTGTTTTTCAGGATCTACCCAAACACAGGTTCCGGTAAAACCGGTATGGCCAAAAGTAGCCGGAGAAACACTCAGTGAAGGATAGGGCTCTTTGCGGGTAGCATTGTCTTTTTCGGGTTTATCGAAACCTAATCCACGGCGACTGATTTCGCTGCTATAAGCGGTAAACAGATCAATGGTTGATTTATTGAATAAACGAACTCCATTCAGTTCGCCACCATTTAACAATAACTGGTACAACTTAGCCAGGTCATAAGCACTGCTGAATAAACCTGCATGACCGGCAATACCACCAAACATGGCAGCTCCTTCATCATGCACATCGCCCAGCATCTGCTGTTTGCGGAAATGTGCTTCTACTTCTGTAGGAACCAGGTTGCTTAAAGGCATGGTATTTCTGGGTTGAAAACCTGTACTCACCATTCCCAGTGGCTCATAAAATGTTTTACGTACATAACTGTCTAACGACATGCCACTTACCGCTTCCACTATTTTTCCGAGGAAAATAAAATCATTATCACTGTACACATACTTACCCTGAGCTGTTAATTTACTTTTCAGGATACGTGCATACATGGTATCGTGCCAATCGTTACGCAGGTACAAGTTTTCTGCTACACGGTGCGAAAACTGTTGGGTTGGCGCCTGTACAAAATATTGCGGAAAGGGTTGGCCGGTGGCTGTATCAATCACTTCACGGTAAAATGGAATAAATGGATTGAGACCTGCCTGGTGCAGTAAAATATCTCTCAGTTTTAAACCTGCTTTATCACTACCACTTACCCAGGGCAAATAATCGCCCAGTGTTTTATTGAGGTCTACTTTTCCTTCTTCATACAGTTTCATTATAGAAACGGTGGTAGCCGATATTTTGGTAACCGATGCAAGGTCAAATACCATATCATTACTCATGGCCACTTTGCGATCGGTATTTACATAACCAAAGGATTTATGATACACCAGTTTGCCGTTTTTTGCAACCAGTACTACCATGCCGGGAGTGGCACCGCTGTCGATGGCGGCTTTTGCAATGGTTTCAATTTTATTCAGTGAATCGCTGATCAGTCCAACAGATTCAGGTGAGGCAACAGGTAACATATTGTTGTACACGATACCATCGCCAAAACGAAAACCTTCACAAACAGTAACTGGTAATTTTCCTTTGGCAGTTATTTTTCCGAATAGAAGATCTGCGGCAGCATCTTGTGTAATAACATCATCTTCATAACACACTACAAGATTGCTTGAATTACAGATGTATTGAACAGCATAAGGATTACCAAAGGCGAAAGTGATGCTGTTGTTCTTCTGTAATTTATTCAGCAGATCAAGACTGTTTTTGCTTAACCCAAATTGGTTTGCGGGTCTGCGGCTGTAGTTGTGAAAGCCTACTACCACTGCATCATATTGCTCGAGTTGTGCTAAAATTTTACCAGCTTTTTCGCTGTTGTCTTTGTTTTCAAAGAAAAATAAATCAGCATTCAATTGTTGCTGAATACGGGTGGCAAACTGGTTGGCTTTGTCGATACCCACACCTACAAAAGCTACTTTTTTAGCGCTGATGGGTAAGAGGTTGTTGTTGGTTTTGCGCAACAGTGTCAGCGCATCGGCGGCCAATGCTTTTTTAATCTCTTCTGTTTTTGCATTTAAATCTGCAGCAATATTGGTGGTGTCAATCACCTGTTTTTTATTCAGACCGAGATGGTATTTGGCGAGTAATACTTTCTTTACCCTGGCATTGATATCATCCCAGTTGAGTTTCCCTTCTTTAATGGCCTGTCTTACTTTGGCAATGCTACCCGGAATATCGCCGGGCAAACAAAGCATATCGTTTCCTGCAATAAGCGACATCACCGAAGCATCTCCTTTAGGAAAGAATTTCGCAACGCCCTGCATTTCGAGTGCATCGGTAAAAGAAATACCCTGATAACCCAACTCATTGCGTAAGAGATCGGTTACATTTTTGGCAGACAATGATGTTGGCAGATTAGCAGTGGTATCAATGGAAGGAATAGCGAGGTGTGCAATCATCATACTTCCCACACCTGCTTTAATCAGTTCACGGAATGGATAGAGTTCAAGCTCATCAAGAGCTGCGCGCGATTTATTGATAACAGGCAGATCATAATGCGAATCGACACTCACATCGCCATGACCCGGAAAATGTTTGGCGCAGGCCATTACACCTACATCCTGCATGCCCTTCATATACTGTACACCAAAGAGTGATACTTTGTATTTGTCTTCCCCAAAACTTCTGTCGTTGATTACAGGATTCATAGGGTTGTTGTTGATATCGATATCGGGTGCGTAGTTTACATGGATACCAATTCTTTTACACTGTTCACCAACAGCCAAACCAAATTTGTAAATAAGACGTGCATCCGGAACGGCGCCCATCATCAATTGACGGGGAAAATTAATAACGCTGTCTAAACGCATACCCAATCCCCATTCGCCATCAATGGCAATCATTAAGGGTGTTTTGGCAATGCTCTGATAGAAATTGGTGAGCTTGGCCTGACGAACAGGTCCACCCTGGAAAAAGCAAAGTCCACCTACATTGTATTTTTTAATGAGATCGGTTACTTCTTTCACATGATCGGCCCCCAGATTGCTATGTGCCCTGATGATCATTAACTGGGCAATGCGTTGATCCTTCGACAATTTGCGGAATTGTTTTCTCACCCATTTATCGGCTGCAGGTGTATGCTCATAAAACTGTTGGGCCGATAAACCACTCAATAAAACAAGGAATAAGGCGGAAAGAATTGATTTCTTCATATAGCTCGGTTCAGCACACAAGGTAAGGATTCTGGTCAATTTTGCGGTTTTTTGCGGGTTTTAAAAATGCCTAAACAAAGCTTGAGCGCGGTATTGCTGCCGGGATGATCGTGATGATTTTTCAAACAGGGGCTTTTGCGTCATTCGAGCAACTCATTTCATTCTCTGTCCTACCTCTGTTCCTTCTCCGCGCAGGAGGAGTTAGGGGTTAGGAGTTAGCCATTAGCCATTAGGAGGAAGGGGGAAAAACAATATTCAGCCTAATGGCCAACCCCTAACCCCTAACTCCTCCCCGAGGACGAACAGAGGTATCAAAGAGGTATCATTGAGGTATCAAAGAGGAGGAGCTAAAATAGAATGCAGTGGTGGCAAGGGTTTCAGAAACATGCCCGAGGTTCAATTGAGGAAGCAATGAGGAGCGGCTCTCACAGAACACAATGCCAGTATGGCTTGTTCTTTCTATTCCGAGGTAGCAAAGAGGAGAAATGAAGAAGAAAGTCAATAAAACCAAGTGTTCCACGGGGTGGCCCGAGGTAGCAATGAGGAAAACGGAAAATGAACCCGTTGATTTTATTGGGTTTGAGGGCAATGGAATCATCATTTCCGGGGAGAATTTACCAACTATCCCAGCTTTTCGAGAAGAACGTCCCGGGTTTTGGTAGATCACGTCACATTTTTAAATGTTCCACGGTTTACCTACGCTAGTTTTGTTTTATCAGTTGCTGATAAAGGAGTTTTTCGCTTCAGGAACCGGAAGAGCGAACCCGGGAACCTGCTCCGATAGCAGCTTTTACATGAGAAACAGTTCTTTGAAAATTGGAAACAATTTACCGGGATACCACGATACTTTATTCTGAAATTTGATGGCTGTAATACCCGGGTCGAAACAAAGATGAGTCAAAAGGAAAATAATCTAACCGGGCGAGAACCGGCTTGTAACTTACAGTTTGAAGCTAAAAAAGCTGCCCTTTTGAGACAGCTTTTTTAGGAAAGAGGTGGAAATCAGGCTTCTGTATTTTCGTCTGTTTCTTCTTCGGTAATTTTTAGTTCAACGGCATTGGCTTTCAGTATGCCAAACCATTTGATCATTTTTTTCATATCACTGGCATATACGCGGGTAAAATCCATATCAGGATATACTTTTTCAAAATAGGCTTTCACCGCTTTTGGATCGTTTTCTGCGGGTAATGCTGTTTTATTGGCATCCATTGCCTGGAACAGTTCCACCAGGTTTATATTGTCACGAACGGTGTACACTTCAATACTTTCGAGGTGTGAAAAATTATGAACACGACTGCTGACAAATTTGGTTGTTTTATCATCGAGTGAACGAACAATGGCGCCATCTGTTTTGCTGCCGACCATTTCATACAAACCGCTGAGACCAGTGATAGATATCAGTTTACTATACTCCATATACAATGTTATTAGGGCTGCAAAGTAAGGGAAAAAGGGTTAGACTGGAAGGCTGTTTATTTTTTTAATTGCTATGATAAGCTGGCTGCGAGCTATTAGCCATTAACCATTAGCCATTGGCTTTTTTATATTGACAAATAACAACCAATCAAGGCTCACAGCTTTTCTCTTCTTACCGGCTATCAAAATACTCCTGTAACGGTAGGATTCATCGACAGGAGGTTATAATTTGTGACAGGTGATGCATTATTGATCTGTTGGCTTTTGTCTTTAGCAAAACCCCCAGCTATGAAACCCCTCTTATTGGCCCTCGTTTTGTTCCCTCTTTTTTCGTTGTCTCAAAACAGCCAGCGCCCACGTTGTGCCGATCAACCTGTTTATCAGCAATTTGATTTTTGGGTAGGTGAGTGGAATGTCTTTGCAGTAAATGGTCAGCAGGCTGGTACGAGTAAAGTAGAAAGATTACTTGATAGTTGTGTACTGCTGGAAAACTGGTATTCAGCAGGTGGCTCCAGCGGGAAAAGTTTCAATGCCTATAATGGTGCTAAAGCCAAATGGCAACAATATTGGGTTGATAACAGCGGGGGTGTTACCGAATACCTGAACGGGCGTTTTGAAAATGGATCGATGATTATGGAGACAGAAAAAATTCCATTACCCAATCAAAGTTTCAGGATAATGCGGATGACTTTCACGCCTATTTCAAAAGATAAGGTTCGTCAGCACGGAGAAAGTTCAACAGATGGTGGACAAAACTGGAAAACAGATTTTGATCTTGAATATCGTCGTAAACAATAAACTTTTACGCAGAAGTGCTGCGTACTTTTTATTATGGAACGTATAGATTTTTTAAAAACTTTTTCCATTGGTGCTGCAGCGTTGTACGTACCCACATCTGTAGCCGCTCAAATGGACAGGCCTCCGCAACTCGACAAACAATTGATCATGGATTTTGTGAGTGCCGGTCATAATAATCTTGATAAAGTAAAGCAGATGTATGCAGAACAACCCACCCTGGTATATGCTGCACATGATTTGGGTGGCGGCGATTTTGAAACGGCGCTTGAAGGTGCCGGACATGTTGGCAATAAAGAGATTGCCAATTTTTTAATTGAAAAAGGAGCGCGTACCAACCTGTTTGTATTAACCATGTTGGGTAAAACGACTATTGTTAAACCTTATCTCGAGGCATTTCCTTCTTATGTTTTTGCAAGAGGTCCGCACGGCCTTACTTTATTACACCATGCCATGCGTGGTGGTGAAGATGCAAAAGAACTGCTGGAGTATGTAAAAAGTAAAGGATTGAAAGAAACAAAAACCAAACTATAACCTAAACAACCATTAACAATGCAACATGCCATTAGCTGGTTCGAAATTCCGGTTACGGATATCGACCGCGCTCAACGTTTTTATGAAGCGATTTTTCAGTTCAGTATGATTCCGCTTGATTTCCCGAATATTAAAATGCGGATGTTTCCTGTAGACAGTCCGGATTCGATTGCCGGAGCTTTATGCGACAGTGGTGGTTTTCACCAGCCTTCGGAAACACATGGGCCTTTGGTGTATTTGAATGGAAATCCGGATGTACAGATCGTACTCGACAGAATTGAAGCTGCAGGTGGAAAAATACTGGTTCCCAAAACTGAAATATCACCTGAATATGGTTGTATGGCGGTGTTTTTAGACAGTGAAGGAAACCGTGTGGCTTTACACAACGTACCACAATAAAATTTTACATCAAACAATAACACACTATGAAAAAAATAATTGCCATTTGTAGCGCGCTTTTTTTGCTGATCCAGCATTCAGATGCACAGTTTAATAACGACTCTTTAAAAGCGCAGTTGGTTAAAGACTGGGAAAGAGCAAAAGCATATACTGCTGAATACCTGGCTGCCATGCCTGCTGATAAGTACACGGCCAAACCTGTAGACGGTATCCGTAGTTTTTCTGAGCAGATGCTTCACTTGGCTCAGGGAACCATTGGATTAAGTTCGAATGGAACGGGTAAAACAAGAATTTATCCCGGATTTAACATGGAACGTTCTGCAACGGCACAAACAAAAGATTCGGTCAGTTTTTATGTGAACGCTTCGTATGATTTTGCCATTGCGGGTATCAAAGAAATGGATGCAGCTAAATTGAGTGAGCTTGTGAAAAGAGGTAACCTGAATGAATCGAGACTTAGCTGGATTTTGAAAGCACACGAACACCAGACACACCATCGCGGTCAGTGTACTATTTATATTCGTTTCCAGGGTGTAACACCACCGGCCGAGAAACTATTTTAACGCCCTTCCTTCCCTGCTCCGGACTTAAGTCCGGAGCAGGGATTTTTTAACATTTTAGAATTGATGGGATGGTAGTGAATATATTACATTAGTAATATGAAAAAACTGAGAACGATAGTAACGCCGGGTCGCTTAGTGCTCGCCTTAATTATGGGCTTATTGGTCTGGTTTTTCTTATTGCCTAAAGTGGATAAGTTTGAATTTATCGGGGCAATTCTATTGACTGTATTCTCTTATGAAGGGTTATGCCTGTTATTACCGGATGACCCGTTTAAGCGTTTCAGAAAAAAAGAACGAAATCCTTTACTGGAAGAATAAGTAGATTCATATATAAGCCACAGATTCACTGATTTTATTGTAATAATCAGTGAATCTGTGGCTTATAATTTTCATTGATAAGAAAATAAGATGACTTTGGAGCTTTATTTGTAATACACAATCACATTCATTTCTCTTGTTGTTTTCTCTACTTTTAAACCAAGTTTTTCAATAGACTGTTTAATATTTTCCATGTCGCGCACATTTACTTGTGTCTTAATATCGAAGAAACCATTCAGACCGGTTTCGTCAATTACAGGTAATCTTAGTTCATTTGACAGGTAATCTGCAGCAAAATTCGCGAGCGTAACTTTTACCCCATTATATCCACGGCCACTAAAACTATAGCTGCTTTCTTTTGCAACAGATACAGGTAGGCTGTTGGCAGCATCTGTAATTCTTTTGAGTACATATACCGGTATCATTCTTTTTTCGGGACGCGCTTTTACAGGAAGGCAGGTAGAAAGGAATTTTTGCAGCATTTGGTAGAGGCTGTCTTTTTGATGCTCTGCCACCAGTATGTCTACACAGTACAACGCACTGGTATCTTTTAGGTTATGATTATTTATTTCTTCAGGTTTTACAGAAGCATCATAAAACTCCTGTTGCTCGTAAGTTTTTATTCCATAAGCCGCCCGGTACAATAATCCAATACTCGCATTATACCAGGTAGCCCTTCTGTTTTTATAGGGACCTTCGAAATACAGTTGTCCCATACTGCGCTGCCCCTTTTTATATCCTCTTATACTAATGCTATGTGAAGTAAGAGAGTCGATACCAAATGGATCTCCTTTGGTAGACACGCTACTTTCTTTAAACCCTGCACTAACAGGTATTCTATCTCCTTTTAATAAACGGGTTAATAAAGAACGGTTAATCGAGTCGGTACGCACTACCGATACGATTTTTTTATCGGGACCAATAATAACACTCTGACCAACATATGCGAGGTTGAGCATGTTGTATAATGTATAAGCGGTATCGGTAGCCAGCCAAATACCGGAAGGTCTTTTTTTCAGGAATACAGCTTTACGGTTTTCATCATCGTCTGAAATGGCAATCACCTGTATTTTGTTCTCATAAAGTTTTTGGAATACAGCAAGACTATCCATTTCGGGAATACATGGACTGCACCAGGTGCCCCAAAAATTCAGGATATAGTAACTTTTTTTTCCGTCTCTGTTCAGGTAAAACTCTTTTGTGGGGGCATTGCTCAGCTCTTTTATCAGTATATCGGGAAAACGATTACCGGGGTTCAGTAATGTTTCCTGGCTATACGAGTTGTATGCCAGGGCAAGTAAGAGTAAAAATAGATATTGTTTCATGATGCAGATTTTTTACAAATCTGCCCTTAAATCGAAGCGGGTATTGTTAAGTAGTGGTTATTGATTGTTATTGTTTGTTAACGCAGCCACATCCTGCTAGGGGAGTGTTAAATTTGTATCATGACCCGCAGGATACGAATACTACTTTTCATTTGCCTGTTAGCCATTGGTGGAGTTATTGTGATTCAGTTTTATTGGATACGAAACTATTACAAGACTTCTCTCTTCAATTTTGAAAGAGAAATAACGCTTGCAATGGAGGATGCAGTTAAAAAAGAATTTGAAATCCGCTGCGATACTATTGAAGCGGAACTGGTTAATCAATTAATGGATACGTCTGTATTTCTGTTGAGAAGTAAAATGGCTCCTGAAAATAAATACAGACCCGAACCCCAACGAGTGATATACAATATTATCAACGCAAGAGACTTAAAAGATGCTACATCATTCAGTAGTGTATTACTTTCCAAACAAATTACCAGAGATGATACGGCATTTAAAAGAATAGTTGCCAGACAGTACGCTCATATGTTAAGATCAGAAGACCTCGAAAATCATGTTGTTTATTATCGTACACAGAACCTCGGGCAATTTCTGACTGACCGGCTACTTCAATTTGGGTTTGATACAAGCCGATTGCGTCCATTACTAACTCATTACCTGCACAACAGACATATCAGCAGTCCTTTCTATTTTCAGGTGACCGCAAAAGATAGCCTGCTTAATCATATCAGTTCATCCAATTCGCCTGTGAAGCCGGGTTATATTTTAAGTAAATCTTTTCCAACATATAAATGGTGGACACATGATGAACAATTTGTAAGAGTTGTTTTTACAAACCCTATAGGATTTGTTTTGTACGAGTTAAAATGGGTACTCGCCGGATCGCTTTTACTGGTAATACTGGTTGCATTGTGCATCAGCATGCTGACATCGGCTCTTTTGCGCGAGAAAAAACTTTCTGTTATTAAAGACGATTTTATTAATAATATAACACATGAATTGAAAACTCCCGCGGCAATTGTTACTGCTGCACTTGAGGTTTTGCAGGAGCCAGGCTTGTCTCAGGAAAAAAGCAGCCGGTACCTGCAGCATGCGCAAACCAGCATGAAAAAATTCACAGAACTGATAGATAGGGTAATGGATACTACGTTGTATGAAAAGCAATTAAAAACAATGGTGTCTCTTAGATTGGAATCTGTAGATTTTATGTCTATCATAAAAGACACACTCGGGCAGTTGCAAGGAATAGCAGATAAGCCGGTTTTGTTTCATGTTGATAATAATACAGGTATCAATGAAATAAAAGCAGACCCACTGTTGTTTCAACAGGTTTGCTCAAATGTATTCGACAACTCAGTAAAATACTCTTTACAGAAAGTATTTATCAATATAACCTGTAGTCTGGAGCATAATTATCTTGTTATACATATTTCAGATGATGGGATAGGCATTACAAAAGAGGCACTTCCTCATATTTTTGAGAAATTTTACAGAGCACCTCAACCGGGTCATGCAGTAAAAGGGTATGGCCTTGGGCTTAACTATGTGCAAAACATCATGCTGGCACATAATGGAAAAGTTGTGATAAGTAACGGGAAGGAAACAGGTATTACCGTAAGTTTATATTGGCCCGTATGAATACAGTTGACATATTATTTATAGAAGATGAAATTGCACTGGCAGAAATTGTAAAAGAAAGTCTGGAGGCAAAAGGTTTTACAGTATGGCATGCCGCAACGTTAACCAGGGCAAGTATACTCTATAAACAATACACTCCGGCACTCATCATTGCAGATGTTATGTTGCCAGATGGTGATGGCTTTGCATGGGTAAACCAGTTGCGAACAGAAGACATGTACACGCCTGTTATCTTTCTTACTTCGCGCTCAAGAACGGAAGATGTGGTAACAGGATTTGAGTTAGGCGGCAATGATTATCTGAGAAAACCATTCAGTATGCTCGAATTGGTAGCGAGAATTAATGCATTGGTAAAAAAGGAAAATCAAAGAGCTGCTGTTTCTTCTGCTTATTCATGTTCTATAGGCGCATATATGTTTTATTATCCCTCCGGCGAACTGGTATTGTCTGGTAAGAAAAAGCAGCTAACAGCCAGAGAGGCCGATCTTTTACATTTGTTACTTAGTCACCGTAATCAGTCGATAACCCGACAGGAATTATTAAAAAAACTTTGGGGCAATACGGATTATTTTTCTGGCAGAAGTCTGGATGTTTTTATTACAAAACTGCGAAAATACCTGGGTAATGATAAACAAGCGAAGATTATAAATGTAAGAGGTATTGGCTATAAACTGGTCATTAATACAGCGTGAATGACTCTCTTATATTCCGCCATGTTATGCTCAACAGATTTACTGTTGCGATAACATGGCGGAAGTGTTAGCAGGAATGTGTTGGTGGGGTTGATCTAATCAGGGAACAATGTTTTATCAATATTAGGAATAATGCGCAGTGCATTTTTGTAATACACTTTCTTCAACACATCATCACTCAAACCCATTCCATACATTTTCCAAAAAGCATGGTATTTTTTATGGTAAGGGAAATATTCATCTGTTGTTTCCAACACCCTGAAATAAGTAGGGTATTCATCAGGCACCCAACTGTCTTTTCCAAACATGATTCTGTCCTGGTATTTATCGAAGAAAGTTTTTGCCATTCTTGGCTGGCGACCCAGTTCTGCAATAACGGCGCCAAATTCAACATACATATTGGGCATTGCGTCTAAAATACTTCCTAGTTTGGCCAGATCATTCGGATACCAGCCAAAATGCGCGGCAATAAAATTTGTTTTGGGATGTCGCTTAATAATATTGTGTTGTTGTTGAATCAAATCAGACCAGGGTGCGGGGTCTGTATTGCTTCTTTTTCTGTCGGGGCGTGTAGCCAGTTCCAGCCAACGTTCATTTTTATCGTCAAGCGGTTGCCAGAAAGGTTCGGGGTCGGCGCTATGGATGAGTACCGGTATTTTTAATTCGCCACATTTGGCCCAGATGGGATCGAGTCTTGGGTCATCAATCCGCAATAGCTTTCCTGTATTGTCTTTAAAAGAAAAGCCCAGGTTTTTATATATTTTCAAACCATTGGCGCCGGCTTTTACATCGTTCTCCAATTCTTTTACTGCTTTTTCTGCCCAACCCGGTTCACCAACACCAATAAATGATACATTGGTAAAGTGAATGATACGGTTAGGGGTCGATTTTTTTGCATTGGCAATAGCATCAACCAGGTATTGAGGGTCCTGCAAACCAAATTGTCCGTTCACTGATCTCGATCCTCTTCCACTCAGGTTCACCATTACACGCATATTCAGGTTGTCCATTTGTTTGAGTAATGCTTTTACATCCTGTGAGGGCATTCCAAACTGGTGGTTGTGTACATCAATAAAAGGGAATTTCGATCTGGTGATTTTATGTTCCGGAACAACAAGGTTGCTTTTGGGTTCATATTTTTCAAAATCCATGCTGGCATTCTGTGCCAGTGCTGCATAAGTAAGTAAGGAGAAGGCAATCGTAAAAAAATGTTTCATGTGTGTATCGGGTTTGAAAAGGGAAGCTATTGCGCAGAGCGGAAACTGGAGAGCCGCCCTTATATCTTAACGTTTTCTTGTAAAATCAGTTGCCTTCACTTAATTCTTTCAATACATTATTCAGCCTGGCTTCCAGGGTTTCATAGTCTGTAAATCCACGTGCCAGTAAATGAAATTTAGATTCGTTTACCTGTAAGAGTACACAGGGGTAACCTGTAACCTGTAATTGTTTTACCAATGAAAATTCATAATATGCCTGTTCCTTATACTCTTCACTTTTTAGTTTGCTGTAAAAGGTTTCGGGGTTAATACTGTATTTCTCCAGCAGGTGCCGATAGGCTTCATCATCTGTAAGATCACGCCCTTCAAAATGTAATGCATACTGAAGATCGGAGGCGAATTCAACCTGTTTATCAGGATAAAATTCTTTAAAGATGCAGAGGGCAATGGCCGGCTTCTCGGAATGTGGGAACCAATCGCTTAATTCGGGGTTATTGATATGCCAGAGATAATCGGGTCCGAAGGCAATACCTGTATATTCTTCCACCGTTTTATAGGCTTTTTGAATATACCCGGCAGTGGCTGCAATAGATACAGGTTCTTCAGGCAGAATCATTCCTCCCGATAAAACCTCAACAGATAACTGTGGAAAGTTTTGATGTACCTGTTTCAT
This sequence comes from Chitinophaga pinensis, assembly GCA_943372605.1. Taxonomy (GTDB): domain Bacteria; phylum Bacteroidota; class Bacteroidia; order Chitinophagales; family Chitinophagaceae; genus Sediminibacterium; species Sediminibacterium pinensis_H. The sequence goes on along the minus strand of CALRZI010000004.1, from coordinate 105,887 downwards.
TACAGGGCTAAATCCATAACACCAGCCACAATAGGCGTCGTAACAGTAGAAAAGCGTTGGAGTCATGGGGCAAAGGTAAGCAGGAGAATTGATGATGTCTGATGTAGGATTTGTTTTAAAAATCAGACATCCTACATCAGACATCAGACATTGAAAAATCCTTTCTATTTTTACTGCCTAAATCAAGTCTTATGCCCGGTTTTGAATTATTTGGTGCCGAAGAAAGAAAAGAAGTGAATGATGTGTTGGAAACAGGTATCCTGATGCGTTATGGTTTCGATGGCCCCAGAAAAGGAATATGGAAGGCACAGGAGCTGGAAAAAGCCATTACAGAAGTGTTTGGTACTAAGTATGCGCAACTCACTTCAAGTGGTACTGCTGCTTTAACAACAGCTATGGCTGCTTTGCATATAGGAGCGGGCGATGAGGTAATTATGCCTTCTTTTACTTTTGTGGCGAGTTTTGAAGCAGTATTAAGTGTGGGCGCCATACCTGTATTGGTGGATATTGATGAAACACTTACCCTCGATCCTGCTGCGGTGAGAGCGGCCATTACACCCAAAACAAAATGTGTAATGCCTGTTCATATGTGTGGAAGTATGGCAGATCTGGATGCACTGAAACAAATATGTGCGGAACATAAACTGATTTTGCTGGAAGATGCCTGCCAGAGTATTGGCGGAACCTACAAAGGCAAATCATTGGGCACCATTGGTGATGCAGGAACTTTCTCTTTTGATTTTGTAAAAACCATTACCTGTGGAGAAGGTGGTGTGGTAATGACCAACAATGAAGAGGTGTACATTAAGTCTGATGCCTATACCGACCATGGTCATGATCATAAAGGCGTGGATCGTGGTGCGGATTTACATCCTTATCTCGGATATAATTTCCGGATCAGTGAATTGCATGCAGCAGTAGGTTTGGCACAGATTCGTAAACTGGATACTTTTTTATCTATCCAAAGAAAAAATAATAAGGCATTACGTGCTTACCTCGAAGTCATACCTGAAGTAAGTTTCAGAAAAGTACCTGATGAAGCGGGCGACAGTTGCAGTTTTTTAAGCTGGTTTCTGCCAACAGAAGCACTCACCAAAGCCCTGGTAGCTGAATTGAAAGAGCAGGGCATATTGGCGGGTAATTTTTACTGGTATGCCAATAACTGGCATTATATCAGCAAATGGGATCACCTGAAAACCGCGGCCAGTCTGAATAAATTAAGTGAACAGCAGGAGCAGGTATTGCTGAAACTGCAAACAACCCGTTTTGCTGCCAGTGATGCTATTATGAGCAGGTGTATTTCTACTGCCATCGGTTTATTGTGGACAGATGAACAAATAAAAGAGAAGGGTGAGAAACTAGCGGCAGCTATTCGTAAAGTATTAGCCAATGGCTGATAATAAAACATATACCGCCTTTTATAAACCTGTTCCTTTGGGTGCATGGTTTTATATACAGGTATTCTTGCTGACGGCATTCCTGATCGGTATTATTTATGGTATTGTAATGGTGATTAGTGGTGAAGGAGAAAGACGTGACTGGATTTCAGTTTTTCATCTTATTATATTCATTTCAGTTGCTAGCAGACTAATTGGGCAATACAGGAAAAGTAAAATCAATCATTGTTTTATAACCGTTGATGAAGAAGGGATCAGTTGGCTATTACCAGTAGAGAGCTATAAAGCAAAAGAAAAAGAAATTATTGCATGGACGGATATTAAAAAAGTAATCATTGGTGAAAATGGGATTACCATAAAATACATGTCTACTTATTTTACTGATACGGTCCCTTATGCTACAATCAGTGCGGAGAATAAAGAGCAGATACTGGCTGCATTACGGGAGCAATTGAGCAGCAGGTCTATTGCTTCAGAGGACCGGCTGGCTGCCTGAATGACGATGGAATAAAATGCCTGTTTTTCCCTTCCAGTAAATTTACCTGCTCAAGACTGCCTATTCTGAACCTTAAGGGTAGTTTGGTAATTTTCTCAATCTGCAATTCTTTTCTGCAAAAGAAAGAAAGGTTTTTGCTGTAATAGTCTTCTGGTAATAAACGAAAATATACGGGTCTGCTGCTATCAGCTATTGCTATGCCGGGTAAAACAGCAGGGCTGCGCATTTGCGCTTTACCCGCAAAGCATGTAATTAGGAATAAATTCACAAACAAACAAATCCGTTTCGTAAACATCTTGCATTGATTGTATGTAAATTTACGGCGTTTTAAGATCGGTAGATGTTAAAGCTGAATTGCCCGCAAACAAGGCGGTTCTTCATTGTATTTAGTTTGTATTATGTCGTTAAGCCAGTCATTACAACAAAAATTATTACAAAAACTGTCGCCCCAGCAGATTCAGTTAATGAAGCTGTTGCAGGTGCCTACTGCTAATTTGGAAGAACGTATTAAGGAAGAACTGGAAGAGAACCCCGCACTGGAAATGGATGAAGAAGGACATGCCGATGAATTTGGGGATGAACTGAAAGATGAATTTGAAAGTTCAACCGATGATGATCTGGATCGTGATGGCAGTGAAGAGGATTATGATAATGTAGACATCAGCGAATATGTTACAGATGATGACGGTGAGATTGCCGATTATAAAATGAAAGATGATAATTACCCGGAAATGGATGATCATAAAGTGATTCCAATTCGTGTGGAAACCAGCTTTCATGAATTGGTGCTGAACCAGTTGGGTATGCTGGAACTGGATGAACGTAATTTTAAAATTGCAGAACAGGTAGTGGGCAGTCTGGATGATGATGGCTACCTGCGTCGCGAACTCTCTTCTATTGCAGATGATCTTGCTTTCAGACAGGGGTTGACTGTGGAGGAAAAAGAAATTGAAACCATTATTCAACAGATACAGCAGTTCGATCCGCCAGGTGTTTGCGCGCGCGATCTGAAAGAATGTCTGCTCTTACAACTGAAAAGAAAATTATCTGAAGGTGTATCGGTTGAATTGGCCATACAGGTACTCTCTAAATATTTTGATGAGTTTACCAAAAAGCACTACGAAAAAATTCAGCGTGGTCTTAATCTCAACGATGACCAGATCAGGGATGTAATCAACCAGATTATTAAACTGAACCCCAAACCCGGAGGTAATATTGGTGAGATTAATAAAGCCGAAAGTTATATTGTTCCCGATTTCTTTATCCTCAACAACAATGGCAAACTCGAGCTTACACTGAATGCCAAGAATGCACCCGATCTGCGTATCAGCGAAGGATATCGTGATATGCTGAAAGAATATGATAAGGGTAGTAAAAAAGATAAACGACAGAAAGAAGCAGTGCTCTTCATTAAACAGAAAATTGATTCTGCCAAGTGGTTTATTGATATGATCAAGCAAAGACAGGATACGCTGATCGGAACAATGAGTGCCATCATGAAACACCAGCAGGAGTTTTTTCTGACAGGTGATGAAACCACCATGCGCCCGATGATCCTGAAAGATATTGCTGAATTAACCGGTCTTGACATCTCAACCGTAAGCCGCGTAGCCAACAGTAAATTTGTACAAACAGAATTTGGCACTTATCGGTTGAAGTTTTTCTTTAGTGAATCATTAAGCACCGATAGTGGTGAAGAAGTAAGTACAAGAGAGGTAAAGAAAATACTGAGCGATATTATAGAAGCGGAGGACAAGCGTAAACCACTAAGTGATGAAGTGCTTACCGACATGCTTCAGGAAAAAGGATATAATATTGCAAGAAGAACGGTGGCCAAGTATCGCGAGCAATTGAATATATCTGTGGCAAGGCTTAGGAAAGAACTTTGAGAATAAGGAATAGAAAATAAGAAACAAGAAGCAAGGAACAAGAAACAAAAAACAGGGTGGACAGGAGCAGGTAGCGAGATATACTTTTTTATACATTTCATATGGAAGCAGCAAACGCACAAGTAGAAAAATACCCTTTGCCTATTCGCCTGTTGGCGAAGCTGGTATCTTATGTATTGCACCCATTGTTTGTGCCTACTTATATTTTTATGCTGCTGATGTACGAAGTGCCCTATGAGTTTTCAGGGATCACTGTATGGCAATTGAAAATGCGTTTGTTTGGGTTGTTCTGGCTCACTGCATTTTTCCCGGCTTTTGCTGTTTTTCTGTTGTGGAGATTGAAATTTTCGGAAAGTATTTATTTGCGTACGCAAAAAGAAAGAATTATTCCATTTGTCATCACCATGTTTTTTTACTGGTGGATGTATTATCTCAGCAGAAATTTTACCGATCAGCCTGCTGTACTCAAATTCTTTTTCATGGGCATTTTTGTTGCAAGTTCGATAGGGCTGGTTTGTAATAATTTTTATAAAATCAGCCTTCATGGAATGGGAATGGGAGGGGCATTGGCAGCCGTTATATTATTTGCTTTCTATTACCCAGTATCAATGGGAGTGCCAATTGCAGCGGTAACATTATTAACGGGTATTGTATGTACCAGTCGTTTTATTGTAAGCGATCATACAGTAAAGGAAGTATACATGGGGGTATTGGTAGGTGCTGTTTGTCAGTTGGGTGCTTATCTTTTTATCATGTAATTTAAAAGCGGGTACATCTTACCCTGTCCAGCATTGAGTTCCTGATTTTTGTAAAACCACGATAGGCAATGGTCATTTCAAGTCCGCCTCTCCAGTTGGATACCACTTTTAGCTTCGAGACATTTACATCATAACTTACCCCGACACTGAGGTGATTGAATTCCATTTTTACTACCGGTATCAGGGCATCGCCCCAACGCATAAAACTTCCTATATAAAATATATCTGGTTCGCCATCATCATAAGTTCTCATATTCAGCCCATACATTAATCCTCCCAACACCTGCCTGCTGCCATTCTGTGAAAAGAAATCTGCAAAAGCAAAAATATGTCCCTGCTCTCCCGATGGTGCATGTACACCCATGTTAACTGAAAGCCTTGGCGACAGAAACCCCGATACGCTGCCAGTGGTTGACTTGATTACCGGGTTTGTAATGTGCGACATTCCCGCAGCGATATAGAATCTTGTCTTATCATTGAAAGAGGTATTATAAGATAAGCCGGTAGAAAGATCCCAGTAAGAATACCCGTTTGATTTGACCGGTTGCATACTTCCATTGTTTACAGTTCCGTTTTGATACTGATCGCCAAATTTGAGTTGTGTTGGATCGAACTGACTGAATACAGGTCCACCCATAAACGATAAAGTAAGGTAACTGTCTTTGTTATCACTTAATGATTTGTGATAGCTTACAGCCGGGAGCAATTGGCTTCTTTTAAGCCTTATATCGCCAGCGCCATCCTGACTCATTTGTGCAGCAACGGTTATCAGATCGTTTTTGGCACCAATGGGCAGTTTGTGTTCAATACTAAATGCTGTAGTACGGAAAGGTGTTGTAACACTTGCCCATTGGTCGCGATGTACAAGCGAGACACGAAGGTCGCCGGTAAATATGCCCGCTAATGCAGGATTGCGTAACAAAGGCTGCTCATAAAACTGCGAAAAAGTAAGATCCTGCGCAGTTGTATAACTGTGGCTTAGTAGTCCTGATAACAGGATGAGCAGACTCGCGAATGAGGTAATTGGATTTTTCATTATTTGAGTATTGTGGTATTTCCTTTAAATATGGATGGTAAACCTTTTTCACAAATCACTTCGCATACATATACGTAAACATCGGGGCTGGCTGCATTGCCTCTTACTTTTCCATCCCAGCCATAAGCAGGGTCGCCTGGATTGAAATTCACTTTTTCAAACACCACTTCACCCCAACGGTTAAATATGCGGAAACTTTTTATCAGCCTTATTCCTTTACCTTGAACAACCAGTTTATCATTAATTCCATCACCATCGGGTGTAAATGCATTGGGTACAAATACTTCAGTGGCTGGGCAGAAGGTTTTAATGCAGATGGTGTCTGAACTAATACAACCATATCGATTGATGGCCGTACAACTAATACATGCATCATCGGATAGTTTTACAACAGGTGTTGGACAGGTGGCACATGAAATACCAGTAGCACCGCCCCAACGCCATTTTACGATATCGTTAGAAACTGATAGTGTACGCAACTGGTATGTGCTGCCACTGGTGAGAGTAGTGTCTTTGCCCAGTGTGAAAACTGTTGGTTTTCCTACTACTACTTTTATGTTTGCGGTATCAGCAAAACAATTGAAAGCATCTTTTCCTATTACTTTAAATGTGGTTGTTTCAGTGGGCTTAACAGAAACATTGCTGGCAACTGTTGCATTTAATCCATTCGAAGTCAGCCATTGATAACTGGCAGCACCTGTCGCAAATAAAGTGGTGCTTTCACCCTGGCAAAGCGTGTCGCCGGGAGAAACAAGCATCCGTAACGGGTTAATAACACGCACTGTTGTTGACTGAATTTCACTACAGCCAAACTGATTGTAGCCGATTACTTTATAACCGATGCTGCTGGATGGTTTTACTTTTATTTCCTGACAGTCGGTACAGATAATATTTTCATATTGATCTTTCCAGATGTATCTGTTTGCACCATTTGCGCGAATGGTAATAGAATCGCCTTTGCAAACTGTATTGTTTTGCTGTACGGCAATAGCCGGTAACGGATGAACGGTTACCTGCTTGTACACTGAGTCGTAACAGTTGTTAACCGTTGCAACTGTTAGTTTAAAATTGTGTAATCCTTCTTTTGAAAAAGTAGCTTTAACAACAGAATCTTTTATGTGTTCACCATTACCGAGTGTCCATAAACGCAATGCAACAGAATCAATGGAGTTGACGTTGGATTTCAACTCGAGCAGGTCTGTTTTACATGCTTCTGCCATTGCACTGATATTCGCCACAGGATATTGGTACACCTGCACGTCGTAAGACGCTTGGGATATGGCTTTACATCCACTATTACTCTCAACAATTAATGCAGTAGTATTTGAACTTTTTTGTGAGAAAATGCTCACTTTGTTTCTTTCATAACTGCTATCTCTTCCATTCATCACCCATTTCCAGTTTCTGATTCCAGATAAAGCTGTACTGGAATCCACAAAACGATAAGTAGTGCTGCCGCATTCAAATATTCCGGATAAGCCAAATTTAGATACTACTTCATCCACACGAATTGAATCTGTAGTTGTCAATGGTACCATACAGCCATTTGCTTTTATCAACCATGCTTTTGGATGATAAATGCCTGCTTTGGTAAACTGATAACTGTAACTACTAATAGTGGTGGTTTGTACAGAACCATCACCCGGATACCAGCGAATTGAATCGGACTGGTTTAAAGTATTGTCTGTAATGTTTGCGTTGAAGAGAACAGACTGGCCGAGACAAATATCACTTTTAGGGAATGAAATAGAACCGGTAGGGCCATTCACGATAATATTTGCGCTATCAATAAACCGGCAACCACCAGCAGATGTAGCAACCATGGTAACCATATATTGTCCATTGCTAAAATACCTGTGAGAAGCTGTTTCACCTTTACTGCTGCTGTCATCTCCCCAGGTCCAAACCACCGTGGAAGCAGGTGTATTAAGACTTAATGTGTTTATTGTATGCGGCAAACAATTTCCAGTGAGACTGTTCACCTGCATAGTACCTTTTCTTGTACCTACAACTGTAACGGTTGACGAAGCAGTATCAAGACAGGTTTTGTTATCAGGTTCATACGTCATTCCTGCAATAAGTGTGGCCTGGAATGTACCTGGTTGTTTATATACTGTAACAGGGTTTAGAGCAGTAGCACTATCATTGTTGCCAAAGAACCAGCTATAGTAATTGGCATGATTGCTTTGGTTGGTAAAACGAACAGAATCGCCTACACAATAATCGGGTTGATTGGTAACAAAGGCAGCAACTGCTGAAGGATGAATACGTATAATTCGACGGATTGTTTTAATTGAACATTCATTATCTGCAATGAGGGTAAACTGGTAAGTACCAGGTTGCGTGTATTGATGTTCGATAATGGTATTACCTGTATTGTTGATTACAGGAGTTCCATCGCCAAAATTCCATGTATATTTTAAGCCGCCTGTAGTGTTGTTCGTGAACCTGATTATTCCGGGTCCACACAATGAACTGTCGCTGAGTAAAAGGTTGGTTTGAATATTATCGGGTTTAATGGTAACGGTTTTGTAAGCGGTATCAACACCACATTCATTAATTGCCAGAAGACGGGTATTGAGTGTAACCAAAGAATTGGTTGAATATAGATGCGTGATTGCTGACTGGTTGTTTACAACGGTATCTTTTCCATCGCCAAAGCTGTACAGGAATAGTGTATTGTTTCCAACAGACTGGTTTTGAAAGCTGATGATTGCAGGAGAACAGCTTGTATCAGGAAGTACAGTAAAGAGGGCTGTTGGCTTATACTTAATGCTGATAGAAATAGCATTGCTTATATTTTCTTGCGGGCCTGTGCAAAGAAGGGTTCGTACAATTCTTCTGTACAGTGTTTGCATAGTAAGCGCTGCAGTAGTAAAGTCTTTTCCGGTTGCCCCCGAAATATTGTTCCAGGTGGTACCACCATCTGTGCTGAATTGCCAGGTATAGGTATAAACGCCGTCGCCTCCGGTTGGTAAGGTGCCGGTAATTAGTGTTGTACTGTCGAAACAGATAAGAGTGTTTGCTGACAAGGCATTATTACTGATGGCAGCTTGTTTTGTAACAGTTACAATATTGCTGATTTGTGAACAAGGCAAAGAGTTTACCACTCTTCTCAACATTGAAACGGTTGCGGTGGGCGTAAAGCTGTATCCTGCAGCATTGGCACCTGCAATATCAGTCCAGTTAATGCCATCCAGGCTATGTTGCCACTGGTAGAGGTAAATGCCGGTGCCTCCCGTTGCGGGTGCCGCATTTATTGTTACTGTCTGACCATCGCAAATAGTATAGCTGGTTTGTGCGATGGTATTCATCACAACATCAGAAATTTGAACAGTTACAATATTGCTGTAAGCAGCACCACAAACACCGTTCTGAACCAATACCCTGAATTGAGATGTTGTGGTAAGGTTCTGGTATTGATAATTGCCCGTAGTATTTGCAATGATGTTCCAACTGCTACCATTATTGGTAGAAACTTCCCACTGAATAATATTTCCGTTATTTCCTGAAAGGGTTATGTTGCCACTGTTATTGCCACTGCAATAATGACCCACACCACTGATGTTTCCCGGAACGGTAACGGCATCAACAACAATGGTAGCAGCACTGCTATAAGTTGCTGAACAAACCCCATTTTGTATTACAGCACGATATTGTGTGGTAGCGGTGATATTGCTGTAAGTGTAACTGCCAGTTGTATTTGTAATAGAAGTCCACGTGTTACCGCCGTTGGTTGAAGACTGCCATTCAATCACAGATCCGGTATTACCGGAAAGTGTGAGTAGGCCATTATTGTTGCCACTACAAACAGTATTATTACCTGTAACAGTACCTCCAACAGATAATGCTGTTACTGCAATTGTGATTGAATTAGTGGTAGCCGATGCACAAACCCCGCTTCGTACAATCGCGCGATACATAGTGCTTTGTGTAAGATTATTGTATGAGAGCGTAGCAGAAGTTTGGGCGATACTGCTCCAGGTGTTACCACCATCTGTAGAGTATTCCCAGTATTGCATGGTTCCATTATTACCCGTTACCTTCAGTGAACCGCTATTGGTGCCATAGCAAACAGTGTTGTTACCTGTTAGGGTTCCCGGAATGGTAACAGGATCTATAACTATCGCAACACTATTACTATAAGCATTCGAACAAACACCATTTTGCACCAATACCCTAAACAGTGTATTGCTGGTGAGATTGTTAAATGTGTAGCTATTGACTGTGTTGCTTATGATGGTCCAGTTATTGCCACCATCAACAGAATATTCCCAGTGAATGATAGTGCCATTATTGCCAGACAGGTTTATGGTTCCTGAATTGGAGCCATTACAAACAGTAGCGGCACCATTTAATACGCCCGGTGTAGTTATTGCATCTACTGTAATGGTAACATTGTTCGTATGTTCTACATTGCAAACACCATTTTGTACGGTGGCTCTGTACAGTGTTGTTGCGGTAAGATTGTTATAGTTAAGTGTATTAGTGGTGTTACTAATGGTATTCCAGCTATTGCCATTATCGATAGACATTGCCCAGTTAAGAACAGCACCTGTATTGCCTGTTAAAGAAATGGAGCCACTAATGCCCGATGCACAAACAGTATTATCGCTGGTAATGGTACCTGCAACAGTAGCTGCATCAATGGTTATGGAAACTTCATCATAAGAATTGGCACAAACCCCATTGGCAATGGTCCACCTGAAAGTATAAGTACCGGTAGTAAGATTGTTGACAACCGAATTGTAAGCATTGACATTTACAAAACTTGCAGTAGTGGGTCCCGTAATCTGTGTCCATGTACCTGTACCTGAAACGGGTTGGTTGGCAGCGAGTGTAGCAATAGTTGTTGCACAGAGTGTTTGGTCGTTACCGGCAAGAGCAGTTGTAACAGCCTGCATTATTGTTATGGTTACATCGTTTGTGTTTTCAACATTGCATATGCCATTTTGTACAGTAGCTCTGTACAATGTTGTTGTTGTAAGGTTGTTGTAGTTAAGCGTATTGGTGGTATTGCTGATATTGCTCCAGCTATTACCATTATCGATAGATATTGCCCAGTTAAGAATTGCACCTGTGTTACCGTTTAAAGAAATGGAACCACTATTGCCACTTGCGCAAACAGTGTTGTTACCCGTAATAGTTCCTGCAACAGTAGCGGCATCGATGGTAATGGAAACTTCATCATAAGAATCGGCGCAAACACCATTGGCAATGGTCCACCTGAAAATATAAGTACCGGTAGTGAGATTGTTGACAACCGAATTATAAGCATTGGCATTTGCAAAACTTACAGTAGAGGGTCCGGTAATCTGTGTCCAAGTACCTGTGCCGGAAACTGGCTGGTTGGCAGCAAGAGTAGCAGAATTTGTGGCACAAAGTGTTTGGTCATTACCAGCGAGAGCGGTAGTAACGGCCGGCATTACGGTAATAGTAACCGTGTTTGAGTAAAGAGCAAGTCCTACTCCATTTTGTACAAGTGCTCTGTAAAGTGTTGTTGTGCTGAGATTACTATAGGAATGTTGATTCGTGGTATTTGAAATTGTACTCCAATTACTGCCATTGTTTACGGAGAATTCCCACTGTACAATACTGCCTGTATAACCTGTAAGTTGTAAAGTGGCGCCATTACCACCAGCTGCACATACTGTGGCATCAGCAGATAAAGTACCGGGAACGGTTGGTGGTTCAATAGTAAGTATCATCTCATCAAAAGAACTACCACAAACACCATTGGTGATGGTCCACCTGAAAGTATAAGTACCGGTAGACAGATTATTTACAACAGTGTTATGAGCATTGGCATTTACAACACCTGCAGTAGTGGGTCCCGAAATCTGTGTCCATGTGCCAATACCTGAAACAGGATTGTTTCCATTTAAAGTGGCAGTGGTAACATTATTAAGCGTTTGATCGCTGCCAGCTATGGCAGTAGTAGGTGGTTGTAGAACAGTAATGGTTACATTATTGGTGTTCTCAACATTGCAAATTCCATTTTGTACAGTAGCCCTGTACAATGTAGTGGTGGTAAGATTATTATAGTTGAGCGTATTGGTTGTATTACTGATGGTATTCCAGTTATTGCCATTATCGATAGATATGGACCAGTTAAGAATATTACCTGTATTGCCGGTTAAAGAAACAGTGCCACTGTTACCTGTTGCGCAAACAGTGTTATCAGCAGTAATTGTACCTGCAACGGTAGCAGCATCGATAGTAATGGATACTTCATCGTAAGAATCAGTACAAACAACGTTGCTGATGGTCCATCTGAAAGTATAAGTGCCAGTAGCAAGATTATTTACAACGCTATTATACGCATTGACATTTACAAAACCTGCGGTAGTAGGTCCTGCAATCTGTGTCCATGTACCTGTTCCTGAAACAGGCTGATTGGCGGCGAGTGTAGCAGAAGTTGTTGCACAAAGTGTTTGGTCGTTACCTGCAAGAGCAGTTGTAACAGCCTGCATTACTGTTATGGTTACATCGTTTGTATTTTCAACATTGCATATGCCATTTTGTACAGTAGCTCTGTACAATGTTGTTGTTGTAAGATTATTGTAGTTAAGTGTGTTGGTGGTATTGCTTATGTTGTTCCAGCTATTGCCATTGTTAATAGACATTGCCCAGTTAAGAGGAGTACCTGTATTGCCGGTTAAAGAAATAGAACCACTATTACCACTTGCGCAAACAGTATTATTGCCGGTTATGGTTCCTGCAACAGTAGGCGCATAAATGGTAACAGACACTTCATCCTCAGTACTGGTACAGCTGCCATTGCTGACAGTCCATTTGAAAACATAAATACCGGTAGTTAAACCACTTATGGTTGCTGCCGGATCATTGACATCACTAAATGTAACTGTTCCCGGACCAGACACCTGGCTCCATGTTCCTGTACCCACAGTTGGTGTCTGTGCATTTAAGTTGATGTATGGAATATTACAATGAGATTGGTCGGATCCAGCATCGGCAGCACTTGGTACAGGTGTTACCGTTACATCAGTTTGTGCAGTATTGATACAACCATCTGTAGTAACGCCGGTAATAGTATAACGAACTACTGCATTGGTGATGCCGGTATTGCTAAGTACATCAGTAATTGTATTAGCAGTAGTTGAGCTTGCATTAGCAGATGCTCCGGAGGCAGTTCCTGAAACAACAGGCGATACCCAACTGTATTGTGTATTTGATAGGGAGCTGCTTACTGTAATATTTGTGATGGTGCCTGTGCAAATAACACTACTGTTATTGGTAATACTTAAAGATGGTAAAGGTTTTACAGTAACTGTAACTGTGTATGGAACACCGGTACAACCATTGTAAGCTGGTGTAATGGTATATCGAACAACAAAATCGGTTGTGGCAGATGAATTGGTTAATGTATTGCTGATATTGCCCGTACCATTCGCAGCATTACCCGAACCAGTTCCACTAAGTACTGTAGAAGTCCATGAGAAAGTGCTACCAGAAACCGCGGAGGAAGAAGTATGTTGAAATAAAGTGCCGGAACAGATGGAGGTGGTACTATTTGTTCCTGCGTTACTTGGCAAAATATGAAGTGCCATGGTATCTGATGCAAAAGCAGAACCACAGTTGCCATTCATGTTTAAGGAAGTTGATACATCGAAAACAATAAATACTGTTCCTGCTGTTTTGTCAGCAACACTGGGTGTATAGGTAGTGTTCAATCCATTGGTAGATGAAAAGCTACCGGAGCCATTTAAAGTTCTCCAATTGATAGAAGTGGCAACTGCAGTAGTTGTTCCCGACAAAGGAATATTGGCTGCCGTATAACAAACGGTAGTGTCTTGTGCACTGGAAATCTGACCCGTAAGCAGCACTTGCTTATAGATGGTATGTTGTGCTGAACAGCTAACACCATTGCTGGTAAATTGAATGCTTACATTGTAAATATTGCCATTAGGTAATTGAATAGAAGGGTACTGACTATTCTGATTGGTGCCTGACTTATAAATATCAGTTTCTACCAAGCCTGTTACTGTATTGGTAAAGGTCCAGAGATAAGTATTGCCCACATTGTTGTTACCATAATTTACATAATACGGATCCGAAGAAGAACCCGTATAACTACGAACGCCATTGTTACATTCAATCAACGATGGCGCCAATGAAACTGACGCCACTGATATTATTTTAGTAGCTGTATTTGAACAACCATTAGCTGTAACCGTATAACTGATAGTGGTAGTACCATCCTGTAATAAGGTAACAAGCCCGCTATTGTCGATATTTGCTACTAATGGATTAAAACTGCTCCAAGTACCACCCGCTGTGGCATTACTAAGCGTAAATGTGCTGCCTACACAACCACCATTGCTACCAGTAATAGCCGCAACAGTAGGAGTAGTATTAACCGTAATGTTTGTACTTGAGGTAGCTGTACAATTATTGCCACTTGTAACAAGAAGGGTATAAGTACCGCTCTGCGCAACCTGCGCATTAGTGATTGTAGGATTTAGAACGGAAGAAGCAAACCCTCCCGGTCCTGTCCAGTTATATGTTGTTGTTGCAATATCATTCGTAACCGTAGATGTAAATTGAATGGTATTACCTGAACATACAGGGCTAGGACTACTTACAGATGCAGTGGGTGATTGTATTACGGATAAAGAAATAGCCGAGGAAGCTGTAACACAGGTGTTAGAACTTAAACTCGCAACATCTGGTCCAACTATTACTCTGTACATAGCAGCATCAGAGAAACTAACACTGTTTAAATCAAAGTTAGCAGCGCTTGTACCAGGTGTGCCAATATTAGTCCAGGTAGTTCCTCCATTTGTACTTTTTTGCCACTGGTATGCGGCATTGGTAAATGGACTATTAACAATGGATGATGTAATGGTCGTATTGGTGCCTGAGCAAACTGTTGAAGCAGTGGTAAAATTGATGGATGCTGTTGGGGTACATGCTGTAAAGAGAATATCATCAATGGCCAGATCGTTACCACATTGTGGTAGTCCTCCATAGGCATCAAGCATTTCAAGTACAAGCGAAGTGGTGCCGGATGGTAGTGCGAAACTGAAACCATACTGCTGCCAGTTAGGTGCAACAGATGTGTTAGCTGTAAGTGGGAGATTGCCTGTACTGTATGTTGCCAGAATAGTGCCTGATGTATTTTTAATATTGAAAGTAACATTGGGGTACACATATCCACTACCACAAATAGGTAATGTATTGCTGGTAGTATTTACATTGGCAAGCCAGGCCGAAAAATTATAAGTGGAACCGGGACAGAGATTGTCAACCTGCTGTGTAAAGAATACAGAGCCTCCAGTACCGGCATTTACCAAAAACATATTGCCATTGGAGTTGCCGGTATGGTCTGAGCCTTGTGCCCAATCGTTTCGCCCGGAATTTTGTACACGGGGCGTAACTATATATGAACCATCATTTAATGCACCACTGCTCTGAAAACTATAGTTAGTAGTAAAACCGGATGGTACACTTGTTTTGGAAGAAGATGAACTGCCTTGACCGAATGTTTGTGAAAATACAGGTGCTAATGCGCTGCCTGAACAAGTGCCTTGCCCTTTTACCATGTTAGAGGTATAGAGACAACACAACAAGAACACAACATGATATGTGTACTTCCGGGGGGTCATGGATATTGGATATACGGTGTTGATCAGAAAAAAGTGGGATAGATTACTTTTCTCTTGAAACAGCTTTCATAGGTCTATGCAATGTACAATACCGAAAGCGCTAATCAATGTTATCTGTATATGACATAATCTTCTTTTCTTTGTAGTTCAATTCCTACATAATTATCATCACTAGTTCTATTCTTTATACATTAAGAAAAATACTATTTACAGATCATGTGGTATAGATTGGGTCAATTCATTTTAAAGCAACGTTTGGTACTGATTTTTTTGTTGATGATTGCTACCGGAATCATGACTTATTATGCAACACAGGTGCGATTGAGTTATGAGTTTACAAGAGCTATTCCAACTGATAATCCACGATACCAGGAATATCAGGCATTTCTGAAAAAATTTGGCGGCGATGGAAATATGCTGGTATTGGGTTTTGATGCAAAAGAATTCTACTCGGTAAATTATTTTAATGAAGTAGCAGCCCTTCATCAATCATTAAAAAAAATAAATGGTGTAACAGGTGTATTAAGTATACCAGATGCAGTTAATCTGCGCAATGATCGTGAACAGCAACAACTGGTTCCGGAAAAAATATTCCAGTTCCCTTATGCTTCACAGGTAAAATTGGATTCAGCAAAACAGGTATTTCTACAGTTGCCATTTTATAAAACTTTATTGTACAGCGATTCCGGTAATGCCTGCCTCATGGGTGTTTCAGTAAATGGAGACACCATCAACAGCAAAGGCAGAACACGACTTATCAACGACATCATGCAGGAGGTTAAGTTGTTTGAAACAAAAACAAAAACTGAATTACATGTAAGCGGACTTCCTTTCATCAGAACAACAGTAGGTAACAGAATTAAGGATGAAATGAACTGGTTTCTGATTGGTTCGCTGGTATTGTCGGCTATTACATTATTGATATTCTTCAGATCCATTAGTGCAATGCTGATGAGCCTTGTTGTGGTAGGAATAGGCGTAGTATGGAGTTTGGGAACCATGGTATTACTGGGTTACAAAATAACATTGCTCAATGCATTGATACCACCATTGATTGTAGTAATTGGTATTCCCAACTGCATTTATTTCCTCAATAAATACCATACTGCATACCGGGAAACGGGCGATAAAGAAAAGGCGCTGGTAACAATGGTAGGCAGAATGGGAATCGTTACACTCTTTTGCAATATTGCTGCGGCCATTGGTTTTGCTGTATTTGCTTTAACCAAAAGTGCACTGTTACAGGAGTTTGGTATGGTAGCTGGTATCAATATCATGGCGCTCTTTGTTATCTCACTTATTTTCATACCGGTCGTTTTAAGTTACCTCAAGCCACCCAAAAACAGACATACAAAGTACCTCGATAATCCTTTTCTGGAAAAAGTGCTGGTACGTATTGAACGCTGGACCTTTCATCATGCAAAATGGGTATATGGTATTACCATTGGGTTGAGTGTATTTGCTGTAATGGGAATTTTCCGTTTGAAAAGTGAAGGATTTATTGTTGATGATCTTCCCAAGACCGATAAAATATACACGGATTTAAAATGGTTCGAAGCACATTTTGGTGGTGTAATGCCATTGGAAATTCTGGTTGATACCAAAAAGAAAAATGGATTACTCAGAAATACCGGACCAATTTCACGCATCAATGAGTTATCTGCTTATATCGGTGCAAAACCAGAAGCAGCAAGGCCTTTATCTTTTGCAGAAGGATTGAAATTTGCGAAGCAGGCTTATTACGATGGCGATACATTAAGCTACGATGTTCCGTATGAAGGCGATCTCGCATTTATGGGTCCATACCTGAAACAGAAAGCAGATAGTAATGCAGGAACGGGTGTATCGAAAATCATCAGCAATTTTATGGACAGTGCAAAACAGGTAGCAAGAATAACAGTGAACATGAAAGATGTAGGAAGTGCGCAATTGCCATTGCTGATTGCCGACTATGAAAAGAAGGCAAATGAAATTTTTGATACAGCTTCTTATAAAATTACCTTTACAGGCAGCAGTATAACCTTCCTGGAAGGGTCGAGTTTTATCATCAAAGGATTGAAGGAAAGTATTTTCTGGGCTTTCCTGCTTATTACATTATGTATGCTCTACCTGTTCAGGTCGTTCCGCATACTGGTATGTTCTTTAATACCCAATCTTATTCCTTTAGTTATTACAGCTGGTATTATGGGTTGGGCAGGTATTGCACTCAAACCTTCAACCGTATTGGTATTTAGTGTGGCATTGGGTATTGCGATTGATGTAACCATTCGTTTTTTAATTAACTATAAACAGGAATTACCGCATTATAATGGACAGGTTGCGCAAACACTGGTACAAACTATACGGCATACAGGTATCAGTATTATTTATACATCATTGGTCTTGATTGCAGGATTTATTATATTCTGTATCAGCGATTTCGGTGGAACCAAGGCACTCGGCTGGCTTACATCGCTTACACTGGTAACCGGCACATTAACCAATCTCGTGCTTTTACCCGTTCTTATTCTTCATTTTCAGCGGAAAAAGAAGTAGCAGGAATGTAATTTTCAGACGACAAGAGGTATATATAGGATGAAATTTTATGGTATATCTCACCTGATACATGAAAATAAAATATCATTTTATGTGCAGAAATGAATATTTTTTCTATAAAATAAGGCTGCAATGACCAATTTTCGGGTAATTGAACCTTTTAAATTAAGCAGGTACAGATCAAAGGCTCTTTCCTAATTGCTTTATTATTAATTAGTTACACTAAATTATTCTTCTTTCCCGTTCGTCAGAAAGATTTTTTCGGTGGGCGCATCTTTTTTTTAGGTCAAACAGCGTTTTTATAAAACTGGCTGTCTAAATTTAACACTTCTATAAACCTAAAACTTAAATGCGCATGAGAAAATTATTGGCACTAGTTGCCAGTGTTGTGCTATTATTGGTACAACTCCAGGCACAAACCAGCCGGACCTTCACCGGTAAGGTGACGGATTCCAAGGGTGCACCGCTATCAGGTGTTACCGTTTCTGCGGGTTCTGACAGAAGAACTGTTACAGACAATTCGGGTAACTTTTCTATTCAGGTAGCCTCAAATGTCAGATCGCTTCGTTTCAGTTATGTTGGCTTTAATATTCTGGATGCCAGCATTTCCGACAAAAATTCCATTACTGTTAGCATGACTGAAGAAGACAAATCATTGTCTGAAGTAGTGGTGGTAGGTTATGGTACACAGAAAAAGAAAGAAATTACCGGAAGTATCGTCAGTGTAAAAGGCGATGCATTGGCCAACAAGCCCAACCAGAGTTTTGATCAGGGCTTAGGTGGTCGCGCAGCCGGTGTACAGGTAACCATTCCAAGTGGTGTTTTGAACTCACCACCTGTTATCCGTATCCGTGGTACGAACTCTATTTCTCTTTCATCTTATCCATTGATTGTATTGGATGGGGTACCCATGTTCACCGGTGACTTTAGTGCTACCAGTTCTGCGGGTAATATTCTGGCGAGTATTAACCCTAATGATATTGAGAGTGTAGACGTTGCCAAAGATGCGGCTGCAACAGCTATCTATGGTAGCCGTGCCGCAAATGGTGTATTGTTTATCACTACCAAAAAAGGTAAAGCCGGTCGTTCAAAAGTAACATTGGACAGCTGGGTAGGTTTTAGCCAGGTACAGCGTTTACCTGAACTGATGGATGCTTTTCAGTACACAGACTACAAAAACTCTGCACTTGTAAATGCGGGTACTTTTAATGCTACCACCAATGCTTTCGCATTAACCAATGGTCCTGATGGTCAACCCATCAATACCCGTTGGTACGATTATGTTTACCGTACAGGTGTACAGCACAGCAATACTATCAGCGTATCAGGTGCTAATGAATCAACCAGCTATTATTTCTCTGCAGGTTATACCGAGCAGGAAGGTATCATCAGAAGGAATGATTACAAGCGTTTATCATTGACCATGAATGTGGATCATAAAGTAGGTAAGGCGGTAAATATTGGCGGTAAAATTCAGTACTCATCTGAGAAAAACCTGGCTGCTGTTAGCTCTGGTTCTTTAGGTGATGCGTTTGCTACTGCAGGTCTGGGTCGTGTGGTAATGGTAACTGCTCCAAATATTTCTCCATACAACAACGATGGTACTTACAATTATAATGGAGCATTGATCGGTGTAATGGGTAACAAACAAGGACAAGTTGGTTTTAATAACCCTGTTATTCAACTTGATCTGAACAGGAACGATAACTCGATTGAACACATTATTAGTAATGTGTACGCGCAGATCAAACCATTTAGCTGGTTAACCGGTCGTACTACTTATGGTATTGATTATGTATTATCTGACAACGACATTTTCTTCCATCCTATTTCTGGGGAAGGCTTTGCTTCCACAGGTTCAGTAACTGCTACTTACAATAAGAGCAAAAGATGGGTATGGACCACTACTTTGCAGTTTGATAAAACCTTTGGTGAAAAACATACGGTCAGTGCATTGGCCGGTATAGAACATCAGAAATCTGATAACAATGGTTTTGGATTGAACCGTATTACGGTATCTGACCCTGCGTTTACGAATATTCAGGGTGGTTGGGCCACACCTAATACTTCTGGTTTAAGTATTGGTGAAAACTACCTCTATTCAGAATTTGGTCGTGTTCAGTATAACTACGATCGTAAATATTACCTTACTGGTAACCTGAGAAGAGATGGAGCATCTCAACTGGGTGCCAATACCAAATATGGTACATTCTGGGGTGTGTCTGCAGGATGGGAAGTAATGAATGAGAAATTCTGGTCAGCAGCTAAACTGGATCGTGTATTCAGCAGCTTTAAAGTACGTGCCAGTTATGGTAAAGTAGGTAATATTGGAGGTCTGGGTAACTTTGCTTCCTTATCGCAATACGGCTCTGGTTTATATGGCGGTGGAGCCACTGTACAGTATAGCCAGGCAGGTAACCCTAACCTTACCTGGGAAACCAGTAAAAAAACAGATGTGGGTATCAATTTCGGTATCCTGAAAGATAAAATCACTGCTGAAATTGGCTACTATAACAGTAACAATGATGGTCTGTTGTTATTTGTACCACAGCCTCCTTCTGCAGGTTTACCATCTTCTATTCCCCAGAACATTGGTACCATGTATAACAGAGGTTTTGAGTTTCAGGTAAACTGGAATGCAGTAAGCAAAAAAGACTTCAGTTGGAACACTTCATTTAACCTTGCTACCAATGCCAATAAAGTAACCTCACTGGCACCAGGTATCAACAATATTATTGGTTCAACAGGTGGTTTGGAGAATCCTAGCATTACACTGCCTGGTCACCCAATTTCCATGATTTTTGTAACCCGTACAAAAGGTGTTGATCCTGCAACCGGTCGCAGGATTTTTGTTAACTCACAAGGTCGTGATGTTTACTTTCAGCACGTTGCTCCTGCCGGACAATCAAGGTTTATGTTTGCTGATGGTACAACAGCAGGTACGGTGAGTAATGCTGATGCTGTTGTGTACAAAAACACCAACCCCAAAGTATTTGGCGGTTGGGAAAACACTTTCCGTTTCAAAGGATTTGAACTGACTGCATTGTTAACTTACCAGTTTGGTAACTGGATTTATTTTGGTACACAGGCAGGGTTAAGAGACCAGCGTTTCTGGAACAATGAAGTTGCTGTACTGAACAGATGGCAGAAAGCAGGTGATGTAACTGAAATACCTAAAGCTGTATTTGGCGATAACGTATCAAATGGTTCATCTTTCCCGCTTGATATCAACGTGTTCAAAGGCGATTTCGTAAAACTGAGAACACTGACTTTAGGTTACAACCTGCCTAAATCATTACTGGAGAAAGTGAAGATTACCAGCGCCCGTTTCTATATCAATGGAAACAACCTGTTGATCATCACCAAGTATCCTGGTCCAGATCCTGAGGTTTCATCTAATGGTAATGGTACTACCAACTTTGGTGTAGACAGAAACACAGTTGCTAACCAGAGAGGTCTGACCGTAGGCCTGAGTGTAGGATTTTAATTGTTAACCTATTAATGCAGTAAAATGAAAAAGAAACTATTATATGTGATCATGGCTGCAGCGGTGGTTCAATTGACCTCCTGCGCCAAAGACAAATTTATTAACCCGGTACCTACCAATGCCATTTCTGATCTTACGGCTTTCGACAGCAAAGACAGAATTGAAGGACAGGTGCGTTCTATCTATGCATCCATTAAAAACTCGGGTATGTATGGAGGTCGCTATCAGATCTTCAACGATATCCGCGGTGAAGAATTCATGAACGACCGTACCAACGTGGTAACCGGTTTCGATATCTGGAACTATACACCCAGTAACAGTTCAACCAATAGTGTATTGAACCATTGGTCACGTGCTTACTATGTAATCAATCTGGCCAACGTATTTATCGACGGTATGGCTGCAAAAGGAACAACCATAGTAGGTGCCACTTTGTCGAATAATTTTCTTGGTGAAGCTCGTTTGTTAAGAGCAATGAGTTATTATTCACTGTTACAGCTTTATGCACGCCCGTTCTGGGATGGTAATGGAAGTAAACCTGGTGTGCCTCTGCGTTTAACAGGTAATACAGGTTCTGGTAATTACGCTCTTGCCCGCGCAACAGTTGGCGAAGTATATACACAGATACTGGCCGATCTTACATTCGCCGAGCAGAACCTGCCATTAACGAATGCCAATGCTACTTTAAACACCACACGTGCGCACAGAAATACAGCTATCGCATTAAAAACGCGTGTACTGTTGAGCATGCGTCGTTATGCGGATGTAATTACAGAAGCTAATAAGATAGTAAGTGCTACTGCACCATTCACTGCATCAACAGGTGTGGCGCATGCTTTACAGGCAGATTACAGAACCATGTTCACGACCAACTATTACACTACTGAATCAATTATGTCTATGCCATTTGCTTCAAATGAAACACCTGGCGGACAGAATCAGTTGGGTTATTATTATGGACCTTCTGCTTTTAATGGGGGTAATGGTGAGTATTCATTGCTGTCAACAGGTATTATATCTGATGCCGGTTGGTTAACCACCGACAGAAGAAGAAGTTTTGTACAGGTATTTAGTGGTAAAAGTTACCTGACTAAATACAGTGTAGCATCAACCTTTATTGATCCTGCTCCTGTAATGCGTTATTCAGAAGTATTATTGAACCTTGCCGAAGCACGCGTACGTTCAACAAACACAGTAGATGCACAGGCAATAGCACTGCTGAATGCAGTACGTGGTCGTTCAGATGCTACTACCATTTTCACTGCGCTGAATTTTGCAAATGCAGATGCACTGGCAAATGCCATAGTAAATGAAAGAAGAATTGAGTTTCTGGGTGAAGGTTTACGCGGTACGGATATTACCCGTTTGGGTCTGCCGCTGCCAGCGAAACCAGGTGTTGCCGCTATTGCAGCAACTGCCCAGCAATATATCTGGCCAATTTCTTCAAGCGAACTGTTGTTAAACCCATTGTGTGTTGACAACTAACCGATAGTTGACGAACGGTTTTCGAACCGTCAGTATATTACATAAAGGCCGGTATGCATTTGCATGCCGGCCTTTTGTATTTAAATAATTGATTTTCAATAATACCTGAGGGAAAAACATACATGAAAACAACACTTAGAATAAAATTCACAGCGATGTTTCATGATAATATTACAAATGCTACTCATCCAATTTCCTTATCAATCTCCAAAACTAAGCAACGTTAATATAATTATTATACTAATGTGTTTTATGTTTTACTATTAAGCAACGATTTAGACATATTGATTTTTAATATTCGTTGTTTTTTTGACATAAAGCGCAGCATTTTTTTACCGAAGCATGTCCATTAGTGTGCATTTATGTTTTCTTTAACTAAATTGCGGATCGCATTTTTTACTTAAAAACTGAAATAATGAGAAAATTCGTCACAGTCTTTCTGTGCGCACTGCTAACAATTGCGCAGGTTTGGGCTCAAAACCGAACCATTACAGGTAAAGTAACAGACCAGAAAACAGGCCAGCCGCTTGTTGGTGTTACTGTATCTAACAGCGCAGCAAACACCATTACAGATGCAACAGGTAACTACCGCATCAATGTAACTGCTGCTGCAAAGTCACTCACATTTAGATTCGTAGGTTATGAAGCACTTGATGTAGCCATCAAAGGTGCTGTAGTAAATGCGTCTATGGAATCAGAAACCAAATCACTGGAAGAAGTGGTGGTAACTGGTTACTCAAGAGAAAAAAGATCACAGTTCTCCGGTGCTGCAACCTTAATCAGCAGCAAAGCCGTTGAAACTGTACCAGTAGGTTCATTCGACCAGGCATTACAGGGCCGTGCACCCGGTATGTTGGTTAACTCTGGTTCAGGTCAGCCTGGTAGTAGCCCTACCATCAGAATCCGTGGTGTTCAGTCACTTGCGGGTGCTGGTACACAACCACTCTACATCATTGATGGAGTTCCTACTCCTGATGGTGATTTCCAGTCTTTGAACGCCAATGATTTTGAATCAATCACAGTGTTGAAAGACGCTAACGCTGCAGCATTATATGGTGCTCGTGGTGGTACAGGTGTTATCGTAATTACTACCAAAAGAGGTAAAACCGGTACTGCTAATTTCCAGTACCGTACACAGGTTGGTTTTACACAGCGCCCTAGCTTTGAGCGTATGAACCTCATGAATACTGCAGAAATGCTGGCTTATGAAGAGCGCGAAAAACTACCAAACACACCAGGATGGGTTTATTCCCCGTTGAATGCTACCAACCTCGGTGGTATTTCTGATGCGCGTGAAAAACAAATCTTAGACAGTATCCGTGCTATCGATATTGATTATGCTAATGTGTTTTATCGTCAGGGTATTTCTCAGTCACATGAGATCAATATGTCTGGTGGATCTGACAGAACAAGATATTATGTTTCTGGTTCTTACTTCAAACAGGAAGGTATCGACTTAGGATCAGGCCTGACCCGTTACAATACCCGTTTCAATATTGACCACTCTACTGATAAATTGAGTGTAACACTGAATTCTACCATCGGTTTTTCAAAAGGTAAATATTCTGAAGGTGAGCAATTGGGTAACAGCCCATTGAACCCTTTCCAGATGACATATCGTGCAAAAACGTATGAGAATCCATACAATGCTGCAGGCGGACTTATTTTTGGTACAAGCACCAGCTTGGCGCTGAAGCAGGTAGGAAATCTGTTGGAGAGAATCGAAAACTCTTCACTCACAAGAAACCAGATTAAAATCAACGCAGGTTTATCTGTGGCTTACAAAATTCTGCCAAATCTGACTATTAAGAACGTATTTGGTATAGATGCATCAAGCGATCAGACTTCCCGTTACATCAATCCTAATTCTTTTGCCGGTTCTGGACAAACTTATAACAGAGGTCTTGCTCAGGAAGGTTACAGGATGATTTCTCAGCTTACAAATACCAGCAGTCTTGTTTTCTCAAAAAGATTTGCAGGTGTTCACGAAGTTGAAGCAGGTGCTTATTTTGAAGGTATCAGAGGTTATGCTAAAACCTTAGGTTTCTCTTTGTTTAACCTTGATAACCGTATAACTGAAACGGGTCAGAATGCTGGTTCATTACCAACAAACGGCGCTGCTGTAATGCCGCAGAATGCTTCGAGTGCAAAAGGTGGTTTTGGTATCCGTTCTTATTTCGGAACATTACGTTATACCTATGACAACAGATACACTGTAAATGCTAATATTCGTAAGGATGGTACTTCACGTATCGTTAATCCACTGAACCGTGAAATCACAACCTGGTCTGCAGGTTTTACATGGAACGCTTTACAGGAGAAATTCCTTCAGAATCAGAATATTCTTTCTGACCTGAAAGTGCGTATAACTTATGGTCTTGTACCTAACTTTGGTTCAATTCCTACAGGTGGTTATGGTAATGGTGTTAGCTTCGGTGGTATCACCAACTACCAGGGGCCTCAATTGCCAACTTTCGGCGCAGTAACTTATTCAGGTTCTCCGATTGCGGGTCAGGCTCCTAATAGCCCAGGTAACCCCGATCTGGAAATTGAGTATGTGAAAAAATGGAATGCTGGTATCGACTTTGCCGTTTGGAACAACCGTGCTAAATTTTCAGTAGATTATTATAATAACAGAACTGTTGGTCTGTTCGTAAATAACCAACTTTCTGGAACAACTGGTGCGCCAACCACTTCACAGAATATCAACGCAGGTGAAATGACCAATAAAGGTTTTGAATTCTCTGCTTCAGTTGATGTGGTTAAACAAAAAGATTTCAATGTGAATGTTGGAATTAACCATTCTATCAATACCAACAAAATTGAAAATCTGGGTGCGGTGAATGAATATGTAT
Organism: Chitinophaga pinensis; assembly: GCA_943372605.1. GTDB lineage: Bacteria > Bacteroidota > Bacteroidia > Chitinophagales > Chitinophagaceae > Sediminibacterium > Sediminibacterium pinensis_H. Next base: position 80,320 of record CALRZI010000004.1, on the reverse strand, counting down.
CTGGTACCTTCCTGATTGCTGTAGGCTTACCTTATGGTTCTCACTACAACTACAATTACCTGGGTGCTGATCCTGCTACTGGTCGTCCTATTTATGAAGCTATTACCGGTGGTACCACCAATAACCTGGCTCAGGCTGGTCGTTACTCTAAATTCGGTAGCTTCATTCCTAAACACCAGGGTGGTGCAACTTTGGAAATTCGTTATAAAGCCATTACTGTATCTGCATTGTTCTCTTACCAGTTTGATGTTGTTCGTAGCAACAATATCCGTAACTGGATTACCCGTGGTACACCGGGTTACCATGGTGCGGTACGTGCTTCCCGTGAACTGATCGATGGTCAGTGGCAGAAAGCAGGTGATAACAAATTCTATCAATCTTCTGCTTTCGACAGAGACTTCACTTCTTCTGACCTGGAAGATGCTAAATTCCTCCGTTTCAGAAACCTGAATATTTCTTACCAGATTCCTGCCATCAAACTGGGTAATGGTAAAAACCTGATCAAAGGAGCCCGCTTCTATGTACAGGGCCAGAACCTGGCTATCTGGAGTCCATGGAGAGGTTTGGATCCTGAAGATGATAACAATATCAGCTTGAACGAATACCCTAACCCTAAAATGTTTGTTGCAGGGTTGGATATTAACTTCTAATTAGTGCGAACTATAAGATGATATTCATTAAAGAATTTCTAAAATCAGAAAAATGAAAAGAATGAAAATAGTAGTGCTCTCAGCCTTAGCGATCTCTCTTTTCTCCTGCCAGAAACTGGTAGAGATTAAAGAAACGGATCTGATTGCAGGTGATGTTGCACTTAAGACCGTTGAAAACAATGAACAGGCTGTTATTGGCGGCTATGTAGGTATACCACCGGAAATGCCTATTAGTATGAATGCTGTGTTATCTGATGAACTGGTTTCTGCAGATTTTTATAATGCAGCAACTGTTCACGAATGGCAATATGGTACACAGGACGTTGGTATTCGCGATAACTATACCGCTATTACTCCATATTATCGTGTAGCTGATCGTGCAAACCGTGTGTTACTGGCTTTACCAACTGCTGAAGCACGCCGTACAGGCGATGAAGCACTCCGCTCAAGACTGAGAGGTGAGGCTTTGTTCCTCCGTGCTTTTGCGCATTTTGAATTATACCGTTATTATAGTGGTAGTACTGTAGGTACCGATCTGGCAATGCCTTATCTGGAAACACCTTCACTGAAGCCATTGGCTCGTATTACAGTGAGTGCTTATTTCCAGAAATTGAAAGCTGATCTTACTGAAGCTAAAACTTTGCTGGCACCTTATTCTGGTACTGTAGATATTTACAGAGCCAATGCCATGGCTGCAGCCGGCTTGCAAGCCCGTGTAGCGCTATATCTAAAAGAATGGAACGATGCAGTTACATTCTCAACAGAATTTATCAATGCTATTCCTTTGGCAAGTAGAGCCAACTTCCCAGGCATCTGGTCTGATGCTACAGGTAACAGATCTGAAGTGGCTTTCAAACTTGGACGTTCAAACTCAAATGCACGTTTAGGATCTATTTTCCGTGGTATTTCTCCCAATACATCTAATATTGGTGGTGTAACATGGACTGTTTCTAAAAAATTGTATGATTTGTACGATCAGGCGAATGATATCCGTTACTCTACTTATTTCAAAGAAGAGCCATTGCTCGCAGGGGGTTCTCGTAAATTTACCCGTTTGATTACCAAATACCAGGGTACTGGCTATGCAACTGCAAACGAAAATGTAAACGATGCGAAATTTTTCCGTACGGCAGAAATGTACCTGATTCGTGCAGAAGCAAGAGCTGAAAACAATGATTTAGTAGGTGCAGCAGCAGACCTGAATGCGTTACGTGCAGCCCGTATCAATGGCTACACAAATGTGGCTTTGGCTACTAAAGATGCAGCCATCACCGATATCATGGAAGAGCGCTTTAAAGAACTGGCTTACGAAGGTCACCGTTTCTGGGATCTGAGAAGAAGAAATCTGCCGGTTGTTCGTCTGGTAGCTGACCTGGCTCAGGTGAATGCTACTACTACATTAGCAGCGGGTAACTTTCGTTTTGTATTACCAATTCCTCAGGTTGAAATGCAAGCTAACCCCTTGATGGTTCAGAATGCAGGATATGGTAACTAATCAGTAAGTAAATTACTCCGATTAATATGAGAGACGGTCTTACAAGACCGTCTCTCTTTTTTGTAAAAGAATTTCTCTCTGCATAAGCTCCCTTTTCTCTCGTTCTCTGTGGTGAACAAAACTACTTGTATTGTAGAATAAGAGACAGCAATAAAAGCATCGCCATAATATGTATTACCTACAGAATTGGCTACAAATAAAAAGAGACATCGTTACGATGTCTCTTTTTATTTGTAGGGAGATTTTTTATGGTAACAACTCTGCCAATTTTTGTTGAAGCGCTTCACCCCTTAAATCCATTGCTATAATTTTACCAGTAGGGTCTAATAACACATTGAATGGTATGCCTTCAATTTTATACATAGGAACCACAACGCTCTCCCAATATTTTAGGTCGCTGATATGTTTCCAGGTGAGTTTATCTTTCGCAATTGCATCCAGCCAGGCTTGTTTTTCCTGGTCTAATGATACGCCCAGTATGGTAAAATTTTTATCCTTGAACTTATTATAGGCAGCCACCACATTCGGATTTTCTTTTCTACAAGGCATACACCAACTGGCCCAGAAATCAACCAATACATATTTTCCCTTTAAACTGCTTAAACTGAAAGGCTTTCCTTCTGTATCGGGCAAACTGATTTCAGGCGCCTGCTGATTCAATAAAGAATTACCTGCTGGCTGCTGGTTCTGGCCATAAGCAGCTAACAAGGCCTTTAGTTTGGCCAAACCTGTATGCTCCTTAAACTTAGCTGCTGAAGCATCTGCCAACGCTTTTAATTCATCGGGAGGCATGGTACGGGAACCCATTCCAATAGCATAATACCTGGCAGCAGGACTTTCTGATCCATTGATAAATTCGGACACCAGCGTATTCATTTCTTTCATCTGAACATCGCGTTTGGCTTTTTCAATCGTAAGAAGACTGTCATTGCCACTTCTCTGTAAACTATCGAGCATGCCAAGTGTGCCATATAATACAGAATCTTTCACACTGAATTTTTCAAACAGTGTATGGAGGCTTTCACTTGCATCTGACCCCTCTATTTTGTATGCACGATAATTATTAACATCCATATTTATACGGATGCTTTTACCGTCATTCACCAATAGTACATCGGGTCCATTTTCCACGACCAGACGATACAGTGATTCTTCTTTTGCTACCGCTCTTAATTCAAAATTGCCATTGTCTTTTAAGGTACCGGAGTCAAGTATTACGGGTTGCTCACCGCCATACGGTAATTCCTGCAGAAATATTTTTTTGGAAGGGGCATTGCTGATCTTACCACTTACCGTAAATGCGCCATATTTTTTTTCCTGACAGCTACTTGCCAGTGCGACAATTGCCGCGATGTATAGCATTTTTTTCATACACTATCTGAGATTTATTGATTGAGTTTTTGTTCCAGTAAACTGGTTACCTGTTTGGGATCTGCTTTGCCCTGGCTGCGTTTCTTTACTTCACCTACAAATAAACCAATTAAACCTTTCTTTCCTTTTTGGTATTCAGCTACTTTATCGGGCATGGAAGCAATGGCTTCATTTACCCAGGTTTCAATAGCGTTTCCATCGCTCACCTGTATCAGGTTCATTGATTCTGCCAATGCTAAGGGGTCTGTTTCTTTCTCCAGTAAAACAGGTAACAGTTTAGAAGACGCAACAGAGAAATTAACCTTACCATTTTGAACCAGTTCTATTAAAGATGCAAGTATTGCCGGTTTGAGCAACAGCGAACCAAAATCCGTTTGTTGTTCATTCAAATACTGACGAATTGGCCCCAGCATCCAGTTGACAATAGCTTTGTATTGTTGGCTGTGAAGTGCAACTTGTTCAAAGTAATCTGCAGTTTGTTTTGCATCGCAGAGTTGAGCAGCGTCGTATTCACTTAAGCCAAGCTGGGTCATATATTTTTCTACCAGTGCATTCGGCAACTCCGGCAAACCTGTTTTTATGGTTTGAATATAGTCGTCTGTCAAATGAAAAGGAGCCAGGTCCGGATCGGGGAAATAACGGTAATCATTGGCTTCCTCCTTATCACGAATGGCAAATGTAGTGTCGTTCGATGCATCAAAACTCCTGGTTTGCTGCTGTATGTTTTTTCCTTCTTCCAGTAAACCAATGATCCTGTCTATTTCAAATTCAATGGCTTTTTTCACATTGCGAATAGAGTTCAGGTTTTTTACTTCTACTTTGGTGCCTAATTTTTTTTCTCCTCTCAGGCGAACAGATACATTGGCATCGCAACGTAAACTGCCTTCTTCCATGTTTCCATCACAAACCCCCAGCCATTGTACCAGTTTTCTTATTTCTGTAACATAATGCCATGCTTCTTCTGCACTATGCAGATCGGGTTCTGTTACAATTTCAATAAGGGGAGTACCTGCGCGGTTTAAATCAATACAGGTGAAATCATCTTCCAGATCATGAATACTCTTGCCTGCATCTTCCTCAAGATGTATACGATTCAGTTGTACATCTTTTCTACCGGTACTTGTATGAATGGTTACATAGCCACCTTTGCAAATGGGAGTAGTGTGCTGCGATATCTGGTAACCTTTAGGAAGATCGGGATAGAAATAATTCTTCCTCGCGAAATAATTGTCTTTTTCAATATCACAATTACAAGCCAATCCCATTTTAATGGCATATTCAACGGCTTTTTTATTGGTCTTGGGTAATGTTCCGGGATGACCCAATGTAATTGGACTTACATGTGTATTTGGTGCGGCTCCGAAAGCTGTACTATCGCCGCAAAATAATTTACTGTCTGTTGCCAGTTGCGCGTGTACTTCTAAGCCAATAACCGCTTCATATTTTTCCTGTAATGACATGGGCCACAAAAATACTGTACCTGCTCTACCCGGCAGACCAGATTTCTTTTTTTATGAGAGAATTATTGAGAAAGAATACGTTTCAGATCATTTTCACTAACAGTAAGCAGGTTAACTGCAGGTAAACGACGGGTGAGTTCTTTCCAGTTTTTATCAGCTGTAAACACTTTTTTGAGCATAGGTAGCGCTTTATCTACCTGTTTGTTGTTAGCAAGTGTTATGGCGGTCCAGAACTGCATCTCCAGGTTACTGGGAAAAAGCTGCATGGCCGCATTATACTCAGCCATGGCTTTTGCCATATCATTTTTCTCCACCGCAAGGTCTCCGTCATTCATATGCTGGTAGGCAAGGTGTACTTTATATAAGCGGCGCAATTCTTTTAAAGGCTCTTTGGCATCATCCACCCTTATGTCTACAGTTTTGTTGTTCCAGCTTTCAGTTGGCTTTCCGGGAACTACAATAATGGCTGCGGCTTGCATACCACGTATATCACCACCCGCATGCTGAGCTGCTTCCAGTGCGAGTAAAACCCTTTCAGCCAATGGTTTGCCTGCATTTTTTTCGAAAGCTGCCGACATGTATTCATCTACTTTATCGCCGAGCATCATATTGCTTTGAACACTGTAGTTAATGCCTTTAATATGACTGGCCACCTGTATACAGTTCTTACCGGTATGCGTGGCAACATTTCCCCTTGAATCTATTATGGCCACCTGCCTAACTTCTCTGCCGGGGTCGGCTGTTGTGAGCTGGTCTAATACTTCCTGAGCCGACATGCCTTTTTAAGTAGTTCCAGTGCTCTTGGTCCGTAAGACTTGTCAACGAAAGACTGTGTAGCAACGGCACCAACACCTGCTTCAGCCCAGGGAACAGATGTACCTACACTAAACCAGTGGCTCTGTACACCCACCGCCATTTCTCCGGTACTGGCATCTCTTGCCACAATAGAGTACGTGTGTACCAATGGCTGTCTAGACTGGTACACCTGAGCCTGAACTTGCAAAAGAAGACTTGTACAAAATGAAAGCAGTAAATATTTCATAAACCGTTTTTAAATGAAACAGATGTTAATTCCAGAAAGGGGTGGCTTAAAAATACGAATAAAAAAACCGCGCCATCCCTTCCATTGTCAGGGTGACGCGGTGTATATACACATGAGAATTAGAGAAATAGTTGAGTGATTTTACAGATCAGCAGTTTTTAATTTTCTGGGTAACTTAATATCAACGGTTTGAACCTTACCTGCTCTGGTAATACCAGCTTTCACGGTATCACCTTCTTTAAGGTTTTTCAATGCTTCTTTAATTTCATCCACAGAATTAACTGCTTTGCCGTTAATAGATGTAATGACGTCATCTTTTTTAATACCAGCTTTATCTGCGGGTGTTTCGTCATCTACGTCAGTAATTTTTACACCCTTGCTGTCTTCTGTGTCTTCAATAGCCATTCCCAGTCTGGGTTTGCGTGAAAAGTTAAAGTCAAACGCATCTCTGTTTCTCAGACCTGGCATATCGAAATTAAAATCGCGTTTAAAATTATCGCCAAAGTCAAAATTGAAGCCCATTTCCATGGTTTTGCCTAAGGTAGCAGTAGCTGTTTTTGCCTGGCCATTGCGGAGGTAGTGAATGGTTACTTTGTCTTCTGGTTTGTATTTGCCAATGGTTTCATAGAGGTCTTCACTGTCACCGATTACCTCGTCGTTTACTTTGGTAATAATATCATCCTTCTCAAGCCCAGCTTTTGCTGCTCCACTTTCTTTGGTTACAGAAGTAATTTTAGCACCTTTTTCATGTTTCTCACTCATTACACCGAGTAAGGCTCTTTCTTTACTACCCTTACGAAGATCATCGAGTTTAAAGAAGTTGGCACCCCCACGGCCGGGAGTTATCATGCGTAGGCCCGGACTCAATCTAAGCATATCCATATCGCCCAGTTTCTCCATTTCATCGGGGCTCATGTCTTTTACATCTTTGCCATTGATGGTTACTTTATCACCATCAATTACAATAGACAATTTCTTGCTGATTTTTTCTTTCGGATCTTTTTCTGTTGTTTGTCCGGCTGCTGTTATACCTGCAAACAGCACCAATGCCGCCATCCATTTGCGATACATAGGGATCATTTTTAAAGTGTACGAAATGTTTAGTAGTCAAATGTACTGTAAAAAAACAATTACGAAGGCTTTCGGAAATGTTAAAAAAGGTTAATGACGTGAGACGTGAAAGGTGAAACGTGAAAGGAGGTTTTCCCCCTCTGCTACGCAGAGAGGGCCGGGTCCGAAGGACTCCTGTGGAGGTGAGTTCAAAAGTGAGTATGCAGTAGGGAATAGTCAGTAAAGACTTTTCACCTTTCCTTTTTTCCCCTTTTCCCTTTTCACGTTTCACCTCTCACCTCTCACGCGCTCAAAGCTCTTTACCGGACAACCATCCACCTCCTCATCCCGTAAATACACCATGCCACATTTTTCGAGGATACGAAGAGATGCGATGTTTTCTATATGAGCTGTTGCAGTAATACGATTAAGTTGTAATTGATTAAATCCATAATTGAGACAGGCGATGGCTGCTTCAGTTGCATAGCCTTTACCCCAACAGGATGGAATAAAACGATAACCCAGATCGGTTTCATTTCTTTCAGGCCTGAACTTTAAACCACACCATCCAATAAAATCATTGGTTTCTTTTAGCGCTACCGCCCAACGGCCATAACCATATTGCAGGTAATGAAGTAGTATGCTATTTTGTAATCTTTCCAGCGCTCTTTCGGGTGTACTTGGTAATTCATGTACATATTTTAGTACCAAAGGATCACTGTTCAGTTCATGAATTAATACTGCATCGTCAATAGTGAATTGACGAAATAATAACCGCTTGCTATTGAAAATAAACTGACTCATAGAAATAAAAATGCCATCCCGTTTAAAACGGGATGGCATAAAGTTGTAAAAAAAATTATAACAGTGACTTTATTTTTTCAATTACCTGTGGCAGATTGCTTGCATCCTGTCCACCTGCTGTGGCAAGTGTTTTTTGCCCGCCACCTCCGCCTTTGATCAAGCCTTTTACATGTTCGTTGATCAATTTTGGTGCTTCTAATCCTTTGCTGTTCACTAATTCATCTGCAACAGCAATGGCTACACTGGCTTTACCTTCAATATTGGCAGCAAGGGTTATCACATAATTTGTAAGCGAGTCTTTCAGATCGAAACATAACTTTTTCAAACCATCGGCATTACTGGTTTCAATAACTGCACCAATAAATTGAATGCCATTAATTGTTTCAACCTGTTGTAATAATTCCAGTTTAATAACAGCGAGTTGTTTGGCTTCGAGGCTCTCTATTTTCTTTTTCAGTTCGTTATTGTCTGCATACAGATTTTCAACTGCTTTCAAAATCTCTTTCGGGTTTTTTAATGCTTCGCGGATGGCAGCCAATTGTGTTAACTGCTCCTGTACAAACTGTTCAGCAGCTACACCACTTATCGCTTCAATTCTTCTCACACCTGCTGCTACGGCAGACTCTGATTTTATTTTGAATAAACCCAATTCACCGGTTGCCCCCACATGCGTACCACCACAGAGCTCTATGGAATAATTGGGATCGATGATGACCACACGAACCTTGTCGCCATATTTCTCTCCAAACAATGCCATAGCACCCATGGCCACTGCTTCATCTTTACCCATTTCTTTGATGACCACCGGAATATTTTCACGAATCTTCTGGTTAACAATTTGGTCAATCGAAGCAATTTCTTCATCACTTACTTTGGAGAAATGAGAGAAGTCGAATCTTAATTGTGTATCATTTACGAGACTTCCTTTTTGTGCTACGTGATTACCCAATACCTGTCTTAGTGCAGCGTGCAATAAGTGGGTAGCACTATGATGTATAGCAGTTGATTGTCTTTTCGTCGTATCTATACTGGCTACTAAAGCTGCATCTATGGCAGCAGGCAAACTGTCGCAGAAATGAATAATCAGGTTATTTTCTTTTTTGGTATCGTACACCTGAATAATCTCCCCATCGAAACTTAGTGTTCCGCTATCACCTGACTGTCCACCACTTTCAGCATAAAATGGCGTGTTTTCCAGCACAAGCTGGTATGCTTCTTTTCCTTTGGCTTTTACTTTCCGGTATTTACTGACACGTGTAGTGGTTTGATGATTGGTGTAGCCGGTAAACTCATTTTCGTTGCTGTCGTGAACGACTACCCAGTCTTCCGTATCAACGGCAGTGGCGGCACGGCTGCGATTTTTTTGTTGTTGCATTTCTGCTTCAAAGCCCGATTCGTCTACCGATAAATTGTTTTCAGAGGCAATGAGTCTGGTGAGGTCAATGGGGAAACCATAGGTGTCGAATAATTCAAAAGCAGCTTTACCCTGGATGGTTGATCCGGAAGCTGACTGAACGATATCATCAATTCTTTTCAGTCCTTTATCCAGTGTTCTCAGGAAGGCATCCTCTTCTTCTTTCACCACTTTGCTTACAAAATCAAGTTGCTGCTGCAATTCCGGAAAAACTGTTGCGAATTGGGCAGCAATAACAGGTACAAGTTGAAACAACAATGGTTGTTTATAATCGAGATAAGAATAATAATAGCGAACCGCTCTTCTCAAAATTCTTCTGATTACATAACCCGCACCTGTATTGGAGGGTAATTGACCATCTGCAATAGTAAATGAAATGGCCCTGATATGATCGGCCAGCACACGAAATGCAACAGCTTCTTTGCTGTCGCTGTAATCGTATTTTTTTCCAGTATTTTTTTCAACGGCTGCAATGGTACCTGTAAATACATCGGTGTCGTAATTACTTTGTTTGCCTTGTATTACACGAACCAGTCGCTCAAAGCCCATACCTGTATCAACATGTTTAGCAGGTAATGGTTCCAGGCTTCCATCTTTCAGACGATTGAACTGGATGAATACATTGTTCCAAATTTCAATCACCTGTGGGTGATCTTTGTTGACGAGTTCCCTACCTGGGATTTTTGCTCTTTCAGCGTCTGGCCTGCAGTCTACATGAATTTCTGAACACGGTCCGCAGGGGCCGGTATCACCCATTTCCCAGAAATTATCTTTTTTGTTTCCATATACAATCCGATCCTCGGGTATCAGCTTCTTCCATTCCTGTAATGCAATGGTAGAAGGCGGAAGGCCCTCCGAAGGGTCGCCCTCAAATACGGTAACATAGAGCCGGTCTTTATCTAATTTGTAAATTTCTGTCAGCAGTTCCCAGCTCCAGGCAATGGCTTCGGCTTTAAAATAGTCCCCAAAACTCCAGTTCCCCAGCATTTCAAACATAGTATGGTGATAGGTATCTACACCAACTTCTTCTAAATCATTATGTTTACCACTTACCCGTAAACATTTTTGGGTATCAGCGATTCTTGGATATATGGCTTTCTTGTTTCCAAGAAAATAATCTTTGAACTGGTTCATTCCTGCATTGGTAAACAGCAGGGTAGGGTCATTTTTTACTACGATTGGTGCCGATGGCACAATCTGATGTTGTTTGGAAGCAAAAAAATCCAAAAACTGCTGTCTGATCTCTGCGCTGGTCATAAAATTTTAAAAACTGTATTTTAGTCGCTCAGAAGCTATCTTTGAGCGCTTTAGAAAGGCATCAAAGGTAAGGAATTGGCCTGTTCTATAGTAACCGGGTAAACTGGTTCCCCCGATTTATGAAAAAGATCAAATATTACTATAATACGCATACGCTTCGCTATGAAAAGCTGGAAACTCCCCTGCGGGTGCGTTTATTACAGTTATTTGGTTTTATTGCAGCATCCATCGTTACAGGTATTATCATTTTTGCGATTGCTTTCCGTTATATCGATTCCCCCAAGGAAAAACTGCTCCGCCAGCAGAACGACGATTTGCGTCAGAATTACAGCATTATGTCTGAACGGCTGAAACAACTGGAGCTTCAGATGGATGAGATTGCGAATCGTGACAATACCGTGTATCGATCCATCTTTGAAGCTAATCCAATCCCAGACAGCGCCCGCGTGAAGGAAATGGAGAAAAGAAAAGAGGTACAGCTTGTACAAGGAATGGGTTCAACAGAACTGGTAAAAAACATGACGGCCCAGTTAAATAACCTGGCGCTGCGTATGGCTTACCAGGAACGTTCTTTTGATGACATTACCAAAATGGTAAAAAACAAGGAACAATTACTTGCATCTATTCCTGCCATTCAGCCCATCAGTAATAAAACACTTACCCGTATTGCTTCGGGTTATGGATATCGTATAGATCCTATTTATAAAGACAGAAGAGCCCATATGGGTATGGATTTTACAGCACCGCAGGGTACACCCATTTATGCAACAGCCGATGGGGTTGTTTCAGACGCAGGCTTTAATACAGGTGGTTTTGGAAACAGGGTGGTGATTAATCATGGTAACAACTACCAAACACTGTATGGCCATATGTACCGTATTAAAGCAAGAGTAGGACAGCGTGTGAAAAGAGGGGAGGTGATTGGATATGTGGGCAATACCGGAAAAAGTTCAGGGCCACATTGTCATTATGAAGTACATCACCGCGGAAATCCTGTAAACCCGATTTATTATTTCTACAACGATCTTACACCTGCTCAATTCGACAGGCTGCTAAAACTCGCGGCATCTAGTAATCAGAGTATGGACTAGGAGGAAGGAGCTATGAACCTCGAGCTGTGGGCTACGAGCAGTTAGATGTTTCCTTAGAAGATATTCTGTAAAAATCTGGCTCACAGTTCATTGCTCGAAGCTCATAGCTAGTAAAACAAATTGTGCTCATTTTTGAAAAGAACGGAAGTTTTACAAAACAATCACCCCTACAGTTTGTATTTTGTTGTATAATCTCAATCTATTGGAACCCGGCATCAGAAAATACCTGCTTCGTATTGTGAATACACTTTCACTCGGATTGTTGTGGCTGGCGCTCAATTCTACCTTTGGCATCATGTACGATTTTGCTTTTGTTCATGAAAAAATACGTATTGGTAATATCCTGTTTTATTGCTGGTTTGTATTGAGCCTTACTGCGTATTTGTGGTATGTAATTCGTCTTTGGCGTAAGCCAATTGATTTTGAAGAGTAACATTTTTATTTTGAATCCGTTTTAAAAGCACAAACAGATTTAATATACCAGTGATTGGTTAGCCACAGATTCACAGATTTTGGTTGATTAATCTGTGAATCTGTGGCTAAAATAATCAATGCAAATCCTGCAATCCTATGAAATACCTTTTTTAATCCTTATTTTCAGAACTGAAACTGAATAAGTAATGCCCTTGAAAAATGCTTCACGACGGATAATGATTATTGGAACCCTTTTAATCTGGTCCATCAAATTCCTCGTTCGCCCCTTTGTTTTTATTGATCCATTTTTTAAACCACTGGTTGGACTGGCGCCCAATCTTATTGGATCTTTTTTACTTCCTTTTGGTGCCTGTTGGTTTTTTCAACGCATTTTTCGCCTCGAAACAGAAGCCGATCTGAATGTTACCTGTTGTTTTGGCCTGTTATTGGTTGTCATCAATGAATACCTTCAATTGATCCCCATTTTTGGCAGAACATTCGACTATCTCGATATCATTTCTTCAGTCGTTGGTGTTTTTCTTGGTCACATTTATTTTAAAAGACTAATGGTTCGTTATACAGCAGTAACTGTTCAAACGGCCTGAGCTATTAATTTTTATTGTCTTTGGTATCTAGTATCACCGGCGTATTACCCTTACCCATTACAATTACTTTTGAATTAGGCGATGTTACAAGTCCTTTCAAAACCTGTATCTGTTCGTATTGTAATTGTTTATCAGTAAGACCACTGCTCATAATACGCTGATAGTCGGCAATACCCTGTGCTTCTACGCGTTTGCGTTCAGCTTCCTGTTTTTCTTTCTGTAAAACGAATTCCATTTTCTGGGCATCCTGTTCCGCTTTTATTTTTTCTTCGATCGATGTTTTTACGTTATTGGGTAAAGTAATGTTACGCACCAATAACTGCTCCAGCACAAGACCACGTTTTTTAAAATCGTCTTCTATACTTTTGAAGATGCGGTTCTGAAACTGATCTCGTTTATTAGAGTATAGTTCGATAGCAGTAAAATACACTGCATTATCACGAATCTTTGTACGGGTGAGCGGGCGAACAATTTTGTCTTTATAATCCAGACCTGTTTCTTTTACAATTCGCGGTGCTTCCTGACCAATGACCCGATACAATACGGTAAGATCGATGATAACTTCCAGACCATCTGCTGTTAATACCCGGATGGCATCATCATTAGCCTGATCGCCCTCATCGTGTACGCCACTCATGGTGTAGTTCTGTGTTTTAATATCAACCGTTTTTACATCTACCAGTGGGTTTACCATATTTAACCCACTGGTAAGAACATCGTCCGATACTTTACCAAACATACTTTTCACACCTATTTGTCCGGCATCAATCTGTTTAATACAGGATGTTAGAAAGCCTACAATAATGATGATGAATGCCAGTATCCTCACACCAATGGCCAACTTCTGAATTTCTTCACGTTCCTGTTTTTTGAGGATAATGCCAACGATCAATACAATAATGCCAATAATAATGAGTGCCATAAAACTGTTTTTAAGTGAGTCTATGAAGTTGTCGAAATATTACAAGTCATTAACTGCTATGGTCAGCAATAATGGTCCATTTACCTTTTATTTTTCTAAATAGAAGCGTGTAATGTCCACTGAGGTCGCCAATACTTCTTGTAAGCATCCATTTCCCCAGAACAAAATAATGATCGGCAGAGAGCTTTCGTACCTCGAGAATATTAAACCTGAGTTTACCCATTGCGGCGGTGTCAGGATAATTCTTTTTATAGTTGCTTAATGTTTTCTGGTAACCATAAGTAGCGCCGTTTTTTCCAACAAACATCAGGCTGTCGTTTTCCCAGTAACCATTCATGAAAGCATTGATATCGCCACGATTCCAGTCGCGGGTTTGGCGCTCCAATAAATCGCGGATAATTTTTTCATCGCCGGTTTGAGCATTGATGCTTTGAGCAATAACCATGAATAAAAAGAGTATCCCGTATTTCATGTAGTGAATTTTCAGAAAGCTACTGAAAATTATGCGTCTTTAAAAGCCCTTACCATTTCTCTCTTGCCAAAAGGTCCCTGTATTTTCGAGACCCTGAATCCTGCTGCCTCCATGGCCCGGCGAACAACAGTTTTACTGCAGTAGGTAACCAAAAAACCACCTGGTTTCAGCATGTAGAATAAGTGGAGAAAGGTTTCCTTGGTCCATAATTCGGGTTGTGCAGACGGCGCAAAAGCATCATAGAAAATACAGTCAAACAATAGATCGGTTGAAAACTGCTGAAGAGTGGACTGATGTTTATGCAGTTGAAAAAAAGGATGGAGCATTGTTGCCTTGTTCCAGTCTGACTGATGTATTTTCTGAAACAGGCTGACAGAACCTAATACATCTCCATGGTTTAATGCTGCAACTTCGTCGGAGAGTAAAGGAAATGCCTCGATGGTATTGTACTGTATGCTGATCTGGTGTTCCCGGGCATAGATAGCAGTAAGCAGACAGTTGAGACCCGTACCAAACCCCATTTCGAATATTTGAATGGGTTGATTTGGCTGAAGCATTATACAATGTTTCAGCCCGGCGTTTATAAATACATGATTGCTTTCACCAATGGCACCATGTTTACTGTGATAAACCACCTGCAGATCGGGAATTGCAATGGTATGAGATCCGTCGGCTGTTATTTGCAGGTGTCGTTCCATGGTGAAAATCAAAGGCAAGGTAAGTTTTCCGAATGAAATCGAATATCTATCTTCCCTTAATGGAATACATCAAACACCTGCAAAAAGACCCTAAACTCTCAACCATTCTTGATGGCCCAGTACATGAACTGAAGCTGCATAAAAACATACCATTGCGTTTAATGGCCAGTATTATGAGCCAGCAGTTGAGTACCAAAGTAGCCAAAGTAATTTTTCATCGTTTTCTTGCTTTATACAATGGAAAAGAACCAAAGCCACAACAGGTGCTGAGTACTCCTTTCGAAACATTGAGGGGTATTGGATTGAGTAATGCCAAAGTAGCTTATGTGCAAAATGTGGCACAATTTTGTATCGATCATAAAATAACCGATACAAAACTCCAGAAGATGGAGAATGAAGAAGTGATTGAATTACTCACCCAAATAAAAGGTGTGGGAAAATGGACAGTTGAAATGTTGCTGATGTTCAGTCTGGGCCGAGAAGATGTTTTTGCAGTGGATGATCTGGGTATACAGCAGGCCATGTGTAAACTGTATAAAATAAGTGCTGCTGATAAAAAGAAAATGAAAGTACGGATGCTCAAAATATCTGCCACCTGGAGCCCATACCGAACCTATGCCTGCCTGCATTTATGGGGCTGGAAAGACAGCTAGTGCAATATTGAATGTCGAACATCGAATACCCAATTTCGAAGTTGGATATTCGATGTTCGACATTATCTCAGGCTGAGTTGCGTGCAGCGTTAATGATGCCGAACATGCTTCTTGTTACTAGTTTTTCATACACATCTTTCTCACTGTCGGTAATTACAGGCTTTCTGAGCTGGTGTAATGCATATTGCTGAATGGTGAGCAATGGGAGTACAATATTATCCCTCATCTGAATAGAAGCTCTACCCGGTAAATCATCTTCCATCAGCATGGAAGCATCGGCAAGCTCAAGTACCATTTTTTCGGTCAGATCAAATTCATCTTTTACTAATTGCCATACGGGGCCGTACTCGGGATCGTCTTTGATATATTCTGTAAGCGGGAAGAAAGATTTGAGCATGCTCATCATGCTGTTATCAATAAGTGTACGGAAGAATAATACATTGCGGAACATGGCTTTTATATCTTCCCAATAACCTTTCTCTTTCATTTGTTGTAAGGCAGTACCTACTCCAAAAAAGCCGGGTACGTTTTGTTTCAACTGGCTCCAGCTCCCTACAAAAGGAATGGCGCGCAGGTCTTCAAAACGCAAACCTCCCGCACTGCCTCTTTTAGCAGGTCTGCTGGCAATATTGCTCTTGCTGTAATAATTCAGCGGACTAAATAGCTGCATGTAAGCAAGAAACAAAGGATGCTCTTTAAACTGCTGATATGTTTCGTGGCTGATACGGCCAAGCTCTTCCATTAGAAAACGATCGTGTTGAGATAACTGTATCCGGGTATCTGCAAATAATTCATTGCTGATACCCGCACTCAGTAATTGTTCTAGATTATACTGAGATGATTGTATCGTGCCGAAATTGGAAGTAATGGTTTGCCCCTGGATGGTCAACTGTATTTCTTCATTTTCAATATTTGTACCCATTGATGCATAAAACTTATTGGTTTTACCACCGCCGCGGGAAGGCGGGCCACCGCGGCCATCAAAAAATCGGGCTTTAATATTGTACTTACGTGAAATAGCCGTGAGGTTTTCTTTGGCGGTATAAATGCTCCAGTTTGCCTGTAGGTAGCCACCATCTTTGGTGCCATCGCTAAAGCCCAGCATAATTGTCTGCTGCATTTTTCTGCCTGCCAGATGGTGGGCATATACAGGATGCTGGTATAAACGATCCATGATCTGTTCCGCCTGCTGTAAATCGTCGATGGTTTCAAAGAGTGGAACAATATCAATGGGCATCTGTTCCTGCTGCCATCCGCAAAGACGGAATAAAGCATATACTTCCAGCACATTTATACTGCTCTGGCAATTGCTGATGACATACCTGTTACAACCAGCTTCGCCATTGTTATGTTGAATGGTTCCAATGGCATAAATACTCTCAAGTGTATCTTTTGTAATACCGGATTCAAAAATGGAAGTATCAAGGGTGCCTTTTAGTTGCACCAGCATATTGATCTTTGCAGATTCATCCATTGAAAGATAATCATCAGGTAAAATGCCAGTGCCTGTTTTCTGTTTCAGCACTTCATGCACATTCAGTAATACCTGTGTGTGTATGCGACTGTCTTGCCTGATATCGATGGTAGCGAAATGTGTTCCGAAAATTTTTACTTTATGGATAAGGCTATTCAGTCTTTGTAAAAAAAGTGAATGATGTTTTTCAACAACAAGATCACGTATCTGTACCAATCGTATTTGCAGATCACTCAACTGTACCCTGTTCTGTTCGGTAGGCCTGAATACGTTTTCATACAATATTTCTTCCAGCTCATGAATCAAACTGTCTACACCCGAAAAACTCAACCTTCGTTTTAGTTTACGTATATCGCGGTAATAACAAACGGTAATGGCACTTCTCAGCGCTTCGGCTACTTTAATGGTTGTGGCAGCATTTACAAAAGGGTTGCCATCTCGATCGCCACCAGGCCAGAAACCTAATTCAATAAAAGGATTGTTGCTGTCGAAATCGTCTTCAAAAATATCGCGTTCAATGGCATTGTAAATATTGCCGATTGAATGATAAAGAATATTTTCCAGGTACCACATGAGGTTCAGGGCTTCATCGTAAGGAGTGGGTTGTTTTTTATTGAAGAATGGTGTGATCCCCAACTGCTGTATGTATTCGTTGATGGTATGAAAATCGTTTTTGGCGATCGATTCATTCATGTCATGAATAATACCCAACACACTGCCGGGATAAAACTGTGTGGGATGAGCTGTAAGCACTACCCGTACCCTGAATTTTTTGAGTTTGTTTTTTAATGCCTGTGTTTTGCCTGCAAATACTGCTTCATTGTACAATGTTTTGAGACTGCCTGGCCCCTGGATATTATTCACCGAATCGAAAGCTGCATCTTCAATCGCATCAAATAATACCACCTGTCTTTCTATATACTGTACAAATTTAAAGAGGCGATCGAGTTTGTCTTTTTCACTGCGTACTTCTGTATGCTGTTGAAAAAAATCGTTGATGATCTGAACTGGATTTTTACCTGCATGGTATTCATCCTTGCATGATTGCGATAGAATGGGTAACAACGCACCAACATTGGCGATACCCGAAAAAGGTAATGCCGCAAACAGGCTATTGTAAATAGTGTATTTGTCGGTTACGTTGCGCCTGAACTGGTTAATATAATGACTGGAAGGCATGGGTTTCGCCGACAATTTACCAATTTCTGATTGATTAAACTAACGATCCGATCAAATTGAACTAATGATAATGAATGCCATTTAAAACAAATGTTAGTTATCGGTATTAAACCTTTTTGATAAGGTTTGGTCTAAACCCAATAGGCCATTATATTCGAGTAAAATAACCCTGCATGCATTCAGACGACCAGGTACTATTAAATCAGTTCCGCCAGCCTGCTACAAAAGAACAGGGTTTCACCGCGATTATTAAAAAGTACCAGGAAAAACTGTACTGGCATATTCGCCGTTTGGTGGTGGATCATGACGATGCGAATGATGTATTGCAGAATATGTTTATTAAAGTGTGGAAAGGACTGGAAAATTTCAGGGAAGACAGCCGCCTGTACACCTGGATGTATCGAATAGCGACTAATGAGTGTCTGAGTTTTATCGAACAACAAAAACGCAGGGCATCGGTGAGTATGGATGAAGTGGGGGAAGGATTGGCCAATAAGGTAAAGGCTGATAGTAATTTTGATGCCAACCGGTTAGAGTGGAAATTACAATTGGCCATACAACAGTTGCCGGAAAAACAGCGGGTGGTATTTAACTTGCGTTATTATGATGAAATGCCATATGAGGAAATGAGCCGGGTGCTTGATACCAGTGAAGGCGCTTTAAAAGCCAGTTATCATCATGCGGCAAAAAAAATTGAGGCATTTATCCGCGAAAATTAAACCTTAGTTGAACAGGAGTATCCAATAAACAATGAGTCACAGAGAAGAAATAACAGCAGAATTGAAACAAGTCGACCCGTCGATGGCCCAATGGCCGTTTCATATGCCCTACAGTGTACCTGTTGGTTATTTCGATACCATCACCGGAAAATTACTGGAACAGGCTTACCTTGAACTGGTTGTAGAAAAAAGCCAGGCTTATACAATACCCGCAGGTTATTTTGAATTGTTACCAGATCGTATAATGGTGTCCATTCGCAAACAGGATGTTACACAAGAGCTGGAAGAGCTGGCTCCGGTATTGAATCTTGTTTCCAAGCAAATGCCTTACTCAAGAGCTGCATTGCCCGAACTTAATATGGAAGCATTGATGGAGCAGACGGCGATGAGCGAGATACCCGTTATTCAGATGCCGGTTAGAAAAACCCGTAAATGGATACAATATGCCGCCGCGGCCGTGGTAACAGGCGTTGTATTGGCTACTGCTTTTCTGTACAATAGCAAAACAACTGATGAGGTAAACAGTATTAACTATGCGCATGTAGATGTTTCTCAGGAAATGTCGAAGCTAAGTGAAGAAGAACTGAATACCTATCTTGCTGCAACAGAGAAACTGGTTATTAATACCGGCGATCGTGATGTGTATGGCGTTGAGGCTTTACCCGAAGTAGATGAACATATTGAAATGTCGAGTGATGATGAACTGAAACAATATTTGGATGAATCAACCGAATCTTTAGCCGAAGCGAAAGCTGACAGCTGATACAAATAATTGATCATGAAAAAGACAATGTTGTTTTTTATTGGAGTGTTGATGGTGTCTCTTATAAGTGCACAGGAGCCACAGAGGAAAATGATGGGACAGCGTCAGAATATTGAAGTGCTGAAAGTGGCTTATTTTACCAAACACCTTTCACTTACTACAGAAGAAGCAGAAAAATTCTGGCCATTGTATAATGGTTATACATCGGAAGTAAGAAAAGCAAGAGGCGATCATAAAGAAGATATTCTTGCTTTTGAAGAAAGCGTATTGAATATCCGTAAAAAATTCAAAGGTGATCTTAAGAAAATCCTTGTTACGGATGAGCGTGTAAACAAGGCCTTGGTTGCCGAAAGAGAATTCATGAATGTGGTTCGTAAAGAACTTCAACAAAGAATGGAGCAACGAAGAAAAATGCGGGATTCCAATAAAACAACAGATCAGTAATCATCAACTTTTAAGTGGCTCCCAGACGGGCGATTGTATATCGTGATAAAACAAAAAAGTCCATCCTTTGGCCTGACCTTCTTCCCACCATTGTTTTCGCAGTTCCATACATTTTTTTCCGTCGTAATCGTATTTGGCCACAAAACGGCTTTTCATTTGTTGTAATTGAGGGGCATCGTCACCACCAAAGAAAACAGTCTGTCCATTTTCTTCAATCCAGAATACCTGATGAAATTTACTATGAGCGCCGGTTAGCTGGTAACGGATATAACCGTCAATCAATCCTTCATCTTCTGTAAGCCATACTACACGGCTGAATTCTTCCAGCAAACGAAAGTCTTCAGGAATGTAGGATGCAGAACCAACACCTGATGCAAATTCCATTTCTCTTTGCTGCACATAATAAGTAGCGTAAGGAAAACTGATAAAACGTTCCTGTGTTTGCGTATTATCAATGGTTACACCACCTGCATGATCTTTATGCAAATGACTCATCAGCACTTTGGTGATCTGTGATGGATTGATGCCTGCCCTTTCCAGATTTTTATACAATTGAGGTGTTCCATCGGCTTCATTATAGCCCAGGCCGGCATCGAGTAAAATCACATCTTTTTCAGTGATCACTACAAAGGGTTGTATTTCTACAAGCAGGCTACCGATAGGTCTGCTATTCAGTTCTTCCTTATTTGTATCGAAAGGAACAAATACTTTGGTTTTATCGATGGTAAAACTACCTTCTGAAAGTGGGATAATCTGCATGCCTTCGCTTTATCTTAATACCATTTGCCGATCTGCATCGAGCCTGAGCAGGATAAAAATCAACGCTGTAAAGGTAAGCAAAGAAGAGCCGCCATAACTAATCAGTGGCAATGGAATACCTACGATAGGAAACAAACCAATGGTCATACTAACATTTACGGCAATATGGAAAAAGAGAATACTTACCACACTATACGCATATACTCGACTGAATGTACTTCGTTGCCGTTCCGCAATTCGCACAATGCGATATAGTAAAAACAGGTAAATCAGTAAAAAGATAAAACAACCTACAAAACCAAAAGCCTCTCCTAAAGAAGTAAAAATAAAATCGGTGTGTTGTTCCGGTACATATTTACCACGGGTTTGGGTGCCTTTTAAAAAACCGCGTCCGAAAAATCCACCAGAGCCAATCGCAATTTTACTTTGACGTACATTATAGTCATCTGGTTTTCTTACTGGTTTGTTGGTGTTGGTTTTATCCTGTGCTTTTCTGTTTTCGGAACAGTCGTATTCTTTACCCACCATGCTGTAAATACGTGTACTCTGGTAACATTCAAGTACATTATTGAAAATATAGGGCACTACAAAACGTTGCACACCTACGCAAATCAGCCAGATGGTAATGATAATGGTGAGTAGCTTTCTTTTCTTTTTTATCTGTTTACGCAAAAGGAATATAACCACTGCCGCAATAACGGTAAGAATAATAGCCAGCACATTAGGTTCCAGAATAAGTGTGGCAATAACCAAAACACCAAAGGAAGAACCGATGATTAATATTTGTGCAGGTAAGCCTTCACGGTACATCGCAATCAAAAAACTGGTGTAAACCAGTGCCAGACCCAGTTCATGTTGCAGAATCGACAATACTGCCGGAGATAAAGTAATGGCACCGGCAATAAGTTGCGAACGGATTTTAGAGAAATCTACTTCCTGCCTCGACAAAAACTTGGCCAGGGCCAGTGCTGCAAATATTTTACAAAGCTCGGCGGGTTGCAGGTTAAAGCCACCAACCAATGGTATCCAACTCTTTGAGCCGTTGATGTTTTTTCCTAACACAAAAGTGGCCAGCATGAGCAATATGCCAAACAGGTAAAACAGGTTGGCAAATGCTGTAAAAAGTTTACTGTCTGTAAGCAGAATAAAAGTGGCTGCTATGGCACAAACACCTGCAAAAATGAGTTGTTTGCTGTAATTGGTTTTACCATTGAGGAAGGAAGTGAACCAGTCTGTACCTGGTCTGTACTCCACCATAAAAATGCAAAGTATACCAATGCCCACCAGTATGGCGTATAACCAGATAACGAGGTAATCAACACCCTGTGTGGCAATTTGATGGTTTCTTCTGTTCATACAACTCAGGCTGTTGTTTTTCTTTTGATGTTTGTTTTACGCTGCTCCTCAGGTAAGAGGGCTACTTTATTGGCTGTATCTTTCTTCGTTCCTTTTTTTGCCGGTTGTGGTTTATTGGGTGTGCCGGAACTATCTGGCTCTGTTTCTTCTGGTGCTTCTTCCACACCTGATGTATCGCGAGCTGCTTTTTTAGCCGCAGCTAATTGTTGTGCCTGTCTTAATGAATCTCTCTGTACCATCTGTCTTTTCATCTGTGGCGGAATGAGGTTCATATTGGCCAGTTGTTCAACTTTTGCTTTACGGTCATTTCCAGTAATAGAATCTTTCAGGTATTTTTCAATCAATAAGCTGGCAATAGGTGCGGCAGATGTGGCACCATACCCTGCGTTTTCGCACATCACAGCGATGGCAATGCGTGGATTTTCCCTTGGTGCAAAGGCACCAAAGAAAGCGTGGTCCTTGAGTTTTTCACCACGGTACTGGTTTTCTACTGTTCCTGTTTTACCACAAACATTGATGCCGGGAACTTTTGCATAAAAGCCCGTACCAAATTCCATAGTACCCTGCATGCCCTCATGTACTTCTTCCCATACATATTCAGGAACTTCTTTTGTTTTGTGTTTAACCCTGTATTTATCCAGTAAACCCAATTGATCGCCACCTTCAATAGAATCAATAAGGTGAGGCGTGTAATACCAGCCCTTATTGGCAATTATCGCCATTACATTGGCAACCTGTGTAAGGTTGGTCAATATTTCACCCTGACCAATACTATTGGATATAATATTGCAGGATTGCCAGTTCTTGCCAAACTTTCTATGGTACACTTCCGGACCGGGAATAAAGCCATTTCTTTCAGAAGGCAGATCAACACCTAAGCGACTGCCCAGTCCAAAAGAATGTGCATAATCATTAAATACTGATAATGCCTGGTTACGATCTGTATATTTTTTATGGTCAAGTATACGACGGAAGGATACAGCGAAATAACTATTACAAGATTTGGAAATAGCTGGTTTTAAAGTAAAAGTGCCTTTGGCATGGCAACCCATGGGTCGTCCACATCCGTGGTAAGCACCGCCGCAACTCACTGTCATCTGGTCATCAATGGCACCTTCGGCCATTCCCACAATACCAACAAATGTTTTAAAAGTAGAGCCTGGTGAATAGGCTGTACTTAGCGTTCTGTTTAGCAGAGGTAGTCTCGGATCGAAATACAACATTTCTACCAGATGTTTCTTTCGCTGATTACCTGTGAGATAATTGGGGTTATAAGTAGGTGCACTCACCATACAGATAATGCCACCTGTTTGAGGATCAATGGCAACAATACTTCCTACTTTATTTTCCATGAGTTTTTCACCCAATTGCTGAAGTTCCACATCAATGCTGGAATAAAGATTTTGTCCAGCGATGGCCGCAGTATCGTAAGCGCCATTTTCCCATGAACCTTGTAAGCGACCTTTATTATCGCGGATAAAACGTTTGATACCACGTTGCCCCATCAGCACTTTTTCATAGGTATTCTCTAAACCTGTGCTACCGAAGTAGTCGCCCATTTCGTAACCTTCATCTTTATGTCTGCGCAGATAACCCGTATCTACTTCTGCCATGTAACCAAGGATGGCTGCACCTACATTATAAGGGTAGGTACGTACCGAGCGTTCATTCAATGAGAAGCCAGGAAAACGGTACATGTTTTCATTTAGTTTGGCAAACATTTCCTGTGTCAGCAAGGCTTCAAATACACTGGGTTTAACGCTGGTATTTTTAAAGATGAGGTCGCGCATCCTTTTTTTATAAGTAGCGGTGTCGATGTTGAGTAAGCGGCAAAGTGTAGCGGTATCCGTTGCCCTGGCTTCAGATGGAATCACTACAAGATCGTAGCTGATCGTATTTTCAAGTATACCTCTTTTTTTTCTGTCGAAGATGATACCACGATCGGGATAAATAACTTTCCTGTAGAAAGCATTATTATCTGCTGCCAGTTTGTATTTGCTGGAAAACAACTGCAGGTTAATCAGTTGCCCGGTAATGGCAATGAAAACACCTGCAAAAATGAACTGTATCACACGGCTGCGGCTCTGGTTGAAGACAGGCATATTTCTTTGGGCTAAACGTAAAAGAGAAGTGTGTTACAAAGTTGATGCTTTGTAGTGGATGAAACGTAAAAAAAATGAAAAAATTGTAGGGATGTTTTCGTGAGACGTGAAAGGTGAGACGCGAGAGGGCAAAAGTGAAAAGTGAAAGGTGAAAAGTGAAACAAGCGAAAATCAAATAAACTCTCCGTTTCACCTTTCACGTTCCTCACGCCGCATTCGTCCTGTATTTCCCTTTTCTCAGGAAAAGCAGTTCTGCGATAAAGATCATGAGGAGGCTGATGGCTGTGGTACCCAATACTTTTCCGAGGAAGTAGAGGAAGTCTCCAAATTGAAGCCACTCAATTAATACGAGGTAAAAATGATGAACAAAGGTGAGCACACCTACATAAAGGCTATAAGGAGCCCAGCCCATGCTTTTGCTACCTGGTTCAGAGTAACTCTGTTCAATGGTTTCCTGTGGCAAAAGAAGATTGAGCAGAAATGGCCGGATATACGCAATTAACACACAGGGTGCGGCATGCAGACCAGTGGTGCCTGAAAAGAAATCGAGACTCAGGCCAAATGCAAAAGCAATAACCATAAGAGCTATCCTGTTAATGGTAAAAGGCAGCCAGAGAATGTACAGGAAATAGATATAGGGAACAATAAAACGGTGTAATGGAGGTACTTCATTTAATATGAACACCTGCAATACGATGAACAGAATAAAGCGGATGATATTTTTTACTAAGCTGCTCATTGATTGGTCATGGGTGTGTTTTCCAGTTCTACCTGTTCGGCATACCTGGTATTTTCCACAAGGTATACATACTGTACATTAAAGAAATTGGTAGCTGTTTTTATTCTCAGGGTATAGAAATTACTGGAAGGATCTTCCACTATTGATGCAACGGTACCCACCATCAGGTGAGAGGGGAAGTTGGCCGAGTAAGTGCTGGTTATTACCGTATCGCCTTTCACCACTTTGGCACTCTTCGATACATTACGAAGGGTTAGGATGGATGGATTATTGCCATCCCATTCAATACTACCGGCATTATTGTCTTTTTTGAGCATGGCACTTACACGGCTGTTGCGGTGTAGTAAACTCATCACTTTGCTGATATTAGCACTTGTTTCCACCACCACGCCAACAATGCCTTCCGGACCAATAACGGCCATGCCTTTTTTTACACCCTGATTGCTGCCCCTTTCCAGCGTAAGGAAATTGGTTTGAAGGGTAACAGTATTGCCTATAACCCTGGCTGGCAACCAGGTGAATTTCCGGTAACGGCCGGAAGAATCACGGTGTGTGGTATCGGTATATACTTCTCTTGAACTATCCGGCGCGATATTGTTAGCTGACAACAGGTTTTTTAAACGGGTATTTTCCTCCGCCAGTTGACGATTGGTTTCTGCAAGACTGAAATAGCTGCGAAGGTTACTGTATCGTTTATTCAGGTTACCCGTAAGTTCACTCGTGGCATCAGAAAAAAAGGCTTTATGCGCCTCACTGGAACGGGTCAGTAAAATAATGGCAAATACCTGTAGGAGCAGGAAGCTCAGAAAAGTAAAATAACGCCGTATGAAAAAAAAGATATTCTTCAACCTGGAAATCGATTAGCGATCAATAAAACCTGTTACCTGTGGTGCAGGTGAGGTTTTTCTTTTATCGCATGATGAATGGAAAACGTTGATAGTTCTTCAACGCCAGACCCGTACCACGTACCACGCTTTTCAATGGATCATCTGCTACATGTACCGGAAGTTTAATTTTGGCACTTAAGCGTTTGTCTAGTCCGCGCAACAATGCACCACCACCGGTAAGGTATAAACCTCTGCGATAAATATCGGCAGCCAGCTCAGGAGGCGTTGTTTCCAATGCTTTCAGAATGGCTTCTTCTATTTTGAAAATGCTTTTATCCAGTGCTTCGGCAATTTCCTGATAGCTAACCATGATCTGCTTGGGGATACCCGTAACAAGGTCACGACCATTTACCGGCATATCATCTGGCGGATTATCCAGATCCTTCATGGCAGCACCAACGTTGATCTTGATCTGCTCAGCAGTACGCTCACCAATCAACAGGCTATGGTAACGACGGAGGGCTTCCATAATATCAGCAGTAAATTCATCACCTGCCACACGGATACTCTGGTCGCAAACGATACCTGCAAGGGCAATTACCGTAATACCGGTGGTACCACCTCCGATATCGATAATCATATTACCAACTGGCTCTTCTACATCAATACCAATACCCAGGGCTGCCGCCATGGGTTCGTGAATCATATATACTTCTTTGGCACCGGCCTGCTCGGCACTGTCTCTAACGGCACGTTTTTCAACTTCTGTAATAGATGAGGGAATACAGATTACCATCCTCCAACTAGGGGGGAAAAGGGGTTTTTTGGGGTAAATCATCTTGATTAACTCCCTGATCATCAGCTCGGCAGCGTTAAAATCGGCAATTACACCATCTTTCAGCGGGCGAACGGTACGGATACTTTCATGGGTTTTTTCGTGCATCATTAGGGCTTTCTTCCCCACAGCAAGCACTTCTTTCATATTATTACGGTTCAGGGCCACAATCGAGGGCTCATTTACCACTACTTCATCATTATGGATAATGAGGGTATTGGCGGTACCCAGATCCATGGCTATTTCCTGCGTAAAAAAGTTGAATAATCCCATTGTATGTTAAAAATGCTTTATTTCTTGATCAATGATTGCAAAGGTGGATGAAATTACTTGAATTAACAAAGCCTAAAATACTGATTTTTCTTTAGGTGAAAGGTGAATAGTGAAAAGTGAAAAGGTTGATTTTACTGTGCCAGCCTAAGGTTTACGCAATTCTTTTGACCTTTCACTTTTGACTTTTCACTTCTCTTCAAATTCATACCCGATATCTCTCCTGAAATACATTCCTTCAAACGAAATTTCAGCGAGTTTATTTTTTGATTTGATAACTGCGTCAGCAATATTATTTCCGTACGCAGTAACTGCTAAAACCCTGCCACCATTTGTTAAAACTTTGTTTTCATCTTCTTTGGTTCCGGCATGAAATACGATGACTTCTTTTGAATTGTTCGGAGCAAGTCCATGAATGATTTTATTCTTTTCGTAATCGCCCGGATATCCTCCACTCACTGCCATTACTGTTGCACAAAATCTTTCATCGTAAGAAATATTTGTATCGGCGAGTGTACCATTATCCATTGCTGCGAATAGTGCAACAAGATCGGTTTGTAAACGGGGCATCACTACTTCCGTTTCAGGATCGCCCATTCTGCAATTGTATTCAATAACAAATGGTTCACCTTTTACATTCATCAAACCAAAGAAAATAAAACCATGATAGATGAGTTCTTCTTTTTCTAATCCCTTAACTGTTGGTGCAATAATGCGCTCTTCAACCTTCTGCATAAATACCTTATCCATAAAAGGTACAGGGCTTACACAGCCCATGCCACCTGTGTTTAAGCCGGTATCGCCTTCGCCAATTCTTTTATAATCTTTAGCATGACCAATAATCTGGTAGTCTGATCCATTCGTTAAAACAAACACACTTACTTCAATACCCTGCAGAAATTCTTCGATCACTACTTTACTGCTTGCTTCACCAAATTGTTTGTGAAGAATCATTTCTTCAAAGGTCTTTAATGCTTCTTCATGAGTAGTGGCGATAACAACACCTTTTCCTGCGGCCAATCCATCTGCTTTTAAAACAACAGGTAAACTATGTGATGCGATATATTTTTTTCCATCCTCAAAATTATCAGCTGTAAATTCTGCATAAGCTGCAGTTGGAATATGTTGACGCTGCATGAATTTTTTACTGAAAGCTTTACTTCCTTCGAGTTGTGCTGCTTTTGCAGAGGGACCTACCACTACTATTTTTTGCAATAAAGGATCGGCCTCAAAAAAATCATACACACCTCTTACTAAAGGCTCTTCGGGTCCTACTACGAGCATGTCTATTTTATGTTCAATACATGCCTGTTTAATGGCTTCAAAATCAGTAACTGAAACAGGAAGATTGGTTCCAAATTCGCTGGTGCCGGCATTACCGGGAGCAATAAATAGGGCGTCGCAGTGGTGACTTTGCGTCATTTTCCACGCCAAAGCGTGTTCACGGCCACCAGATCCGAGGAGAAGAATGTTCATAATAATAGGTTAAGGTGGCGAAAGTAGGCTCTATGAAGGATTTTTGGCATGAGCAGGGTATTTTTTTGTGAATACCCTGCTCATGTTGAAAATCAGCTTTCTGTTTCTTCAGCACCTACATAACGTTTTTCAGGCAAACGTTTAGCCACTAAAAGAAATAGTATAAAAGATACAGCGAGTATGCCGAGGAATAACCAGTAGTATTTGGCACCTGTAAACTGACTGAAAAAGCCTTTGTCCACAATGTTTCCATTGATCAATCCCACGAGCAGGTTTCCGGCTGAAATACCCAGCAGGTACAGGGCACTCATGGTACTTTTCATGGATTTTGGTGAATGGGTATAGGCGTATTCAAGACAGGTTACAGAAACGAGTATTTCAGATGCAGCCAATAGAATATAAGCCAGTATCTGCCACCATACAGAAGGTTTTCCGCCTGCATCAATGGCTTCCTGAATAAAGGCAATGATGGTAAAAGAAAGACCAATGATTACAAGTCCGGCACCTATTTTTCGTAAAGGACTTACTTTAATACCTTTTTTATCGAGGTAAGGGAAAAGGAAGGAGTTGAAGACAGGAATCAACAACACTAAAAACAGTGGGTTAATAAAATTGATCTGTTCTGGTAAAATAGTGAAGTCACCGGCTATTGTAAGGTCCAATCTTGTAGCCTGTAACACCCATTCAGAAAGGTTTTGATCCCAAAGTGCCCAGAAAATAGGTGTGAACGCAAATACTGCCAATACACGATATACTGCTTTGATACCATCAATAGATGTAGCTGAATATTTTTCTTGTACCGCTTCCCACACTTTTTGTCCGGGTTTGCGACTAAATAATTTTCTTAATGCATAGATGGAGATGGAAAAGAAGTTCTCTTTTTTAATACCGGCCGGAGGAACCCGAACATATTTTTTTCGTCCAAGCCAGAACAGAATAGTAGCCAGTGCCATTAATATACCCGGAACACCAAAAGCGATTTCAGGACCATAATACTTTTTCAGTAATGGTATGAATAAAGGAGCAAGTGTTCCCCCCAGGTTAATACTCATATAAAACCACCCATAGGCTTTTGAAAGCAGCTGCTCATTCGATTTATTAAACTGGTCGCCTACATTGGCAGATACACATGATTTAATACCCCCGGCACAACAGGCAATTACGATAAGTCCGAGACTGAAAATGGTATAACTATCACCTGATACAGAAAGGATAAGGTGACCAAATGTATATAGAATGGATACGAGGAGAATAACCCTGTATTTCCCAAAGAACCAATCGGCCATAATGGCCCCAACCATGGGCATAAAATAAGCCAGTGTAACAAACAGGTGCGACATTTCATTGGCTTTTGCATCAGCTTCAGCCGTAAGTGCCGGATTTAGGGTTGGATTGAAAAAAGTGACAGCCATAAAGGTTACCATAATGGACCGTAAGCCATAAAAGCTGAATCTTTCTGCTATTTCACTGCCAATGATGTAAGGAATCGATTTTGGCATCCTGCCTTTTGTTGACTCATTTTGTATATCGGACATAAATCGTATTTTGAAATTTAAAAGTATCGGAAACTATCGGTAAACCTTTATTTGTTCGCCGAAAAAATTGCTTGCTTCATCTAAAAACCAACTCATGTCTCAACCTCAAAAAAACTTCAAACCATTTGTTTCCCCCGAAACAAACATGAAAGAACTTACCGTGAAATCGATCTTGGTAGGTAGCCTTTTTGGTGTAATCTTTGGTGCGGCTACTGTTTATCTGGCACTGAAAGCGGGTTTAACTGTATCAGCTTCTATTCCCATAGCAGTAATTGCTATTACACTGGGTCGGAAATTTTTGAAAACAACCATCCTCGAAAATAATATCATACAAACTACCGGTTCTGCAGGTGAAAGTATTGCTGCCGGAGTAGCATTTACTTTGCCGGGATTTCTTTTTCTTTCATCGCCCAGTAGTGCAGAGTATTTTAATTACCTCACCATTCTGATACTGGCCATTGTAGGTGGATTGCTGGGTACTTTATTAATGGTGCCACTCAGGAAAGCGCTTATCGTAAATGAACATGATAACCTGCCTTATCCGGAAGGAACAGCCTGCGGAGATGTATTGAAAGCAGGTGAACGTGGCGGCGATTTTGCCAAAACAGCTTTCTGGGGACTGGGTGTTGCTTTTGTATATGCACTATTACAAAAAGTTATGCATGTAATTGCAGAAACACCTTTTTATGCAACGAAACAGATTAATAAATTTTTCCCTTCGGCTAAAGTAAGTGGTGAAATTACACCAGAATACCTGGGTGTGGGCTATATCATCGGCCCACGAATTGCAGGTGTACTGGTAGCAGGTAGTGTATTGAGCTGGTTGGTATTTATTCCTTTATTATCTACACTGGTTCCTGCTGATGCAATTGCCATTCAACTGGCCAAACTTGGTTACCTGGCAGACATTGCCAAACCCGGAGGTAAAGGCGGATGGGATCCTGTTACACATACTTTTGCCGATTATTCTGCGGCCATTTATTATGCATATGTGCGTCAGGTAGGTGCTGGTACAGTAGCTGCGGGTGGTATCATTACTCTGATTAAAACATTACCAACTATTGTAAAGTCTGTAAAAGGAAGCATGGCTTCTTTACGCGGAGGTTCCGGAGCAGAAAAGATTAATGTGGCGCGTACAGATAAAGACCTGAGTTTAAAAATTGTTGGATTGGGAAGTCTTGCTTTGATCGCCATCATTTCTGTAATACCCAATTTACCCGGTGACGGATTCATGCAAAAAATATTGATTGGTATTCTGGTGGTATTATTCGGAGCCTTATTTGTAACCGTATCATCGCGCATTGTTGGATTAATTGGTTCATCCAATAACCCTATTAGTGGCATGACCATTGCCACTGTAATGGGTACGAGCCTGATTTTTTTAAGTTTAGGTTGGTCAGGTCAGGCATATGAACCACTGGTATTGGTGGTGGGTGGTATGATTTGTATAGCTGCAGCTAATGCGGGTGCCACTTCGCAGGATTTGAAGAGTGGTTATATTGTAGGTGCCACACCTCGTAACCAGCAAATTGCTTTGTTTGTAGGTGCGATTGTATCATCCATCGTAATCGGCATAACAGTAAAATTTCTTGATAAGCCCACTACAGAAATGGTACAGCAGGGCATACAGCATGCGATTGGAACAGAAAAATATCCCGCACCACAGGCTACATTGATGGCTACATTGATTAAAGGTATTCTTTCTCAAAACCTCGACTGGCAATATGTAATTGTAGGAATGTTTCTGGCTGTAGTGATGGAGCTCTGCGGTATTAAATCGCTCAGCTTTGCTATTGGCGTATATCTGCCATTGGCTACCACGTTGCCCATCTTTATTGGTGGTGCTATCCGTGGTATTGTAGAAGGCAGACAGAAAAAAGATAAAAAAGAAGTGAGTGCGGAAGAAGAGGAATTGAGTAAAGGTAGTTTGTTTGCAACAGGGCTGGTTGCAGGTGGAGCAGTTGCTGGTGTGGTCATCGCATTTATTACCGGAACATCTGGTGGTGAACAGTTCCTGAAAAATATTAGTATGGAACATGGGCTGGTATCTGCCCTTTCAGAAAATGGGTACTTCATGCTTGGAACTTTATTCTTTGCATTGATGGGCTTTGTATTATATAGGGTAGCCATGAAGAAAACAGATTAAGTGTGAATATTAGAAGAGCGTCTTATTCAGACGCTCTTTTTTTTGCCACTGAGGACAAAGTCTCTTAAACCTTTCATTCAATCTTTTGTCCAATACAAAACTAAAACAGATGTCCTTGCGGCGCATATTCAAAACTTTTACAATTGGGGCCTTGTTTACAATTGGGGCTGCTTTCACCAATAATAAGATTGGTCTCCCCGAAATAAAAATGCCCTACAAAAAGGCAGGCCTCACGCAGCAACAGGCAGCAGCACATTTACTCAACAGGTTTAGTTTTGGAATACAACCAGGGCAGGTTGAAGAAGTGGTAAAAACGGGTCTTGATAAATGGCTGCAACAACAATTGGACGCTGATTTGCCTGATACAGAACTGGAGCGTCGTTTACAAGCATTTGAATCATTGAATTTGAGCAATGAAAAAATTGTCAATACTTATCTTACACCAGCACAGGTAATTCGTGTAGCCATCCGAAATAAATTAATACCTGCTGATTCTATCAATAATGCCGACAGACAAAAGTATCGTGAGCAACTAAGACTGATTCAGGAAAAGGAAGGGTTTAAACCCGTACAGGAATTACACAGGCAACTCATCAATCAAAAAGTAGTAAGGGCCGTCTATAGTAATAACCAGTTAAAAGAAGTATTAACAGATTTCTGGTTCAATCATTTTAATGTTTCACTTACCAAGGGGCAGAGCCAGCAGTATGTAATGACTTATGAGCGTGATGCCATACGGCCTTATGTGCTTGGTAGTTTTAAAGAGATGTTACTGGCAACAGCTAAACATCCGGCTATGCTGGAATATTTAGACAATGCATTAAGTGTAAGTAATGACAATGAACGAACACGCAGGCAGCAAAACAATGCTATGTTGCGTGCAGCACGTGAACGGATGGAAGCAAGATTGAGTGATACCTCAATGCCTGGAGGGGCATTGGTTCAACAGGCGATTGCAGCACGAAGAACACAGGGCCTCAACGAAAATTACGCACGTGAAGTAATGGAACTGCATACACTTGGTGTAGATGGAGGATATATGCAAAAAGATGTAACAGAAGTAGCAAGAGCTTTAACAGGTTGGGCGGTAAAACCTATGTATAAAGAAGGTCCGGCAAGGCAACTTGTTGAGAATTTAAATGCTACACAACTGGAAAGAAGAGGATTGATGATAGAAGGAGATTTTCTTTTTCGTGGGGATAAGCACGATGAAAATCCAAAATCAATTTTAGGAAAACAGTTTAATGGGAAAGACGGATACAGAGAAGGAGTGCAGGTATTGGAAATGCTGGCAGCGCATTCTTCAACCGCTCAGTTCATCGCCACAAAACTGGCAAGGCGATTTGTGGCGGATGAACCTTCATCCGGAATCATTCAATCACTAGCTAAAACTTTCCAGGAAACGGGTGGTAATATTAAGGCGATGATGATAACAATGGTTAATCATCCCGACTTCTGGTCGAAAAACGCATTACGTGAGAAAATAAAATCACCGTTTGAATTTTCAATCAGTGCATTAAGAGCAACAAAGGCAGAGGTAATGCAGCCATACCAGATTTATAACTGGTGCACTAAAATGGGTCAGCGATTTTATTATTACCAGGCACCAACTGGTTTTCCGGATCGGGCTAACTTCTGGATCAACAGTGGTTCGTTATTAAACAGGATGAATTTTGGCCTGGCATTAGCTACACAGAAAATACCAGGTGTGCGAATGAATTTGCTTGCATTGAATGATAATCATGAGCCGGAAAGTGCCGATGATGCGTTGCGTATTTACAGTAAACTGCTTTTACCCGAAAGAAATCAGGAAGAAAATATCAAACGCCTTACAGCCATGATAAGTGATGCACAGGTAGAACAGAAAATCAATGAAGCCGCATCCAAAATAAAAACAGAAATGGTGGAAGATGAAATTGAGGGGCAGGAGGCAAGAAGACAAGAAGCAAGGAACAAGGAGGGAAACAAGATACAAGGAATCAATACAATGAGTAAGACCGCAGCAACAGTGGCACAGGTGGTAGGAATTATTATTGGGTCGCCGGAGTTTCAGAGGAAATAAGAGACGTGAAAAGTGAAACGTGAAAGGAAAGCATAATTAAAAATTTAAACTTATAGCTTGAATCTTGCGGCTTGATGCTTGATCCTGAAAGCCCGCAGCTCAAAGTTCACGACAAAAAAAATATATGATTCACAGAAGAGCATTCATGAAATCCGGTGCATTAGCACTTTTTGCAGCAGGCTTTGGCGGCGTGCCTGGTTTTATTGCGCAGGCTGCTAACAACAGAAAAATTATACATCCGTATAAAAAGAATAAAGTACTGGTATGTATTTTTCAGCGGGGAGCCATGGATGGTTTAATGGCAGTGAGTCCGTTTACAGAACCCAACCTGAAAACATTGCGTCCTACTTTATTCATGAGCCCTTTACAAACGCAGGGTGGTATGATGGATCTGGATGGACAATTTGGATTGCACCCATCCTTAAATAGTTTGTCTCCTTTTTTCAAGGAAAACCGAATGGCCATTGTACATGGTGTGGGAAGTCCGAATAACACCAGAAGCCATTTTGATGCACAGGATTTTATGGAAAGCGGAACGCCATTCAATAAAGGAACGAATAGTGGATGGTTGAACAGGGCAGTGGGTTTAACCGGGCATGAAGCAACACCTTTTAGTGCGGTTAGTTTAACAAGTGCCTTGCCGAGAAGTTTGTACGGTGATCATGAGGCATTGGCTATTAGTAACCTGCAGGATTTCGCCATTCAGATGCAAGGCAATCCAATGGCTGGTAATATGGCCGCAAAATCTTTTGAATCTTTATATGACC
The DNA here is from genome assembly GCA_943372605.1 of Chitinophaga pinensis. Lineage (GTDB taxonomy): Bacteria > Bacteroidota > Bacteroidia > Chitinophagales > Chitinophagaceae > Sediminibacterium > Sediminibacterium pinensis_H. The sequence continues at coordinate 45,469 of CALRZI010000004.1, read as the reverse complement.
AAACCAGTAACCAGCTACTGAATAAAACCGGTAAGGAAAGTTTTGAGGCAATGAAGATTTTAAAATCTACTGATATTAAAAATTACCAGCCGGCTAACGGAGCGGTGTATCCAAATTCTCCGTTGGGCAATTCGTTAAAACAAATTGCTACACTCATTAAAATGGATGTAGGTGTTGAAGTGGCTTTTGCAGAAAGTGGTGGATGGGATACTCATTTCAATCAGGGAACAGTAAATGGAGCATTCGCCAGAAACCTTCGCGATTTCAGTGATAGCATTGCAGCTTTCTGGACCGATATGGGACAATACCAAGATGAAGTAACTGTTATGACGATGACTGAATTTGGTCGCACGGCACACCAGAATGGCACAGGTGGCACCGATCATGGAAGGGCAAGTTGTTTATTTGTTTTGGGGAACGATGTGCAGGGTGGCAAAGTGTATCATAACATAAAATCATTGGCGAAAGCTGATCTGGAAGATGGAAGGGATCTGCCTGTTTCAACAGACTTTCGTGCCGTATTTAGCAGCGTATCTTCCGGTCATCTTAAGTTGAAAAATGCAAATGGGCTCTTCCCCGGATGGGAAGGTAAAAAGGTTGAGTTGATGAAGTGAACCCGGTAAATATGTAAGAGAATAGAAAGAACATGCAAGCACTACCAGCTTCTTTTCTTTTTATTGGAATTATCTTACATCTGCAAACAGGCATGAAATACCAGCCCGATATTTTCAATAGAATACCTGTTTACTTTTTTAATGCAAGCGAAGAAATTGCTGATCAGGTTATTGAATATACCGTTTAACACTATTTTTTTATTGCTTGCTGCAGATGCGGTTTTGTTGTTTATTCTTCCAAGATTTGATCTTTTAAAACAGGACAGAAGCCCGCTTTTCTTTTATTTTACCGCAACGATATTATCCTGGGTAGGATGTTTTTGTTTTATGGCTTTACTTGTTAAGGCACTGAAGCGAAACATTATACAAAAGGAAATTCACCTGTTTGTTATGATACCAGCAGTGATTATCATGGTTGTATTGTTTCTGGGGCCATTGATATTGTATTTTCTGGGAAAATCAGAACATGTTGTATGATACAAAATTGCAAATATCTTATCGTTTAAAACTATAGACGAAGCTGCCTTCTTTGTCAATATAAACAATATCAGTTCCTTTTTCCATTAAAGCCAATCCCTTGTAGAAACTGCCGGTCCGGTCGAATTGTGGAGGAATGATCCATTCCCCTTTTTTATTAATAAATCCCCAGAGACCGTAATCTTTTTCAACTGCCACTAGTCCTTCACTAAATGAACCGGCATTCGTAAAAGTGGGTTGAATAACCCAGCTGCCGCTAGTATTTACAAACCCCCATTTATTACTTGTATCGCGAGCGGGAGCAAGACTGTCGGCAAAGGCATGCATACGTGTAAAAGCAGTCTTGATACTTGTTTTCTTTTTGATGTCGAGTATTTCCCATTTGTCGGTCATGTTTTTCTGCGTACAGGTTAATCCTGCATATACATCCGTGATACTGTAGTATTCAGGTTGCACTATAAATTTTCCACTACTGTCAATTAGGCCCCATAAATTGTTTTTAACAGAAGCCTGTGCAAGTCCTTCTTTAAAATCATAACAAAGAGAAAATTGTGGTTGAATTAAAAAACTTCCTTTTTTATTGATATATCCCCATTTACCATTCTGTTGAACCCTTGCTTTGCCTTCAGAAAAATTACCTGCGGCATTGAATTGTGGTATAATCAGCCATTTGCCTTTTTCGTTAATGAACCCGTATTTGGAAGATAAAAGATGATTGCCAACTGCTGCTGTTGCAATACCCTCGTTAAACTGACTGGCAAAAGTGAATTGGGGGGTAATGATTGTTTTGCCTGTAGTTTTATGCGCGTAGCCAAATTTGCTGTTTTCGATGAACCAGATGAGATTTTGGGAATAACTGTAAACCGAAAATGCTGTGAGCAGGCAAAGAAAAAATAGCTTTTTCATTGCTTAAATATACTATTAATGCAGTATTTGCGAGAACGATTAAACCACAGATTCGCAGATTGGTTTGGCTCATCTGCGAATCTGTGGCTTAGAAATTACCTATAACCGACCTTTTTTAATTTCATCTACTACACCCGGGTCAAGTAATGTGCTTGTATCACCGAGGTTTTCTGTTTCACCTTCAGCGATCTTGCGTAAAATTCTTCGCATAATTTTACCACTTCTTGTTTTAGGCAAACCACTTACAAACTGAATTTTATCGGGCTTAGCAATAGCGCCAATAATCCGGGTTACAGTTTGTAGAATATCTTTTCTTACCAGGTCGCCTGTGCCATGTGTATCCTGTGAATGAGAACCCTGGTAAATTACATAAGCATAAATACCCTGTCCTTTAATATCATGTGGATATCCTACTACAGCACTTTCTACAACACCAGCATGCATGTTGATCGCATTTTCTACTTCTGCGGTACCAATGCGGTGACCGCTTACATTTAATACATCATCAACCCTTCCTGTAATACGAAAGAAACCATCTTTATCTTTTAATGCACCATCGCCAGTGAAATACATGTTTTCGTAGGTGGCGAAATAATTGGTTCTGCATCTTTCATGGTCGCCGTAAGTTGTTCTAAGGATAGATGGCCATGGAGATTTGATGCAAAGATTTCCCGAAATGGTTTCATCACCTTGTTGAGTAATTTCTTTTCCATTTTCATCCACCAACACCATTTCTAATCCAGGCATGGGCAGTGTAGCCCATCCGGGTTTAGCCGGTGTAATACCAGCAAGATTTGAAATAAGGCAACCACCAGTTTCTGTTTGCCACCAGGTATCTACAATTGGACATTTACGTTTGCCTACATGTTCATCATACCAGTGCCATGCTTCTTCATTAATTGGTTCGCCTACTGTTCCCAAAACTTTGAGCGATGAAAGATCTTTACCCTGCAATGGCCCCAATCCGAAACCCATCAGGCTGCGGATAGCGGTTGGTGCTGTATACAGAATGTTCACACAGTATTTATCTACTATATCCCAAAAGCGTCCTGCATCGGGCCATGTAGGTACACCCTCAAATAACAAAGAAGTGGCGCCTGCACTAAGTGGTCCATAAATAATATAACTATGTCCGGTAATCCAGCCGATATCTGCTGTACAGAAATGCACTTGTCCGGGCTGGTATTGAAATACGTTTACAAAAGTATAATTGGTATACACCATGTATCCAGCCACACTATGTACTACTCCTTTGGGTTTGCCGGTAGAACCTGATGTGTAAAGAATAAAGAGCGGATCTTCTGCATCCATTTCTTCCGCCTCTATAAAAGTGATTCCTTTTTCCTCTACCTGTTTCATTTCATCTTCCCACCAAACATCTCTTCCTTTAATCATGGATACAGGTGTGCGGGTACGGGTAGCGACAATTACACGTTTAACAGTTTTATTGCCGATGAGTGCGTCATCAATTACACTTTTTAAAGGGATGTCTTTTGCCCCACGAAAAGCACCATCGCAGGTAACAATAAATGTTGCCTGAGCATCTTCAAGTCTGTCGGCAATACTCTGTGCAGAAAACCCCCCGAATACCACAGAATGAATGGCACCTATACGGGCACAAGCCAGTACCGAAATGGCCAGTTCGGGAATCATACCCATATAAATACAAACCCTGTCGCCCTTTTGAACACCATTATTTTTCAGTACATGCGCAAACTGGCAAACCTTTTCATGCAATTTTTTATAGGTGAGAATCCGATGGTTTTCATCAGGGGCATTGGGTTCCCAGATAATGGCAGGATGATTGCCTTTGGTTTCGAGATGTCGGTCTAAACAATTTTCTGTAATGTTCAGTTTTCCTCCTTTAAACCATTCAACTTTAGGTTCTTTAAAGTTCCATTCAAGAACAGTATCCCATTTTTTTCTCCAGGTAAAATGAGATGCAATTTCACTCCAGAATGTTGATGGGTCGTTTATACTTTCCTGGTAGGCTTTTTTGTATTCCTCAAAACTTTTAATCTGGTACGGATATGACATGCGCTTCGAAATTTTAGCGCCATAAATATACGTCATCTGTAAAAGAGGCTTGTAGCGATTATACGAATGACTGTTTGTTTTTCATTGGTAGTATGGAAGCAAACAGTTATCCTGTTGTATCAAAATCAATCAAACTGATCCAGGTCAGCTTGGCAAAATCATTTCTTTGCAGTAAGTTGTAACCTATATGAAAAAAGAACAAGGCATCTGGAAAGTTATTACAGCTTCTTCATTGGGTACATTGATTGAGTGGTATGATTTCTACATCTTTGGTAGCTTGGCTACAGTTATTGCGGGCCAGTTTTTTCCCAACACAAATCCAACAGCAGCATTATTATCAACGCTTGCTACATTTGCAGCAGGTTTTATTGTTCGCCCATTCGGTGCATTAGTATTTGGCAGATTAGGTGATATAGTTGGCAGGAAGTACACATTTTTATTAACGCTTGTTCTAATGGGTGGTTCAACTTTTGCCATTGGCCTGGTACCTTCTTATGAAAGCATTGGTTTTGCCGCACCAATTATTGTATTGTTGTTACGATTATTACAAGGATTGGCTCTCGGTGGAGAATATGGCGGGGCAGCAACTTATGTAGCCGAACATGCGCCGGCACACAGGCGTGGTTATTTTACTTCATGGATACAAACAACAGCTACACTGGGTCTTTTTGTTTCAGTAGGTGTAATATTATTGACAAGGCATAGCCTGGATGCCGATAAACAAATTTCCATTGCGAAGTTTAATGATTGGGGTTGGCGTATTCCCTTTCTCTTATCAATAGTGTTGGTAATTGTTTCCATTTATATACGTCTTAAAATGCAGGAATCTCCACTGTTTTCAAAACTGAAATCAGAGGGTAAAACATCTTCCAATCCATTAAAAGAAAGTTTTGGTCATAAAGCCAACCTTAAAATGGTATTACTGGCTTTGTTTGGTGCCACTATGGGGCAGGGTGTTGTTTGGTACACCGGGCAGTTTTACGCACAATCTTTTCTCGAAAATGTTTGTAAGATTGATTTTGACCAGTCGCGAACCATATTGATATGGGCCATTGTATTTGGCACACCGCTTTTTGTATTCTTTGGTCATTGGAGCGATAAAATTGGAAGAAAATGGATCATGCTAGTTGGCATGTTATTGGCTGTTCTTACATACCGGCCATTATTTCAAGAGTTGGTAGTTTTGAGCGATACAACGCAAAAAACAGAACAGACAGCGCAGGCAAAACAAGTAACTACACTCACCGCTGTTCCGAATACAGGCGATTCTGTAAGAGTGGTAAAACAAACACAATTTTTTACGGATGGTTCAATTCTTCATACAAGTACAAAAGATACTTTATATGCCGATGCCGCAAATACAACAGTAAAGCCCCTTGTTACAGTTTCAAAAGAAGTGGGAGATGGTATTTACTGGAAAATGGTTGGCATTGTATTTCTGATGATTGTTTATGTAACGATGGTATATGGACCGATTGCAGCATTCCTCGTAGAACTCTTTCCTACCAGGATAAGATATACGTCAATGTCATTGCCTTATCATATTGGTAATGGTGTGTTTGGAGGGTTAACTCCTTTTGTTGCAACATTGCTCACTACTATTTATACAGGTAACCAACTGGCCGGACTCATGTATCCTATTGTAGTTGCGGGTGTATGTCTTGTAATAGGTTCGTTATATTTAAGTAATAAAAAAGCGATTCACTGATATGAAAAAATTGAAACGTGTAGCAGGTTTTATATGGCTGATTTTAGGGCCAGTAGCCGTTTTTTTTCTCATGCGAACAGCAGCAAACGAGATAGCAGCCAAGCCATCTGCAGATACATGGATACAATGGGGTGTGTTTGTGCTTGTATTTCTCCCTATTGCATTTGGGCTTAGCTTATTTGGTTACTATGCCGTAAAAGGGGAGTATGATACAGAAGTTTGAACCTGCTTAGATATGTCTTTACTGTTCTGTTTTATTATAAGCATCATAAAATATTATTTTTTGACTTTTGTTGCTGTTTTCTTTATCCGGGGTAATACTTTTTTTGTTTCATTATCAAGTTTTCGTTGCACTTTTTTTACATCTTCTTCTGCTGGTAGTTTTTCAGGTTGAATACCTCGTTCTAATAACATACTTCTTACGGCACTGCTGTTATCAACATGTTCTTTCTCAATCGGGCGCTGACCATATAAATCTTTGGTCTGAACATTCAGGCTGGTCATTTCAGCAGCAAGGTCTTTTGCTTTGATGCTGATGGTTGGAAGAAAATCGGCAAGCGGCCTATTGTCGGGAACGCCCATTTTCTTTTTTAGCGTAGCAGTTGATAATCTGAACAGGGCCTGGTCGCCTCTTGAACGAATAACAGCAAAACCATGACTATCTACTCCGTGTTCAAACAAAATTTCGGAAAGCATATGTTCAGTTTTACTGAGTTTTTCTCTTGCTTTTACCCGCTCAAATTCTAAAAGTCTTTGCTCTACAAGTTCTGCTCTGCGGGTTTGAATAGCAAAGTAGTTTTGTGCAAAAGCAATTTCCTGCTTTCTGCTATCTCCATTTTGAGCGATTAAATAACAAGCATAACGAGTAAGCAAAATATCATAAATTTCATGCTTTGCACCCTTGCCTGCCGGGATCACCTTCCTGACGTCAGGAAAGTGATCGATGGTCTCTTCTCCTGCATTTGTACAGGCTTCTTTGGCTTTACTGATGACCTTTTCAAAATTCTCCCATTTGTTGTAGCCCAATAGCTGCTGTAATTCGCGCGCACTCCAGCATTCTATTTCTTCATATTTACCCGCAACGGCTTCGAACTGTTCAAAGAGATGTTTTATTTCTGCTGTTTTCATGGTGTTTTAGTTAGAATGAATACGATAATATCGTTACAAGTATCCTTTAATATTTGGAGGAAGTCATCTACATGTAATTGCTTGTGGAGAAACAGCATGTAATTTTTTATATGACTTCGTCAGAGGTTATAGCGAACAGGGGAAATACTTCAAAAAAGTGCACTACTTCACTTCTGGTGAATGAAATTGATTTGAATTCAAGTCGTCTCTCGCAGAGTGGAAACCAGACTGGAATACTGTACCGGCGTCACGGGCACTTATCAATACTTGGCTTCTCTATTATTAACTTCGTGAAAGGGATCATAAGTTTTCATTTTTCTTGCCATTTTTATCTCTCCACGAAACGTTTCAATTGATACCTTTACCTCATGTCTATTGAAATCAGGGGTCTCTCAAAAATATATGGTACACAAAGGGCGGTGAATGATATTTCCTTTTCGGTAGAAAAAGGAACGATACTGGGTTTTCTCGGCCCCAATGGTGCGGGGAAAAGTACAACCATGAAAATCATTACCGGCTACCTCTCTGCGGATGCCGGATCAGTTAAAGTATGTGGAATTGATATTGGCATAGACCCGCTATCTGCAAAAAAGAAAATAGGATACCTGCCCGAAGCAAATCCATTGTATTATGATATGTACGTAAAAGAATACCTGGGATTTATTGCGGGTGTTCATGGGTTAAAACAGGTGAATCAATCGATAAATAATGTGATTGAATTAACCGGACTAGGCCCCGAAGCACATAAGAAAACAGGACAGTTATCAAAGGGGTATAAACAACGGGTTGGTTTAGCTGCGGCATTAATACATGACCCCGAAGTATTGATACTGGATGAGCCCACAAGTGGTCTTGACCCTAATCAGATTGTAGAAATACGCAATGTAATTCGTTTACAGGGTGCCAATAAAACCGTACTTTTTTCGTCTCATATTTTACAGGAAGTAGAAGCCATTTGCGATAAAGTAGTAGTAATCAATAAAGGAAATATTGTGGCAAACGACACATTGGCGAACCTGCAGGAAGAACAGAACGACCGACATATATTACAAATACAATTTAACGAAACTGTAGAAGTGGAAGTGCTGGAACGTCTCCAGACGGTTTTCCAGGTTGACCAACTGAGTGATTCGTCTTTTCGTTTACATACTTCAAACCCTGAACTGGTTCGTAAACATCTCTTAAATCTGGCAGTGGCTTATAATCTCCAGATTGTATCACTGCAAAGTGAAAAAAACAGCCTGGAAAAAATATTCAGATCATTAACAACCATTGTGTAAACAGGTGTAAATAGATGCTGAATAATCAGGGATACACAAAACTGTGTATTTTTTTAGGATTTCTTGCCGGGCATCCCTTTTCAGTTATTTTCACGAAGTAAAAATCTGTCACTTTATTACATCCTCCTATGAAACAGGTACTCTCATTTTTGTTTGTGTTGTTATTGTTGTCAGCAAAATCTCAGAAATACGATAAGATTGATTCACTCCGCGAAGGACTTCGAAAAGTAACCAAAAGTGGTAAGACTGGTTTTATCAACGCCCAGGGAGAAGTAGTTATAGAATTAGTATATGAAGCGGCTAATGGTTTCTATGAAGGTGTTTCAGCCGTGAAAAAAAATGGCAAAGTTGGTTATATTGATAAGAATAACCGTATTGTAGCGCCATTTGATTATGATGCTGGAAATAATTTCAATAAAGGATATGCTGTTGTGTCTGCCAACAAAAAAAACTGGCTGATCGATAAAAAAGGCCGCCAGGTAACTTTACGTAAATACGATTTGCTGCGATATAATAAAGGATTGGGCATGATGGTACTGGACAAAAAATGGGGCTACCTGAACGAAGCCGGTCAGGAAATTATTCCACCCGAATATGATATGATACACAATTACGGTGAGGGATTCATAGGCGCAAAAAAAGGAGGCAAATGGGGTTATATTGATACACTTGACCAGATACAGTTGCCATTTGAATTCGAAAGTGTAAGTGTTTTTGAAAATGGCCGAGCCGTCGTAGAAAGGAATGGTAAGACAGGGGTTATTGATAAATCAGGAAAAACACAGATCTCTTTTAATTATCAATCCCTTTATCCCGACGATGCTACAGGCTGGTATATAGCTGAAAAGAAAGATAAAACCGGCATGATTGACCAACGCGGGAGAGAAATGATTCCATTTGAGTTCGATGATATTGATAATTTTTCTGAAGTAAATGAAGGGTATGCGTTGGTTATCTATAAAGATAAAACAGGAATGATAGATCTCAAAGGCAATATCATTATCCAGGCGCGTTACGATAAAATTTTTGAGTGTAAGAATGGTTATTGTGGTGTAGAGTTGAATAAGAAGTATGGAATGGTGGCGCTGCAAAATGGCAAAGAAATTCTTGAGCCTAAATATGACGGGTTGGGGAATTTCAGTGAGGACGGGATAGCGATTTACAAGAAGAATATACCCGGTGTGTATTACACCAGTGCCAAATTTGGCTTTGTAAATACTTCGGGCAAAGAGATCACTACAGCCAAATATGAAAAAGTGGAAGCTTTCTCAAATGGAATGGCAGCCGTTCAGGTAAATAATAAATGGGGTTATATTAACGCTGAAGGAAATGAGGCCATTTTTCCACGATATGAAAGTGCAGACGATTTTAAAAACGAAAAAGCAATTGTAAAGGAAGACGGAAAGTATCTATATATAGATAAAAAAGGCCGGTTATCCGAAATTCCGGAAAGCGAAAAACCTAAATCGGATTTCAACTTATCGGATGAGGATTTGGAAAGTATGATGAAAATATTTACTGAAGTGTTAGAGCAAAAAGATGGGAAACATTTTGTGCTTTCTACGAATAAAACTCCCCAGATGGAACAAGTAGTAGTGAGCAGTAAAATATTTCCTGAGGCTGCAATAAAAAAATACTGGGATCAGAATTATTATATTATTGACTTAGCAACATCAGCAGATACGAGTGATGTTGAATATACACTGGTAATGGGTAAGACCAGGTATACGGATCAGAGCTGGGCTAAGCGAAATACAGATATAGCGATGATTGAAAGTGTAAGAGAAAAATACAAGGCTTCAAATAAAAATCATATTACTTACCTGAATTTTATCAATAATGAATGGGTAGCTGTTTATTCACAAAATACACCTTTTACTTCTCAGACTGTTTCCGCTGCCGGAACAACTGTTTACCCGGAAGCATGGGTGAATGAGAAATGGAAAGAGGGATATGTAATTACCAATATGGTATGCGGAAACGGTAAATGGCTGGTTGTAATGACGAAGGGGGCAGATTATACTACACAGAAACTTTCTATTTCCGACAAAGTGGACGCCTCAATGGTGGAGGAGAAAAAAGCGGAAGGATATATACTCACCGATCTCGTAAAAAATGGTAATAAATATTATTCCGTGTTTAGCAAGGTTGCCAATATTCGGGGCTATAGCCAGGATAAAGTAGTTGTAATGGAGGCAGATGCGCTAAAAAAGTTGACACAGGTGGGTAATACCATTATACGTTCAATTCTTGTACCTGGCAACTAGGTAGCCTTTAAAACTTCAGTAAACTCACTTACATACGAACGCTTGTTAATTAGGAGGTAAATACACAATAGTAGTATTTACCTCCTAATGACTATTTGTGTAAATTGCAGCAGGTTACCGATTCTTGTGTTACCAGCTTAATTATATACAAATAAGAAAACAATCATGAGTTACATTATTGAAGTTCATGCCAGGCAAATACTTGACAGCCGTGGCAATCCTACCGTAGAAGTAGATGTATTAACGGATGATGGTGCTTTGGGTCGTGCCGCTGTACCAAGCGGAGCCAGTACCGGTATTCACGAAGCAGTTGAACTGCGTGATAACGACAAAAAGAAATACGTTGGTAAAGGTGTATTGAAAGCCGTTAAAAACGTTAATGATATTATTGCCGATGCGATAGTAGGATACGATGTAGCAGCACAGGCCGCTATCGATGAAGCAATGATTGAACTTGACGGCACTCCCAATAAAGGAAAACTCGGTGCCAATGCATTACTGGCAGTAAGTATGGCTGTTGCTAAAGCGGCTGCTGAAGAAGCTGGTTTGCCATTGTATCGTTATATCGGCGGCACAAATGCCAAAACATTACCCATTCCCATGATGAATATCCTGAATGGTGGTGCGCATGCTGATAACAAAATCGATTTCCAGGAATTTATGATTATGCCCGTAGGTGCTACCAGCTTTAGTGAAGGCCTGCGTTGGGGTGTTGAAATATTTCATACCCTCAAAGGTGTACTGAAGAAAAAAGGGTACAGCACCAACGTAGGTGATGAAGGCGGATTTGCTCCCAATATTCAAAGTAATGAAGAAGCCATAGAAACTGTATTGGAATCAATACAGGCTGCGGGTTATAAAACAGGTTCACAAATAGTGATTGCCATGGATGCAGCCAATAGCGAACTATGGGATGCCAAGAAGAAAAAATATGTATTCCATAAAAGCAATGGCAAAGTATTAAGCAGCGATGAACTGGTGAAATACTGGGAAAAATGGGTAAAGCAATATCCTATCGTTTCTATTGAAGATGGTATGGCAGAAGATGACTGGAATGGCTGGAAAGCCCTTACACAAGCCATCGGCAGTAAATGCCAGTTGGTGGGCGATGATCTGTTTGTAACCAATGTAAACCGTCTGCAAACTGGTATCGATAAAGATATTGCCAATGGATTACTCGTAAAAGTAAACCAGATTGGTACACTTACCGAAACCATTAATGCAGTAACACTGGCGCAGCACAATGGTTACAATACCATCATGAGCCACCGTAGTGGTGAAACAGAAGATACCACTATTGCCGATCTGGCAGTAGCGCTCAACTGCGGACAAATAAAAACAGGTTCAGCTTCACGTACCGATCGTATTGCTAAATACAACCAGTTAATCCGTATTGAAGAGATGCTGGGTGAAACAGCCGTATACCCTAAGGGAAAGGTGAAGTTTGGTAAAAAATAGTTTGGCGAGATTCAAGCATCAAGTTACAAAGCACAGGCTACAAGAAAAATACATCTTGTGGCTTGCAACTTGTAGCTTGATGCTTTTTTATTAGTTTTACGCTATGAAAAAATTCACTTCCATCATTACCAACAAATACCTGCTGGCAGGTGGTTTTTTTGTGGTGTGGATGTTGTTTTTTGATCAACGTGATTTTTTTCAGCAACGTGAAAGAAAAGCTGAGCTACAGAAATTAGAAGCCAAGAAAAAATATTATCTCGAAGAGATCAGTAAGACCAAACAGGAATTACAGGATATACAGAGCAATCCCGCTGCTCTTGAAAAATTCGCCCGCGAACGCTACCTCATGAAAAAAGAAGGCGAAGACATTTTTATTGTTGAAGACTCCACGGTAGAGAAAAACTAAGTTTTCAGGGAACAAGCTACAAGCTACAACATAGGAAGACGGCTATTCTTTACAACATAATTTCTAATCTTTTTAGTAGATTTTAATTGGGTGATTATCAGATTGTTATACGGTTTCCTCAGTAAATCTTTGTTTTGAATGACTAATTTACTGTTTACTAAGAAGTTTTTTACAATAATAGCCCGGCAGCTCCCGTTTTAATGTGTACCGTATCCTCTCAGCTAACAGAACTTTTATGAAAAAATTCAAAGAAGAGGATTTGATATTGTACCTGTACAAAGAGTGTTCGCCCGCCATACAAAAAGCCGTGGAGGAAGCGCTGGAAGAGGGAGATATTGAATTAACAGAAAGACTTAGTATCCTTAAACGAAGTCTACAGCAGTTAGACAAACTTAAACTGAAATCGCCATCACGCGTATCCGTAAAAATGATTATGGAGCATGCCCGTGAAGCGGTTCGCAAGAAGTAGAATTTTGTTGGACACCACCACAAGGTATTAGACGATATAAGCCTCGGATTCGCAGATTATTGGTCCTCTAATCTGTGAATCTGTGGCTTATATATTTGCAAAACTGAGCGATTGGCGCGATGATATCTTTACTTTTGAGTATATTCAAAAGCATGACCAAAAAAGAAAGATATACAGCCGTAATCAATTATTTTAAAGAACAGATTCCTGTAGCTGAAACAGAATTAATTTATGATAACCCATTTCAGTTATTGGTAGCTGTTATTCTTTCTGCTCAATGCACCGATAAAAGGGTTAACCTCACTACACCTGCCATCTTTGCCAAATACCCAACGGCAGTAGAATTATCGAAAGTTAGTTTTGATGAACTCTTTCCATACATCAAAAGTATTTCTTACCCCAACAATAAAACCAAACACCTGATTGGCATGGCCAATATGTTGCTCGACCAATTTAATGGCGAAGTACCCATGACGGTTGAACAATTGGTGAAATTGCCGGGTGTAGGAAGAAAAACAGCTAATGTAATTACCAGTGTAATTGATCAGCAACCCAATATGGCAGTGGATACCCATGTATTCAGGGTGAGTAAAAGATTAGGATTGGTATCTGAAAAAGCAAGTACACCACTTGCTGTAGAAAAAGAACTGATTAAATATATTCCGGAAGAACTGGTACACAAAGCACATCATTGGCTCATACTGCATGGGAGATACACCTGTCTTGCGCGAAATCCTAAATGCGAATCCTGTGGCCTTACGGAATTGTGCAGGTACTATGCTAAGGAGGTAGGAAGGAAAGTTTGATTTTTTGATCTTTGATTTTGTGATTTAGAACTATACTTAAACCACAAAATCAAAGATCAAAAAATCAAAAATTAAAAATCAAATCCGATCGCAAAATAATACACAGGTGCTCCTTTGAAGATGCCTTTCATGGGCCAGCCGGCATCAAATTTCATAAAGTAACCTAATAAGGTGCTCCTTGCGCCAAAGCCATAACCACCGGCAAAAGGTCCGAGGCCACCGGCATCAATACGAACCACAACAGGAGATGATGGGTCGGCTATTACTTCACCCGGACGTTTAATACCATTGTATTTTCCATTCCATGCTGTACCCAGATCGAGGAACTGAACAAGTTGGAAATTACGCAGGAACGCATTGTTGATAGGTTTATTAATCAGTGTGGCAAATAATGGGAACCTGAATTCACTGTTAATTACAAATGCATTATTACCGTTGGCAATATTTTGTCTGTAACCACGCATATTCACTGCCAATGACTGGAAAGCATACGACTGATCAGGTGCAGGAGTATTCTGGCTATTGAATTTAGGACCGATCCAGCCATCTACACCACCGAGATAATAAATCAATTTTTGTCCGCCCCATGAGAAATCTGCCGCAGCACGACCCGCCCAGATAAAGTTGCGGTATATTTTATAGTAGTAACGTGCATCAAACCCGAAGTTGAATGTTCCCTTACCGTTATTCAAAGATGTTTTGAATGTTGGCATGTTAACATCAAAATACACTTTGTAACGAAGTCCGTTCCATATATTCTGCGTAGGGTTAATGGTGTTATCGTGTACATATTCAATACGTGATACAATATAACGACTAATAGTATCAGGGAATGCCAATGCATTCGGATCAGGTATGCCACTTCCATTATCGAATGAGCGTAACACACCACGATCGGTTCTTAAACCTACAGTGGCCCTTAAACTTTTTACTTCATTAAAGGCATATGTGATATTACCCTGATAAAGGTTGGTGATCAGCATGCTGTTGTAAGGAATATTATAGAAGTTACTGACATTGCTTCTGTAATAGGTAAGCCCCCAATCGAAACGCTTGCGTAAGTTCTGATAAGAGAAGAATACATCTTTATCGCTGAGATTGGTGCCAAAACGGAAACCACCCACAAATTTCTGGTCCTCAAATAAATCAGTTACACCTACTCTGAAAGTAAAATTAAAATCGTTGCCGTTATTCAGTTGAACGGGTCCCGCACCTCCGGCGTATGGCTGGTACCTGTTTACAAGCACGTTATTGGTAAATCCAGCTAGTACATAATCGCTGCTGAATTTTAAACGATAGTCGAATAACCTCGAACGCTCGAGTGTGGTTACCTGTGGGAGCACTTCATTGTTAACAATACGTCTTGAAGTATCTGCTTTCTCGTTTGCAAATTCATTCTGAAAGAAATCTTTTGCAACTTTTGCAACGGTATCTTTTGTAGCCAGCCCATTATTATAAATAATGGCTTTTCCGTCTACCGTTTTCTTTTCTTCCATTACTTTTTTCATGTACTCAGTAGGACGGCTGTTTACATTTCTCTTATTCAGTGCCTGTTCATCTACACGGAGTTTATACAGGAATTTGAAATCGCCTTCTCTTCGCACTTCACTTACCTGGCCATTATCGCCCGCAATTCTTGTTTCAAGCAATGAACTCTGGTAGTTGGTAATAGGGAAAGTATAGGTTGAATCTTTATATACCTGGAAATAGCTTACACTATCGGGTTCATCTTTCTGCCATGCACGTAAGGTTGAATCAAATTCTTTAGGTGATGGATTGCGAAGTAGTTCATCGCCCACATAATACAGGGTATCCAAACCGTTTCTTTGTGTTGCGAAGAAACCTGCCCAACGGTTACCTACACCATTTTCATCTGCTACAAAAGTAAAGTGGTTGGTATTGTACTGCATCGGATACGATGCGTTTCCGTATTTCAGGTTGGTGAGTTGGGTAATCTGTTTTTGTTTACTGGTATTAAGTATATCAACCATGAATACATTGTAACGATGTCTGCTGGGCAATACAGTATCTGCATTAATAGCATTAGGGGATGGCCGGTTTGAACTGAAAATAATACCCGAACGATTGGGGAATGAAACAAATGTAGGATTCAGGTCATCGTATACATCATCTGTAATCTGCTCCAGTTTGTTCTGCTCAATTTTATAAGTGAAGATATCGGTATGTCCGTTTTTAACGGCGCTAAAGATCAGCGAATTCGCATCGAGCATAAAACTTGCATCGAGTAACTGGTCAACACCTTCAATCTCCTGTTTGTAACGCTTGAGTCTGGCGATCATATCGTACACAAACATTTTAATTTTGCCATTTTCCCAATAAGCCACCAGTAAACGGGTGCCTTTTCCATCCCATGCGAGAATAGGGTAGTTAGGGTTTACATCGCCCTGATTGGTACGAACGCCACTTTTCAGGAGAATTTTTCCGTCATAGAAATTCTCCATCAATTTCACGCAATAAATACCCCTGTTAAATTCAACCACTGCATATGTAGTGCTTCTCGGGTTGGGGTTGGCCTGAAAACGGAAGAAATCTTTTTTACGAACTTCTTCAGAAACATTCAACTGGCCTCTTGGTGCATTTCTCCGCTGACGGATATCTCTTGAATAACGCTCCTGCTGATATTGCATGAATTCAGACAGTACATCCTTAAATTTCTTTTTGCAAACACGCATACAGGCCTGATTAAGGTTTTTGTAGATACGTGCGAGATACAGGAGATATGTAATATTTTCTTTGCGGTATTTTTCACCGATATAATTCCAGAATGAATGACCCGCCAGCACTGGCTTTTCAAAAGCAAACTGGTAAAAAGAGCGGTAGGTGCCACTTAGCATGGCACTCTTTAGCTCATCGTCTTTCGTAGTGCTCCAGGGTTCAGCTGCATAAGAAACATAGCCGTCTACCAGCCATTTGGGCAGATCGAGTAATGCCTGATTACTGGCAAATTCACCAATATCATCACCAAACAACAGGTTATCGGTTAATACTTTGGCAATGCCTTCTCTGATCTGTCGTTTCAGGTTGGCATGGTTACCATCGAAATACACCACAATTTTATTGTTCACCAGTTTGGTTACACCACCTGAATTCTGCCAGTCAATTCCCAAACCAATATTGCTGCTTTTGTAATCATTGTAGTTGTTGTACACAACAATGTTGGCGCGGCGTTGGAGAGAATATTCGATGAAGTTTTCGAGAGAACGAAGTTCTTCTTCTGCCACCTGTGCGGCAAATTTACCCAGCTCAACCCCACCCTGGGAAGTATAGGTATTGAAATTGGGCGACTGATAAAATTTCCATACCAGCTTTTTGTGTTGAACCCTGTTTTTGCCAAATTCCACTGTATTAACCTGGGCCATGGAAAGGATAGGAAATAAAAAAATGGCCAAAACCAATCCTTTCTTGATGCGATTCAGTTGCATATCCGAACTTTAGTGTTTTAAAATTAGTCATTTACCCCGTAAAACCTTCACAAAAAACCATATGCTCCAGGTAAAGGCCTTTACATTCAGCCCTGTTCAGGAAAACACCTATGTGTTATATAATGAACAAGGCAAAGCTATTATAATTGATCCCGGATGTTACTTTTCCGCTGAACAGGAAACGTTAAAAAACTTTATAAAAGATACGAACCTGCAACCCGTTCAGTTGCTTAACACACACTGCCACCTCGATCATGTATTTGGTAATAAATGGGTACACGATGAGTTTGGTCTCGAACTATATCTCCATACCCTTGAACAGCCTGTACTGGAAAGAGCCCCTTTTTCGGGAGAACGCTGGGGTTTGCCCTTTGAAAACTATAAAGGCCCCTTGCATTTTCTTGCAGAAGGAGACACAGTAAAGCTGGATAACGATGCCCTGAAAGTAATTTTAGCCCCCGGTCATTCACCCGGTAGTATCTGTTTTTATTGTGAAGAACAGCAGTTCCTGATCGGCGGCGATGTATTGTTCAGGGAAAGTATTGGTCGTACCGATCTGCCCGGTGGAGATCACGACACATTACTAAAAAGCATAAGTGAAAAAATCTTTATACTGCCCGATGATGTAAAAGTGTATTCCGGTCATGGACTCACCACCACCATTGGTTATGAAAAACTGCATAACCCCTTTCTGTAAAACTATGGCGTTGCTTCCATGGCTTTATTGTAAGCCATAATAAAAATAGCACCCAGGTTTTTGTGTGGTGGAATATAATCTTCAAATTTCTCCTTGTAACCACCTGTTACACGGGATTGTAGTTTTTGCCAGATTTCTTCCCAAACAAGGTCCTTGTTCATCCTGATCTGCTCTGTGATGGCATCAATAAGTGCCTGGTTTAATACACCGGCTGCCACTTGTTTCGATGAAATGATATGAGCCGTAGGGCAAATGTCCAGTACAAGGTTGAGTTTCTGGTAACCGCCGCAACTACCCAGCAATACAACTTTGGCTGATGGTACCAGTTGATCGATGGTTTGTTGCAGGTAATAACTGTGTCCGCGATGAATTATCATTGTAGGAGCCAGTCCATTTGTTTCTAGATAATAATTCAGACTGTCTTGCGCCATGGCATCCAGATCTTTGGTTTCATCGAGAGGCAGGTTGGCGTAGATGGTTACAGGTGTACCACGTACAGAATTTATTTCTACCCAATAAGGTTTTCTAATGATACGCCAGTTGCTATTGGAAAAACGGGCGAGAAAAGCACCAAAATAACTTTCCGCATCTTTATCGCCATAGGCATATTGCTGTATAATGATACGCCCCGCTTCATTCTGCAACTCTTTCAAAGGCATATTGTACACGGTATTAATGCCCAATGAAGCCGATAAATTGGTTTTGCCAGATGAATCGGCCGATACAAAAATGGTATTCAGTAAATGATAAATTACTTCTGCTCTTTTGTCTTTCTGGGTACGACTGTTTTTCAGGTTTTGCTGAACCTGTGTAAGAATGAGGTTGCGGATCGGTTTATTATAAATACTAGCATAAGAATCTGCTACATCAACCGCATCTTCCAATGAACCGGTTTTTTCAAGTCCGTTTACAAAATTGCGCATGAGTTTTTCGGCAGATGGTTTACTCATGCGTTTGAGAAAATCATCGAGTGTATTATAGGCCGCCGACATTTTAATAAACTTCCGGTAAAAATCATAACCCAGCGATTGCAGTAAAGAATCGGCATCGGCTTGTTTTGAACGGGAGAAAATACGGGGATATACACCTGATACAAAACTTGAAGTATAAATTTCTTCCTCACCCAAAACAGCGAGATAATACAGTTCCTGAGGATTGAGTGAATCTATTTTTTTAAAACGGATGGCAGGATTATTCTCATCATGTAATGCATTGATTTCATTGATGTATAACTCAACAGCCTTGCTCCGGAGCTTTCCTACCAGTGTTTTTGCGGCCATAGGTGTATCGCCTCTGCGCATTCTTTCCGCATAGCCCACTCTTGTTTTTACCAGAAGTTTATAATAACTGTCTGAATTTTCATCAGCCAGCACTGGTGCAATTTTTTCGATGGTTATTTTTTTCTGGTACAAATCATCGAGAAAAGGAAAATACATCCTGCCTGTTTTCGACTGTGCGAGGTTGGCGATGAGTTTTACGAGTGGATGATTAACAGATTGAATGCGCTTACCCAACGCATTGGGTGCTGCCGCATAGTTGTATAACTCTTCCTGATTGCGAAAAGCTGCAACGGTTATCAGGCTATCGGCATAACGGTTTTCGGGAAAACGGGTCAGTATTTTCAAAATAGCGGACGGATCGCGCTGACAGGTTTTTAATACCAATACATCTTTAGCAGCGTCGATACCAATATTGTTTTTCAGACAAAAATTCTGGATCAGGATATTGCCAATTTCCAGTTCATTGTTTTTTACAATGGGAAGTATGGATTGCTCCTGCATCTCCAGTTGCATGGCTTCGTAAAAGGCTTTAATAAGACCGGGGTACATCACATTTTTGATGAGTCCTGCCTGCCAGGCAGACTGGAAACCTGTGAGCAGCTCGTTAATACCCCTGAGCCAAAGGTATTTCTGGTTATCGTTCAATCGGGTGCTTGATTCAACCATGGCCCGCATATTATTTACATAAATGCGGATGGTTTTATCGATCGACTGATTAAGTTTCGCATCATTAGTTACTGGAAAAACGGCATCAGCCACACTGCTGAGTCGCGCAATATTGCGTAGAGAGGTTTGAATATACTCATGATGCAATTCGCGCATGGCAGGAACGGGGGGAATTGCCATTTCCTGCTGGGCAAATGTCATGTTACATATAAAAGAAACCAGTATTAACAGGTAAAATTTCTTCATGCTCATATCCGTGTGCAAAAATACTGCCAAATGAATGAAAAGCGGGAAAAGGACCGATTTCTGTAATTAGACCCGATTTTGGCCTGAAATTCAGTTAACAATAACATAATAGTGCCAAAAAACAGATATGCCAATGTTTAAAATTAATTTTGTGTAAACATAAGGTTAACAATGGAAGGCAAGGCGAAACAGATTCTGATAGCAGACGATGAGCAGGACATACTAGAAATCATTACTTATAACCTTACCAAAGAAGGTTATGAAGTGTACACTGCCAAGGATGGGAATGAGGCCATTGAAAGAGCCAAACAAATACACCCCGATCTGATTATCCTCGATATCATGATGCCTAAAAAAACAGGGGTTGAAGTTTGCCAGATACTCAGAACGCAACCTTTGTTTCAGGATACATTGATCATTTTTCTGACAGCCCTTAGCGATGAAGCCTCACAAATCAAAGGCCTGGAAACAGGCGCAGATGATTATGTAAGTAAACCCATCAGCCCCAAAGTATTGGTAAGCCGGGTAAATGCGCTTTTCAGAAGACTGAATGGAAAAGAAACAGGTAAAACCATTAA
Source organism: Chitinophaga pinensis (assembly GCA_943372605.1). Lineage (GTDB taxonomy): Bacteria > Bacteroidota > Bacteroidia > Chitinophagales > Chitinophagaceae > Sediminibacterium > Sediminibacterium pinensis_H. The sequence goes on along the minus strand of CALRZI010000004.1, from coordinate 25,003 downwards.
AATTGGCAATATCCAGATCGATCCGGTGAAGTTTATCGTGAATGTGGATGAAGTGGAAGTTATTCTTGCCAAAAAAGAATTTGAATTACTCTACCTGCTGGCATCTCGTCCGGGACGTGTTTTTCTCCGCAATGAAATACTTTCTCAAATCTGGGGTAATGATGTAATTGTTGGCGACCGTACCATTGACGTACATATCCGTAAAGTGCGCCAGAAGCTGGGCATCGATTGCATCACCACGGTTAAAGGAGTGGGGTACAAGTTTGAACTATAAATAGTAAGCTACAAGCTACAAGCTACAAGCTACAAGCTACAAGCTACAAGCTACAAGCTACAAGCTACAAGAGAAAATAATTCTGCAAGGTATCTTTATATCCGGACTTTCGAACTTCAGACTTTCGGTCATCTTACTTCCTGCTCTTGAATCTTGTGTCTTGAATTTTCTTCTCCTTATCTTTATTATGAATGTTTAAAACCAAAAATCTTTCACCGCAGCAATTATCGGCTTTTACAGCTTTGATATTGTCGATTCCTATTTCCTTAGGTATCTGGGTTATTCGTCCGGATTGGGTGATTACACTTGTATCATTTGTTGTAGTGTTCCTCGGAAGTTATTTACTGATCAGGATGGTACTGGAATCTTTTATTTACAGGAAAATAAAACTGATTTATAAGTTTATTTACCAAACTAAAGCCAGCAAAAGGGAAGAGACGTATTATAAATATATTCTTCCACAGAAAGGTATTGATGAAGTACGCGAAGACGTTGAAAAATGGGCGGAACAGAGAAGTGCAGAAATTGAACTGCTGAAGAATAATGAGGCGTATCGTAAAGAGTTTTTACAGAACCTGGCACATGAATTCAAGACACCCATATTTGCCATACAGGGTTATGTAGATACATTATTGGGAGGTGCCATGGACTCACCGGAAGTGAGTAAACGCTTTTTGGAAAATACCGCGCGTAATGTAGATCGTATGGTGAATCTGGTAAAAGATCTGGATGAAATTTCGAGACTGGAAAGCGGAGAGCAACCTTTGTATAAAGAGAATTTTATTATTCAGGATTTGATCAGGGAGATATATGAGACCTTATCTATTAAAACCACTACTAAGAATATCAAATGTGGTATAAAAAAGGGATGTGAATACCCGTTAACTGTTTTTGCCGATCAGGAAAAAATCAGACAGGTCATCAATAACCTGCTGGAGAATGCTGTGAAATATGGCAAACAGGATGGATCAATCGTGGCGAGTATTTATACAACTGATGACGAACATGTACTGATAGAATTCAGTGATGATGGAATTGGTATTGCCGAAGAACATTTACCCCGCATTTTTGAACGTTTTTACCGAACAGACAGAGGTCGTAGCAGAGATAAAGGAGGAACAGGATTAGGATTGGCCATCTGTAAACATATTATTGAAGCCCACGGACAAACCATGCATGTGCGAAGTAAGCTGGATGTTGGTACTACTATTGGGTTTACGCTGGAAAGGAAGCGGGAGTAGTCAATAGTGAGTAGTCACTAATCACCACTCACTATATTCATGCAAAAACCCCCGATAGACATCAGGGGTTTACACATGAGAAAATCTACTTTCGTTGCTCAATTACGATAAACTGAATGGCAAAACTGCTGCTTCTGTGTTACCCTTAGATGAAGGAAATAAGAAAAAACTGTTATCAAATACAGCTTTTTATTGATTTTCAATACAAAAAAATCAGGAAACCTCAATGTTACCTAATTATTAATTCTCGCTTTTCCTTTCTACAACGAAAGCAGGACGCTATTTTTGCGTAAATTTTAAACTATGGGTATCAACACATTTGGTCGCTTGTTTATGCCGAAGAACAAGGTTTTCTATGAGTTATTTGAAGATGTAGCGGAAAAAGTACATGAAATGGGAATAAAACTCAAGGAAATGGTAAGCGAGCCGGATAGTAATAAACGTGCCGCCGTACTAGCGCAGATTGAGGACCTCGAGCATAAAAACGACGATAATACCCACCGCATTTTTACAGAACTGGGCAGAAATTTTATCACACCTTTCGACAGAGAAGATATTCACTACCTCGCTACTGCCCTTGATGATATTGCAGACTACATTTTCGCTTCTTCCAAAAAAATTAATTTTTACAGTGTAAATCCGAATGATACCGGCATCCAGAAAATGGCCGATCTCATTCTGCAGGGCACCATTGAAATTAAAAAAGCAGTGAACGGTTTACGCGATATGAAAAACCTTCGCGAGATGACTGAAGCCATGGTAAAAGTAAACAGTATCGAAAACCAGGCTGATGACGTATTTGATATGAGTATTGAAATGCTCTTCCAGCAGGAAAATGATTTTAAAGAAGTGATTAAAAAAAGAGAAATTTATCAGGTAATGGAAATTGCCACCGATAAATGTGAAGACGCTGCGAATGTGATTGAATCTATTATTATTAAGTATGCTTAGAAGTGAGAAGTGAAAGGTGAAAAGTGAAATTTTTCTTCACTTTTTACTTTTCACCTTTCACTTAATAAACCCCTCACCGTATGTTCACTCTCCTGGTAATTATTATAGTGCTGGCATTCATTTTTGATTATATCAATGGGTTTCATGATGCGGCCAACTCTATTGCAACCATCGTATCAACAAAGGTATTAACACCCTTCCAGGCAGTATTGTGGGCAGCTGTGTTCAACTTTGCAGCATTCTTTATTTCGAAATACCTGATTGGAGAATTTAAAATAGGTAATACCATCGCTAAATCAGTGAATGAAAATTTCATTACACTTGAAGTAATTTTTGCAGGCTTACTCGCTGCCATTACCTGGAACCTCATAACATGGTGGTTTGGTATACCTTCCAGTTCTTCGCATACATTATTGGGCGGTTTTATGGGAGCAGCCATAGCACATGCTGGCGGATTTAGTGAAAACGGTATGGATGTGGTGAACTATGCAAAAGTAATTCCTACTTTCCTCTTTATCTTTTTAGCACCATTGCTTGGTATGTTCATTGCTTTCTTCATCACCATACTCATTGTTCATCTTTGTAAACGGGCTAATCCCTATAAAGCAGAAAGCTGGTTTAAAAGATTACAGTTGGTTTCATCAGCAGCATTCAGTCTGGGTCATGGCGGTAACGATGCCCAGAAAGTAATGGGTATTATTGGTGCTGCTATCATTTACTATGAAAGCACAATGGGTGTGCAGATGTCGTTTAATGAATTTGTTACACAATATAGCTGGGTGCCTTTCTGTAGTTTTCTTGCAATAGGCTTGGGTACCATGAGTGGTGGCTGGAAGATTGTAAAAACCATGGGTACTCGTATTACCAAAGTAACACCGCTGGAAGGTGTGAGTGCTGAAACAGCCGGAGCATTAACACTTTTTCTTACTGAGAAACTAGGCATACCTGTAAGTACCACACATACCATTACCGGTTCTATTATTGGTGTAGGTGCTACCAAAAGGCTAAGTGCTGTACGCTGGGGTGTTACCGTAAATCTGCTCTGGGCATGGATATTAACCATCCCTGTATCAGCAGCCATGGCAGCTATATTTTATTATCTCGTGAAATTATTTATCTGATTCTAAGCGCCTCTGTGTATTTTGCTGTGTCAATTTTCTGATCATGGCAAAAATATTGGTTACCGGAGGCTGCGGATATATCGGATCTCATACTATTGTTGATTTACTCGAAAATGGGTATGATGTAATTTCTATCGATGACCAGTCGCGCTCCACACCTTATCCATTAACCGGAATACAGCTGATTACCGGAAAAAAAATCAAGAACTATAAAGTAGACCTGAAGAATTTTGATGAAACCCTGGCCGTGTTTCAGGAAAACCCTGATATAGCCGGTGTCATTCATTTTGCTGCCTATAAAGCTGTTGGAGAATCGGTGGAGCAATCGCTGTTATACTATGAAAATAATATTGGTTCACTGATCAGTGTATTAAAATGTGTGAAGGAATTCTCTGTACCATATTTTGTATTCTCATCATCCTGTACCGTATACGGAAATCCTGAAACCTTTCCGGTTACAGAAGAAACTGCTTTGCAGGCGGCAGCATCGCCTTATGGTGCCACCAAAAAAATGGGAGAGGAGATACTGAAAGATTTTGCTGCAGCCTCATCTGTCACATCTGTTATCCTGCTTCGTTATTTTAACCCCGTAGGTGCACATCCATCCTGTTTAATTGGGGAGTTGCCATTGGGTAAACCACAGAATCTTGTTCCGGTAATTACACAAACTGCTATTGGTAAATTACCAAAAATGATGGTGTATGGTAATGATTACGATACAAGAGATGGTAGCTGTATCCGCGATTATATTCATGTATCAGATATTGCACGCGCACATACATTAGCACTGGAGTATTTAAGTGCCGGGAAAAATAAAACATCCTGCGAAGTGTTTAACCTGGGTACAGGTATTGGAATTACTGTACTCGAAGCCATACAGAGTTTTGAAAAAGTGAGTGGCGTACAACTCAATTATGAAATAGGTCCGAGAAGACCAGGCGATATAAAAGCTATTTATGCCAATAATGAAAAAGCCATACAGCAACTTGGCTGGCAGATAAAATACGATATCACCGAAATGATGCGAACTGCCTGGGCCTGGGAGCAAAAGATTAAACAAGAAGAACAAAATGTGCAGCACAACTAAACAGGAAATTTCAACTACAATGTTTTGGCATACCTGAAAAGCTGAATCATATCATTTTCTTTTTTCAGTTTCAGCTTATCTTTTCTGATGGCTTCCATCAGTTTTGCTTCTTTACCCGGAAATAATGCAGGAACATCTTCAATGCTTTTGGGTAAATTTTCTATCTGGCTTCCTTTGGCTAAATAATAGGATACTTTGTCGCGATAAGTTCTAACAAAACGGGCATTGGGGTAAGGCTGCCTTTCACTGAAACTTACTTCTGTATATTTAAGATAGCTTACGCTGCCGGAGTCCAGTACTTCATAAAATGTATTACCATCCTGTTTGTTAATGGGCATGAAACCAGTGCGAAAAACTTTTATGCCATTGGGTGTAACAAGCTCTACTCTTTCTACGGGTTGCGCCACAACCATCTCATTGTTTTTGTCGTCCAGAAAAATAATTTCATTGGTGTGGAAATTAATCTTCAGTTGTAATCCGTGATAAGTATGGCCCTTGAGAATGGTAACAGTACCCGGAAGAAAAGCCCCTGAGAAATAAGGTGATCCTTCTTCATTAAAATCTCCACTGGGTTTTAATATCCTGCCGTTTGCATCTACCATAAAACGGTCCACTTCTACCTTAGACACGGCCATATTGGGGGTCTGTGCAGTTATAGTAACTACAGACAAAATACATACCATCAGCATTAAGATAGTTCTCATGTGTGCAAGTGCTTATATATTAGGAATACAGATTCCGCCAACATACTATTGCCTTGAATAGCAGTAGTATGTAACGGAATGGTTACTCTAACTTACAATTTTTATCAGATTCCTTTAGTTATTATTTGCGCTAACCTGTTTCAATAATTGGTTGTAATACTGAAATAGTCTTACCACATCATCTTCTTTCCTGAGTTTTATATTTTCTTTCCGGATAAAACTTTTCATTTCAGATTGATAACTTCCAAAAAAGCCCGACCATTCATTTTCATTTTTAGGTACACGCACTAAACCCTGTGAAGGCGTCCAGGCATAATGGGTTTCTTTTTTGGTATAAGTGCGCACAATATTGGGTGAATTATAGGTTTGTTTATCCTGGTACTGAATGGCCGTATATTTTAATAAAACAGCCGTTCCGGAATCAAGTAACTGATACACCGATAAATCATTTTGTTTATCAATAGCCGGAAACCCGCTACGGAATACATAAGGCTTTCCCTCATACAACAGTTCGATCCTTTGAAATGGGCTGCTCATGAGCATTTCCTGTCCATCAGAAGTTTTGAAAACAATTTCACCTGTTAACTGATTGAATTTAATAGGGATATCATAATAGGTTTTCCCATTCATCAGTTGGATATTGCTTTTTACATAATCTGCCGAAAAATAAGGGGAGCCTTCTTCTTCAAAATTGCGCACTGATTTGAAGGGTTTGCCATTGGCATCATTCAGAAAATGCATATTTTCTTTTGCATGTCTTAAGGGATCAATACGCTCAAAATCCTGTGCCTGTATATTGTTGTGCAAAAGCGTAAAAAAAAGAACAGTCAGAAAAACAGAACAATTTTTCATGATGCATTATTTAAGAAGTTTGTAGTAAGCGGTTATAACTGTTGATGATTCTTATAAGATCAGCTTCCTTTTTCACTTTCAGCTTATCCTTTAATATTACATCTTTCAGTTGCTTCCTTTGGTCCTGCAGTAAACCAAGCAGATCATTTTCATCACCTGATACTTTCACCAGATCCTTGCCGGGTATCCAGAGATAATAGGCATGTAATTGACGATAGGTACGGGTCGTCTCGTTACTGTTATAGGCTTTATCATCTTTGTACCTGATCTCTACAAACTTCAGTAACAATACTTTGCCCGAATCCAGCACCTGGTATAAAGATCTCTCATTTTGTTTGTCAATTGGTCCAAAACCTGAACGGAAGACAACAGATTTCGCCGGATCGTTGCAGCCAAGCGCTAATCTGGCAACAGGTTGCGAAAGTGCAAAGGCTTTTCCTTCACCAGTAGTGAAGATGATTTTTTGTTGTTCAAGGTTGAGTTTAAGCTGTAGGCCGCTGTAGGTTTTGCCATTTGTTAATTGTACAGAACCATTACAGTAACTGGTATCGAAAAAGGGAGAGCCATCCATCTGAAAGGGGAAATCGAAGCGCCAGGGTATGCCATACCCATCATTATACAAAACATTTGAATTAAAGGAATACGATCCGAGTTGAGCCCGCGAAGAAATACAGGAAAGACCCAGTGACATGAATAGAATCAGTAATCTTAACATAATACAGTTTTACTGTATTAAATATAAGCATCATCTGTTTACAGGTAAATTAAAACGGATCAACGGCGGTAACTCCAAGGCTAGAAGCTGACAGCTAGTAGCCTGAACACCCGCAACTTAAAATGATAAACCGCCTATTAGTTGTCGAGCATCTTCTCCGCATTCTCTGCAACCTGTAAGGCCTCGATGAATTCTTCTATTTCACCATTAATTACGGCATCAAGATTATACGAAGTGAGGCCTATACGATGATCTGTAACCCTGCCCTGTGGCCAGTTATAGGTTCTTATCTTGGCACTTCGGTCACCTGTGCTCACCAGCGTTTTTCTGTGACGGGCTATTTCTTCCTCCTGCTTGCGTACCTGTTCTTCATAGAGTTTGGTACGTAACATGGTCATGGCTTTTTCGCGGTTACCTAACTGCGAACGTTCGGTCTGACAAACCACCACAACACCTGTAGGAATATGGGTAAGAAATACTTTTGTTTCTACTTTGTTTACGTTCTGTCCACCTGCACCACCACTACGGGCGGTTTCCATTTTTACATCACTTTCTTTCAATTCAAAGTCTACTTCTTCTGCTTCGGGCATTACGGCAACAGTAGCTGCAGATGTATGTACACGCCCCTGTGTTTCAGTGTCTGGTACACGTTGTACACGGTGAACGCCACTCTCAAATTTCAAAGTACCATATACATCTTCACCGGTAACTTCCACCACCACTTCTTTATAACCGCCTACTGTTCCTTCGCTTTCACTTACTACGGCTGCTTTCCAGCCTTTTTTGGCACAGTAACGGAGATACATACCCAAGAGGTCACCTGCAAACAAACTGGCTTCATCGCCACCAGTACCTGCACGTATTTCGAGGATGGCATTCTTATCATCCTGTGGATCTTTAGGTATGAGCAGTTTGGTCAGTTCTTTCTCTAATGCTTCTTTCTTTGTTTCCAGCTCAGGCAATTCCATCTTCGCCAGTTCACGCATGTCTTCATCGCTGCTGTTCTGGCTTTCTTTGGCAAAACGATAATCGGCCATCACTTTAAGATAGGCCTCATAAGGCTGTACAATCTTTTCCAGTGAACGATACTCTTTACTGAAGGCACCAAACTTCTTCTGATCATTAATGATCTCAGGGTTGGTGAGTGCCACCCCTACCTGTTCAAACCTTGCCTTAATTGCTTCGAGCTTATCCAGCATATCCGCTTTTTTATTGGAGTGCAAAATTACGCTATTCACCCTGAGTTTAAGCAATGCGGTCAGACATATTATTGACCCCTTACTGTGAGCCGTTTCAAGCTGTGAGCCACGAGCTATGAGCCATGAGTGTGAGGCAATTTTTAGTATCCGGGGAAAATTAGGAGACATAAAATATCGAAAACCTCATAGCTCATGGCTTACAGCTCATAGCTGGAATTTCAACCATGCTCTGTAAATCAGTCACTTAAGATTTATTACCTTTCAATCGATTTCCCTGCTCCGGATTTTAATCCGGAGAAAGAAAATATATAATCTTTTCGTATGCGTTTATTTGTTATTGCGACTCTTTTCATAGGCCTCGCTGCTAATGGTCAGCAGGCTGATCTACTCATCAAAGGAGGAAAAATACTCGACGGAACGGGTAATTCCTGGTACTATGGCGATCTGGCCATCAGCAAAGGCAGAATAGTAAAAAAGGGAAACCTAACCGGATGGACAGCCAACCGGATCATAGATGCGAAAGGGTTGATAGTAGCTCCCGGTTTTATTGATGTGCATACGCATATTGAAGATGATGAGAAAAAGAATCCACAGGCCGGTAATTTTATATACGATGGCGTAACCACTGTTATTACAGGTAACTGTGGTTTATCTGATGCCGATATTGGAAAGTACCTGCAAATGATCGACAGTCTGAAAACATCTGTAAATGTAGCGGCACTCATTGGGCATAACAATGTGCGCAAAGCAGTGATGGGCTCAGCCAAAAGAGATCCTAGCGAAGAAGAAATGGTGCAGATGGAAGCCATTGTAGAGAAAGCCATGAAAGATGGAGCAGTGGGTATGTCAACAGGACTTATTTATATACCCGGTACATATTCAAAAACAGCAGAAGTATTGCGGCTGGCAAAAGTGGCTGCCAGGTATCATGGTGTATATGCAAGCCATATGCGCGATGAAGGAGATAGTGTAACCTATGCTATTGAAGAAGCATTGCATATTGGAAGAGAAGCCGGATTACCTGTACAGTTATCGCATTTTAAATTGAGTGGTCAGCAGAACTGGGGCAGAAGTAAAGAAACCATACCCATGGTAATTAAAGCAAGACAGGAAGGACTGGATGTAACGATTGACCAGTATCCATATACCGCATCCAGTACATCGCTCAGCACTTTGTTGCCCGACTGGGTACTGGCGGATGGACGTGATTCCATTAAAGCTAGACTGGCAAAACCTGCCATCAGAAATGAAGTAAAAAAACATATGCTGCAAAGACTCGCCAAAAGAGGATTACAGCATTTTAGTTTTCCGGTAGTGGCTTATTATGAAGCGGATACAACACTCAATGGAAAAAGCATTGAAGAAGTAAATAAAATCATGGGCAGAGCATCTGATGCAATCAACGAAGCTGAAACCATTGTGCAAATGATGGAGAAAGGTGGTGCCGGTATGGTTTTTCATGGAATGAGTGAAGACGATGTAAAAGCCATTATGCAATACCCATTCAACATGTTTGCTTCTGATGCCAGCATACGTATTTACAAACAAGGTAATCCGCATCCACGTGGTTATGGAACCAATGCAAGGATATTATCGAAATATGTGCGTGAAGAAAAAGTAATTTCACTGGAAGAAGCCATCAGAAGAATGACCTCTTTACCTGCATCAAAATTTAAACTCGAAGGAAGAGGATTATTGGTAGAAGGTTATGCGGCAGATATTGTGGTGTTTGATGAGCAACAGGTAAAAGACCTTTCCACTTTCGAAAAACCACACCAGTATTCAACCGGGTTTAAGTATGTATTGGTGAATGGAGAATTAACGGTAAATGAGGGTGTGCACACGGGTGTTCGTGCAGGAATAAGCATCAGGAAGCAATGATCGTGAGACGTGAAAGGTGAAAGGTGAAAGGTGAAAAGAAGGATTGTTTTGCTTTTGCTTCTCTACGCTAATCCCTAACATCTAACCCCTCAACTCTCACGAAAAAAATCTTATTATGTATAAATTACGGTTGTTGTTTATTTTTTTATTACCTGCTCTGCTGCAGGCGCAGTCGTATAAAAAGCTGCACCAGCGGGCTATTGTTATAGATACACATAACGATTTCCCTACACAGTCAATTGAAAAGAACGTTTCTTTCGACCAGCAACTGAAAGGCATCACACATTCCGATCTGAAGAGAATGAAAGAAGGTGGGGTTGATGTACAGATATTTTCTATCTGGAGCGATGGTACCTACACCACCGGTAAAGGTTTTGCCATAGCCAACAGACAAATAGATTCTTTATACGCCTGGACCAACCGTAACCCATCTGCCATGATGATTACAAAAACACCCGCTGATCTGAAAAAAGCAGTGAAACAAAAAAAACTGGCGGTAATGATGGGTGTGGAAGGTGGACATATGATCGAAGACAAACTCGAATACCTCGATCAGTTGTATGAAAGAGGCGTGCGGTATATGACCCTTACCTGGAACAACTCAACCAGTTGGGCAAGTTCTGCAATGGATGAATCGGCCAACAAAATACCCAATGGTAAAAAAGGATTAACCAGTTTGGGAGAACAGATTATTCAACGCATGAATGCGTTGGGTATGATCGTTGACATTTCGCATGTAGGTGAACAAACATTCTGGGATGCCATCAACATCAGCACCAAACCTGTAATTGCTTCGCACAGCTGTGTGCACCAGTTATGCCCTGTATTCAGAAACCTGAAAGATGATCAGATAAAAGCCATCGCCAAAAACGGCGGGGTAATTCACCTCAATTTTTTCTCCGGTTTTGTAGACAGCAATTTCAATAACAGGAATATCAGTTTTCTCAATACACATCAAAAAGAAAAAGACTCTCTAAAAGCCATCAATCCGGAACCACATTTTACAGAAGAATATCTCTTTCATAAATATCCGGAAGAAGTAAAAGCATTAAGACCGCCCCTTTCTGTGTTGCTTGATCACCTGGATTATATTGTTCGTCTGGCGGGAGTAGACCATGTAGGGTTGGGTTCCGATTTTGACGGCATCAGTTCAGCGCCGCAGCAATTAGACGATGTAACAGGTTTTCCGCTCATTACAAAAGCATTGCAGGAAAGAGGCTACAGTAAAAAAGACATCCGCAAAATACTGGGAGAAAATTTTCTGCGTGTATTTAAGGCAAACAGCTCAAAATAATCAGACAATCGTATATTTAAAACATGAAGCAAATGAAAAATCTCGTTGGAATAGCAGTTTTTACAATACTGGTGTCATGTAACAGCAGTGAGGGAGAGGGTAATGTGCAACTCAATCAGTCGGCACCTCCCATACAACCCGTAGCCACATCAGTACCAACTGTAGCAGATACAAATAAAGTATCTGCAATGCCACCACAGCAAACAACTGCGGCATTAAACCCGGCACACGGACTTCCAGGACATCGTTGCGATATTGCAGTTGGAGCACCTCTGAATTCACCAGCCAATGCGGGTGGTCCGGCTCCTGTGCAGATGCAGCCACAGCCACCCACACAGAATCCATCACCTATGATACAACAACCTGCTCCGGCAAATGCTGCGGGTGTAAAACTCAATCCGCCACACGGACAGCCTGGTCATGATTGTACCATTGAAGTAGGAAAGCCTTTGCGTCAGCAATAAATGATTACTGTTGGGTATATTTCGATTTCATTAGAAGGAAAGAAGCCTCAATCATCTCTTTTAAAACTGTCTGATCAATATCAGACAGTTTTTTTATGTAGAGGCAACCCATGCCTGTTTTGTGAGGTCCGAGTTTTTTCAATAAATCTTCATAGTGCGAAAAACCGGTCATGATATAAATACTGATATTTTGTTTGCGTGGAGCAAAACCGGTTAAGAACCAACTCCCTTTAACGCCACCTTTTTGCTGGTAATCATAACTGCCAAAACCAACGATGGCACCACCCCATAACTGAGCGGGCAAACCTGTAACAGCTTTCATCATATCGAGCAATACCAGACAGTCTGCTTGTTTTGGTTCGGGTTGTTGCTGAAGAAATGCTACTACATCTTCTTTACCCACTTGTGTTTTAATAGCCATCTTAATTGGTTTAGCTCACTAAAGTTAAACATAATGACCTGTGTAATCAAGCGCTTTTCGCTTTGTTAATTTCGCTTTGCTTGTTTAGCAGTTACCTTATGCAAGACACTTCGTCACGATTTCCGACTTATAGTCGGAACGTTCCTCTCCATGGGAGTCCTTTGGACAGGGTGACGAATCAAGTAATAGTAAACAGCGGAGGTGATTGGCAAAGCCAATCACCTCCGCACTTCATTCTCAGATCCATAGTCACCCTGAGGAGCATTCCGATCGTAGATCGGGAATTGCGACGAAGGGTAACTTACGCAGCATTAAAAAATACGCTTAGTTATTGTCGCCTCCTGACCTTCAATTTTTTATTGAATGAATTGTAAAGAGTCGCTATAGTTATTAATGATCAGAGCGTTTTTTCTGATTAGAAATTAAACTGTGCCTGTAAACGCAGCAGGTTTCCTTTTTGCAGATTATTCTGTAGCGCAAAATCTTCGTACCTGCGGGAAGAAATTGTGTACATGGCTACCAGCTCAAACTGTTTAACGGGTATCCATTCTACACCTATCTCTAATTCTTTTACCCGGTAACTGCGCGCATCGAGTTCATGTTTTTTACCTCCATCATAATATTGACCACGCACGAAAGGAATAAAAATTTGTTGTTGCTTGTTTTTAATCAGGTAAGAGAGGGTGATATAACCACCTTGTAACGATCTGGTTTCAATAGAGTCTGTTACCGTATTAAATTCAGGTCCTTTACCAAACGTGTATTCAGCTTGTATACCAAAAGGTTTAGGATAGAGTACAAATGTGCCCGCCACACGCTGATCGAGATAATTGCGATCCTGTTTTATTTTGGTGTTGCTGCTGGTTTGTTCTCTGGTAACCACATATTTACCAGTATAAGCCTGAATACCCGGTTCAATAATTTGTTTGCCGATGGCCATGGGATAAGAAAAACGGGTAACCACATGTAACTGATCGTTCTGTTCGGGTTTATTAGCGGTTTGTCCGTTATAGGCACCAAAAGCAAAAACACCATAATCGCCGGAGCCTTTTAACCCATCACGAACCAGTGATGAAAACAGTTCTCTTTGTTTGGTGGGCGCCCAATAGAAGAATACACCCAGGTCACGCTCATTGGCAACGGCACTGTTCAGTGCATCGTTTCTGTCGAGTACCAGTCTGTTCTGACTCGATTGCATGTTCTCAAAACCATAAGGCACTTTACTCTGACCTATTCTGAAACGAAATTCATTCTTCGCATCCACCCCAACATCCATATACGCATCTCTCAGTTGACCAAAATGTAATGAGGAGGAAGAAGCCGAACTGGCAAAATCGGGCTGAATATAGAAATAGACCTGTTTGCTGATTTGACCGAAGAAGATAATACGGGTACGACGCAGAAAGAAACCGCCGTTTTTGCCCCAGCTTCTGTCGCCCTGTTCATTACCGAGGTTGGGATTGGTTTCGAGCAATCGGTTATAGCGGGCCTGAACATAACCCCGTACAGAGAAAGTTTCAAACCATTTCTTTTCGGGAGCAGGTTTGGCAGCCATTTTGGTACTGTCTTTACTGGTTTGAGATTGAACCGTAAAAGACAACATCAACAGTAAAGCCGCAATCCATAATCTTGCCATGTAACATCTTTTGAACGCCGGCAAAATTATTCGTTAACTATTTAGTAATGATTTATTAATCATTTGGTAATGATTTGATAACATTAGTATTATAAGCTATGAGCCTTGAGCTTCGAGCTATGAGCTTGGGACTGTTTTCCTTTTTAGATATTTACAACATAATCAAAATACCTCATGGCTCACAGCTCGCAGCTCAAAGCCCCACTCCCCTAATCCTGTATTCCTGAATCTTAGCCGGGTTTTCCGGCGTGAGGGTAAAGAATATCTGAATACGTCCCCTCTCGCATTGCAGCGTGCAGGTGCCTCTTAACTGGTTCTCGGGAATCATTTCACCGATGCTTATTATTTTACCTGCCGCATCAAATATTTTCCTGGCATCCTCTTTCAGATTGGCGAGTGGATAATCGTCGAAAAAATTATCTGCAAATAAGGAAGAACTGGCTGCATTGTTCCAGTCGGGTAATAAAGCCAGTAAACGGCTTTGTGCATCTTTTAATACGTTCGAAGCTGGCAATACCCTTGGTTCTAAGCCGGCTCCTCTGATTAAAGTATCTAATACCTGAGCATTGATACCCGCTGTGGAAGCATAGGTAAGATTGGCGAAGAACACCACACCAATACCATAATCGGGTGCAATAACCCAGTTGCTTCCAAAACCCGGGAGGCCGCCGCTATGACCCACCGTGGTTCTGCCCACGCAGTCTTTCGACCAGCGCAGGCCATAGCCATAAGCGGTAACCATGGGGCAAAGCCTGCCATCGGCATAACGGTATTGCGGGTTGAGTGAACTGAAACGTTGAGGCTGCTGCATTTCTCTGATACTGCTGCGTTTAACCGGGCCAGTTTCTGTGGCGTTGCTGGCAGGCCAGGCCTGCATATGTAAAGCCATGTATTTGCTGAAGGAAGAAACCGAACTGATCATACCACCCATGGCACCGTAAATACCATCGTGTAAAAGCGGTTCATCTCTCCAGTTATTGTTGATCCAGCGATGGCCTTTGGCGAGAGAGGCTGCAGGTACTTTACTGTATTCCCATTCGGCCTGGTTCATACCTAAGGGTTTCCAGATATGGTCAGCTATATACTCACTATAGGGTTTGCCGGATACCTGATGAATAATATAGCCCAGCATGGCAAAACCCAGGTTACTGTACTCATACTGCAAACCGGTAACAGTAGAAAAGTGGAGACCTTTTTTTATGAGTGCCAGCAGTTCTTCTTCTGTATCGGCCAACTGACGATCGCCCCAGGGATCGTCTTGCGGAAAGCCGCCGGAATGGGTGAGCAGATCGCGGATGGTAATAAGGGGTGCATCGCTGGTTAAGCGTTGTTCTTTGAGTGCCGGAATATATTTTTCTACAGGATCATCTAAACGGAGTTTGCCATCGTCTCTGAGTTGTACAATGGCCATGGCCGTAAAACTTTTAGACATAGAAGCAATTCTAAACATAGACTGAGAAGTAACCGGCTGTTGAGTAGCAATATCAAGATAACCACCGTTACCGGTAAACACCAGTTGACCATCTAACACAATACCAAAACTATAACCGGGGAAATGATTTTTTTCGGCATGCGTTCTATAGAGTGCTTCGATAACAGGAAAGAGTGGTGCTATTTTTTGTAAACGGTTTTGTGCTGCGAAAGATACGGGCAAATAATCACGGGTCTTTTGTGCAATACAAAGCGAGTTTGTTTGCAGGAATATTGTTATGATGATGGCAGTGCGTATGAACAGCATGGATGCTTGTTTTATTGGATGGAAATACAATAGGATGATGATTTAATATACAATGTTTAGCGGAAAGTTGGAAAGCGATTATTTCAGATGGATGATAACTGACAAAATACGCATTGCTGAATTTGTCAGAATTACTTGTCCTTTTTTGTGTAATTACTTGGATTTAAATGTAGTATTTTTTTATTATATATAAAGGGGTTTGCGTATATTTATAGTTACCTGCAACCCGTGACGACCGTGCTAACTTGAAACGGACAACAATAAACGAACGAGAATGAAAGAAGCGATTAGCGACTTGACAACGCTTTTTGACGAAGCAAAGCAAAAAAGGGAGTTTGAATTTGTTCAGACACTCATCAACTATACTGGTATGGGTGCGAAAGAACTGTCAACCAACTTGCATGAATGGTTTGATGCAATTGCATTTTACAAGAGACTTTACTTTCAGTTTTCCAAAAAAGAGAAAACAAGAATTGGAACACTACTCTATTCTACATTTTTTGAGAACAGCGATTTCTATAATATACTTGGAAGTCTTTGCAAAATAAAATTGGGTTATAAAGGTTCATCATACCTTTTTTGGAAAACGAAGAAATATGAACGCCTTTTAGGAATTGGAGAGAAACAAGATTTTTTGGTGGAGCTTTTGGACGATGCTGGAAAACTAAACATCATTGCCTTTTTTGAAGAAAACCACTATAAGGAAATTAGAAATTCGTTTTTTCATTCTGCATATTCATTAAGCGATGAAGAATACATACTTCACGATTCTGAACCAATTCGCATAAACGGTATCGGACAGTCATCCTTTACTGTAACAGAGTTTTTATATCCCAAAATCGAAAACATAATCTTATTCTTTGACGCATTTAAGAAGTTGTATCTAGAAAGTTTCACATCATACCAAACCGACAAGGAAGTAGATGCTTTATTTCCTGACCCATGTAAAGCAACAATTTTAGGTTCAAAGGATGGACTTAAAGGGTTCAGAATAAAAAATTCAGTTCAGTTTTATGGTAAATGGCATGACTCAGGAGTTTGGTATGACGAGAAATACGACATGTGGGCAGGACATAACATAAGAATAAATTTTGCAAATGTTGAAACAATAGAAATTCAAGAATCACTAACCCGTTACGAAAATAAGGAAGACATAAATCGAAGTGATTTGGAGTTTCAAAATTTAGTGGATAAAATACTCGATAGACGAGATGCGAACGAAATTTACAGAGCAACACATCTGCTTGTTAAGTTTGGCGATATTCGTTTAAAGAAAATGATTGCGGAAACAAATGGGTTTAAGCAAAGAAATTTTCCAAAGATCATTTTGCCTTTCTACCGACAAGCGGTGGAAGTAGGCTCAAAAATTATGGACATGACCCAAGTGAAAAAAAATATCGAGACACTTGAAAAATTTATGAACCCACAATGAATCGGGCAGCAGGTAACAGCGTTTTGGCAAAAGGCGGGCTGACGTGCTTCGTAGAAACTTTTGTGCTAAAACAAACATTTGTGCTTCAAATGAACATCAGGGCTAAAAATCCCGCCCTTCGCCAAGCCGCAAACCGTTGGACGTAATTTTAAAAGACTACATTAAATATCAAGCTGAAAAATATAAAAATTCCATACAATGACATACAAGTTTAGAGCAATTCCAACAATATACAACCACATTCAATACAGGTCAAGATTAGAAGCAAGGTGGGCCGCTTTCTTTGACCTAATGAATTGGAAATTCACGTACGAGCCTTTTGATTTAAAAACCTGGAGTCCCGATTTCAAATTGACAACAGCGGCTGGAACAAACTTTTTGGTAGAAGTAAAACCAAATGAACTCAATAATACTACTTTGAGACTGAGGATTGGTGAAGCATCAAATTTTTCAAACAACATTTTACTAATTAATGAATCTCCATTTACTTATCCATATCCAAATTGCCTTGGTTTGACATCTATATTCGGCAAGACCAAAAACCATAAAGAGGAAGATGATTTTGAATTTTGCACATCCGTTATTGCTAATCTTTATAATAAGGGGACTGACATTTTTAATCTTTGTGAATTCAACGAAGACATACACCAAAATCTTGATAGTGCGACAGAATTTTGTTTAGCTTTATGGGCAGAAGCCGGAAATAAAGTTATGTTTTTAAAGCCCAAAAAATAAAAAACTATACCCAACAGAGGTTTGGCGAATAATGGGAGCGACAAAACTCTTATTTCAACTTTGGGAACTTTCCTTCTTCGCAGAGTGTTCAAAAAAAGAAGTTCTACGCAATGTCTCCCTCTCAAGCCGAAGGCTTTAGATTGGGGACCTTGCGTTGTAACACAGCCAGCGTATTTCTATTTGTTTTAACCTCCGACTGTTGATTAGTGATATGCGTGCAGGCATTGTAATAATAAGCCTGCTTCTTTGTAACTTTCCGCAACGTCCTCCAAAGGTTCATAGAACTCCGTTGGAGAGTCCTGTGGGCCCAATCTTTCACCTGCGGTGATAGAGGGAGACATTGCGGGGAACATTCAAAAAAAGTAGACTCTTTGGAGAAGGAATACAAGTGCATCTAGTAAACTTATTGACAAATATTTTAAAAGCATATAAAATGGGACACATAAAAGAGCCAGACGGAGTCGACTTTATAATTAACGGAAAGCCTTTGACAGACAAAGAAAGAAAAACAATCAGTGAATTTATAAAGGCATACAAAGTAAAAAAGGCAAAACAACAACTTCGCAAGAAAAAGACTGCTAATACCAAAAAAAGGGAGACTGCGTAATTTGAGTATCTCAATTTGTTGCTTTTATGCATGGTCTTCCTTCTCCTACTGCCCAAACCCAAAAGCAGTTTGCAACAGTTTCTCCGAGGAACAATAAGATTAGTAATTACATCAAAGAACTGAAGACAATACTATTTGTTTGTGATAAGCTGCTCTTTCAAAGACTGGAATTCGCTTAAAAGCAAATCAGTTTTAGGATTATCAGATTCAATTATCAAGCTCATATAATTTGCATCAACCTGAACACCATTCTCATCCACTACAATAATTTCTTCATCATATTTTTTGAAGTTGTTTCTGGTTTCTGACAAATCGTACCATGTATCAAAACAGCTATACCGTTTTAGTTTTTTTCCATCATCATCATCACAATAAAAAAGCAGCACTTTATCTACACCCTTCTCCTTGAAAAAATCATTTATTAAAACAAGAATGGTGTTTCTTATCCGAAAGTCAATGGGTTCTCTTTTCCCCTCATTCGGAGCCAGTTTAGTAAACCCAAAGAAATAACCACAATGATACAATTGTGTATGAGGGCTAAGCATATCAAAATAATCAGGAACAGGATAAAAATAAACCCGATACTCCGTTCCTGTTACAGTTTTAAAATACGCAGCCGTAATGCCTTCTTCTTCTTGAAATAAGTAAGAATAAAAATCCGTAACACTGCGAATCATTTTGCAGAATTGGAGTCGAATTTTACCTTTAATGAAGGTAATTTACTGCCAGGTTGGGCAAAGTGCTTTTGCATTTGAGCTTTCTTGTCTTTAATGACTTTTATTAGCTCAATCGCCTTGCTATTAGTGGGTGATATGACAATTTTTTCTTTCATTCAGTATGTAAAACTATACCAATTTAAACAAATTAACTGTTAATCGGAATAAGTAACTTGGGTTTTTACGAAAGTTTAGCTGATAGTCATTGATTTTCAATGCGTCTGAATTTTCCTTCTTCGTAGGGTATTCCTTTCTCCTGTTGTCCAAACCCAAAAGCTGTTTGTACCAGTATCTCCGAGGACTGAGGTGTTTTCTTCCTGAGATTATACACCAGACAGAAGGGCTATCCGACTGCCCTATCAGTCCGCTATAAGTCCGCTATAGGTCCGTTTCAGGTGCGTATATCTCCCTGTGTCATAACTGAGTTCCTCTACGGTTCATCCACCCCCCATCAAGCCATCCTGTACATATACGGAACCCTCCACCTTACAATGATGTACGTTATAGATTTTCCTGGCAGGTTGTTACATTCCTTCTTCGCAGGGTGTTCAAAAAAGAAATTCCACGCAATGTCTCCCTCTAAAGCCTGCGGTGATAGAGGGAGACATTGTGTTACTCCTTATTCACAGCTCTCTTCAACCTCAGTTCAACCTCTCTTCTTCCTCCGTGCAGGATCATGGCGTTTATCATTATAGCCGGTTTAATTTTCGGCAACTTGTTGGGTGTTGGTAACAGTTGGGGGTTAGGAGCTGTAAGCAGTTAGGGGTTAGGTATTAGGTGTTAGGAGGAATGTAGCCACCAATACTTCCTCCTAACACCTAATACCTAACAGCCAACCCCTAACCCCTCACATCTCCCCGAGGTGTTTCCGAGGACGAACAGAGGTATCAAAGAGGTATCATTGAGGTAGCAATGAGGAGGAGCTAAAATAGAATGCTGTGGTGGCAAGGGTTTCAGAAACGTGCCCGAGGTTCAATTGAGGAAGCAATGAGGAGCGGCTCTCACAGAACACAATACCAGTAAGGCTTGTTCTTTCTATTCCGAGGTAGCAATGAGGAGAAATGAAGAAGAAAGTCAATAAAATCAAGTGTTCCACGGAGTGGCCCGAGGTAGCATTGAGGAGAACGAAAAACAAACTCCTTGATTTTATTGGGTTTGAGGGCAATGGAATCATCATTTCCGGGGAGAATTTACCAACTATCCCAGCTTTTCGAGAAGAGCGTCCCGGGTTTTGGTAGATCACGTCACATTTTTGAATGTTCCACGGTGGCTGGGATATACATTTGTTTCATGAACCATCAACAAGAAATTTATTTGTTACAGAAAAACAGGCAGCCTGAAGCAGGTAGCTGTGTAGCAGGTTCAAAAAACCAATGCTTTAAAAATAGTAGCATAATCAAACTTTTAAAAATGTCTGACAAGCTATTACCCATTTCATTGCTCATACTCCTCAGTAGCTGTTCAAACAAAATGGTAGCTACAAAATCTGGTCTGCAATACCGGATTATAGAAAAGGGAAGTGGAATAAAAGCGGCAGCAGGTGATCAGGTGTATATTTACGAGACCACCAGTTATAGAAATGGCACCGTTTTATATTCAAACTACAATTCTACTTCGCCGGTTAAAGTATTGATTGGTGGCAACCAGGCAACAGCCGCTGTTGATGAAGGTTTGAGAGGTATGCGGGTGGGAGAAATAAGAGAATTAATTGCTCCTCCTTATCTCGTAAAACGAAAAGGATACCCGGCAAATGTTTCTCCCGACTCTACTTTGGTTATTAAAATGAAACTGGCTAAAATTGAACGGCAATAAGGCTTTCGCATACCTTCATTCTTTAAAAACCTACAGTAAAACCCTGCAAATACTTTAGTTACCCATGCGCACTTTCTGTTTAATCTTCCTGATCATTATCTTATCCATTCAAAAAATATCCGCCCAGTCTTTTGATCTTGGGTCATGGAATATTGTAAACCTTAAATACAACCATACCGATAAACTGAGTCTGTTTGGTGAAGGACAACTGCGCTCACTCAAATTTTACAACAACTTTCATTACTATGAATACAAGGGAGGCTTTAACTATAAACTGAACAAATCGGTTCAGCTCTCTTTAGGAGCAGGCAGCTACCAGACTTTTGCAGAAGGTGGCAATTTTAAACTGCCTAAAAACAATAATGAGTTCCGTCTCTGGCCACAGCTTATTCTGTTTCAGGATATCAAACAATTTAAACTGGAACAACGCTACCGGGCAGAAATGAGGTGGACCAGCAATGGCTATCGCAACAGGTTTCGTTACAGGGTTGGTGTATCCTATCCATTTGGAAAAGATAGCAAAGGTTATAAACCCTTTCAGGCCAGTTTTAGTAATGAATTATTCTTCACGGATAATGAACCCTATTTTGAACGCAACAGAATGCAACTGGCTTTAAATTATAAAATCAGCAGGCATTCAACCTTACAGATTGGTTATCTCCACCAGTTCGACTATAAAATCAATGATGAAACAGGCAGAGATTTTTTAGTGATGGGTTTTTTCTATGAGTTGTTTAGAAATGTGGTCTTACCAAAAGGCAACCATACCGAACTGAAAGATTATTGATATTTCGGGGAACAAATCCTCTATTTATAATGTGGCATATGCGCATCTGCAAAACCTTTTTCTGCTGATTGCCAGTTTTCAAGAATCCTGTTTCGGTTGGCATTAAGGTTATTATTTAACTGGTTATACGCATTTACACCATTATTAAATTCTTTCACCAGTTTATTGAATGCGTCTACATCTTCTTTTGTTCTGCCTGCGCCTTTGGCATCAATGGTTTTCTGTTGTTTAGCAAAATTTTCTTCCAGCAAAAAGAAGTCTGTAACTTTTGGAATATCGTTTTCTGCCGTTTTTTTATAGTATTGTAATGCCTGTCTGCAAGCCATTGCCAGTGTACCATCGCCCTTAAAATTCTTAATGGTATCCAGTGCCTGTAGACCCTCCACTGCATATTTAATAATAGCACTGCGCGCCTGTTCAATATCTGTTACTTTTTTACTGTTCATCGCTTTTATCAGTTCGTTATCCTGCCAGTTGCATTTAAAAAAAACAAGGAATACTTTGTTCATGTAATGATTCAGCGCTCCTGCAACTTCCATTTTATCGCCCAGTTCAGTTTGCTTGTTAACAAGGGTAATATTGTTTTTGGCAGCAAAATCTTTGCTGGCCTGTTGCATTTTATCTGTAGCCTGTTTTAATTTCTCGCTTGTTTTCTCCTGCAACAATATATATGCCTGCATCTGGTCGAATGACTGTTCAGCAATTTCTTCCATGTTTACAATCTTGGCATAATCCTCATTGAAAACACTGTAGCACAACTGTATATATTCAATACTGCTTTGGCGAAGTGTATTGTCTTTTTTAAAGTAGGGTAACTCGATGGTTTTATACCGGCTGTTTGTGATGGCATCGAGTGTCTGCAAACGCATTTTTTCAATCTTTCTGGCTCTGCGCCCATGTGCCACTGCACTGATATAGGCCATGTATTTGGCGTTCATCTCTGTTTGAATGTTTCCGACTGCCGAGAGGTAATCAACAGGGTTTTCAGATATATTCTGCGCCTTTACATCAACAGCAGAAAAAATAGAGACCATTAACAGCAGGAAGCCGCAAAACAAGCGGCACAGTAATTTTCTCATTACACAGGGTTTTGTGAGATAAAGTAGGTGAAATTTAATTCTTTGGGGGTATTGCTAAGATACGGTATGCAATATCAATGTACGGATCAGCAGAAAGACTTTTTTTCAACAGTTCATCCATAAGAGCCTCCTGTGAAAAAGCGGTCGCCTCTTTTTTTCCTGGTCTGTTAACAATAAAACTGTTCTGATAGGCCATTCTGGCGCTGTCTAACTGAGTCGTTAAACGGGTCATTTTTTGTTGCTGTTCGAGCAAAGCCGGCAGATAGAGTGGGGTGCTTTTATTTTCTGCTACCGTCTGGTAGTATTGTATATACTTATTCAGCATTTTAAAATACCCGAGCGTGTCTGTGATATTTGCAGCATAGCTTTTCAGTACATCGAGCGGTTGCAAATACTGCAGGGGTTGATAATATTTATTAGCAGGTACATCTTTTGGTTGTAGCGAAAAAGGCTGGTCTTTTTCTCTTTCTCCTGCTGCCTGAAAAAAATCGGGCAATTCAATATCCGGTATTACGCCCTTACCCTGAACCGTTACGCCATTTACACGGTATAAATGTTCCACCGTAAGTTTAATGGAATTGCTATTGGGTTTGAATACAGGTGGTTTCGAAAAATCGATCGTAGTATCAAGTGGTATCATCACCTGTGCCGTACCCTTGCCAAATGTAGGTGAGCCAATAATAACGGCCCTTTTATAATCCTGCAGCGTTCCTGCCACCATTTCTGAGGCCGATGCACTAAAAGCATTCACCAATATCACAAGTGGCCCGTCGTACACCATGCCTCTGTTCACATCTTTTAAAGTGATCAGCTTCTCTTCTTTGGTTTTTAACTGACCTACCGGACCGGCATCAATAAAAATTCCTGACAAATCAATGGCTTCCTGCATCGAACCGCCTCCGTTAAAACGAAGATCAAGAATCAGTCCATCTATATTTTCTTTTTTCAGACGGATGATTTCTTTGGCCAGATCATTGGCGCAGCCATTAATACTATTGGTTCTGTCATCCCAGTCTGTATAAAAGTCTGGCAGGGCAACAAAGCCTATTTTTTTTGTTCCATTTAAAATATATCCCTGCACTTTTTCTTCTTCGAGGTCTTTATCAATCAGTTCTTTCTGTAATACTACTTCTCTGAGGGTTCCATCGGTTTTACGAACGGTAAGGGTTAGTTTTTCCTGGCTACCTGAGCTCAACAGTTCACTTATTTTTTTCTGATCTGCCCCCGATACGTCAACAGCCTCTTTTCCTTCCCATTTTATTTTTTCAATCTTATCGCCCGGATTCAACTGACCACTTTTATAGGCCGCACTTCCTGGTGCCAGGTTCTCTATTACAATATCTTCTTCTTCCGCAGAAAGACTAAATCCGAATTTAGGAACACTCTTCCCTAATTCACTTTCAAAATTTTCTCTTTCTGCCGGTGGGAAAAAACTGGTATGCGGATCGAAACAGGAAGCCAGTACTTTACAATAAATTTTCCCCACTGCATCCGTAATTCCGTTGGGGGTTTCTGTAATCTGTCTGATAGATCGCTGAAAAGCAGCAATGGCTTTTTTTCTAAGTCTGGGTTCAAGAACAGGTAATAATTTAATCAGGCTGTCTTTATTGGTTGCTTCGTCTATGTCTGACTCCTCAATTAATTCTTCCAGTATTTTTAGCTTGATCCATTTATACAATTTCTGTTGCTGCTCGGCAATATCTTTGGGGTGACGTTCAGCTTCCTCTTCGCTCAGGGTTTCATTCAACATGAGGTTAAAAGGCTTTTCTGAAAACAGTTGTACAAGACTGTCTGCCTGCTGAAACCGTTTTTTAAAAACTTGTATTGTCAGTTGTAAGAATGCGGTTTGTTTATTTTTAATCTCGTCTGAAAGTCTGGTTTTATAATAATTCAGGCTGTCAATATCTGCTTTTAGCAGCATAATATTCCCTTCGTTGATGGTAGCAATAAACTGTTTAAAAAAGGCTTCGGAGAAATCTGTGTTCAGTTCTTTTGGCATTACATGATAACGTTGTACCATGCGGGTTATCAGGTATGCCTGATCTGCTATTTTTTTCTCTTCCTGTGCTTGAGCTGGAGAGAAGAAAAAAGAAAATACAATTAATAAATAAACGATTCTCATGGGTTTGTGAAACCTTAATGGGTTAATACTTTAATGTGTTGTGCTATTAAAACTCACCCTGTTAATCATAATTTATTGTAGCCACAACTATATGTTTGGTTGTACCCTTCGTCGCAATTTCCGACTGCAAGTCGG